>CAYOHP010000083.1:0-29012 GCA_964403795.1 uncultured bacterium | reverse complement strand
TACTTCGGCAGCTTGGAACTGCCGGTCATCAGGTGCTTGAAGGTGGTGGTGATGAAGCGCCCGTCGCGGCGGACCACACCGACGTTCCGGACCAGGTACATGTCGAACTTGGAGACCACCAGACCGCTCTTGGTGTCGCGGTTCTGGACGTTGACCTGGAGGGCATTCTCGAAGGTGCCGGCCGGGACCTCGACCTTCTTCAGGCCCTTCATGGCGATGATCCAGTGGAAGTTGCCGCCGGTCACCGGGTTCACGTAGCTCTTGGGGGTGGCCTCGTACTTGTCGCCGACCTTGACGACCGCCGACTCCGAGAACGGCACCGCCTGGTCGGACCAGTCGAGCGCACCGTTGACGTCGTCGTGGCGTAGCCAGAGCTTGAGGGCGCCCTCGTAGGCGATCAGGTCGTACTCGTCGTTCTTGTCGAGGCGTCGCACCCGGGCGACCTTGGCGCCCTTGTAGGTGGTCTTCTCCTCGACCTTCAGGGTGAAGGTCTTGTCGCCGTCGGCCTTGTCGACGTAGTGGTTCTCGATCCCCACGTCCAGCGGGTACCACTCGAAGATCTGGATGTTGTTGGGGTCGACCGGGTCGGTCGGGGTGGGCGTGGGAGTCGGCGTGGAGGTCGGGGTGGGCGTGGGCGTCGGGTTGTCGGTGGGGGTGGGAGTCGGGGTCGGGGTAGGCGTCGGGGACGAGGTCGGCGTCGGCGTCGGGGTGGGAGGATCGGTCGGGGTGGGCGTCGGCGTCGGCTCGTCGGTCGGAGTCGGGGTGGGGGTGGGCTCGTGGGTGGGGGTCGGAGTCGGCGTGGGGTGATGGGTCGGTGTCGGGGTCGGGGCGCCGGTCGGGGCCGGGGGCGGTGAGACCGGCAGGCCCTTGTTCCAGAGGATGTTCAGCATCTTCCGGGCGCTCCGGACCGCTACCGGGTTCGAGTCGTGGTCCAGGACCTGCTGGGCCCGCTCGGCCAGGATCATGAGGATCTTCTCGGGGGTCCGGTCGAGGCGGGCGAGCAGGGTGGCGGTGAAGTACTCCCGGTCGAACCGGAAGTCGAGCGCCTCCTTGCGGGTGAGGGCGTGGCGGGGGCCCTTGAACCGGGCCTTCAGTCCCTCGAGGAAGCGGGAGAAGAAGCTCTCCTCGGCCATGGTGGCCGCCTGGGGGGCGGCGGCTGCCACCTCGGAGACGGTGGGCTCGCGGCCGGCGTGCTCGAGGTAGGCCTTCCGGACGCTCTGGACCGCGGCCGCCGGGAACTCGCCGGCTCGGCTCCGGACCTTGAAGGCCAGCACCGCCACCGGGGGCGACCCCTTCGAGAGGCGCACCTCCATGCGGTGCTTGCCGGTGGGGGCGTGGGGCGCCAGGTCCACGGTCCGCTCCTCCGGGATCTGGCGGGCCACCGGGATGTCGCGCAGGACCACCTCGCCGTCGACAAGTACGTCGAGGCGGGCTCCGGAACGAGGAGAGACGGCCAGGACCGAGAGCTCGAGGGCGAAGGCGGTGTCGGGCGCGGCCGGGAAGCCTCCCACCGAGGAGACTTCAGGGGAGACCAGCAGCAGGGACTTCAGGCCCTCGGGCAGGACCCCGACCTTGGCCTCCCGGGAGACGATGGGTCCGCCGGCGGCCAACCCTCCGATGCGGAGGTCGGCATGCAGGACCAGTCCGGCGCCCGGAGCCGCCGGGGCCGCGGCCTCCGCGAGGAAGGAATCGAGGTTCTCGGTGAGGGGACCGGCAGAGGCGGACGCCGCCGCGGTGAGGACACCGACCAGGAGCCAGGTCGCTCGGATCGCTCTCTGCCGCATCGTCTTCACTCCCGCCTCGACTGTCTGCCCATCGTAGCAATCCGGCGCTCGCATGCGTCCGGAGGGCTTCTCGACAGCCTGTTTGATCATCGCGAACCGGGGTGGAACGTCAATACCCCGCGAACGGCTTCCCTCCCAGGGCCCGACTGGCTACCCTGCACTTCGTGGAGCGGATCGGCAGCTTTCGAGTGGACGCAGACCGAGGGGAGCGCCGTCTGGGGCGTCTGTTCCTCGGTGTCGGTCCAGCCGGAGAACGCGTCCGGATCCAACTCCTCACCCGTTCTACGGGGTCGGGGGAGCTGCGGTTGCGTCTCAAGCGGGATCTCGAGGCCTACCGGGACCTCGGCAACACCTGTTTCCTCCCCGTCCTGACCACCGGCGAGGCCGAGGGGATGGCCTGGTACGCCACCCCCGAACCCGCCGCCCAGGGGCTGGCCACCCGCCTCGAAGCCACCAGGAACGCGGCGTGGTCGGTGGATCGGGCCCTGGCGGTGGGCCTCCGACTGGCGGAGTCGCTCGAGGTCCTGCATGGGAAGAAGCTCATCCACGGCGCCCTGAGTCCGGAGGAGATCTTCGTGGGCGACGGAGGCGAGGTCTCGGCCTCCGAGCCGCTCCTGGGGGAGAGGCCCTGGGGCAACGACTCGAACCCCCCGGCCGGGCGCCACGCCTCGCCGGAGAGGGTCCAGGGCGAGGTCCTGGGGCCCGGTTCCGACATCTACCAGCTGGGTCTCCTGCTCTACGGCCTGCTCGCCGGCCGGCTGCCCCTGGAGGACGAGAACCCCTTCCAGACCATGCTGCGTCGCCAGCAGGAGGAGATGCCGCCGCCCTCGAAACGCAACCCGGCCGTGTCCCCGGCCCTGGACCGGATCGTGATCCGCTGTCTCCGGTCGGATCGCTCGGCCCGCTATCCGGACGGAGCGGCACTGGCGGCGGACCTCGCGGCGCTCGATCCGGCCACCGGCAAGGAGCGGGATGCGGCTGCAGCCAAGGCCGCCGCAGCACCCAAGAAGCTCGAAGGACTCCTGATCCCGCCGGAGCGCAAGACCCCGTCTGCCTGGCGTCGGCACCTGCCCATCCTCGGTGGCCTGGTCCTGACGATCGGGTTCCTCTGCTTCGTGGCCGTGCTGCTCCGCTGAGCCGGAGACCGGGCCGGGGCCCTCGCGCTCGTCCGGGCTTCGCCGCCTCGGCTCGCGCCGGGCGAGCGAAGGGGCCGAGACCTGGCCTCCGCCTGCATCTGTCGCGCCGAGTGCCGACCGGGACAGGCCCCCCGGGCGCGGGTGGCAGGTCCGACTGCAGACCGGGAGCGGGATCGCCGGCTCCCGGCCTTCCCACCCCGAGGGGAGCGGACAAGAAAGTCCGCGGACCTCTCAGTTCCGTCGGGTTCCCGGTCGATGGAGTCTGTAGCCAGAGCTGCAGAGGGGAGCGATCGGATGGAAGACGGAGTCAGTCGCAGGGACGCGGCCCGGGAACTGGGCCTGACGTACTCGACCCTGCGGGTCTACGAACGCGAGCTCGAGGGGCTCCTGCCCCTCGCCAAGGGTCCCAACCGGACCACGCTGTACACCACCGGGGCCCTCGAGGTCCTGCGGAGGGCGGTCGAGCTGAAGCGCTCGGGCCTGCCCTTCTCGAAGCTGTCCGAGTACTTCCACGGCCAGCTCGCCCCCGAGGGCAGCCCGGCCTCGGCCCTGGATCGGATCCGGGTCCGGACCGAGGAGATCCTCTCCATCAACCAGCGAATCGAGGAGCGGCTCGAGTTCTTCGAGCGCCAGTACCGGGCGCTGCTCCGGGCCACCGCACCGACGGCCGGCGTCGAGGAGGCGAACCACCATGCGTGAGCACAAGGCGGCACTGGTTTCGATCGTGCTCCTGGCGCCCTGGGCGCGGGGAGCGGGGACGTTCCAGGACGTACCGAAGAAGCACTGGGCCTACCAGGCCATCCAGGGCCTGCAGGACACCGGGCTGATCCGGGGCGGCGTCACCGGGAAGTTCGACGGCAACAAGGCCTTCACCCGCTACGAGATGGCGGTGGTGCTGGCCCGCTACGTCGAGAAGCTCAAGGAGGCGAAGCACTCGGTCCAGGGCGCGGTCGAGAAGACCTATCCCCTGATCCGGAAGCTGGCCACCGAGTTCAGCCAGGAGCTCGACCTCCTGGGCGTGAAGCACCAGGACATGCTGGCCCGGGTGACCAGCCTCGAGTCGCGGGCCGACGCCAGCCAGCAGGAGATGAAGGAACTCCGGGCCATGGTGGAGGAGAACCGCCGGGCGATCCTCTCGATGCAGGGGATCGAGGATCCGCGGCGACCGGCTCCCATGCCGGTTCCGGGTACCCCTCGGCCGGCCGCGGCCCAGCCGGCACCACCCCAGACCGCGGTGCCGGCAGGCTACCTGCCGCCTCCCGCTCCGATCTTCGCTCCTCCCGGCCTGCAGGCCCAGGCCCAGGAAAGCTGGGGCGGCGGTCGGGCCGCGGCGAGCACCGATCCCGGGATCTTCTCGGGTGCCGGGGAGGCCGGACCGCTGGCGGTCCCCGATGCTCTGCGCCTCCAGAGCCTGAGGCTCCGGGCCCGCAGCATGCTCGCGGGCGACCCCAGGGGCGCGCGTCCGTCCGCCGCCTCCCGCCTGCCTCCCCTGCCCGGTGGGTTCCCGGCTCCGGACGCCCGGGCCGGCACCCTGCCCCCGGCCGCCTACCAGGCGCCGGAAGCCGGTCCCGGCTTCGATCCCGCGGGACCGACCGGTGCGGTTGCGCCGGGGGCCGGCTCCGGCGAGAGCCCGGACCTCCTGGCGGCCATCGAAGAGCTCCGCAACGGCCAGCTGGCGGCTTCCGATGCCGAGAGGATCGGCCGGGAGGTCGAGACGATGATGGCCCAGGGGCGGGCTCGCCGCTCCGGGACCTCGATGGTCTACCCGCTCACCGAGCGGCTCTTCGGCCCCGCCGGCTTCGGTCCTCCCGCCGGCGAGTAGAGTCCCTCCACGCTCCCAGGGGACCCCCTGGCCCTCCCGGGCCGGGGGGTCTTCGCGCTGGCGGGTCGGGCGTCCCGGGTCCGACCGGGCGCGGCGATGCCCGGAGGGCGGGCGCCCCTGCCCAACGGGCCGACAGGCTCCTAGACCAGGCTCGGCCGGCCGTCGATCCGGATCAGGATCTGGCCCTCGCCGAGGAACTCGCGGGCGCTCTCGGCCGCGGTCAGGAAGCCGTCCATGCCCTCGGTCATCACCGACTCGGTGACCCGCACGCCAAGGCGCTGGGCCCGGGCGGCGTGCAGGGAGTCGCGGTCGGCGTCCTCCAGGTCCACCGCGCCGCGCTCGGGAGGAGTGGAGAAGATCCGCTCCAGGTCCCCGGCCAGGCGCGGGACCAGGGCTTCCAGGCGGGAGGCCCGGCCCTCGAGTTCGGGGAGCAGGAGTTCGAGCGAGTGGTCGAGGAAGACCTCCCGCCCGGTCTCGTGGGCCGCCTTGGCCCAGCCCGATTCGGGAGCCGCCTCCGCACCCGGCATGCCCCGGTCGTCGGCGGCCTTCAGGGCCTCGGGATCATGGGGGAGGGTGAGGGCGATGTCCTTGGCGTGACCGCCGAGGAGCCGGACCGGGTCCTCCACCACCCCGCCGTTCTGGTTCAACAGGTAGACGACCTTGCGGCGTTCGACCGCGCCCGGCCCCAGGATCATGCGCTCGAAGGGCTCCAGGAAATTGACCAGCGATTGCTGGCGACCCGAGAGCACCACCACGATCCGGGCTGCCGACTCCATCAGGTGCTTGTTCAGCTTGGCCATGGTCGAACTCGAGTCGACCACCAGGTAGTCGAACTTCTCGGCCAGGGCGTTGACCAGCACGTGGTGGTGGCTCTCCCTGAGCGGATAGGTGGTCCGCTCGACCCGCTGGGGCAGGAGGACCGAGAACCCCCAGGGCGTCTTCTTCACGTAGCGTTCGACGGTGAGGTGCTCGGTGGAGACCAGCTCCTTGGCCAGGTCGCAGTCCTCCCGCACGCCTACGGAGTGGGCCACCGAGGGGTTCTGGACGTTGGGGTCGAAGAGGACGACCCGCTTGCCCGAGAGCTTGGCCAGCGAATGGGCCAGATCGCGGGCCACCGCGGTCTTCCCGGCACCCTTCTCGCTGCCCGAGAGGAAGAGGATCTTCCCGGCCTTGGATTCCGCCGATCCGCTCCGCTGGTTGGCCCGTGCCAGGCGGCGGGAGAGAGTCTTCAGGAGCTCGAGGGCGATCGAGGGGTTGGCCCGGACCTCGGTCTCGAAATCGGCCTTGGTGAGACCGAGCAGGGTGACCTCGGCGATGGCGGTGGCGCTGGCCGACCGCGGGTCGCCGGTGAACACCGCCATCTCGCCGAAGTAGTCGCCCCGCTTCAGGTAGGCCAGGGTCTTCTTCTCGGCCCCCTCGCCCACGTGGATCTGGACGATCCCGGCCTTGATGATGAAGAGGGCGTTGCCCTCGCGATTCTCCTCGCAGATGCGGCGGCCCTTCTCGAAGTGGAGTTCCTGCATCTTGCCCGCCAGGGTGCGGACCACGGGCTCCGGCAGCTCGGAGAAAAGGCTCACTGCCTGGAGGAAGCGGGCATTCTCGTCCACGGGGGCCTCCTGATGCGGCCATCCTACCCAACGGCCCCGGGTGGCGGCCAGACGTGCCGGGGGGAGGGGTCAGTCCCCGACCTTGCGCATCTCCTGGGCCTTCAGGTACTTGGCCCCGAAGCGGACCTTCCCGGTGTACCAGCCGCGGATCGAGACCTGGTCGTTCTTCTTGATCTCCTCGGGGGGAGGGGCGTCGAAGAGGGCCAGGATGAGCTGGTTGTCCCGCTTCAGGAGGGCGGTCTTGCGGCGCCGGTCGACGTGGTCGACAACGCACTCGAAACTGACCGTGTCCCCCTGGGGCTCCTCGGCCTCGGGTTTGGCGGGACCTTCCCCGGGGCTGCTCGGACCCGGGGTGGGTCTGGCGACCTGGATCGGGGCCCGGCTCGGGTTGGCCACCGGGGTGGTCACCTGGTCGATCCCGGACCCGAGGGCAAAGAGGCCGCCCATCACGAACAGGCCCGTCACCCCCGAGAGCGCCACGAAGCCGGGATTCTCCTTGATGAACCCGAGCGCGGCGGAGCCCGGGGACGCCGCGGCCGGAAGGGTCTCCTCCTCCTTGCGGCGCTTTCCGGGGCGCAGGGCCATCCCGCCCGGGACCGAGGCGCGGGGATTCCCTTCCGGCTCGGGTCCCTGGCCCGGGGCCATCCCCATGGAGGTTCCCGGGTTGGGTACCTGGCTGCCCTTCAGGGGTGGGAGGTCCGGACCGTCGTCGTCCGTCGGGAAGGCCACGACCCCACCCACCCCAGCCGGGGCAAGGCCGCGTTCGGACTCGAAGGCGAGCTTCCTCTGGAGGACCTCCGACTCGGGGATAGCGGCCCGTTCGCGGCAGCGTGCCACCGCCTCGCGGGCCGCCTCGGCCAGCAGGCCCTTGGAGCTGTCGCGCACCCAGGCCAGGGCTCCGATGGCCTCGGCTCCGCCTTCCTCGGCGAGCAGGGCGACCTGCTTCTCCTTCAGGCGGTCCTCGCTCTCGCGGGCGAGCATGTCGACCAGGACCGCCGGAATTCCCGGGTGCTGGACCAGGCCCAGGCAGTAGAGGGCACTCTCCCGGCTGGTCAGCGAGTCGCCCAGGGCCATGCGCTTCAAGGTCGAGAAGGCCTCCTCGGGATCGACCTTCATCAGGCAGCGGATGGCGTTGGCGCGGATCCGCGGGTCCTGGGCCTGGAGCATCGGGGAGACCAGGGGGAAGGCCAGTTCGTCCCCCAAGAGCTCGAGCGATTCGATGGCGTTGGCCTGGATCCGGAGGTCCTGGTGCTTGAGGAAGGGTTGGACCAGGTTCAGGTCGCCGGTGTCGCCGAGCACCCCGAGGGCCTTCAGGAGGGTCGCCAGGACCCAGGGGTCGGACTCGTTGGCGAGCGCCCGGCGGATCGGGGATGCGGCCGACGGATCCTTGGCGGCTGCCGCCTTGCGGACGGCCTCGATCTTCCTCACCGTATCGGGCATGGCGAGGATTTCCTCGAGCCCCGGGGTGCGCACCGCGGGGAGCGGACCCGGCCCCAGGCCGGTCGAGGTGCCCAGCAGACCGGAGCCCGGTCCGCCGGGGGAGCTGCCGCTCTGGCCCGGGGAGCCCCCGGACGACCCGCCTGGGGACGGACCGGGTCCCTGGAACGGGAATGGTCCGGGACCTTGCCCCTGGGCTTCGCCCCGGGCGATCCGCTCCGCCAGCGGCCGGAGGTCCGGGGAACCGGGGGAGGGCGGCCCGGGACGCTGGGACGGGAGCTGGATGGGGCCGCTCACGTCGTCCTTGAACTTCTCGACCAGCTGCCCGGCCAGGGCCCGGACCGCGGGGTCCTGATCGCGCTGGGCGACGTCGAGCAGGACGCCTACCAGCTTCCGGTCCTTCTTGACCTCGGCGAGGAACCGCAGGGCATCCATGCGGGTGGCGGGGTCAGGGGAGTTCAGGTCCTCCCAGAGACCGGCTGGAGCCTCCGTCTCAGCCACCTCCGGCGGGCGCCTCCGGGGCGCGCTCCTCGCCGGGAGCCCGGATCAGGGTCTCGAGGAACCTGGCGCGGTCGGCGGCACCCGGCTCGTGGCGACGTCGCTCCAGTTCGGTCCAGGCCTTCTCCAGGCGGGCCCGGGCCCCGGGGACCTTCATCCGGCCGAGGGTCTGGGCGGCTTCCTTGAAGACCTCGTCCCGGACGTCCCCCAGGCGGACCGCGGCCAGTTCGGCGGCGTCCTCCGAATCGGAGTGGCGCAGGGCCTTGAGGCCTCCTCGGATCAGCACGGGGTCGTCCCAGGAGAGGGTCTGGAGGAAGACCCGCGGCTGGGTGGTGGCGAGGGTGCGGACTCTCGCCAGGGCGAACGCGTAGGCGTGTTCCAGGCCCTTCTGGAGGCTGGTGTTCTCCACCGTCTTGATCCGGTCCTGAGGGAAGTGCATCAGGAATCCCACCAGCACGGTGGGCTCGAACCAAGCGTAGCCTCCCGCCAGCGCCGCCAGGAGCAGGAGCAGGCCCCCGAGGAAGGTCCGGAGCCGTCGCTTGGGCGGGTCGATCCCAGGAAGATCGTGGATCCTGGTCGGCAGGCCCCTGGTCCGCTGGGCCAGCATGTCCTTGCGGGCGGCCTCCACCAAGGCCTCGAGGTCGCGGTTGTTGGTGGCGCCCTGGGGCGAGGGCTGGGTGGGGGCCGACCGGGAAGGGGCGCTGCGATCGGCCCGAGGGCGAGGGGGCGGGGCGCTCCTGGATTCGGAGGCACCCAGGAGCGGGATGTTCAGCTCGGCGGTGGCTCCGGGGCCGGTCTGGATCTCCCGCAGCGCGGCCACGGCCTGGTCGATGCGCTGGTAGCGTTCGACCCGGTTGGCCTTGAGGCACATCGAGATGACCTCGTCGAACCTGGCGTCGAGCTCCGGTACCAGGGCGGTGGCGGCGTCCCACTTCCCCAGCGGCACCGACCCGGTGAGGAGCTCGTAGAGCATCACGCCGAAGGAGTAGATGTCGGCCCGGTGGTCGACGCTCTTGGCGTCGGAGCGCTGCTCGGGCGGCATGTAGTTGAGGGTGCCCATCATCATGCCGTCGCCGGTCAGGTTCACATTGAGGTTGGCCTGGGTCATGGCGGCCAGTCCGAAGTCGGTGACCTTGACCTTGTCGCCGGCTGCGACCAGCACGTTCTCGGGTTTCACGTCCCGGTGGATGGTCCCACGGTCGTGCACGTAACCCAGCGCCTCCGCGACCTGGATCATCAGGGAGAGGACGCGTTCCTGGGGCAGACGGCCCCCGGCGTTCTTCATGATGTCCCTGAGCGAGGGACCCTCGACGAACTCCATCACGAAGAAGATCTTGTCGCCGGCCTGGCCTCGGTCGTAGATCGAGGTGATGTTGGGATGGTTCAGGGCCGCCAGGGCCTTCGCCTCACGCTCGAACCTCTGGACGAACCCGGGGTCCTTGGCGAGCCGAGGGGCCATGATCTTCAGTGCCACGATCCGGTCGAGCGAGGTCTGCTGGGCCTTGAACACGACCGCCATGCCGCCCCGGCCGAGCTCCTCGATCACCACGTAGCCTGGGATGGGGCTCTCCCCCCGTTCGCTCCCCGGGGGCTTGGCGGCTGCCGGGTGCGGGCGGGTCGGGCTTCCCGGCCCGGAACCCGGGGTGTCGGAGGGGGCCGCCAGGGTGTGCCCCTCGGCGAAGTTGCCGAAGACCCGGCCGGACCCGCCGCCCACCACTTCGATCACGCAGCTGCATGCGGGGCAGGGGATCCGGGCACCGGTCCCTAACCCCGCGACCCTGACCGGGTGCCCGCAGAGGCTGCAGGGCTGGCTTTCCACGGGGGTCCCTTCCGAGGTCCACTGTAACACCCTGGGCCCCCGGGGTCAGAAACGGTGCCGACCCCCGGACCTCGCGAGCGCCCCGGGGTCGGCGTCCCCCGGACCTACAAGGAAACCAGGCTGCGGGCCAGGTCCTTGACCAGCTCGGGCGGGTCGAGGAACTGGATCCCGGCCTTGAACAGGACGTTGCCCGCCTTGTCGGCGCCGTGGATCAGCCGGACCACCTTGCCGCGCACCGACGGGGCGTCCTTCTCGGACCTGGCCCCGAAGGGCAACCGCACCGAAGCTCCCTGTTCCAGGCCCCGGATCTGCTCGGGAAGGAACTTCACTCCCGCACCCCCGGCCGAGATGTCGGTCAGCACCCCGACGTGGACGGTCCCCGTGGCCTCGTTCACGAGTGCCACCCGGACCGAGGTCCGGACCCGACCGTGGCTCCGTTGCGCGGCTTCGTCCTCTCCGCCCGAGGAGCTCTCCGCGAGGAGCCCGCGGACCTCGAAGACCTTGACCGGGTGCTGCTTGCCCTTGACCTTGGCGGGCGGCAGTTCGACCGCGTTCACGACCTGGCGGACCAGGGCCATGGTGGACTCGCTGATCAGGATCTGCCCGGCCCCGGTGAGACCCTGGAGGCGGCTCGCCAGGTTCACGTTGTCGCCGATGACGGTGTACTCCATGCGCTGGCGGGCACCCAGGTTCCCGGCCAGTACCGGCCCGGAATTGATCCCCACCCCCATGTGGAAGGGCGGCTTCCCGTGGGCCTCGCGCTCCAGGTTGAAGGCCACCAGGGCCTGCTGCATCTTGATGGCGGCCGTCACCGCCCGGACCGCGTCGTCCTCCCGCGGATTGGGGATGCCCCAGACTGCCATGATGGCGTCGCCCATGAACTTGTCGATCGAGCCGCCGAACTCGACCACCACGTCGACCATCTGCTGGAAATAGGAGTTCAGGGACCGGAAGACCTCGCGTCCAGGGGTCCGCTCGCTCATCGAGGTGAAGCCTCGGAGGTCCGAGAAGAGCATGGTGGCGTGGGCGGTGGCGCCTTCCATCTCCATGCTGATCCGGCCCTGGAGCAGCTGCTCGACGAGCTCCGGCGCCAGGTAGCGCTGGAGGTTGGTGCGGTGCTCCGCTTCCTTCTTCACCCGGTCGAGCAGCCGTGCGTTGGCCAGGGCGATGGCCGCCTGGGAGGCTACCGAGGCGACCAGGTCGAGGTCCGCCTTGCTGAAGGAGCGGCTCTGGCTGCGGGCTTCGAGGTGGAGCACGCCCAGGAACTCGTCCCGGAAGATGAAGGGAGCCGTGA
Organism: uncultured bacterium; assembly: GCA_964403795.1. Lineage (GTDB taxonomy): Bacteria > Muiribacteriota > UBA6191 > CAZXTJ01 > CAYOHP01 > CAYOHP01. The sequence continues at coordinate 17,615 of CAYOHP010000083.1, read as the reverse complement.
TCGCGGACTTGATGCCCTGGGCCACGATCGAGGCCGAGCCCGCCAGATCGGTGTCGGCCAACACGTCGGTCATGAGCACGGCCTCGCGGCGGGACACCGCCCTTGCGAGCAGGGTGCGGGAGATCGGGATCCTCCGCCCGGCCTGGTTGCTCGACCCCGGCTCGCGCACGGCCAGGGGTTCGAGTTCGTCCCCGGCCTGGCTCACCAGGACCGCCCCCCGGGAGGCGGGGATGGCCTTGAACAGCTCCTCGAGCAGGGTCTCGGCCAGGTCCTCGCGATCCATCAGGCGGGACAGCGCCTTGTTGATCTCGAAGCTCACGGCCAGCCGGCGGGACAGCTCCTCGACCGAGACGCCCTGGGTGGCCTGGAAGAGGGCCTTGCCCGAGACGTCGGCGGCGGCCTGGACCATGGGGTTGATCTCGAGCTCGTCGAGGTCCACCGAGCCCCGTGCCGAGTTGCGGACCGTGATCTCCGAGGTGGTCTTGGCGGAAGGCCGGCCGGCCTCCTGCATGGGAGGCGCGGGGACCAGGATCCCGCTCACTCCGGTCCGGGGAGGAGGGAGGGATGGGTCCAGGGGCTCGAGGGGATCGAACCGGGCCGTCCCGGGCGCGGGAGAGGCCAGCAGCTCGAAGCGCATGAGGGTGTCGCCGAGGAGGATCTCCTCCCCGCCCTTCAGGGTGATCGCCCCCGAGACCCGCTGTCCTCCGAGGAAAGTGCCGTTGCGGCTCCCCAGGTCCTGGAGGGTCCAGCTCCCGTCGGAGCGGCGGAGGACGGCGTGGTGCCGGGAGATCTTCTCGTCGAGGACCTGGATGGTGTTCTCGGGGTCGCGTCCGAGGGTGTTGGCGGGGCCGAGGACGTAGACGGCACCCGGGCTGCGACCCTTGAGGGCCACGAGCCTGGCACCCTGGACAGCGGACTCTTGCGACATACGGAGGGCGTGCCCCGGGTCTCCACCGGAGGAACGCGAGCCCGACCGTAGCACGGGGCCAGGGGGCCTCAAAGACCGCGCCCGGACCGGACGCGATCGCCCCGGACCCGGCCGGATCCTTGCGTTCCACCCGGCCCTGTCGGACAATCCGCGGGAGCGGAGGAGCCTCGTGGTGCTGCTCGCGATCCGGATCGCGGTCCTGGTCGGATTGCCGGTCCTGGTGCTCTTCTACGCCGGTTGGCGCCTGGTGCGGTACCTGGAGGACCGGGACGCCCTGGGACCCGGGCTCGATCCCGACCTCCTGGAGCGCATGCGCAGCGCCCGCCTGATCGTGGAGAGGATCCAGGCCCGGCTCCCGGCTTGGGGCGGCCAGCCGGGGGGCGCGATCGGGGCCGAACTGGAGGAACTCGTCACCCGCCGGCTCCCTTCGGCCCTCGACCGCCAGAAGCGTCTGGTCGAGTACCTCGCGGGTCGCAGCCGGGCCGATCTGGTCAAGGAGGAAAGGGAGCTGCGCCGCAAGCTGGGAGGGGCTCGGGACGAGGAGCTCCGCAAACTCCTGCAGCGCAACCACGACCTGGTCCAGGGACGCCTCGAGAGCTACGACCGCTTGGGCCTGACCTGCCAGAAGGCCGATGCCCAGATCCGGGCCGTGCTCCTGAACCTCGAGTCCCTCGAGGATGGACTGGTCGCACGAGAGTTCGCTACCGTGGAGGGCGCCGACCACGCCATCGAGAACCTGGTCGAGGACGTGAAGCTCCTCGAGTCGGCCTACGAGGACATCGACCTGGAGTGAGCAGGGTCGGTCGCACCGGATCCGGGGGGACCGGGCAGGCGGCGGCCTAGAGGAGGAACGCGATGAGCAGCAGGGACCCGCGTGCCGTGGCCGGATCGGTGCCCCAGGTGCTGCTCGGGCTCTCGATCCTGGTATGGGGCCTGCTGGGAGTGGCCAGCTTCACCTTCGGGAGCATCGCCCCCGACGAGGTCGGGGTGCTGGTGAACAACCTGTGGGGCACGCAGGAGACCCTGGAGCGTCCCGGTACCTACCTCTACAACGCCCTGACCTCGGACATGATCCTGCTCGACAAGAGCGAGCAGACGATCGTCTTCACCAACGAGACGGCCCGGGGCGATCACTCCGGCAAGGACGGCATCCTGGTCAAGACCCGGGACGGCAGCGATGTGGACGTCGACGTCACCGTGAACTACGCCATCATCCCGGCGATGGCCCAGGAGATCATCGCCCTCTCGGGACCCAGCGACCACTGGGGATCGACCTTCACCGGCCGGCGCTGGGAGGGCTACAAGAGCCACTGGATCCGGGACTACGTGCGGACCATCTGCCGGTACAAGCTGGGCGAGCTCACCACCGAGGAGATGTACGACGCGGGCAAGCGCACCGAGAAGGCCCAGGCCGCCCGCGCCGAGTTGAACGAGCTGCTGAACTCGCGGGGCCTGCGGATCAGCTCGGTCCAGATCCAGGCCTTCAATTTCTACGAGGCCTACCAGCAGAAGATCCGGGACAAGAAGCTCGCCGACCAGGAGGTCGAGGAGGAGAAGTCCAAGCGCAACGCTGCCATGCAGGAGCAGGAGACCCGCAAGGTCGAGACCGAGAAAGGCCGGGAGGTGCGGATCGCCGAGATCAAGGGCGAGCTGGCCCAGCACCTGGTCAACGCCCAGGCCGAGGCGCACAAGAAGCGGTTCGCGGCCGACTCGGAGTACGAGAAGTCGGTCCGCCAGGCGGAAGCCATCCGGTCGGCGGCCCGCCTCCGGGCGGAAGCGATCCGGAGCGTCAGGATGGCCGAGGCCAAGGGCATCGAGGCCCTCCAGCAGGCCTTCGCCAGCCCCGAGGGCGCCAAGAACCTGGTGATGATGGAGTACGCCAAGCGCCTGAAGGACGTCCGCTTCAGCGGTGCGCCGGTCCGGCTGCAGCCCGAGCTGGAACGCTTCCAGCACTACCAGGGGGCGTCCACCGTGCCCGGTCGGGCCTCCGAAGGGGGGCGATGACCATGGCGAAGTTCGCCTACTCCATCTTCGCGATCACCCTGGCGCTGGTCGCTTTCGGCTTCGTGGGGCGCATGCTGGTGGTCAAGATCGGACCCAACGTGATCGGGGTCCGGAGCCAGGAGTTCGCCATCCTCGGTCCCCAGGGCGTGGTCGCCCACGACTTCGACCAGCCCGGCTGGTACCGGAACTTCTGGTTCATCGACCGCTGGAACTACTTCGACAAGACCGTCCACACCCTGCGGTTCATCGGAGAGGACGGGGACTCGAACCCGCTCACCGTCAAGTCGAAGGACGGGTACGACGTCATCGTCCACGTCCGGGTCAAGTACCACATCAAGCCGCACGAGGCGCATCTGCTGCTGAAGACCCTGGGGCCCTTCCGGGAGAATTACGAGCGGCTGGTCGAGAACGAGGCGATCGACGCCTGCCGGATCGAGTTCGGCGAGATGGTGACAGAGGACTTCTACAACCCGGAAGCCAGGGAGAAGGCTGCCATCCAGGTCCGGACCCGGCTCCAGCGGGCGCTGGATCCCCGCCACCTCGAGGTCCTCGACATCCTGATCTCGAGCGTGGCCTTCGATCCCCAGTACGAGCAGAAGATCAAGGCCAAGAAGCTCGCCGACCAGGATGTCGAGGTGTCCAAGAGCCGCGCCGAGTCGTTCAAGTTCAAGGGCGAGACCAAGAAGGTCAAGGCCGAGACCGAGGCCCTCGTGAAGCGGATCCAGGCCGAGCTCGAGCGCGAGATCGCCGAGCTCCGGGGACGCAACGAGGTGGAGATGACCAAGGTCCTCGAGGAAGCCAACGCCTACGGCGTGGAGAAGCGGGCCAAGGGCGATCTCGAGGTGGAGCGCGCCAAGGCCGAGGCCAGCCTGCTCCTCCGCCAGGCCGAGGCCGAGGGCGAGCGGGCAAAGACCTTGGCCATGAGCGGCCCGGGCGGCCGGGCGCTGGTGGCCCTGGAGGCTGCCCGCAACCTGCAGATCCAGGCTGCCGACATCTCGACCTTGGGCACCGACCTGCTCGACGTAGAGGCCATGGCCGAGAAGCTCGGCGCCCCCAAGTAGGTCCGCTACCCCGGCTCCTCGTACGCCTCCAGGGGGGTCCGGGGATTGCCGAGGAACTCCTGCCAGCGGCTGGGTACCCGACCCAGGGTCGCCAGGATCCGCTCGGCGGGTCCCCAGCGCGGCTCCTTCGGCGCCCGCAGCAAGGTCATGCCGGCCTGCTGGGGAGTCCGCCCGCCCTTGCGGATGTTGTCCCGGATGCAGGCCGTCACCAGGTTGTCCCACACAGTTCCGCCGCCCTGGCGGCGAGGGATGACGTGGTCGACGTTCAGCTTCCGGGCCGGCAACCGGGCGCCGCAGTATTGGCATGTGAAGCCGTCCCGGAAGAACAGGTGGCGCCGGGTGAGTTTGACGCTCTTCTCGCGGTGGCGCACCATCCGGTTCAGGCGCACGACCGACGGGGCCTCGAACCGGATCGAGGGCGAGGAGATGACCCGGTCCTGCCCGGCGAGCACCTCGACCTTCTCCTGCCAGAGCAGGCTGACGGCCTTCATCCAGGAGATGACTCCCAGCGGTGCATAGCTGGCGCTCAACAAGAGGACCGGCTCCATGACGAGATGCTCCCCCCGAATCGTTAGCACGGGACGCGTTCGCCGGGAAGCGGCGCTGGCCGCGGCTCTCTCGGGATCGCTCCTGGCCGGCGCCGCGGCCGCCCCCCGGGAGACCCGATGGCACCGGGATCCTGGCGTCGACGAGAACCTCTGGGGCCCGGCCCGCCGGCGGTACCGCGAACTCTTCGACGCCCTGACCCGACGCTTCCCGGCCCGGAACCACCAGGACTTCGTGCACGTCCACGCCACCGTCGTCACCCCGGCCCTCGCCAGGGCCGAGGCCGAGGCCTGGGGCAGCGGCCTCGACATGCACCCCGGAGCCATCCGGGAGCGGGCCGCCCGCCACACCCCGGCGGGGCGGCTGACCTTCCAGATCGAGCTCGTCAACCACCGCTGGCCGGTCGTCGAGCACCACCTGAAACTGCTGCTGGGTGCCACCCGCCTCGAGATCGACGGCCGGTTCTTCCCGGTCTCCGCGCTCGACCGCCCCTTCTTCGATCGCATGCTCTCGGGGCAGGTCCTGAACCTCTCCTTCGCCTTCCCTCCGGGCGAGCCCGCCCTGCCGGGACCCTCGGCGAAGGTCGTGCGCCTGTGGTTCCCGGGCTTGGCCAACCGCAAGCGATCGGTGCCCAGGATCCGCTTCGAGCCGGAGCTCTTCGGGGTCGACTGGGTCCATCCCCGCTGGCCAGCGGACTCGGGGGAAGGCGGCCTTCCCGGTCTCCACTCCGGCGGCCAGGATCGCACCGGTCTCCGCCCCAAGGCGGGGCCGCGGCCTCCACCAGGGGGCGAGGAACTCCCGGCCCCCGCGCCCGCGTTCCAGCCGGGACCTACTCGGTCCCCCCGCCCTTGACCGGAATCCCGAGCATCTGGCACTTGCGATAGACCGTCGAGCGGGGAACCTCGAGCCGTCGGGCAGCCGCGGCCACGTTCCCGCCCACGGCTTCCAGGGCCCGGGAGAGGAACTCCTTCTCGAAGGCCTCCTTGGCCGCCGGCAGGGAGGTCGGCAGGGCATCGAAGAAACCGGAGTTGCCGGGCGCGGATCCGGCAGCAGGGCCAGCCGAGCCGGTGGTGGGCGAGGCGCTCGCCGGGGGCGTCGGCGGGGTCGCGGCGGGAGCCGCGAACGGAAGGGCCGAAGCCAGGATCCTGGGACCCCGGGAGAGCACCAGGGCGCGCTCGATCACGTTGCGAAGTTCCCTCACGTTGCCGGGCCAGGAGTGGCTCGCAAGGGCCGCCGCCGCCTCCGGAGCGAGGCCTTCGAGGGCCTTTCCCATGCGCCGCCCGAGGGTCCGGGCGAAGTGTTCCGCCAGGGCAGGGATGTCCTCCCTGCGCTCCCGAAGCGGAGGGGGCCGGAGCGTGAAGACGGCGAGACGGTAGTAGAGATCCTCCCGGAAGGTGCCGCGCCGCACCTCCGCTTCGAGGTCACGGTTGGTGGCCGCCACCACCCGGATGTCGACCGGGATCGCCCGGGTACCGCCCATGCGCTCGACCACCCGCTCCTGGAGCACCCGCAGGAGCTTGACCTGGATCTCGGGGGAGAGTTCCCCCACCTCGTCGAGGAAGAGAGTGCCCCCGTCGGCGAGCTCGAACCGCCCGAGCCGGCGTTCCCCGGCTCCCGTGAAGGCGCCCTTCTCGTGCCCGAACAGCTCGCTGGCGACGAGGTCGCCTCCGAACGCCATGCAGTTGACGGCCACGAAGGGACCCTCGCGGCGGCGACTGCGGGCGTGGAGGGCCTGGGCCAGCACCTCCTTGCCGGTGCCCGTCTCGCCCTGGACCAGCACGGTCACGTCCTCGCCCGCGACCGCGTCGAGCTCCTCGAGCAGGCGTCGCATGACCGGAGAGACCGAGGCCTCCAGGACCGGGCCCTCGGGATCCCCGGCCCGCACGTCGAGGCGGGCGGAGCTGCGGCGGAGGCGGTCGGCCTCCTGCCAGAGCCGGAGCGCCAGGCCGGCGTAGCCGGAGAAGGTGGTGAAAGCCTCGAGATCCACCGGGGTGAAGCTCCGTCGCGAGTTCCGGCTGTCGAGGTAGAGCGCTCCGTCGTCCCCCAGGGGCGCACAGAGCAGGCTGCGGATTCCCTCGGCCTGGACGCTCTCGGCCTCGTGGAGCTCGCTGCCGGCGTCGCCGAGCAGGATCGGTCGTCCCTCGGTCCTGGCCTTGTCGATGGCGGTCCGGCTGATCCGGGAATCGGCGCCTCCGGGCTCCATGCCGACCCGGGCGACGACCTCGGGAGCGGTCGAAGGGCGCTCCCGGAAGAGCACGAACCCGCGTTCGGCCTCGAAGCTGCGGACCGCCTCGTCGAGCAGGGACCGCAGCAGCTCGACCGGTTCGTCGGCGGCGGTGGCCGACCGGACCAGTTCGAACAGGCGTACCGGGAGCTGCTGGTAGCGGCCGTCGCTCCCGCCCCCGGGATCGGGGTGGATCTCCCACTTCCCGAGGCGGACCACGTCCCCAGCGTAGAGGGTGCCGGCCTCCGCGGGGCGGCCGTTGACCTCGGGGCGGCTTCCCCCGGGGACCGTGACGAAGGCGAGGCCGCCCGCCCGAGGGGTGAACCGGAGCAGGCTGCCCGGGGCCTCGGGAGCCAGGAGGCCGGGGTTCCCCCCGGGATCCATCCCCAGGGTTCCTCCGGTCGCCGGCAAAGGCAGGACCGCGGCCAGCCGGCCGTCGCGAAACACCACCAGGAGCCCCATGGCACGGGACCGTAGCACACCGGGCCACGACCGGCAGACGGGTGGCTTGAACCGGTCGGGGGTCCCGATTACCCTGACCGTTGATGTCGCGGGGGAGCCTCCATCCAGTCCGCGTCCTCGGTCCCGTGCTGGCGTTCCTTACGGTCGGCTGCGGATCGGAGGCGCCGCGCAGCCTTGCCGAGATGAACGTGGCCCAGGTCTGTGCCCGGCTCGCGCTGGGAGAGCCCCTGGAGCGCCGGGAGGCGGCCAAGCACCTCGGCGACCGGGGTGACGTGGCGGCGGTACCGGCGCTGGTCAATGCCCTGGGAGACCAGGACGCGCATGTCCGCACCGCGGTGGTGCGGGCCCTGGGACGGCTGAAGTCCCGGGAAGCGGTCGCCGGGCTGGTGAACCTCCTCTCCAAGGAGGACCCGCTCCTGGCCTACGACCTGGTCGAGTCGCTGGCCCGGATCGGGGGCCCCCAGGCGATCATGGGCCTGCTCGAGGCCGAGACCCTCAACGACCGCGAGGTCGCCGATCAGGTCCGGAAGAAGTTCCTGCCGGATCTGCTGGTGGCGAGCGACCTCGCCTTCCTGGAACGCCTCGCCGAAGCCGGCCCCCCCGGTCTGCGGGAGGGTGCCGCCTACCATGCGGGGAAGCTCCGGGAGACCGCAGGCATCCCCACCCCGACCCCTACCCCGACTCCGACCGCATCCCCGACTCCGAGCCCCACGCCGGCACCGACCCGGGTCGCGACCCAGAGGCCGCGGCCCACCCCGGTCGCCAGCCGCACCCCGGACCCCTCCAGGGCCGTGCTCCCGGGTGGGGAAGGCTATGTCCAGGCGACTCCCGCGGCCACCCGGCGGGTCGCCGATCCGGTCCCATCCCCGACTCCGACCCCGACCCCGACGCCCGTACCGCCTTCGCCCACGCCGCCACCTCCGCCCCCGAGCCCGACCCCGCCTCCGCCCACCCCGGAGCCCCCTGCTCCCCTCGGGACCCACGCCTTCCGGGCGGCTCCTCCGGTCCCGGGTGACCGCAACCGCAGCCAGGAGCTCTACCGGGCGGCCTACGACGCCGAGCAGGGGGGCGACAAGGAAGGCGCGGTGGGCCTGTACCGCCAGGCGATGGGAGCCGACCCCTCGTTCCGGGACCCTCCCTACAACCTCGGGGTCCTGCTCCGCAGCCTGGGACGCTGGGCCGAGGCGGAGGCCGCCTACCAGGCGAGCCTCGCCGCCGATCCTACCCAGGGTCAGGCCCGCTACGACCTAGGGCTGGTCCTGTCCCGGGCGGGACGACATCGGGAGGCCGCCGAGGAATTGGCGGTGGCCGCCCGGTCCCCCGAGGCCCGTCCTTCCTGGTACCTGCCCCTGGGGCGATCCCTGGCCGAGGCGGGCCTCCGGGAACAGGCCATGGTCGCCTTCTCCGGGGGGGCCGAGCGGGGGGACGCCAACTGTGCCTGGGAGGCCGCCACCCTGGAGATGGAGCGAGGCCTCCATCGGTCTGCCGCCGATTGGTTCGCCCGCTCCGCCCGGCTCGGCAAGGAAGGGCCGCTGCCCCACTACAACATGGGAGTGGCGCTCTACGAGGCGAAGGACGTGGAGAGGGCCGAGGCCGCCTTCCGGACGGCCCTCCAGGCCGATCCCAACCATGCCGACACCCACTACAGCCTGGCGGTCGTCTACCTGAGCCAGGGCCGCAAGGACGCAGCCCGGCCCCATGCGGAACGGGCCCGTAGCCTGGGCAAGGACGTACGGGTCCTGGAGGCGTCGTTGGCGGAGCGATGACGGGGGTCGGCCGGGAGCGGCAAGGAGCTTAGATTCCCCCGGAATCGTCCGCTCCGGACCGGTGCCGAGAGAGCCACGGCAGGGGCGGGGGCCATCGGCCCGGAAGGAGCAGGGATGCAAGAAGGAACGAGCCTGGCGGACCTCGGGGTCAACCTGGCTCCCCACCGCCACGAGATCATGGGCTTCCTGGTGGCGCTGCCGATCCTCGGTCCCCTGGTGGGCAGGGCACTCAAGGCCTGGCGCCCTCGGGTGGGCGCGTGGTGGCTCTCGGCGGTCGTCCACATGGCGGTGTTCCTGCTGGTCCCGACCGGCATGGTGGTCGCCTACCTGGCCTTCGTGACCCAGACGGATCTCTTCCGCCAGGTCGACGCCTTGCTGGCCTTCGGTCCGATCCTGGCCGGCTTCGCTACCCTGGTGCTGGTCCCCCATGTGATGCCGCTCGACGACATCCCCGGCTTCGACCGGCTGTTCGGCCTGATGGTGCTCGTGGGTGTCGCCTTCTCCGCGGTCGCCCTGCTGGTCAAGACCCGGATCTTCGCCGGATTCGTGTTCTTCGGGGGGTTGAAGGACCTGCTGGTGATGGCGTTCTGCGTCTACCTGCTGGTCCGTTGGGCCTGGGGCCTGGTCTCGGGTCCGAGCCGGGCGCCCGTCCTGGAGCACTGACACCGGTCGATGCTGATCCTGCCCCTGGGAGCCGAGGACGACGGCCTCGAATCCTCGGACCGGGGGGCAGCCTGGCTGACCTGGACTTGCCTCGCCATCCTGGGGCTCGCCTTCCTGGTCCAGGAACTGGCGCTCTCCGGACCGGTCGCCCGGGAGGCCTGGAGGATCCTGGCGTTCTCGGCTTCCGATCCGGTCGGACCCGGGATGCTAGGCCATGTGCTCCTCCATGCCGATGGCCCGCACCTCCTGGGCAACGGGCTCTTCCTCACGGTCTTCGGGGTCACCGTGGAGCGGCGTCTGGGACGCTCCGCCCTGCTGGCGGCGATCCTGGCCGGCACGGTGTCCGGTGCCCTGGTCCATGCCGCCACCGCACCGCGGGGAGCCGGACCCCTGGTGGGGGCCTCGGGTGCGGTGATGGGTCTTGTCGGTCTGTTGCTCCCGGCCCTGCCTACCCTGCGTCTGCGGCTGCTGATCGGGCTGGTCTGGTGGCGGGTGTTCTCGGTGCCTGCCTTCCTGGTGGTGCTCGGGTTCTTCGTGGCCGAGATGCTGGGGGCCTTCTGGTACGGGCCCACCAGCCGGGTGGCCTACCCCGCCCATCTGGGCGGGATCGCGGGCGGGGCCCTGCTCGGCCTCTTCTGGCCCGAACTCGCCAGGGTGGGCGAAGGCGTCTCGCGCCGCCTCGGGCTGGAGCGCATCACCTGGCGGACCCCGGAGATGTTGCGGGGACCCATGGCGGCCAGCCTCCCCTTCGAGTTCCGGGACTACGAGCTGCCGGCGGACCCCGACGAGGTCGAGGACCGGGAGGCGTCGGGAAGCGGGACGGTGCGCGAGGCGCCGGAGCGTCCGGAGCCCGAGCCCGAGGAGCCCGGCGGAGGGGCCTCGGTCCTGCTCCCGGTCGCCCTGGGAGCGGTCCCACCGGAGCAGGATCTCACCCACACCTCGGGGGTCTGGGCCAAGTCCTGGCACCTGGCCGACCTCCAGGCCCGGTTCGAGAAGGCGCGGGCGATGGAGAAGGACCGGGAAGGTTCCCGGGTGGCTTTCGTGTTCTACGCCCGGCTGCTCCGGGACGAGGAGCTTCCCCCCGGCTACCGGGCCCTGGCCGGCGCTCGCCTTGCCCGCATGCTGCTTCGGGCCAGGCGCTATCGCGAGGCGAGGGGACTGGGGGAACGCCTGCTGGCCAATCCCATGGCTCCCGAGCTCGAGGCCCACGTCCAGGAGACACTGAGGTCGGCCCGCCGACGCCTGGCCCGCCAGCAAGCCGGGTAGCAGGCAGTCGAACTACAGCACCGCGCCGCGGGTGAGGCGGCGGAGCACGTCCCGCAGTTTCGACTCGAAGCTCCGGAAGTTCCAGTGCTGGAAGAGCTCCCGATAGTAGAGCGTGGAGCGCCGGAAGAACCGGTTCCCGATCCGGAGCGACATCTCGTGGCGGCTCTCGCCCGGGTCGTCCACGGTGCGGGCGGTGTCGACGAAGAGGATGCCGGCCTGGGCGAAACCGTCCAGGATCTCGCGGGTCTCCCGCGAACCGAGGTCCCCCGACCAGCTGCGGGCCTCGCCCCGCTTCAGGTGGAGGACGTGGACCAGGCCGTCACCTCGCAGCTGGAGGCGCGCGTGGCCGCCTTCCCAGTCCTCTTGCCCGGCCCGGTACTCGAGGTCGAAGGGATCGAGGGCATGGCCCTCCTGGATCCCCTTGGCCAGGAGCCGGGCCATCTGCTCGCGGTGGGTGGAGATGTTCTCGGGGGGCGGAGGCAGCTTCTTGGGATCGGTGGCCCGCCACCAGTCCTGCCAGTGAGCGGTGTCGCCCACCGGGATGCTCTGGCCGGTGATCCGCACCAGGGCCCAGAAGGCCTCGTGGCGGACCCGGGGCACCGGGTCCTCGAGGCGTTCCAGGAGCCCGGGGATGGCCTCGAAGCACATGGCGTCGCCGAGCAGGTCGGCGGCGGCCTTGCGCATGGCCGGGGAAGCGTTGCGGAGCGCCGCCACCACCAGCGCCAGGGCCGGGCCGCCGAGCGCCATGAGCCCCTCGGCGGCGTGCCGGACCACCACGTGGTCCTGGGTGGCGAGCTTGGTGACCAGCGCTTCGACCCCGGCCCGGGCCGCCCCCTGGACCTCGCCGCCCCGGGTGCGTTCGTACTGGGTGAGCAGCGCCCCGTAGAGGTCCGAGTCGGAGACGAAGCCGAGGCGGACCAGGATGTCGCCGAGCTTCTCCCGACCCTGGGTCTGGCGCTGGAGCTGGAGCGAGCGTTCCAGGTCCTCCTGGGAGAGGAGCTTCTGCTCGAGCAGGATCTCCCCGAGCCGGGCGCTCTGGGCCTGGGTTGGCGCCTCGCCGACCTGGGCCCTGGACTTCTTGTGGAAGCGCTTGCGGCGCTTGTACTGGCGGGCGAGGGCTTCGTAGATGTCCTGGTTCGAGGCCACCCCGAGCCGCATCAGGAAGTCGCCGAGCTTCTCGCCCTTGGCCATGTCGCTCTGGGCCTTCAGCGCCTTCTCGAGGGTGTCGCGGTCGAGCGTCCCGGTCTCGACCAGGATGTCGCCGAGCAGGCTCTTCTGGCGGCAGACGGCCTCCAGGAGCTGGGGGGCCGTGACCATCCCCTGCTGGAGCAGGAGCTTCCCGAAGTCCCCCTCGCGTCCGGACCGCTCGAACTGGAGCAGCGCGTTCTTCATGGCGTCGGGGGTCACGAAGCCTTCCTGGACCAGCACCTTGCAGAAGAACTCGTCGTAGCGCCGGGGGGTGCGCTCGAGGATCGCCAGGCACGCCTCCTGCTCGTCGCTCACCATGGCGGCCTCGTAGCCGACCCCGGTGCGCCGGATGCGTTCGCCGAGCTCCCGGGCCACCCCCATGATCACGACCGGCTCGTTGCGGAGCCGCTGCCAGGCGAAGCTCCCGGCCAGGACCGCCAGACAGGGATCCTGCAGCTCCTCGACCCCGGAGAGGTCCCACACGATCGAGAGCGGATCGCCCCGCATGACGTCGTCCAGCGATTTCCAGAGCTTGGCCCGGTCTTCGCTGCCGATCCTGCCGGCGAGATGGATGAGGGTGAGGTAGCTGCGTTCCTCGATGCTCAGGCGCATGGCACCTCGAACGTCGCGCCCGGGAACGACCCTGGCGCCTTGTCGAGGGGCCCATGGTACAAAGGGAGGACCGAGCCTGCTGGGAGGCGCCGATGGAGGTCGAGGTCGTCGAGACCGGGGGGGTGCGGGTGGTCCGCATCCAAGGGGATATCCGCACCGACGACGCCCGCCAGCTGGCGGCGACGTTCGACAAGCTGCTCGAGGACGGGGACCTCGACATGGTCCTCGACATGGAGCGGGTGGGCTACGTGACCTCGGCGGGTCTCGGCCACATCGTCTCGATCGCCGCGGTGCTGCGCCGCCGGGGCGGGAACCTGGCGGTCTGCAACCTGTCCGCCGACGTGCGCAAGGCCTTCCAGGTCACCCGGATCGACAAGGTCGTCGACGTGCAGAACAGCCTCGAGGCCGCCCTCGAGATGCTCCGCCAGCTCGCCTCCCGATCCGGCTGACACCTGCCTCAGCTCCCGCTGCCGTTCGCACCGGAGGCCAGATCCTCGGGGACCCCTTCGGGTCCGGCCAGGCCCAGGTAGGCCTCGAAGAGATCGCGGACCTCGGGCTGTTCGGGGTCGGCGGCCAGGCAGCGCTTCCAGGCGAAGGCGGCCCGGGGGAAGTCTCCCGATTCGCGATAGAGCTCGCCCACGTCCTTCCACTCCGCGGCCGACGGCCGGGTGCCGTCCAGCGAGCGCAGGTAGGCGCCCAACGCGTCCTGGAGGCGTCCCATGCGATAGAACACCCGGGACAGGTTCCGGAAACCGACCCGGTGATCCGGGGCCCGCACCAGCAGTTCGACCAGCTCGGTCCGCGCCTCCTCGAGCCGGCCCAGGTCGACCAGGCAGTGGGCCCGGTTGTTGCGGGCGTCGAGATCGTCGGGCCGGAGCACCAGGACCCGGGCGTAGCCGTCGGCAGCCTCCCGGTGGCGGCCGGCGCGGCAGTGGGCCTCGGCCTCCTCCAGGGCCACCGAGGACAGGACCCGGCCGGCGGCCTGGTCCTCCGGCATGCGGGCCACGGTGGCCTCGAGCAGGGGCCTGGCCTCGCGGGAGCGACCCGCGGCCACCAGGTCGAAGGCGGCCTCCCGGGCGCGGACCAGGGTCTCGAACTCGTCGAGGGCTGCCAGGAACGGCTCGGGACGGGTCATCGAGCGGGCCACCGCGTCGCGTGCCCGGAACCCCGAGAGCTCCCGGCGCACCGCCTCCCCCTGGTCGCGGTAGAGGTTCCTGGGAGCGGTGAACTCGAGGAAGGGATGGTCGTCGGTCACCCGAGCGGCGCCTTCGACCAGGCTGCGGAGCCCGGTCGGATCGGCCACCACCAGGCGGGAGAGGTTGGCGGTCGTGAAGCCGTCGGCCCGTAAGGCCTCGCCCAGGGGAGTGGCCGCAGCGCAGGCCTCGGCGAGGGCGGTGGCGTCGGGACCCGGACCTCCGGAGAGCCCGAGGAGCACGAAGTCGGTCTCGTTGGTGGATTTCATCAGCCAGCTCTGGGGGAACACGTCGAGGAAGGTGCCCACCACCGAGCGGAAGTCCTCGGGCGAGGTCGAGTAGGCCTGGACCCACTGGACCATGGCACCGCCGGGGTTGAGACGGCTCCGGGCCAGCTCGAAGTACTCGCGGGTGAAGAGGTTGGCGATGCCGGCGATCCAGGGGTTGGACGGCTCGCTCACCAGCACGTCGAAGCGATCCCGGGTGTAGCGGAGATGTGCCCGGGCGTCGTCCAGGAAGAGCCGGGTCCGGGAGTCGTCGAGGGGCGCGCCCGTGAGCCCGTCGAAGAAGCGGCTGGCCTCGACCACCTCGGGGGCGATCTCGACCACGTCGAGGCGTTCGATCGGGTGGCGCAGCATGGCTCCGGCGGTGACCCCGGAGCCAAGGCCCACCAGCAGGGCGGACCTGGCCTCGGGACGGACCAGGAGCGGCAGGTGGGCGATCATCGTCTGGGTGAACTGGTCGGCCTTGTTGGAGGCGTCGGTCTTGCCGTTCACCTGGAGCGAGAGCAGGCCCCCGAACGCCCGCCGCACCGTAGCGGTGGTGAAGGCCCCGTCCCGGTGGAAGATCACCTCGCCGCAGGCCCGGATCACCTCGGCCACGTCCCGGTCCTGGCCCCCCGCCTGGCGGTAGGAGCTGGCGTACATGTAGGGCCCGCTCGAGAGCAGGGCCGCGTCCCAGGCGGGGACCAGCGGGATCGCCAGGGCGGACACGGTCGCCGCCGCCAAACCGGCTCTTGCCCGGCCCGCGGCCGCGGCCGCCACCACCAGACCGACCAGGTGGGTGGAGGCGATCGCCAGCAGGGCGCCCCGGAGGCCGAGCCAGGGCACCAGCAGGTGGGCGACGCCCAGGGCGCCGACCACCGAACCGACCGCGTTCCAGGCGTAGAGGCGACCGACGATCCGGGCCGAGGAACCGGGTTCGAGGCCGAGCGCCCGGGCCGCGGTCGGGAGCGTGGCCCCCATGCAGGCGGCGCCCGGCAGCACCAGGACGGCGATCCCCAGGAACTCGGCGGCGAGCAGCATCCCGAAGGGCAGACTCTCGAAGGCTGCGAGGCGGGCCAGGGCCAGCGGGATCCAGGCCGAGACCGAGGCCAGCGCCAGGGCCCAGGCGAAGGTCAGGCCCTGGAGCCGGGCCAGGTGCGTGAGCGGCGAGCGCTGCCGGAAGGTGGCTTCGCTCACGCCGGCCGCTCCGATCGCCAGGCCGAGCAGGACGACCGCCAGCACCATGGTGAAGGCGTAGCTCGAACCCCCGATCCAGAGGCTGGCCATCCGGTGCAGCAGGACCTGGTAGCCGAGCCCAGCGAAGCCTCCCAGGGCGTAGACGAGCAGGGCGGTGGGCCCGCAGCTCGCCCGCAAGGGGCTCGCTAGCGACGGTCTCCGCCTGGCTGCATCCCCTGGCGGAGCCAAGGGCGCTCCGGCTTCGCCCGTGGCCACGGTTCGGGGGGGTGGTGCAACCCCACGGGCCGGGCCGGCCTCGCCGGGTTCCCGGGTGGGGTGTTCCGTCCCGGAGCGGGCGGCGAGCGGGCCGGAGGCGGTACGCCAGGCGACCAGGCCCGCCAGCGCCGAGAGCAGGACCGCCACCCCCAGGGTCCCCGAGGTCCCCAGCCAGGGGCGCAGCACCATCCCGCCGGTCAAGGTACCGGCGAAGGCGCCCAGGGTGTTGGCGGCGTAGAGGCGTGCCAGGCTCCCGGTACCGTCCTCTGGGTTGGCCCGGGCCCGGTCCGCCACCAGCGGGGGGAAGGTCGCTCCCATGGCCATGGCGGCCGGCAGGAGTACCAGCATCCCGGTCAGGGTGCGAAGCAGCGAGGGCAGCGGTGTCGGCAGGCCGGAGATGGCCTCCACCATCGAGTCGGCGGCCGTGAACAGGAGCGGCAGGGCCAGGGCGTAGCCGGCGAGCAGGAATTCGTAGGCGGCGTAGGCCCTGGCACCCTCGCCCCGGGCTTCCTCCCGCCGCCCGGCGAGCCAGGCCCCCAGCGCCATCCCGCCCATGGTCGCGGCCAGGCTGGCGGCCGCGGTCTGGAGCGAGGTGCCGAGCAGGAGCTCGAGCCTCCGGGTCCAGAGCAGCTCATGGATCAGCCCGGCGGCTCCCGAGCCCACCGCACAGGCGGTGAGGATGCGATTGCTCCTCCGCAGCCCGGCCCGGACGTCCTTGACGTGGTGTCTCCCCGGCATCGTCCCTACCCTCCCCGGCCTCAGCGCCCGGCGTCCCCGGGTCGTGGCCGGACATCTCGAGGTCCTCGGGCCGTGATCTTGTCCGGCCCTTTCTCTCTCCTATCGGTAGGAGCTGGGCTACCCTGGAATCGGAGGCCCTCTTGGACGCCACCTGCCCCCGCTGCGGCAAGTTCTGCTCCCGCGCCAACAAGTTCTGCGACATGTGCGGCGTGAACCTCGAGGCTTGCTGGAAGAAGAGTCCTCCTCTCTGGTTCCGGGTCCTGGCCGAGGCTCCCACCGAGATGCCCCGGGCGAAGCCGGCGGCCCTCGGCAAGGCCGCCGCCCCCGTCAAGGAGACCCAGGTCGATCCCCGGGCCCTGGCCGGTGGAGGCGGTTTCGCGGGCGGGGCGCTGGAAGAGGATGCGGCTCCCGAGGAGGACATCCCCCTGCCGCCCCGGAAGGCGCCCCCGAGCCATGCCTCCGGGAGTGCCACCAAGGCCTCCGCACCGGTGCCCCCGCCGGCGGCCCGGGCGGCGGCCTCGGCACCCGGTTCCCTCGACCTCTCGGCGGATCTCGGGAGCCTCGATCTGGGGTCGCTCTCCTCGGACGGGGTCTTCGACCTGGGATCGGGCGATGGCGGCTCGCCGTTCGGATCGCCCGGAGCCTTCCCCTCGATGGACGCGGGCTCGGGCTTCGACCTCGGGGGAGGAGGACTTTCGGACATCTCCTCCTTCGATGCTCCCGATCTCGGACCCGTGGCCTCCTCGGACCGGATGGCCGCGACCCCGGGAGGGGACGGGGTCTTCGACCTCGGGGGCGGACTCGGTGGCGATGGATTGTTCGCGGGGGGAGGGGTCGGAGGGGGTCCCGGTGGCTTCGACCTCGGTGGGGCCTCGCTGCCAGGTCTCGACCTCGGCGGCGGCTCGCTGCCCGGGCTCGACCTGGGCGGGGCCTCGCTCCCGGGCCTCGACCTGGGCAACGGCAGCATGGCCGGCCTCTCGGGAGGCCTCTCCTTCGGGGCCGACGGGGGCCTCGAAGGGATCGGGGGCGGCAGCCAGTCCGGGTTCGGCGGCTTCGACCTGGGCAATCCCATGGACGACTCCATTCCCGGGAGGGCCAGTGGCCTGGCCGCTCCGGCGGCCAAGAGGGGCCCTCCCGCCAAGGGGGGAGGGATGGGGGAGTTCGCCACCCTGGCCTTCGATCCTTCGGCGTCCCGCACCGAACTCCCGGTCGGCAACCCGGGACGGGCCGCGGCGCCGGCACCGGCTGC
>CAYOHP010000082.1:0-29047 GCA_964403795.1 uncultured bacterium | reverse complement strand
GCGCTTCCCAGGCCGAAATCTGCGTCGGAGACCGGTGTATCCGCGACTACAGGCCCGGGCTCGGCACGTGGACAAGGCGAGACCCGGCGGGCACTGTCGATGGGCCGAACTTGTATGCGTACGTAGCGAATCGCCCTCTGACAGGCGTCGATCCTGCCGGCCTCTCGATCTCCGTGATTGGAGGCGGGAGTAGTGTCATCAATCCAGTCCTTGGACGTGTAGTTCCTCAGGATCGGTCCTCTCGCGAGCTCGCCGATGCTGTTCGAGATGGCCTATCAGCCCATGAGGATCTCCGTGAGTTTGCTGGGCAAGTGAAGGCATTCGGCCTAACCGACGATGAGGGGATCAATGCGCATGTAGGTGGCTGCGCCGAGAGCAGCGAGCCACTTGTCATGATTGGCATCAGTGGTGGCGGGGACAAGATCGTCCGCGGAGCCTTGCAGTACAGCAAGCTAGCGAATCGCCGCTTGGACTTGGCGGTGTTAGTTGATCCCGTTCACCCGGAGAATCCGACTGAACTGGTGTTTCCACGGCCAGGCCAGTTCGTCAGCTTCCTGAACTTGTATCGCCAAGCCAGCGGACTAGCGTCGTTCTTCCCACCTGGTGTAGGCAATGGCGGACTGGACGGGTACCGCCTCGTGCCGGTCATTGGTGGTGACGAACAGATTGATGTGAACAGGGCGTTCTCGCCGTCTCCGCCTCTTGATCACTACACGATTCACAGGGATCCAAGTGTCCGGCTCAAGATCATCGAGCGTGTGGCATCCGTTCTCCGGGCATTCAAAGGGGGATCTCGGTGACCGACGCTGAGCAGCGTCTCCAGCGGTTGGATGCTCCCGGGACGGACCGAGTTCCACTTGAACGAAGGTCGGTCGGACGATGGCTGTCGCTCATTGTGATCTGCGGCTTCTGCCTCTATGGGGGTCTTTTCGCTCTCCTCGCCCTACAGCGGGTCATAGGGCGCGCTGTGTACTGGGTCCTTGAAAGCATGGGATGACCGATCTCACGCACCTTGAAGGGACACGCCTTCATGAGCCACTCCCATGCAGTCCAGGAAGTGCTGGGTCAGTGTCGGCCGAGCGTGAAGGGTCGGCGTGTCCTAGTTTCATGCCTTGATCAGGGCACGCCCAACTCCCCGCTGCGGCTCGATGGTCCCGCCTCCGCTGCGCTACGGCGAGCCCACGGCCGAGCGGAGGGTTGGGCTGACTACTCCCCCCGGCCCGGGCGGACTCCAGGTCGGCTCCGCCGCCCCTCCGTGTGCCCGGGCCTTGCCTCATTCTGGGCCTCGGATTGAGGTCCGGGAGACCTCCCGAGCAGGTGTGGCGCTACGACCTCGGAGGCCTGCAGCTCGCCCGCAAGGGGCTCGCTTGCGACGGGCTCCGCCTCGCTGCTCCCCCTGGCAGAGCCAGGGGCGCTCCGGCTGCCGCCGTGTGGGGAGCCCGACCGGCCTCGCCGGACCCCCGGTTTCTGTTAGAGTGGACCGGTCTCCGCACCAGCGCGCCTCCCGACACCGGGGCGCACTCCCGGAGGGGCGGACGAGGGTATCCAGGTGGCATCGGACGAGGCCGTGGTCGAGGGTCACGAGAGCGAGAGCGCCCAGCGGCGCAAGGTGGCCGAGGACCTGCGCCGACGCGGGGTCGATCCCTGGGACCCGCCCCGCTTCGTCCCCACCCATTCCTCCCGGGAACTCCTGCAGCTGATGCCCCCGGCCGAGGACGCTTCGGCGGTGGCCGAGGCCGAGACCGCCACCTTCCGGCTGGCCGGTCGCATGGTCTCCAAGCGCCGCCAGGGCAAGGTCGGGTTCTTCCACCTCCAGGACCAGAGCGGACGGCTCCAGGGCCACATCCGCAAGGACCTGGTGGGGGACGACCTCTTCGAGCTCTACAAGGACAGCTACGTCGGCGACTGGATCGGGATCGAGGGCGGGCTGTTCCGCACCAAGACCGGCGAGACCACCCTGATGGTGCGCCGCTACGTGATCCTCTCGAAGTCGCTCCACCCGCTGCCCGAGAAGTGGCACGGACTCAAGGACCAGGAGGTGCGCTACCGCCAGCGCTACCTCGACCTGGCGGTCAACGAGCATGTGCGCGAGACCTTCGTGAAGCGCTCGCTGCTCGTGCGCGAGATCCGCCACTTCCTCGACGAGCGCGGCTTCCTGGAGGTCGAGAACCCGACGCTCCACACCCTGGCCGGGGGGGCCGAGGCCCGGCCCTTCGTGACCCACCACAACACCCTGGGCCAGGACCTGTTCCTGCGTATCGCCCACGAGCTGCACCTGAAGCGCCTGCTGGTGGGCGGGCTCGAGCGCGTCTACGAGCTCGGCAAGGTGTTCCGCAACGAGGGCGTGAGCCCCCGCCACAATCCCGAGTTCACCCTGCTCGAGGCCTACTGGGCCCATGCCGGGCACGAGGACTGGATGGACACCACCGAGGTACTGTTCCGCCGCCTCGCCCAGGTGGCCCGCCACACCAACCGGTTCCCCTACAAGGGCGCCGAGATCGACCTGGGCAAGCCCTGGCGGCGGCTCGGCTACGACGAGGCGCTGCGCCAGCACGCCGGGGTCTCGCTCGACGACCTTCGCACCCGGGAGGACGCGATCGCCCAGTGCCGTCGCCTCAAGGTGGCCTACGAGCCCGACCAGAGCCACGGCAAGCTGATCGACAACCTCTTCGGGCACTTCGTCGATCCCCACCTGTGGGAGCCGACCTTCATCTACGACTACCCGATCCCGCTCTCGCCCTTGGCCCGCCGCAAGCCGGGCAGCGACTTCCTGGCGCTGCGCTTCGAGGGCTACATCGCCCGCATGGAGGTCTGCAACTCGTTCACCGAGCTGATCGACCCCATCGACCAGCGGGAACGCCTCGAGGCCCAGGCCGCGGCCAAGGCCGGGGGGGACGAGGAGGCGCACGCCTTCGACGAGGACTTCGTGACCGCCCTCGAGCACGCCATGCCGCCGGCCGGCGGGATCGGCTTCGGGCTTGACCGGTTGTTCATGATCCTGCTCGACGCCGAGAGCATCCGGGACGTGATCCTCTTCCCCCATATGCGGACGGTGGAGGAGGGCGCCGGCGCCGATGCCGGCAGCGACGCCGACGCCGGGCCGGACGCCCCGGGCGGGGAGGGCGCGTGATCCTCGCCAAGGTCCTCGGTCCCATGGTGGCGACCTTCGAGGTGGAGGTCTACCGGGACAAGAAGGTGCTCTGGGTCCAGCCCGTCGACCTCGACGGGTCGGAGAAGGGCCGGGCCTTCCTCACTCTCGATGCGGTGGGGGCGGGAGCCGGCGAGACGGTGCTCGTGGTCCAGGAGGGCTCGAGCGCCATGCAGGTCTTCGGCCTGAAGGAGGCTCCCGTCTCCTCGGCCATCGTGGGGATCGTCGACGCCCTCGAGCTCTACCAGCCCGAGCGCCGCACGATCCGGCTGGAGGGTTCGCGTGGCGGTACCTGAGAAGGCCCCGAAGGCGGCGCCCGCCCTCGGTCTGATCCGTCCCCTGATCGCGCTCAACGGCAACCCCGCCGGTCGCGAGGACGCGGTACTGGCGTTCAAGCGCTTGAGGGAGGCATGGCCGCGCCTGAAGGTGGCGGCCTCGGCCGGCGCCGACCGGCTGTTCCACGGGGCCCGCCGTCCCTTCGCGGGTTTCGCCATGGGCTTCTCCGATCCCGATTTCATGGAGCAGGTGGGGGCGGCCGACGCGGTGCTGCTGCTCAACCCGACCATGAACGTGGTGGCCAAGATGGCCTCCCTGATCGCCGACTGCCCTCCCTCGGTGGCGGCCTTCACCATGATCGAGAAGGGTCGCCCGGTCTACCTGGTGACCCGGCCCCTGGAGAAGACCCTGGAGCTGCCGGGAGTGGGGAGCCTGCTCCGGGAGAAGCTCTCGGTGCTCGAGCGCTTCGGCGTGAAGCTCGTCCCCCACTGGGAGACCCTGCTCACCGACGCGGTCCGACCGGGGCCGCCCTCGCTCACCGGATCCTCCTGCGGGGTCTCGCCCTCGCCGGCCCGGACCGCCACCTGCGACGGGGGCGGGCGGGAGGTCCTGCCCGGGCGCCATCCCCCTTCGGTCGCCGGATCGGCCTCGCCGGCTCCGGCCGGAGCAGCCCTGAAGCCTCCCAAGCCCGGGGACTGCATGAACTGCCCGGTGCCCGACGGCTGCGCCAAGTACTGCCCCGAGCTGGTGCGTCCCGTGCTCGAGGCCGGGGCGGTCAGGGTCCAGGGCGGCCCCGGTCATGCCAGCCCCGGGGACATGGCCCGCCTGATCGACCACACCCTGCTCAAGGCCGACGCCACCGAGGCCCAGGTAGCCAAGCTCTGCGACGAGGCGGCCGCCCACTCCTTCATGAGCGTGTGCGTGAACCCCGGTTGGGTGCGGTTCGCCGCCACCCGGCTCCGGGGCACGGTGGTCAAGGTCTGCACCGTGGTCGGCTTCCCGCTCGGCGCCACCAGCACCGAGGCCAAGGTCTGCGAGACCCGCCAGGCGCTCCGGGACGGGGCCGACGAGATCGACATGGTGATCGACATCGGTGCCCTCAAGAACAAGGAGGACGCCCGGGTCGAGGAGGACATCCGCCAGGTGGTGCGGGCCGCCGAGGGTCGGGTCACCAAGGTGATCCTCGAGACCTCGCTCCTCACCGACGAGGAGAAGGTACGGGGCTGCATCCTCTCGAAGCGGGCCGGGGCCCACTTCGTGAAGACCTCGACCGGGTTCTCGACCGGCGGCGCGACCGTGGCCGACATCGCCCTCATGCGAAAGACGGTAGGACCCGACATGGGAGTGAAGGCCTCCGGCGGCGTGCGCGACCGGGAAGGCGTACTCGCCATGGTGGCCGCGGGTGCCACCCGGATCGGGGCCTCGGCCTCGGTGGCGATCGTCACCGGGGCGGCCAACCAGGGCAAGGGGTACTGATGACCCGGAGGGAGACGCTGCGGCGCCGCATCCCGTGGATCGGGACGGTCGCCTTGGTGCTCTCCGCCGGGTCGGGCGTTGCCGAGACCCGCCGCCCTCCGCTCTCCATGGCCGGGGAGACCCGGCTGGCGTCCGGTGCCGCCCGGGAGGCGGGTACCGGGAGTCCCGACCTCTCCGAGGACGCGGTGCGCGAGGAGGTGATCCGTCGCCTCGAGGCCCGGATCCAGCGCCGCCGCGAGGCGACCGAGGCCCGGGGTCCTGAGCCTGTCCGGGCGCCGGCGATCCCGGCTTCCGAGGTCGACCCCGGGCTCGAGGAGCGTCTGCGATCCATGTTGGGTCGAGGTGCAGGCCGCGACCCGGCGGCCTTCGCCCTCCCGAGCGCCGAGCACCTCCCGGATGACCGGGCCGCCTTCGTCGAGTCGGCGCGCACCGATCGCACTCTCCTGGACCGGGTTCCCGCCGGGCCTGGCGCCTTCCCCGAGCGGAACCCGGCGGCACCGACCGGGCTTCCGGACCACCGGGAGGGCGAACCCCGCGGTTTCGTGAGTCCCGAGCTGGTAGGAGCCGGCGAGGGGTGGTCGCTCCCCGAGGACCTGAGCGGCCGGGAGCAGGGCCTCTTCCCCCCCGAGGTGCTGGGTCGGAGCTCGGCCGTCGTCACACCGGACTCCCGGGGCGCGGTGCGCCCGCCCCCGCCCGGCCTCGCCCCGGCCTCCCTGCCGCCGCGCCCGGAGCGCCCCGACCGGGTGACGGTCCAGGCCGGGGACACCCTCTGGAGCCTGGCCCGCCGCTTCGGCCTGTCGGTGGCGGAGCTGGCCCGGACCAACAGCCTGGACCCGAGCCTCCCGCTGTCGCTGGGCCGGGAACTCCGGATCCCCGGCGGCACCCCGGAGCGGGATCCCGACCTCGTGGCGGCCCGCAGCCCGGGGGCGACCTCGGTACCCTTGCCGGCCTCCCCGCCTCTGCCGGTGCCCTCGGCCCGGAACCACACCGTGAAGGCCGGCGACACCCTCTACAAGATCGCCCGGGCCCACGGGGTGACGGTCGACGAGTTGATCCGGGCCAACCCGGAACTCTCGGCCTCGCACCTCTCGCCCGGTCGGGTGCTCCAGATCCCCGAGGCCCTCGGGACCGTGGCCCGGCCGCCCCCCGCCACTCCCGGGTGGACCGGCCCGGCCCGGAACCCGGCCGCGCCGCCTTCGGCGACCCGGACCCCGGCCAGCCCCGGGGTGGCGAGCGGAGCGGGCGGGACGCTGGGACCCGCCGGCCCGCTTCCCGGCCACGGGCGCGACCCCGGGGGCGCGGCCGAGGCTCCCGCGGCGGTCGGTACCGGCACCCAGGGACCTCGGCTGGCGTGGCCCATCGAGGGCAACGTGACCGCGGCCTTCGGCTGGAAGGAGGGGCGCCCCCACACCGGGATCGACATCTCGGCCCCGGCCGGCACCGTGGTCCGGGCGGCCGCCTCCGGCAAGGTCATCTACGCCGGGCAGATGCGCACCTACGGCAACGTGGTGATCCTCGACCATCTGAACGGCTATTTCACGGTCTACGGACACAACCAGGAGAACCTGGTGCGTCGCCACGGCGACAGCCGGCTCGACCGGATCGAGGCCGGCGCCGAGATCGCCAAGGTGGGCACCACCGGGGACGCGGTCGGGCCCCAGCTCCACTTCGAGGTGCGCAAGCTGAACCAGGCCGTGGACCCCTTCCGCTACCTGGCGCCCCGGGGCGCGGTGCGGGCCGGCGTTCCCGGTCGCTGAGGCACCGGGCGACCTCCGTGAGCCGAGCCTCCGAACTCCGGATCCGGGCCGAGCGCCACGAGTACCCGGTGCGCTTCGAAGCCGGCCTGCTGGCCAGGAGCTGGGAGTTCCTCTCGCCCTGGCTCGAGGGACGCCCGGTGGCCATCGTCACCCACCGGCGCCTCCGCCGCCTGTTCGGGCGGACCCTGACCGCCTCCTGGCCCGCCACCCTCCGGCCCGACTGGATCGAGGTCGAGACGGGGGAGGGGGCGAAGCGCTGGAGCAGCCTGCGGCGCATCACCGAGACCATGGCCCGGCGCGGTCACCGGCGCGATTCGGTGGTGGTGGCGCTGGGCGGCGGGGTGGTCGGAGACCTCGCCGGGTTCGCGGCCTCGATCTTCCAGCGCGGCATCGACGTGATCCAGGTCCCGACCACGGTGGTGGCCCAGGTCGACTCGTCGGTGGGTGGCAAGACCGCCATCGACCTGCCCCAGGGGAAGAACCTGGTCGGCAGCTTCCACCCGCCCCGGGCGGTGCTGGTCGACCCGCTCACCCTTTCGAGCCTGCCCGGGCGCGAACTCCGGGCCGGCCTCGCCGAGGTGGTGAAGATCGCCCTGCTCGGCGACCCGGCCTTCTTCGTCCGCCTGGAGGCCGAGCTGCCCACGCCGCCGGACTGGATCCCGATCCTCCTGACCGCGGTCCGGGCCAAGGCGGCGGTGGTCGAGGCCGACGAGCGCGAGTCCGGTCCCCGCCGGTCGCTGAACCTCGGCCACACCCTGGGCCATGCCCTGGAGGCCGCCGGCGGCTACCGCACCCTCCTCCACGGAGAGGCAGTGGCCCTGGGGACCCGCTTCGTGGTGCGCCTGGCCGAGCGGCTCGGCGAGTTCCCGACCGAGGACCGCCGGCGGGTCGACGCCCTGCTGGTGGGCAACCGGATCGCCCCGCCCTGGCCCCGCACGCCCTTCGACCGCCTGACCCGCTGGATCGGCCGGGACAAGAAGGCCGGGCCCGGGGGCGTGACCTGGATCCTCCCGACCGGAATCGGCTCCTGGCGTCCGTTGGTCGGACCGGATCCGGACCTGCTGGTCGCCGTCTACCGCGAGCTGGCGGAGGAAGGCGGGGAGTGATCGGTCGGCCTCCCTCCCTCGGTCCCCGGCCCGGCGCCCGTTTCCCGGCTGGCCTGGGGCTGGCACCGGCAGCCCTCGCGACTCTCCTCCTGTGCGCCGTCCCGGTCGCTGGCGCTTCCCTCCGACCGCCGCCCCGCCGCGATCCGCCGCGCCCGGCCGCCGGCGAGGCCCTGCGCCTCCGGATCGTGAACCGCTACTTCGGGGCGATCTCGGTCAGCCGGGACCGGGGCACCACATGGTCCAGGGTGGGACGCGTGCTCCGCCCGCTCCCGGGGCGGGTCCACGTCATCGGTCCCCGCGAGTTCACGGCCTCGGACTGGGCGCCGGTGGGAGCCGTGGCCGCCAGCGCGGTCAACGCCCTGCACCTGAAGGTCGCCCAGGGCGACGAACACGCCGTGATCTTCTCGCTGCTCCCGGCCGAGCTCGCCGAACGCGATCCCTCGGGCTCCTATCGGGATGCCGGAGCCTCGATCCTGACCGATGTCCCGGCCGG
This sequence comes from uncultured bacterium, assembly GCA_964403795.1. GTDB lineage: Bacteria > Muiribacteriota > UBA6191 > CAZXTJ01 > CAYOHP01 > CAYOHP01. Next base: position 20,791 of record CAYOHP010000082.1, on the reverse strand, counting down.
ATCGACGATCTTCGGCGAAGTCGCGCCCCGGGTCGGCGACGGACTCTTCCTGGAGGACGGGGCGAGCCGCGACCTCTCTCCCTGGCCGGCCGGCCGGGCTCCCGGGATCGGCGATCGGCTGGTGCTGGTGGTGGCGGACGGCTCCGCGGCCGGGGCCGAAGGCCGGCTCGAGATCGAGAACGCCTGGGGCGGCGAGGTGCACTGGGAGGCGGCCGGCAGCCGGCACCGGGTAGGCCGGGTGTTCCGTCCGCTCTCGGGCTCGGGGCGCTTCGGTGGCACCGCCTACCAGGAGCCGGGCCGGGTCCGGGCCAACCATCCCGGAGTGCTCTGCGTCTCGACCTCGCCCCGGGGCGAGACCGGGGGCTTCCAGATCGTGCCGAGCTTCCACGCCGGGGACCCGTCGCTCGGCTACGTGGCGACCACCTCGGCCTATCTGGTGGTGGGCCCGGCCGGGGCCGACGACCCCGGCCTGGAGGGCCGCTTCCCGCTCTACCTGGGGTGCTTCCGGCCCGGCGACCGGGTGGAGGCCCGGATCGCCGGCCGGTGGGGGCCGTTCCCCGAGGCCGCGGGCCTCAAGGCTTCCGCCTTCGCCGGGGTCGAGGCGATCCGGATCCGGGCCGGGGACTGAGCCGTTGGCTTCGGCCGAGATCCGGGAGATCGTGGCCCTGCTGGCCCGGGCGCCCGAGGACCTCGGCCTCTGGAGTCGTCTGGCGATCCTGGCGACCCGGCTGGGGCCGGGCGCCTCGGCCCCGGTGCTCGGAGAGGTACTGGCCGAGCCCCGGGCCTTCCCGGGACTGCTGGCAGCGCTCGCCGCCCTGCCCCAGGACGAGGCGCTCTGCGAGCTGGCGCTCTCTGCCATGGGACTCGTACCGGTCACCCCGCGCAGTCCGAGGCCCGGCTCCTTCTGGTGGGAGTCGGGTCGGGTCGGCGACGGCGGCGGCCGCTGGTACGACCGGGAGACCGGCCTGGCGCTGGAGGCATTCCATCCGGTGAGCGGCGAGCCGCTGCAACTGGTGGCTGCGGGCCCAGCCCTGGCTTCGGCCGATGCGCCCCGGGTCTCGGCCTTCTGGATGGGCCGCTATCCCCGGACCACCGGGAACGAAGCCGTGCCGGGGCGCGGTGCGAACCTGCATGGCCGGGCCCCGACCTGGTCCGAGGCCAGGGCCTGGCTGGCGCTCCGTGATGCCCGGCTGCCCACCGAGGCCGAGTGGGCGCGGGCGGCCGGTGCCGCCGACGGGCGGCCGTACCCATGGGGTTGGTCAGAGCCCGCCCCGTCGACCACCCACGCCGCGGTGGCGCCCGGGATGCTGTTCGGCACGACGGTCGACCGGTCCCTGTTCCCTCCCGGGGTGGCAGGGGAGCCCGGGTTCGACGGCCCCCGGAACCTGCCCGAGGGGAGGAGCCCCTTCGGGGTCGAGGCCATGCTCGGGTGGGTCGAGGAATGGTGCCTCGACGCCTGGAGCCGGACCGGTCCCAGCAGCCGTCCCAAGCTCGACCCGCTGGGTGCGGGAGGCCCGGTCCGCACCTTGAGGGGCGTGACATGGGACCTCGGGCGGCCCGAGGAATTCCGGATCGACCGCAGGCGCGAGGCACACCCCGACTCCCGGCCGCGGCTCGCCGGATTCCGGGTGGTGCGTTCGGTGGTGGAGATCGGGCAGGGGGCCCGTCACCGCCAGGAGCCGCGGGCCTGACTTCGAAGGCCAGGTACCGGGCGGCGAGCCCGGTCCCCGGTCGGGTCGAGGTCGCGAGCGGTCTCGGGCTCAGCCCTGCTGCTCGGAGGCCACCTCGGCCTCGGCGGTCAGCCAGTCCTCGAGGGCATGCCCGTGGGCGCCGCCCCGGCTCACGAAGAGCTGGTAGGCCCGGCGGGCCACCAGGTCGTGGGGCACGTCCTGCTTGGCCTGGCCGGCGGCCTTGGAGGTCGCCTTGGCGGGAGCCTTGGCCTCGATCTCGGTCTTCGGCTTGGTCTCGGCCACGGCCCGCTTGGCAGGGGCCTTCTTGGCGGCGGTATCGGCGGCCGGCTTGGCGCCGTTGGTCTTCTTCTTGGAGGCCATCTGGTTCCCTCACCCTCCCCACGGGGGCCCAGTTCCGGGACCCCTCGTCGTTCCGTTTCCGCGGGGACACTATCACGTCCCAGAGCGGATCGAAAGCGACAACTGGGTGACGAAGTGCACGGATTGCGGCTCTCGCCGGGCGACGGCTCGGTAAGCCGCACCCCGTGCGCCGGTCATCCCTCTCAGCGCCTGTGAACCTCTCCCCGGCGTAGGCCCGAGAGCGACCCGCCGGTCCGAGGGGCACAGCCCCGACGGAAGGCGCGCCCCGACCGCAAGGCGATCGACGAAGCGGGCAGCGGATCCTGCCTGCGAGGAGAGCGCTGCCGCAGGCGGGGATGATGGGGCGAACGAAGCCCGCCGGGGAGAGGTTCACAGGCTCTAGCCCGGCGTGCCGCCGCCCTTTCCGCCCTCGAGCAGCAGCGAGTTGCGGGCCGGGGGCGGAAGGGTGCGGACCTCGTGGTCCATCTTCACCGGGAAGGCATGGGCGGCCTCGATCCGGCGGAACAGGTCGGCGACCTCGGTCAGGCCCTCGGAGCCCCATGCCATCGCCGGTGCGATCTCCAGGGGAGGCAGCCAGGAGTTCTTCCACACGGCCACGACCCGGTACTGGCGCCAGGCAAGGGAGGCCGAGTCGCGGCTCCCCGCGGTCTCCTCCATGAGATCCGAAAGGCTGGTGGCGATCCGCTGGACCTCGAGGTGGGAGAAGCTCGAGAGGTTGGCCACCCCCCACTCGACGAGATCGGTGCCGAGCACGCTCTTGGCCTTGGAGACCCGGAGCTTCTCGAAGTCGAGGTAGTAGTGCACCGACGAGAAGGCGATCCAGAGCAGGCAGGAGACCATGGCGAGGAGAGCCGAGATCCCGGTCAGCGTGCTGCCGGCCGCCAGCGCCCCGATGGCCACGAACTCGAGCGCCACCGACATGGCCCCGGCGATCGGGGGCACCCACCAGACGCCCGCGTAGCTGCCGGCCCTCTTGTGGGGCAGCCCCAGCTTGCCGGGCAGGGCTACGGTGTTCTCGTCCGCCTGCGGTCTTGCAGCCTGCTTGGGCTTCGAACTGCAGCCGTAGACGCCGCATCCCGAGTTGTACTCCCAGCAGTCGAAGTGGTGCGGGGTGTCGCACTGGGGGCAGCGGGTGGGGGCCGCCCCCACGCTCTCGCCGCAGACCGGGCAAGGCGCTTCCTTGCCCGCCTGGGGGCCCCCGGCGTGGAACTGGATCTCGCCGCTGTCGGTCTCGTCCCGGGTCACGATCCGGAGAGTAGCCGGGACGGGCCCGCGGAGCCGAGGCGGATCGCCCTGGGGCCGGGCCCCTCGGCCCTCAGAGGTCCTTCAGGATCCGGTCGAGCTCGCCGAGCAGGTCGTCCCGGTCCTCGATGCCAACCGAGAGCCGGACCAGTCCGTCGTGGATCCCGAGCTTCTTGCGATGGTCGGGGGGCACCGAGGCATGGGTCATCAGGGAGGGGATCGAGCACAGGCTCTCGACCGCCCCCAGGCTCTCGGCCAGGGTGAAGACCTCGAGACCGGAGGAGAATCGCCGCACCGCCTCCAGGTCGGGGAGTTCGAAGGCGAGCACCCCGCCGCCGGCGCCCTTGGCCTGGGCCAGCTGGATGTCATGGCCCCGGTGCTCGGCAAGCCCGGCCCAGTGCACCTCTCCCACCTTGGGGTGGCGGACCAGGAACTCGGCCACGGCCCGGGCATTGGCCTCGTGGGCCTCCATGCGGATCGCCAGGGTCTTCAGACCCCGGAGCATGAGCCAGCAGTCGAAGGGGCTCGGCACCGCCCCCACCGCCTTCTGCTGGAACCGCAGGGCAGCGAGATCCGCCTCGTCCCGGGGTGCCAGGAAGCCCATCACCACGTCGGAATGCCCGCCCAGGTACTTGGTGGCCGAGTGCACGACGTAATCGGCCCCCAGCGCCAAGGGCGTCTGCCAGTAGGGCGTCATGAAGGTGTTGTCGACCGCCAGCTTCACGCCCCGGGCCCGGCACAGGCGCACCACGCCGGCGATGTCCGAGACGTGCATGAGCGGGTTGGTCGGGGTCTCCAGCAGCACCAGCCGCGTCTCGGGGAGGAAGGCGGCCTCGAGGGCTCCGAGCTCCCGGGTGTCGACGAAGCTGAAGCGGTAGCCCATGGGCTCATAGACCTGGCGGAAGATCCGGTGGGTCCCGCCGTACACGTTCTCGCCGCAGATCACGTGGCTGGCCGCCGGGAGCAGGTGGATCAGGCAGGAGATGGCGGCCATGCCCGAGGCGAAGGCGGCCGAACCGGGCGCCTCCTCGAGGGCTGCCAGGTTGTCCTCCAGGGTGGTGCGGGTGGGGTTCCCGGCCCGGCTGTAGTCGTAGCGGGGGTACTCGCCGGGGGCGCTCTGGGCGAAGGTGGTCGACTGGTGGAGGGGCGTGACGACCGAGCCGTGGACCGGGTCGGGGGCCTGGCCCGCGTGGATGCAGCGGGTGCGGAAACGCATGGGGACTCCTCGGCGCCCGAGGGCGCTGCCTCGGGCCTAGGCGGCCTCCGGGTCTTCGAAGCGGAACTTGGAGAGGTAGCGCTCGGCGGCATCCGGGAAGATGCAGGCGGTACGGGTCCCGGGGCCCAGGCGCCGGGCGACGCCTAGGGCTGCGGCCGCGGCCGCACCCGAGCTGCCGCCCACCAGCAGGCCTTCCCGGCGGGCCAGCTCCCGGACGGTGCGGAAGGTCTCGGCGTCGGGGACCGAGACGATCTCGTCGGCCAGCTCGAGGTCGAGGGTCCCGGGGATGAAGGAGTTGCCGATGCCCTCGACCTTGTAGGGCTGGTGTGCCCCGCCCGCGAACACAGAGCCGACCGGCTCGACCAGGATCCGTCGGCAGGAAGGCAGGTGGTCGCGGAAGTAGCGGGCGACCCCGGTGAAGGTCCCGCCGGTGCCCGCACCCATCACCACGGCATCCAGCCGACCCTCCATGGCCTCGAGGATCTCGGGCCCGGTGGTCTCCTCGTGGATGTCGGGATTGGCCGGGTTCGAGAACTGGGCCAGGGTGACCGAGCCGGGGATCTCCTTGAGCATCCTCTGCACCGTCTCGATGGCGAAGGGCATGCCCTTCTCGGTGGGGGTGAAGACCACCTCGCCGCCCAGCGCCTTGACCAGGGTCGCCTTCTCGCCACGGAATTTCTCGGGCATCACGCAGATCACCCGGTAGCCCCGGAGCGTCCCGATCAGGGCCGCGCCCACCCCGGTGTTCCCTGCCGTGGGCTCGATGATGGTGGCTCCCGGGACGAGCTTGCCGGAGGCCTCGGCCTCCTCGATCATCCCCAGGCAGGTGCGGTCCTTGATGGACCCGCCCGGGTTCATGTACTCGAGCTTGGCGTAGACCTCGCCGGAATCCTCGCCGGTGAGCCGACCCAGCTTGACCATGGGGGTGGAGCCGATCAGGTCCAGCACCGACTCCAAGACTGCCACCACTGCCGACCTCCTGCCCGGGCCCGGGGAGGATACCCCCCGGGTCCGGCCGGGGCCAACCTTTGGTCGTCGGCCCGTGACCTTGCCCCCTCTCCATGGGCCGTGATAGCGTTCGGGTCCTGCCGGCCCACGCCCGGGCCGGCTCGACGCGGAGGCGGTCACCGCCGGGCGCCCGACGGCTCCTCCTCCTGCGAGACACGAGAAAGGTTCCGGTCCCATGTCCCTGCCCAAGGAAGCCAAGGACAAGCTGATCCACGAGTACCGCATCAACGACAAGGACACCGGCAGTGCCCACGTCCAGATCGCGGTGCTGACCGAGAGGATCCGGCTCCTCACCGAGCACCTGAAGATCCACAAGAAGGATCACCACAGCCGGCGAGGCCTGCTCCAGATGGTCGGGACCCGCCGCAGCCTGCTGGACTACCTGAAGCGGCAGGACATCCAGACCTACCGGAGCTTGATCGACAAGCTCGGCATCCGGAAGTGATGCGGTGACCAGCGAGCCCCGGAAGCTCCCCGAGCCTCCGGGGCTCGTCGCGTGAGTCCCCCGCGGCCACGCCTCCAGAGCTACCAGAGACGAACGACACGAACGACGAGAGAAGTGAGGAGAGAGCCTTGCCCAACCATCCCGAAGCCCAGGTCTTCACCTGCGAGCTGCCCGACGGCCAGAAGATCCATTTCGAGACCGGCGAAGTCGCCAAGCAGGCGGGCGGGTCGGTCTTCGTCCGCGCCGGCGACACCATGGTCCTGTGCGCCGCCACCGGTGCCAAGACGGCCCGCCCCGACGGCGACTTCTTCCCCCTCACGGTCGAGTACAAGGAGATGAGCTACGCCGCGGGTCGCATCCCCGGCGGCTTCTTCAAGCGCAAGGGCCGGCCGGCCGAGAAGGAGATCCTCACCTGCCGGGCCATCGACCGCCCCATCCGGCCGCTCTTCCCGGAGGGCTTCCAGAACGAGGTCCAGGTCATCGCCTACGTGATGTCCTTCGACCCCGAGCACCAGCCCGACGTGCTCGCCGGCTGCGGGAGCTCGGCGGCCCTCCACATCTCGAACCTCCCCTTCGACGGCCCCACCGCCCACGTCCGGGTGGGTCGGGTCGACGGCAAGTTCGTGCTCAACGCCTCCAGCCGGGTGATGGACGACAGCGACCTCGAGATCCTGCTCGCCGGCACCAAGGACGCGGTCATGATGATCGAGGCCGGCGCCGACGAGGTGTCCGAGGAGATCATCCTCGAGGCCATCGCCTTCGGCCACGAGGCGATCAAGCGCATCTGCGCCACCATCGAGACCATGCGGGAGAGGCTCGGCAAGCCCAAGATGACCGACTACGAGGTCTTCGCTCCTCCCAAGGACCTCGTCGACGAGCTCACCAAGGCCTACGGGCAGAAGGTCTTCGAGGCCACCAAGCTCGGCAAGAAGGAAGAGACCTACAAGGCCGTCGACGCCATCGAGAAGCAGATGATGGCCGACTACGCCGGCAAGATCGAGGCCGGCACCGTCAAGGCGAAGTTCCTGAAGACCGGCTACAAGAAGGTCGTCGAGTGGGCCTTCTACCGCATGGTGCTCGAGGACAACCGCCGTCCCGACGGCCGCAAGCCCACCGAGATCCGGCCGATCTCCTCGAAGGTCAAGTACCTGCCCCGCTGCCACGGCAGCTCGCTGTTCACCCGGGGCGAGACCCAGGCCCTGACCATCGTGACGCTCGGCATCTTCGAGGACCAGCAGATCATCGACGGGATCGAGGAGAGCTACCGCGAGTCCTTCATGCTCCACTACAACTTCCCGCCCTTCTCGGTCGGGGAGACCCGCCCGCTGCGCAGCCCCTCGCGCCGCGAGGTGGGACACGGGGAGCTGGCCCGCCGCAGCCTCCGGCCGTTCCTGCCCAAGCGGGAGGAGTTCCCCTACACCCTGCAGATCACCACCGAGATCACCGAGTCCAACGGCTCGTCCTCGATGGCCACCGTCTGCTCGGCCTCGATGGCGCTGATGGACGCCGGCGTTCCGGTTCGCCGCCCGGTGGCCGGGATCGCCATGGGCCTGTGCGTCAAGGACGGCCGCCACGTGGTCCTCTCCGACATCCAGGGATGGGAAGACCACTACGGCGACATGGACTTCAAGGTGGCGGGCAGCGCCGAAGGCATCACCGGCCTCCAGATGGACATCAAGGTGGGCGGCGTCTCGCTCGAGATCATGAAGGCCGCCATGGCCCAGGCCAAGCAGGGCCGGATGCACATCCTCGGCGAGATGGGCAAGGCCATCCAGAAGCCGGCCGAGGACCTCTCGCCCTGGGCCCCCCGGATCATGTCGATCCCGATCAAGAACGAGAAGATCGGCCTCGTGATCGGCCCCGGCGGCAAGACCATCCGCCACATCACCGAGACCTGCGGGGTCAAGGTCGAGATCGACGACATCTCGAACCTGGTGAACATCGTCTCCACGGACTCCGCGGCTGCCGAGAAGGCCGCCGGGATGGTCCGGGCCCTGATCGAGGAGCCCGAGGTGGGTCGCATCTACAAGGGCCGGGTGGTGCGCATCACCAAGTTCGGCGCCTTCGTCGAGATCCTCCCGGGCAAGGACGGCCTGGTCCACATCAGCCAGCTCACCGACGACCGGGTCCGCGAGGTCGAGGACGTGCTCAAGGTCGGCGACCTGACGCCCGTCAAGATCACCGCGGTGGACGCCCAGGGGAGGGTCTCGCTCTCCCGCAAGGACGCCCTCCGGGAACTCGAGCAGAAGGGCAAGACCGTCTAGGTCCGGCCTCGAAGCGACGCCGCCCCGTCTTCGGGCCCTCCCAGGGCTGCGGACGGGGCGGCGTCGCGTCCGACGGCGGGGATCGCCCAGGGAGAGGTGCCGCCACGGTTGCCACCAGCCCCGGCCCGCTCGGACCTGCATGGCCCGGCAGGTGGCGTTCAGCCCGGAGGTGAAGATCCCACTCCCGATGCGGCAGCAGCCGGCGCCGGTGCCGCGGGGAGCCGAGCCTCCCCGCTCGCTCCGGGTCCGAGCGATTCCCGGTCGAGCTCCCCCTCGCGTAGCCGCCTCGATCGACCCTCGCTCGACAGGATCGCCTTGGGTAGGCCAAGGGCTCGCCGGAGGGCGCGCAGGACTCCCCTCGGCAGGGCCGTCATCGGCCCCCGGTCGAACAGGGTGAGTTCGGCCGCCACATGGACCCAGATCCAGAGGAGCAGCAGCAGTCTCCACAGGTCAGCGAGGCGCATCAGCCTGGCCGGTAGTGCCAGTCCATCGAGCAGGAGTCGCAGGACCAGGAAGGCGCCCATCCCTTGGAGGGCTCGCAGGCCCCAGCGCCGGAGGCTCGGCAGGGCCCGTGGCGGCGAGGTGGACCGGAGGGCGTCCACGGCCGCGCCCGCGGCCAGCACCACCAGTCCGGCATGGAAGGCCTGGGAGAGGGGGGCCAGCAGGGTCGGGAACAGCAGGCCGCGCTCCAGCCAGCCCATGGCAACGACCCAGTCGGCCGCCAGGTGGTACCCGAAGGTGCTGGCCAGGATCAGACCCCAGATCACGGGTGCTCGCAGCACCAGCTCCACCGCACGGATCACCGGGAGGAGCCCCCGGTCCTCGGAGAGGATCCGGAAGAGCTCGAGTCCCTGGCCCGCCTGTTCGTCGCCGGAGCTCTCCACCACCGCCTTGGAGCAAGCCTCGGCGAGGCCATCCTCCCTGCCTTCCCCGGACATGCTCCTCCTCGCGTGCGACTCGGCCGTTGCGCCGAGACAGTAGCGCTGGCGATCCCCCGGTTCCGGGTGCGACAGTCTCCCCGTGGGCGACGACAAGAAGGCGGAGACCGACGCGGCGGCCGGCCCGGAGGAGGTCGGCTACCTCACGGAGCTGGTGAAGTCCCTCGAGGAGCCCGGGGGGACCCCGTCGCTGGCGAGCCTGGCGGGCTACTGGGCCAGGGATCCCCTGGCCTGGTCGACCGCACTGGCGGTGGCGACCCTGGGGCTGGCGCTCGCCTGGAGGGCGGCCCTCGCAAGGTCGGAGCTGCTCGCCTACGTGGTGGTCCTGGGGACCGCCGGCACCTGGCTCGCCTGGACCCTGGCCCGGGTCCGGATCCAGCTGGCCGCCTCCCCGGCCGATCTGGCCGAGGCCAGGGTTTGGGCCGGTCCGATGCGGGTGCTGGCCGCCGGGTTGCTCTGCGTCATGCTGGGAGGCGGGCTGATCCTCGGGTACTTCGCGATCGGGATCCTGATCCATGTGCCCGCCGCCCTGCTCGGCTGGGCCTTCACCGATTTCGTCCAGGGGGTGGCGATTCCGATCCTGGGCCTGGCCACGCTGGCCGCTTCCGGGATGGTGATCGCCGCCCTGCCCCGGGTCGTCGAGGCGACCGTGCTCGACGGACTTCCCATGGTCGAGGCCCTGCTCGAGGGACCCAAGTCGCTCTTCCCCAAGGACGAGGACTGGCCCACGGGAGCCGAGCCTTACCTCCCCCACCGCACCCTGCTCGTCCGCCTGGCGATCCTGGCTGCGGCAGGCGCGGCCTTCAGTGCCTTCGCGACCTCGATGCTCGGCCTGCGCATGCTGTCGACCGTCACCGGGATCCTGCTGCTGGCCGCCGCCCCCTGCCTCCAGGGCGCCCTCACCGCCTGGGCGGTCCAGGTCCTGGTGGGCCGGGCCCGCCGGGGAGACGGCCTGCTCCCCGATTGGGTCCGCCTTCCGCTCGCAAAGGACCCGGGGTGAGCGTGGCACCATGCCCTGCGGCAGCGGACCGACCCGGGAGGCTCGGCCATGGAGGACACCCAGCGACAGCAGCTCTTGAGCCGACTCGCCGAAGCCAGCGCTGACCTGGATCGGGAGCGAGGCATCCTGGGCGTTTGCCGCGTCATCACCGAAGTTCTCGAGCCGCTAGGACTCCAGCCCATCCTCGTCTGAGGCGCGGCGGTGGAGCTCTACACCTGTGGTCGGTACCGGACCGGCGACTGCGACTTCCTGGCGCCGCTCCGGCCTGAGCTCGCCGCTGCCCTCGGGGAACTCGGCTTCGAGCCTCGCGGACACTCCTTTCTCCTGCCTGCCCTGGGCCTGTGGATCGAGTTCCCAGGGTCCTTCCCCGAGCCCGGGCTCACGGTCTGCGAGATCGAGTTCGAGGGCACCGTGGTACGGGCGAGTTCCGCCGAGGACATCTGCATCGACCGGCTGCGCGCCTTCCTGTATTGGCGATCCACCCAGGACGGCGCGAACGCTCTCCTGCTCCTGCAGGTTTCGGAGATCCTCACGGAGATGCCGCGCCTGAGGATCAAGGCGGAGGCCGAGCCTCCGCTCGGAGATGTCCTGGAAGACCTGCTCCGGCTCTCCTCGACCCTCGGGGGCGGGGAGGGCCCGGGGGTAGACTTGGCACAGGAGCTCCGCCAGCTCCTGGGGAAGTACTCGTGAGCGAACGCTGGACCCTGGAGGAACTCCGCCGCAGGAAGGGACAGGCGGCTAGAGCCATGGAGCATTTCCTGGCGCGCGTCGAGGATCGGAATCTCGTCCGCTCCCGCCCCCGGGATCCCCATGAATGGGACTGGTTGAAGGGCAGGGGCGTCCCCGAGCATCTGCTCGGCCCGCGCGGGGAGGGCCCGGGCCCGGTGCCTCGCCCCGCTCCTTCCAAGGGGCCGACCGAGGAAGGCACCTGAGAGCCAGAGGGGTTTTCCCCGGCTGGCTTCGCAGGTCCGAGAGGCTCCGGTGGAGCCTCGACGGAATGCGGGCGCCCCATCATCCCCGCCTGCGGCAGCGCTCTCCTCGCAGGCAGGCTTCTACCCCTCGGAAGCCCTGAGCTTGGTCACCGGGAAGATCGGCAGGAGGTCCTCGGCATGGACCAGGCCCTGGGTGAGCAGCCGGGCCGCATACCGGGCCCGGGGATAGAAGCTGTCCGCCGGCAGCACTTCGCGCAGGCGTGCGTACCCGGCGCCGGCCTCCACCGCTTCCCGCAGCGGATCCGACATGGCGAGGACCTCGTAGAGGCCGATGCGGCCCTTCCGCCCGGTGGCCCGGCAGGCATCGCAGCCGCCCGCGGTCTTCAACTCGATCACCTCGTCGGCCCCCAGGATCCCGGCCCGTCGCAGCTTGGCGAGCAGCGGCTCGGGCTCGCCGACCGGTGCGCTGCACATGGTGCAAAGGCGCGGCAGCAACCGCTGGCTGACCACACCCTTGAGCGACGCCCCGATCACGTAGTCCTCGGCACCCCGCTGGCGCAGCCGCATCAGGGTCTCGAGCGCGCTGTTGGTGTGCAGGCTGGAGAGCACCGCATGGCCGGTCAGCGCGGCCTCGAGCGCGATGTGGAGCGACTCGTCGTCCCGCATCTCGCCGATCATCAGCATGTCGGGGTTCTGGCGCAGCAGGCTCCGGAGGATGCGGGCGTAGGTCAACCCGATGGCGGTGTTCACCTGCACCTGGGCCACGCCCTCGAGCTCGTACTCCACCGGGTCCTCGGCGGTCACCAGCTTGATGGTGGGCGTGACCCAGAGGCGCCGCCGCATGCCCGCATACAGGGTCGTGGTCTTGCCGGCGCCGGTCGGCCCGGTCACCAGCACCAGGCCCGAGGGCACCGCCATCAGGTCGGCCACCAGGTGCTCGGCCGCCTCGTCGACGATCAGGTCCTCGAGGTCGACGTGGCGGCGCTCCGGGTCGAGCAGGCGCAGGGCCACCATCTCTCCGGCCGGGGTCGGCAGGGTCGAGATGCGGAGGTCGAGCATCCGCCTCCGGTAGCCCACTCGGACCGAGGCGTCCTGGGGCAGACGCTTCTCCGCCAGGTTCAGCTCCGAGAGCACCTTCACCCGCGACACCAGGGGCTTGAACAGATCGAAGCCGAGCGGCGAGTGGAACGGGGTCATGCGACCGTCGATCCGGGCCCGGACGTGGACCGCGTCGGGGTCGGGCTCGAAGTCGAGGTCGCTGGCCCCGGCGTCGATGGCGGACTTCAGGAGCTGGTCGAGGAGCTTGGCGGCGGGAGTTTCGGCGGGCGGCGCCACCTCGGCCTCGCCCTTGAAGTAGAGGAGGTCGGTGCTGCCTTCCTCCTCCTCGATCCGGGGGCCCTGGAAGAGCGCCGGGAGGCGAGTGGCCGCGAACGCGTCGAAGTCGGCCCCGGTGACGCAGACCCAGCGGGGCTCCAGCCGATCGAGGAAGGTGGCGACGGTGTTCCTGGCCACATGGTCCGAAGGATCGACCATGGCCAAGGTGAGGACTCGACCCTCGAGCTTCACCGGCAGGACCCGGTGGGTCTGGATCAGCGGCAAGGGCAGCTTCTGGACCACCTCGGCCACCGGCTCGAAGCTCGCCAGACTCACCAGGGGCACTTCCCGGGCCCGGGCCTCGGCCTCGAGGCGGTGCGCCAGGCTGCGGGCCACCGCCACCGCGATGTCGGGGTGGGAGCGGAGCAGCTCGTGGAAGGCCGCTCCCTGGTACCGGAGCACCTCGCCGGCCTCCAGGCAGCGGAGGCCCGCGGGACGCGGCGTGGCGGTGAGCATGGAGGTCACCCCGAAGATCTCGCTCCGACGCAGGGTGGCGATGCGGCGCTCCTGACGACCGCTGCCGTCCCGCACGAAGGACTCGAAGAGCCCGGAGGCCACCACCTCGAAACCGTCGCTCTCGGCGCCCGGCTCCCCCAGCGTAGTGCCGGCTACCGCCCCCAGGTACTCGCCGCGCTCGGCGATCCGGGTGAGCAGCCCGTCCTCGAGCTGGTGAAAGGATCCGACCTCACGGAGCAGTGCCTTCTTCTCGTCGAGCCGCATCGAGATCCCTCCCGCAGGTCGCCCGCCCAGTGTGGGGTAACCCGGGCGCCGGGGCAAGGGCGAGGGCAAGGACGAGGGGGCGAACGCTGGGCGAGAGCCGGGCGATCCCGCCAGGGGAAGGCCCTGCCCATCGTCAGCCCGGTTCGGTCCCCTCGGCCCTGGGATCCGGTCCGCCCATGGCCGCCACCGTCGCCCGCACGATGGCAGTGACCAGCCCGATCCCCATGGTCATGAACAGCGTCGCCGAGGCGTAGTAGCCAGGGATCCAGCGGCCCGCCTCGGCCGGGTCCATGGCGGCCGGACAGCTGGGGCAGGCGGCGAGCCCACCGGCCCCGGCCAGGCCCGCCACCAGGGCCAGGACCAAACGCCGACCCCGGCCGGCAGCGCCTCGGGCGTTCACGCGCCCCCGTAGAGGACCAGCACGTCCCAAAGGATCGGCAAGAGCGTCCCCACGATCAGCAGCGCCGCGATCAACACCACCCCGTAGACCATCCGGCCCTCGAACTTCAGGTGCATGAAGAACATCGCCACGAGCAGGGCCTTGACCAGGGCCAGGACCCCCAGCGCCGAGAGGCAGGTGACGCTGCCCCTCGCCAGCACCGAAGGCACCGCCAGCTCGATCGCGGTCAGCACCGAGAGGGCCGCGAAGATCGCCAGGTAGGGCGGGTCGGCGTGGGTGGCGTGCCCGGCGCCCTCGCCCGCGCCCTTCCCTTCCGGCGCGGTCGCCAAGCGGTGCTCGCCTGCGAGCCCCCGGTCGAGGACCGCCACCGCCACCACGGTGAAGGCCACGGTGAAGACGAAGAACAGGTTTCCCCACAGGCTGCCCGCGCTCATGGTTGCCTCAGATCAGGTAGATGACGGTGAAGAGGAGGATCCACACCAGGTCGACGAAGTGCCAGTAGAGGCCCAGGATCTCGATCTCGCTCGAGTTCCGCTCGGTGATGCCGCCCCGCATCGCCTTGGCGAGCGTGCAGCCGAGGTAGACCACCCCGGCCAGCACGTGCAGGCCGTGGTAGCCGGTGCATGCGTAGAAGGTGGCGCCGTAGAGCGAGGAACGGGGGGTGAGCCCGGCCTCGATCAGGTGGGTCCATTCGTAGGCCTGGATCGCCAGGAAGGCGGCGCCGCCTCCCATGGTGGCCGCCAGCCATTTGCGCAGGCCGCCCTGGTCGCCCCGGCAGACCGCCGAGTAGGCGAGCACCATGGTCACCGAGGAGACGATCAGCAGGAAGGTGTTGAAGCCGGTGAGTCCCACCGGGGGCGGGGGCAGACCTTCCGGGATCCAGCGGGGACTCCCGGCCCGGAGCACCACGTAGGCCGCCACGAAGGCGGTGAAGCCCATGGCGTCGGAGGCCAGGAACAGCCACATGCAGAACTTGCCCGGGGTCAGCGTCCCGTGCGGGAGTGCCGGCCCTTCGTGGGGATCGGCGTGGGGATCGAGGGCGTGGGCCACCGCGGATGCCATGGGTCCTATCCTCCCGCTTTCTGGGGCAGGGCTTCGGTCTGGGGGATCCAGTCGCGGTCCCCGAGCGACGGGTGCGAGTATTCGAAGGGCCCGGTCCGGACCACCGGGATCACGTCGAAGTTGTGGGGCGGCGGGGGCGAGGCGGTGGTCCACTCCAGGGTGGAGGCCTCCCAGGGATTGGCGCTGGCGGGCTCGCCCCGGAACAGGCTGGAGACCAGGTTCCAGAGGAACAGGAACTGGGCCGCGAAGATGGCGATCACCGCCTGGGTGATCCGCACGTTGGTCCCCTGCCAGGGCGCCAGGAACTGGTAGGTGTCGGGGGCCGCGATCCGGCGCATGTGACCGGCGGTGCCGAGCTGGAACATCATCACGAACACGTAGGTGAGGCCGATCAGGGTGATCAGGAAGTGGACCCGGCCGATCCTCTCGCACATCATCCGCCCGAACATCTTGGGGAACCAGTAGTAGGTGGCGGCGAAGCCGGCGAACAGCACCGAGACCGCCATGGTCAGGTGGAAGTGGCCGACCACGAAATAGCTGTCGTGGATGTAGATGTCGATCGACTGGGTGGCGTTGAACAGGCCCGTCAGGCCACCGAGCGAGAACACGAACACCAGGCCCAGGCTCCAGAGCATCGGGGTGGTGTAGCGGATCGCCCCGCCCCACAGCGTCCCGAGCCAGTTCAGGAACAGGACCGAGGAGGGGATGCTCACCAGGAAGGTCGTCATGGTGAAGACCCGACCGAGGTAGGGGTTCATCCCCGAGATGAACATGTGGTGGCCCCAGACCAGGGTCGAGAGGGCGCTGATGCCGGCCATCGCCAGCACCGTGGTGCGGTACCCGAAGGCGGGCTTGCGGGAGAAGATGGCCAGCATGTCGGCGATCATCCCCCAGGCCGGCAGGATCAGGATGTAGACCTCGGGGTGGCCGAAGACCCAGAAGACGTGCTGGTAGAGCAGCACCTGGCCCCCGCTCGCCAGGCCCTTGGACGCCGCCAGCGGGCCGGCCGCGAAGAAGGCGGTACCCAGGTTCCGGTCCATCAGCAGCATGACCAGGCCGCTCGCCACCACCGGGACGTAGATGGCGTTCAGCACCGCGGTGAAGAACAATCCCCAGAGCGTCAGCGGCATGCGGGAGAGCGACATCCCGGGGGCCCGGAACATCACGATGGTGGTGATGTAGTTGACCGCCCCCATGATCGAGGAGACCCCGACGCAGGCCAGCGACAGGATCCACAGGTCCTGGGAGACGCCGCTGGTCTCGCTGGCGATCGAGGCCAGCGGCGGATAGGTGGTCCAGCCGGCCTGCGGACCGTGGGCCAGCCCCGAGACGAACATCGAGGCCAGCACCAGCACGCCACCGAGCGCCGTCACCCAGAACGAGAGCATGTTCAGGAACGGGAAGGCCATGTCCCGCGCCCCGATCTGGAGCGGGATCAGGAAGTTCCCGAAGGCGCCGATCACCAGCGGGGTGATGGCGAAGAAGACCATGATCGAGCCATGCAGGGTGACGAAGGTGTTGTAGTGGTCCGGGGTCATGGCCCCGGTCGACGAGAACACGGTCCCCACCACCGGCACCGGCTGGTACGGCCAGGCCAGCTGCCAGCGCATCAAGAGCGCCATGGTCCCGCCGATCGCCATGAAGGCGAAGGCGAACCAGAAGAACTGCTTGCCGATCACCTTGTGGTCGAGCGAGAAGACGTACTTCCTGAGGAACCCGGTCGGCGCCGGGTGCACGGGGTGCTCGAAACGGGTCATCGCCTGGCCTCCACCTTGGTGCCCGAGAACGGCAGCACCTTCCATTCCCAACCCCAGTTCTGGTCCTCCGGGCCTTCCTCCGCCTTCTCGGCGATCGCTTGGCGGCGCCAGGTCTCGAAGGCCTCCGGCGTCAGCACCTTGAGGAAGCTGCGCATCCGGGTGTGGCCGTTGCCGCAGAGTTCGGCGCAGGCCACCTCGTAGTCGCCGGCCTTGCGGACCTCGAACCACACCGTGGTCACCAGCCCGGGCACGGCGTCCTGCTTGATCCTCACGTTGGGGAGGAAGAAGCTGTGGATCACGTCCTTGGAGGTCAGCGCCACCACCACCGGTCGTCCCGTCGGGACCCGGAGCACGGTGTCGACCAGGTCGTCGTCGGTGCCGAAGCGGTCGTCGAGCCCGGCATACCGGAAGTTCCAGGCGAACTGCTCGGCCTGCACCTCGATGCGGACCACCTCGGCCCCGCGGGGGAAGTTCCCCAGCAGGTGCTCGAAGTAGCGGGCCGAGCGGGTCTCGAGCTGCAGGTCGAGACCGCAGAACACGGTGGCCGCCACCGCCCCGGTCAGGATCAGGTGGGGCCGGCCGTCGCCGTGGGTGTGGACGGCCCGATGGCCCGGCCGGGCCCGGTACCGGACCATGCACCACCCCAGGATCGCGAGCACCAGCAGGAAGGCGACCCCGGTCAGGTAGACCGCCAACCAGAACAGGTCGTCGACCGCGCCTCCCCAGCGGGAGATGTCCTCGGGAAAGGGGAACAGCCAGGAGAGCATCGGTTTCTCGACCTTCCTCCCCCGGGCGGAGGCCCCCCGGGAGACGGGTGGGTCCCGCTCCGGGGTGCCTGTCGGGGAGAGTTGTGCGACGCGACTCACCTTGGCCGCAAGCCTCGTCGGGTCGAGGGTGAGGAAGGGCACGTCCTGGGCGTGAGGAAACCTCACCGAAACCCTGGGGGAAGGCTGCCCGGACCCGCGGGCTACTGTGACGGACATGGGTCCTTCCACCGCGGCAACCGGACGGCTCCCCGAGGGCGCGGGCCCAAGCCCGGCCGGGAACCCTGGCCGGGTGCGGGTCCTGACCGAACTCGGGGTGGCGGTGGCCCTGGCGACCGTGCTGGGCCTGACCCGGATCTGGCGCATGCCGCTCGGGGGATCGGTGACCGCCGGCTCGATGGTCCCGCTCTGGATCGTGGCCCGCCGCCACGGGGCAGGGGCCGGGCTCCAGGCCGGCACCGCCTTCGGACTGCTCCAGGCGATGCAGGGGACGGTGGTCCACCCGGTCCAGGGGATCCTGGACTACCTGCTCGCCTACCAGACCGTGGCCCTGGCCGCCGGGGGCCTCGCCGGGGCCGCGGCCGGCCTCTGCCTCCGCCTGGCGGCCCATGTGGCGGCGGCCCTGGTCTTCTTCCGGGAGGTGCCCTCGGGCTGGACCGTCCCCGGCTATGCGCTCGCCTACAACGCCGGCTTCCTGGTGCCCGACGGGCTCCTGGCTCTCCTCGCTTGGTCCTGGATCGGGTCCCGCTGGCCGGGACTCGGGTGCGGCAGGGAGGCGGACCGTCGGGCGTAGCCGGAGTGCTCCCGGCTTCGCCGGGGAAGCCGCGCAGGCGCAGCCCGACCGCGAGCGGGGCCCCTGGGCCGGGCGGCAGACGAAACCATCGCCCTTGACGCGGTCGCACAGGATGTCGAGATTCTGATAGGATCGCGTGCGAGGCCCGGGCCCTCAGGCTCCGGTCCCGGCGAGCCTGCAGTATGGAGGAGCGGGGCCTCGGACCCCGGCGACCGGGAGGACGGAGCGGGTGGCGGGATCAGCACGGAGGAGCCGCGGCGTCGCACCGGCGCTGGCGCTGGCCGCCCTGCTCCAGGCAACCCCGGCCCCGGCCCTGGCCGTCAACGAGACCGGCCGCTTCGAGGTCGAGGGACCGGCGGGCTCCCCCAGGGTCACCGTGGAGTTCCAGGAGCCCCCCAGGGTCAGGGAACTCGAGACCGGCGATCCACGGCGCTTCCTGCTGGCCTTCCCGGGCACCATCCACCGCCCGACCCGCACCCGGCTCTCGGTCCCGGGACCGCTGGCGAAGACCGCGGTGCTCTCGCAGCACGACCGCTCCGAGGTCTGGCTGGTGGTCGAACGGGACCCCTCCAGCCGCATTTCCCACCGGCTCGAAGGGCGGCGGCTGGTGGTCGAGGTGCTGCCCCCCGCCACCGGCATGCCCCCCGGGTTGGCGACGGTTCCGGCGAGCCCCGGGACGAAGCCCGGGGGCGCGCCTCCCGGCCTTCCCACCAAGCTCGTCGCCGGCAAGCCCCGGATCGTGATCGACCCCGGGCACGGGGGCCGCGACCCGGGCGCCATCGGCCGGAACACCACCGACAAGGCGGTGGCGCTGGCGGTGGCCCGGGCCATCCAGGAGGCGATGCGGGGCGACGAGCGCCTCGAGGTGCACTTCACCCGGCTCGAGGACCGCTTCGTGAAGCTCGACGACCGGGCGGCCCTGGCCCGCCGGGTGGGCGCCGACCTGTTCGTCTCGCTGCACGCCAACTCGGGCCATCCCTCGGCCCGGGGCTACGAGGTCTACTACCTCTCGCCCAAGGGCTCGCGTACGGTGGCCGACCGGCTGGTGGCCGAGCGCGAGAACGGTTACGAGGACGCCGCCGACGATCCCTCCCGGGCGGTGCAGTCGGTGATCGACCGGATCCAGCTCGACATGCGCCGGGAGACGAACCTGAACCAGGCCAGCCTGCTCGCCGGCTACATGAACAAGGCCCTGGAGAAGACCGGCCAGGCCAGCCGGGGCGTGAACCACGCCGACTTCGCGGTGCTGCGCTCGGTGGACGTGCCTTCGGTGCTGATCGAACTCGGCTTCCTCTCGAACGCCAGGGAGGAGATCCAGCTGATGGACAAGGCCTTCCAGGCCAAGCAGGCCCGGGCCATCTGCGAGGGCATCCTCGACTACCTGAAGAGCCAGGGGCGCCTGGAGGGCGGCGGGCCCGCCAAGCCGCTCTATTACGCGGTCCGGCCCGGGGACACGCCCGGGGTCGTGAGCCAGCGCTTCGGCATCGACCTGGTCGACCTGCTCACCGCCAACGGCCTCGAATCGGGCGCCTCGCTCTACGTGAACCAGGTGCTCACCATCCCGCGCGACCCGATCGCGGCCCTGATCGGCGACCACATCGAGTGACAGGGGAAGGCCGGGAGCGGCGCCCCGGGCCTGGCGTGGAGGAGTGGACGCCCGCGCACCGTCCCGGATAGCCTGGACCCTTGATGGGAGCCGCATGGTGATCGAGGACCGACTGCTCTCGCCGGCCGCCAGTCCGAGCGAACGCGCCGCACCGGTGGAGCGCCAGCCGCGGCCCCGCAGCTTCGACGAGTTCGTGGGCCAACATGCCTTCAAGGAGAAGCTCTCGATCTACGTCGAGTCGGCCCGGGCCCGGGGCGCGGCGCTGGACCACGTGCTGCTCTGCGGACCGCCCGGGGTGGGCAAGACCACCATGGCGCGCCTGCTCGCCGAGGCCATGGGCAGCGCCTTCGTGGACTGCACCGCCCCCAACATCACCCGCATCGCCGAGGTGGCCGAGCGCCTGACTGCGCTGCGCCAGGGCGACGTCCTGTTCGTCGACGAGATCCACCGCCTGCCGCGACTGGTCGAGGAGTTCCTCTATCCCGCCATGGAGGACTTCGTGATGGACATCCCCCACGGCAAGGGGGCGGGCGCCACCAGCCTCCGGATCGCGGTGCCGCCTTTCACCCTGGTGGGTGCGACCACCCGGTCCGGGCTCCTCTCCCAGCCCTTCCGGGACCGCTTCGGGATCACCCAGACCTTCGAGCTCTACCCGGTCGACGAGCTCCGGGAGATCGTCGAATGGCGGGCCGAGCGGCTCTCCATCCCCATCGAACTCGAGGGGGCGAGGGAGCTGGCCAGCCGCTCGCGGGGCACGCCCCGGACCGCCGGGCGCCTGCTCGACCGGGTGCGCGACTACGCGGTGGTGCGGGCCTCGGGCCGGATCACCCTGGAGGTCAGCCGGGAGGCGCTCTCGCTCCTCGACATCGACGGGCTCGGGCTCGACGCCCTCGACCGGCGCCTGCTCCGGGTGCTGATCGAGGCCCCGCACCCGGTCGGCGTCCGCACCCTGGCGGTCTCGCTCGGCGAGGAGCCGGACACCGTCGAGTCGGTGCTCGAGCCCTTCCTGATCCAGGCCGGGCTGATCCTGCGCACCCCCCGGGGCCGGATCGCCACCGACCGCGCCCGCCGCCACCTCGGCTACCCGGTGGCGGCCCGTCCCTCCCAGGCGGTGCTCCCGCTCGGAGCCCTCGACGAGGACGAGGACGAGGTCGGGTCACGGGCGTAGCCGGAGCGCCCCTGGCTCCGCCAGGGGGAGCAGCGAGGCGGAGCCCGTCGC
>CAYOHP010000081.1:0-29114 GCA_964403795.1 uncultured bacterium | reverse complement strand
GGGCGCTCCGGCTTCCGCCGTTCGGATCGGCAGCCGCCCTCCCCGACCCGACTCCGGGGTAGGCTGCGACCCGACATGCCCGAGGCGCCAACCCCCGCCCCCTTCGTCCTGGTCGGCTGCGGCTCGGTCGGCCGCGGCGTCTTCCACCAGTCGACCCTGACCCCGGCGGCCCGCTGCGTGGCGATCGCCGACCTCGACCTCGAGCGGGCCCGGGCGCTGGCAGGCGACGACCGCCCCTACCGGGTGGTGGCCTCCCCGGGCCAGGCCAGCGATGCGATCCGCGCCGGGATGCTGGCGGTCACCGACGACGCCTCCGTGATCGCCGCCGCCGAGGGCGCGGCCGTCTACTTCGACTGCTCGACCGCCCTCGACGCCGCCCCCCCGGCCATCGAGAGCGCGCTCGCCTCCGGCAAGCACGTGGTCATGATGAACGCCGAGGCCGACGCCACCTTCGGCCCCTGGTTCCACCACGAGGCCCGGCGCCACGGGGTCGTCTACACCTCGAGCGACGGGGACCAGCCGGCGGTGATCGCCCGCCTCGTCGCCGAGATCGAGTCCTACGGCCTCCGCTTCGTGATGGGCGGGAACGTGAAGGGCTTCCTCGACACCTACACCGACCCGGTGAAGATCCGCCCCGAGGCCGAGAAACGCTACCTCGACCCCCAGATGTGCAGCTCCTACACCGACGGCACCAAGCTGAACGTCGAGATGGCGCTCACCGCCAACGGGCTCGGCTGCGACCCGGCCGTCCCGGGGATGCACGGCCCCCGCATGGCCGAGGTGACCGGGCTCTTCTCCCATTTCGACCTGGCCTCGCTCTGGGATCCCTCCCGCCCTCCGCTGGTCGACTACGTGCTGGGCGCCAAGCCCAGGGGGGGCGTCTTCGTGGTGGGCTGGACCGACGACCCCTACCAGCAGAAGATGCTCGCCTGGTTCCCGCCCGACCTCGGCCCCGGACCCTTCTACGTCTTCCCCCGGCCCTACCACCTGGTGCACCTCGAGACCATGCGCACCGTCCTCGACGCCGCCGCGGGTCGCGCCGTGCTCGCTCCCCGCTACGGCATGCGCACCGAGACCGTGGCCTACGCCAAGCGGGACCTGCCGGCCGGGTCCCGCCTCGACGGCCCGGGCGGGTTCGCCGCCTACGGCCGGATCGAATCCCGGTCCACCACCGGCGGAACCGGCTTCCCGATCTGCCTCTCGCAAGGCGTCCGCACCACCCGGACCCTCGCCCGGGACGAGCGGATCGCCTGGTCCGACGTGATCGAATCCGACGTCCCTCCCACCGCCTTCTCCACCTGGGGGAAGGCCGTACGCGCCGTGCCCGAGCTCCCCTCCCCGGTCCCCGGGACCCCCGGCGACGCCCCGACCGGCGGCCGCTCATGACCCGCCCGCTCGTCTCCCTGGGACTGGTGGTCTACCGCCAGGAGGCCTTCGTGGCCGCGGCCGTGCGGGGCGCCCTGGCCCAGACCTACCGGCCGCTCGAGATCGTGATCTCGGACGACGCTTCCCCCGACCGCACCTTCGCGATCGTGGAGGAGACCGTGGCCGGCTACCGGGGCCCCCACGAGGTGGTCCTCCACCGCAACCCTTCCCGGCTGGGGATCGGGAACTTCAATTCGGTCATGGAGCGTTCCCAGGGACGCCGGATGGTGATCGCCCACGGCGACGACATCCCGCACCCCCACCGGGTCGAGAAGATCGTCGCCGCCTTCGATGCCCACAAGGTCTCGATGGTCTGCTCCAACGCCGACACCATCGACGGCTCGGGACAGGCCATGGGTCCCTGGGTCCCCCCCGGGAAGCGGCCGGAGTACGACCTCGACAACCTCGTCAAGAAGGGCTGGAGTCCGGCCTTCCTGGGAGGCTCACTGGCCTGGGACCGGGAACTCTGGGAGGTCTTCGGTCCCCTCGATCCCGACCACTCGGCGGTGAGCTCGGACTGGATCCTGCCCTTCCGGGCCGGGGTGCTCGGGGGGATCCACTGGATCGCAGAGCCCCTCCTCCAGTGGCGCAAGCACGCCGCCAGCAAGGGTGCGACCTACCTCGACGCCTGGGAAGACGGGCTGGTCAACGACGAGAGCCACGCCGCCAACCGGGTGATCCAGTACTGGTACATGCTCCGGACCCTTACGGACCTGGCGCGCACCGGCCGCCGCACCCCGGCGCAGTTGGACCGCCTGAACACCATGGTGATTGCCAGCCTTGGCTCCGCCGCCGGCAAGTTCAGCCGGGCCCGCAACCGACTCCTGGCGAGCGGCCGCCGGGCCCGTTGGGTCCAGCTGGAACCCGACCCGGCCCCGACGCCCGCCTCCGGGTAGCCGTCCGGTCCCCGGCCCGGCCCTCCCCCACCGATCTCGCCGACCCCCCTTGACACCTCTCGCCCCCTCGCGAAGATGGCGGCGGTTCCGGGCCACCGGGACCACCACACAAAGAGCCAGATCGATCGAAATCGAATGAGGATACAGACCATGTTCGCTCGCACCCGTCCCCTGCTCGCGGCCCTCGCCGTGGGCCTTCTCGCCGGTACCTCCAGCCATGCCATCAAGCTCCTCCAGCCGGGTCCCCAGACCCTCGAGGGCGTGCTCGTCCACTCCACCAGCGGCAATCCGTCGGGCTGCATCATCCCGGCCCGCCCGGGCCTCGGGATCGCTCCCCGCCCGGCCGTCATGGCGTATGGACTCCTGCTCTCGCCGGGCTCCAAGTCCGAGCAGTACCTCGCCATCGAGGTCCCGGTCGGCAACCGCGACGTGGCCCAGTACCTGATGCAGAACTCGGTGCGCCGCCAGCCCAAGGGCAGCCGCTACGAGGGCTCGCGGACCGTCTCGGTCCACGGCAACCTGGAGGGAAGCTACAAGACCGGCTTCACCTTCTTCGTGGCCCAGGTCCCCGGCTCGCCCTCCGGCCCCGACTACTCCGACGCCCGCACCGTGCGCGAGACCCTGAAGCGCTGGCGCTTCATGGCCGCCGATGCGGACTCGACCGGCCAGGCCTCGGTGGCCATGACCCGGCTCGAGAAGGCCGGACTGCTCGAGGAGATGGTGAAGGCCGCCCTGGAGATCTCCCGCCAGGAGTGATCCAGTCCTGACCTGACCTCCTGCGAAGGGCGGGCTCCACTGGGCTCGCCCTTCGTCGCGTCCGGGGGTCGCGGAGGCGGCCACCGCGACCCCCGGGAACCCTCCGACCGCCGGCGCCGACAGGACGACCCGGCACCGGGTGGGGTCCCACGCAGTAGGCTCCGGGCCGATATCCCATGGCAGCCGTCTCTCTCCACCAGGTCTCGTTGCGCTTCGGCGGCCCCGCCCTGCTCGATTCGGTCGACCTTCAGCTCGGCAAGGGCGAACGGGTCTGCCTGGTGGGCCGCAACGGGGCGGGCAAGTCGAGCCTGATGAAGGTGCTCTCCGGCGAGCTGAAGCCGGACACCGGCGAGGTCTCCCGCACCCAGGGCCTCACCGTGGCGCGCCTCGAGCAGGAGGTCCCCCGGGATCCCGTGGGCACCGTGTTCGAGGCGGTGGCCGAGGGATTGACCGCCATCGGCCCGCTGCTGCGCGACTACCACCTGGCGGTCCAGCGGCTACGCACCGATTCCGGCGAGGCGGCCCTGGCAGCCCTGGCACGGGCCCAGCACCGGCTCGAGGCGGCCGGCGGCTGGGACGCGGAGCAGCGGGTCGAGACCGCCCTCGCCAAGCTCTCGCTCGACCCCGATCGCCGGGTCGCCGACCTCTCGGGAGGCCAGAAGCGCCGGGTGCTCCTGGCCCGGGCCCTGGTCGCCGAGCCCGACCTGCTCTTGCTCGACGAGCCCACCAACCATCTCGACGTGGCTTCGATCGAGTGGCTGGAGTCCTACCTCTCGGCCTTCCCCGGGACCGTCCTCTTCGTCACCCACGACCGGGCCTTCCTGCGGGCCGTGGCCACCCGGATCCTCGAGCTCGACCGGGGAAGGCTGCTGAGCCACCCCGGCGACTACGACGCCTTCCTCGCCCGGGTGGAGGCGCGACTGGCCGACGAGGAGGTGCAGAACGACCAGTTCGACAAGGTGCTGGCGCGGGAGGAGGCCTGGATCCGCCGGGGCGTGAAAGCTCGCACCGCCCGCAACGAGGGCCGGGTCCGGGCCCTCGAGGAGTTGCGCCGCCAGCGCAGCCGACGCCGGGAGCGCCAGGGGGCCGTCACTCTGGAGGTCCAGGAGGCCTCCCGCTCCGGCGAGCTGGTTGCCGAGGTCGAGAGGATCGGGCACGGCTTCGGCGGGAAGGCCCTGTTCGAGAACTTCTCGACCCTGATCCGACGCCGCGACCGGATCGGGATCCTGGGCCCCAACGGCTGCGGCAAGAGCACCCTGGTCTCCATCCTGCTCGGGCTCCAGGCCCCCGACCGAGGCCGGGTGCGCCTGGGCTCCGCGCTCGAGATCGCCTACCTGGACCAGATGCGCACCGGCCTCGACGACGAGCGCACGGTGGCCGAGAACGTGGCGACCCTCGGCGCCGAGTACGTGGAGATCCACGGGGCCAAGCGCCACATCATCGGCTACCTCCAGGACTTCCTCTTCGAGCCGGCCCGGGCCCGCACCCCGGTGAGCGCCCTCTCGGGGGGCGAGCGCCACCGCCTGCTCCTGGCCAAGCTCTTCTCCCGCCCCGCCAACCTGTTGGTCATGGACGAGCCCACCAACGATCTCGACTCCGAAACGCTGGAAGTCGTCGAGGACCGCCTGCTGGAGTACCAGGGAACCCTGATCCTGGTCAGCCACGACCGGGCCTTCCTCGACAACGTGGTCACCACCTGCTTCGCCTTCGATGGGCAAGGTGGGCTCAAGGAGTACGTGGGCGGCTACTCGGACTGGGTCCGCCAACGGGCCGTGGAGCTCGCGCAGCCGCCGCCGCGGAAGCCCGCCGCCGCCCCGGCCACAGCCGCGGCGACCTCGCCGACGCCCCCGCCCGGCCGTCGCCCCCGCACCGGCCTCAGCTTCAAGGAGAAGCGCACCCTCGACGGACTCCCGGCCCGGATCGAGGAGCTCGAGAAGTCCCAGGCCACGCTCTCCGCCCTGGTCACCGACCCCGGCTTCTACAAGCGCCCCCCGGCCGAGATCGCCGGGACCCACCAGGAGCTGGCGCGGCTCGCCACCGAGGTGGCCGAGGCCTATCAGCTCTGGGAGGACCTCGAAGCCCGGAAGTAGGCTCGCCCAGGACCTACGCCTCTGCTTGGCAGCTCGCCCGGGAGGGCGAGACCGTCAGGTGCGTCCAGGCTCCCTGAGGTATCGCCCCAGCCAGTTCGAGAGGGTCTGGTGGCTGGGCAGGCCGAGCAGGGCGGCAGCCCGCGACTTCCGGCCTCCTGCCAGCTCCATCGCGGCCTCGAGGTAACGTCGCGCCTCGCCGGCGAGGTGTTCCCTCAAGTCGAAGCCCTCGGGGAGCGACGGTGGGCCGGCTCCTCTCCCAGGTCCCGCCGGCCCGGGATCCACCCCCGCGCCTCCGATCGGCTCCACCAGCAGCGCCTCCCGGGCCTCCTCCCGGGTCACGGTGGCCGAGTCGCTCCAGACCACCAGCCGCCGCAGCGTGTTCCGGAGCTCCCGGACGTTGCCGGGCCAGCGATGGTCGAGGAGCACCTGCCGGGCTCCGGGCGACAGCTGCCTCGGTCCAAAGGACGGATCCCGGCCTTCCTCGGCATTGACCGACCCGAGCAGGGAGTCGACCAGGTAGCCCAGGTCGCCCTCCCGGTCCCGGAGCGGCGGGACCCGGATCACCGCCACCGCCAGCCGGTAGAAGAGGTCCTCGCGGAAGCGCCCCTCGGCCACTTCCCGGGCGAGGGAGCGGTGGGTCGCGGCCAGCACCCTCACATCGACCCGGCGCGGACGATCGCTCCCCAGGCGACGGATCTCCCCGTCCTGCAGGGCCCGGAGCAGCTTCACCTGGACCGGCAGGGCCAGCTCCCCGACCTCGTCGAGGAACAGGGTCCCGCCGTCGGCCGCCTCGAAGAGCCCTGGCCGCGCCCTGGATGCTCCCGTGAAGGCCCCTGCCTCGTGCCCGAAGAGTTCCGCCTCCACCACGGATTCGGCGAGCGCCCCGCAGTTCACCGCCACGAACGGACCGGAGCGCCGCGGGCTCTCGGAATGGGCGGCCCTGGCCAGGAGTTCCTTGCCGGTCCCGGTCTCCCCCTCGAACAGGATCGGAACCGAACGTCGGGCCGCCTTCTGCAGCCGGTCGATCACCCGGCGCATCACCGGGCTGCGGTGGAGCACGGCGCCGAGATCGGCCGCCAGCGGTGCCGACTCGACCACCCGATCCGAGAGCGCCTGGTCCTGGCGCTGCAGCAGTCCGGGCAGGAACTCGACCGAGAGTTCGAAGGGGATCTCGACCTCGCGGACGCCGTGGTCCCGGGAGGACTCGATGAAGGTCGCCGGGAACCGGGTGCACCCGAGCAACACCCAGATGGCCGCCATGGCAGGGGTCCCCGGACTCAGGTGCAGCCAGACCGGGCGAGGCACGCGCTCCTCCCAGAGGCCGGCGAGCACCGCGCTGGCAGCCCGGTAGATCTCGTCGAAGCGGGTCGGGCCCGACAAGGGCTTGCGATGGCTGCGGATGGTCGCCGGGCTCCTGCTCGCCAGCCAGTGGGTGAACCCACCGACCTCCCGGGGCGGCAGGTCGACGAGGAGTTCGACCCGCTCCGGCCGCAGCGACGCGATCGCCTGGGCGATCGGACCGAGACCGACCTCGGCCTCGCCCGCGGCCGCCCGCAGGTCGGTGCGCCCCACCCAGGCCACCAACGTCCCTCGGCCCGAGCCTCGGGTCTCCTGGACCGCGCGAGTAACCTTCTTTGCCATTCGGTAAGACATCTTACCAGTAGGCACCAGGGTCGAGGGGTACCCCCGAAGAGGTTTCCCCACGCGCTCCTCCACGGCCTACGGAAGGCTCCCGTACGCAGGCCCCCTTCGAGGCCCGTGGGACTCCCTGCCACCTCCCCGGGAGCCCGAGCCGCACCGCATGCTCGTCCCCACCGGGGGCGCGTGCCGAGAGAGTTCCAGGGTCACGGGACGACGGGGCGACCTCCGTGAGGAAGTCCCCCGTCGTCCCGGCCACCCCGTCGCCGGCCCCCGCGGCCGTTGGCACGCCTTCTGCATTGTCTCGTCCCGACGCCGGCCGCCGCCGCGGTCGCCCGCTCCGGGAGGAGCTCTCCCTGCCTGCATCGCCCTTCGTGCGCGTGCTCCTCGCCGACGAACACCCGGTGGTGGTCGAGGGTCTGCGCGCCCTCCTCTCCCGGGAACCCGACATCCAGCTCCTGGGTGCTGCCCACAGCGAGTCCGAGGCCCTGGCCCGGGCCCGGTCGCTGCACCCCGACGTGATCCTCCTCGGGACCACGGCCGAGGCCGCCGGTCGGACCCGTCGTCTGATCTCCCAGGTGGCCATCGCCTCTCCCCGGTCGCGCACCCTGTTGCTCTGCTTCGGGGAGGGTGCCTTCGCTCTGGGACTCGCCCTCGAAGGCGGTGCCGCCGGGTGCCTCACCAAGCGGGCAGGGCGCGCCGAGATCGCCCACGCCATCCGGCAGGCCGCCAACGGCCGCTTCTTCGCCGACCTCCCCGACACCGAGGGCCTGCGCGCCTCGGGAGACGGGTCGGCCCGCCACGGCCTCACCGACCGCGAATGCCAGATCCTGGTCCTGGTCGCCAAGGGCCTCACCAGCCGCCAGGTGAGCGAGCGCCTGGTCATCTCCCCGAAGACGGTGGACACCCACCGGGACCGGATCCAGCGGAAGCTCGGCGCCAAGGGCCGCTCCGGGCTCTTCGAGGCGGCTCGCAAGCTCGGACTGCTGACGGTTCTTCTCGGACTCGCCTCCGGCCTGGCCCCGGGCCTCCCCGCCCACCCTGGACCGGTCGACGCCCTGGGCGGCCACTTCACCGATCCCCGGGCCCGGCGCGGCTACCACCGCCACACCAGCCCTCTCTACCGGACCGACTACCCCGAGCAGGACCTGGCGGCGGCCGAGGCGCAGCGGCGCGGCGCCCCTCGCCCACTGGCCAGCTCCCGGTCACCGGGCGAACTCGAGTCCGCCCGGGAAGCCGACACGCCGTTCCGGCGGCACTTGCTCCAGCGGATCGGGATCGAACGGCAGGCAACCGAGACCCGCACCGCGCTCCGCCGGTCCGCCTTCGCAGGGACCGCCCTGGTCCACGCCAGGGAAGGCAGCGACCTCCGCGCCACCAGGGAGTCCGGGACCCCGCTGCGACCCGGTTCCCCGGTCGCGGTCTACCTGGTACCGCCGGACGGTGCGCCCGAGCTGGTCGGGAGGGCCCTGGTACGCGACGCCATCGGCGCCTCGCTGATCGCCCGGGTCCTGGGTCGCCGCCTGCCGCTGGACCCGGCCGCCGATCCATTGCGTCGCCTGGTGCTCACGCCGCTCCCGCTGGCCGACTGCGATCGGCTCCCGGACCCGGATCGCTTCGAGCGCTTCCTGGCCGGCCGACCCTGGCGCGGCATGGATCTCGAGGCCCTGCTCGCCATGGCCGGCCCGCCCCGGCGGCGTCGGGCCCTGTCTGCCGCCAACGGCTCGGACGAGCGCATCGAACTCCGCGACGGCCGCAGCTTCCATTTCCGGAACGGGGCCCTGGTGTTCGGGGCCTCCCTACGAGAGGACGACCGATGAAGCCCACCCTGCTCGCCGCTTGCCTGACCGCCTGCCTCGCCGTCCCCGCGACTGCCGGCGTGAACGTCAGCGAGTACCTCGCCAACAAGAAGGCCCAGGTCGAGGCCGAGGCCCGGGCCCAGGCGGCCCAGAACAAGCTCTACGAGAACGCCCGCACCGTGGGGATGGGCGAGAACCTGGGCCGGGACAAGAAGTCCGACAACCTGAACTACGTGCTCTACGGCGGACGCCGCACTTCGGCGGCCGGCAAGACCGTCCTCGTCCTCCACAAGATCGAGCGCGGCAAGGTCCACGGCGGGGTCTTCTCCGCCCCGACCGGCGGCGACTCCTTCATCATCAGTTACGAATACGAGGACCCGGACGAGATCTACCTGCAAGGGGACTGGCTCAAGGTCCTGGAGTTCGACAACGTCCAGATGCGCTTCGTCGTGCTCGAGGGTCGGGAGGCGATCTCCCGGCCCGGCGGCAAACCCAAGGAGCCGGCCGTGCAGTACCGGAACTGACCGGCCATCCCATGGAGGCGGAGGCCATGCCGGATCCCGGGACCATCGGCTACAGTCCGGGCGATTCCATGGCCCTCCCGCCTTCCCTCAATTTCGCATTCTTGGCCGAACATGATCCGCTCCTGCCTCGCCTGGGGGCCCTGGCCGAGCGGAATCTGGGGGACGACCCCAACACCACGCTCCTGAAGCTCCGCCAGATGACCGAACTCTTGGCGGTCATCACGGCCCGGTACCTCGGGGTTCCCGACGACCCGGAGGACTCGCAGTTCGTCCGCCTCGATCGCCTGGAGCGGGCGAGGGGCTTGCCCCGCCGGATCGCCGACCTCTTCCACGCCCTCCGCCGGATCGGCAACGACGCTTCCCACCAGCACGCCGACGACCCCGAGCTGGCGGCCCACGCGTTGCGCCTGGCCCACCAGGTGGCGGTCTGGTTCCACCGCAGTTTCGCCAGCACCAGCCTCGGCGAGTCGGCCCGTTTCCGTCTTCCCGATCCGCCCTCCCCGGAGCCGACCGCGACCGGCCCGACCGACGACGACCTGGCGGCCGCCCGCACCGATCCCTCCCGCCACGCCGCCCGTGCCCTGGAGGTGGCCCGCCTCGAGCCCTCGCTGGTCCGGGAACTCGGCGAGGAGGCCGCCGAGCAGGTGGATCTCACCGAGGCCGACACCCGCCGCTTGATCGACCAGCAGCTCCGCGCCGCCGGCTGGGAGTGCGACAGCATCGCCTTGACCTGGGCGTCAGGTGCCCGGCCGCAGAAGGGGAAGCACCGGGCCATCGCCGAGGTCCCGACCGATGCCGGGTCGGCCGACTACATCCTCTATCTGGGAGAGCGCCCGGTCGCCGCGGTCGAGGCCAAGCGCAGCTCCGTCCAGGTCCCGGCCGCCCTCGAACAGGCCAAGCGCTACTCCCGCACCTTCCGCTCGGGGTGCGATCCCACCTGGGGCGAGTACCACCTCCCCTTGCTGTTCGCCACCAACGGCCGGCCTTTCCATCCCCAGCTCGCCCAGAACTCCGGCATCTGGTTCCTCGAC
This sequence comes from uncultured bacterium, assembly GCA_964403795.1. Lineage (GTDB taxonomy): Bacteria > Muiribacteriota > UBA6191 > CAZXTJ01 > CAYOHP01 > CAYOHP01. Next base: position 18,955 of record CAYOHP010000081.1, on the reverse strand, counting down.
GCCCGGGAGCCCGCCAACATCTCGCGGGCCCTCGAAGGCTGGTACACCCCGGAGGGGATCGCCCGTCTCCTGGAAGCCGATGCCGCGGCCGCCACCCGGGCCCTGGCCTCGGAGCCCACCGGCTACCTCGGCCTCCGCGACTACCAGTTGCGGGCCGTGGCCGCTGCCGAGGACGCGCTCGCCCGGGGACAGCGCCGGATCCTCCTCGCCATGGCGACCGGTACCGGCAAGACCCGCACCCTGGCCGGCCTCGCCTACCGCCTGCTCAAGACCCGGCGTTTCCGCCGCATGCTCTTCCTGGTGGATCGCCGGACCCTGGGCGACCAGACCCACGAAACCCTCCAGCACATGCGGCTGGAGCAGAACCGCACCTTCTCGGAGATCTTCGAGGTCAGGGGCCTCGACGACGCGGTGCCGGAGTCCGGGACCCGGGTCCACCTGGCCACCGTGCAGGGCCTGCTCCGCCGCATCCACCACCCGGGCGACGAGGCGGACATCCCCCCCGTGGACGCCTACGACCTGGTGGTGGTGGACGAGTGCCACCGCGGGTACCTGCTCGACCGCGACCAGGCCGAGGGCGACCTCGAATGGAAGAGCGAGGAGGAGTACCTCTCGCTCTACCGTCGGGTGGTCGAGCGCTTCGACGCCACCTGGATCGGACTCACCGCCACCCCGGCCCTCCACACCGCGGCCATCTTCGGCGACCCGGTCTTCCAGTACACGTTTCCCGAGGCGGTGGCCGACGGGTGGCTCTGCGACCAGGACCCCCCGGTGCGGATCACCACCCGGCTCGGGCAGGACGGCATCCACTTCGAGGCCGGGACCACCGTCGAGACCCTGGAGCCCGGGGCCCAGCGCACCCTCTGGAAGCTCCCCGACGACCTGGGGCTCGACTTCGACCTCTCCGAATTCCACCGCAAGGTGGTGAACCCCAACTTCAACCGGGTGGTGCTCCGCGAGCTGGTCCGGCACATCGACCCGGCCCTCCCGGGCAAGACCCTGATCTTCGCCTCCCGCGACGACCACGCCGACCTGGTGGTGCAGACCCTCAAGGAGGAGCTGCACGAGCGCTACGGCACCGGCGACGACCTGGTGGTGAAGATCACCGGGAGTTCGGACCGGCCCAACGATCTGATCAAGCGCTTCCGCAACGAGGAGCATCCCAAGTTCGCGGTCACCGTCGACCTGCTCACCACCGGGGTGGACATCCCCCGGATCGTGAACCTGGTGTTCCTGCGCACGGTGGCGAGCCGCATCCTCTTCGAGCAGATGCTGGGACGGGCCACCCGCCGGGCCGACGAGATCGGGAAGGAGGCCTTCCAGGTCTACGACGCCGCCGACGTGTTCCAGGGCTTCCAGGGCAAGACCGCCATGCGGCCGGTGGCGGCCGGGTCCTCCCGCAGCTTGGCGGAACTCGTCGACGACCTCGGGCGGGCACCGCCCGGGGACCCGCAGGAGGACGTGCGCCGTCGCCTGGTAGCCCGCCTCCAGCGCACCCGCAACCGGCTCCGGGATGCCGCGGCCCGGGAGCAGTTCGAGTCGCTCGCCGGTCGCACCGTGGACGAGTTCCTGGCCTGGGCCAAGGGCGCTCCCGCCTCCGAGCTCGCCGACGCCCTCGCCGGCGCGGGCGGCCTGGTCGAGTTCCTGTCGGGACTGCCCTCGGGCAAGGGGCCGGTGCTCTCGACCCACCCCGACGAGCTGGTCGCCGCCACCCGCGGTTACGGACCCCACGAGCGCCCCGAGGACTACCTCTCGGCCTTCGCCGGGTTCGTCCGCGACCACCTGAACGAGATCCCCGCCATGAAGGCCCTGGTCACCAGCCCCCGCAGCTTGAAACGCCAGGACCTGAAGGAGATCCACCGGGTCCTCGCCGAACAGGGCTTCCAGGAGCGCAGCCTCGAGACCGCCTGGCGCGAGACCGGCCATGTCGAGATCGCCGCCACCGTGCTCGGCTTCATCCGCCAGTCGGCCCTGGGGAGCCCGCTGGTCGCCTACGCGGAGCGGGTGGACCGGGCGCTCCGACGGGTGCTCTCCAGGCATCCCTGGACCGAATCGCAGCGGGCCTGGCTGCGCCGCCTCGCCGACCACCTGAAGAAGGAACGGGTCGCCGACCGCGCCGACTTCGACCAGGGCGCCTTCGCCCGGGACGGCGGGTACCGTCGCCTCGACAAGGCCTTCGACGGGAAGCTGACGCTCCTCCTCGACGAACTGGTCGACGAGATCTGGAAGGACGAAGCCGCGTGACCACCCAGGACATCGTCCAGAAGCTCTGGGGCTTCTGCCACACGCTCCGCGACGACGGGATCACCTACCAGGAGTACGTGACCGAGCTGACCTACCTGCTCTTCCTGAAGATGCTCCAGGAGACCGGGGGCGAAGCCCGCGAGCTGCCGCAGGGTTACCGCTGGGGCGACCTCCTCGCCCGCGACGGGATCGAGCTCCTCGACTTCTACCGCCAGCTCCTGCTGCACCTCGGGCGCCAGGGATCGCCCCGGGTCCAGGCCATCTTCGTCGACGCCAAGACCTCGCTCCGCCAGCCGGTCAACCTGAAGAAGCTGGTCGACGACCTCGAGAAGCTCGACTGGTACGACGCCCGCACCGAGGGATTGGGCGACCTCTACGAGGGGCTGCTCGAGAAGAACGCCTCCGAGAAGAAGTCGGGGGCCGGGCAGTACTTCACCCCGAGGCCGCTGATCGACTCCATGGTGGCGCTCGTCGATCCCCGGGCCGGGGAGGTGGTGCAGGACCCCGCCGCCGGCACCGGCGGCTTCCTGATCGCCGCCGACCGCCACGTCAAGGCGGCCACCGACAACCTCTACCGCCTCTCCAAGGCCGACCAGGATTTCCAGATCGCCCGGGCCTTCCAGGGGATGGAGCTGGTGCCCGACACCCATCGCCTGGCGCTGATGAACCTGATGCTCCACGGCATCGAAGGGCCGCTCGGGCTGGGCGACACCCTGAGCCCGGCCGGCAAGGCCCTGGAGCCCGCCGACGTGATCCTCACCAACCCGCCCTTCGGCACCAAGACGGGAGGCGGCCAGCCGGCCCGGGACGACTTCACCTTCCCCACCTCGAACAAGCAGCTGGCGTTCCTGCAGCACGTGTACCGGGGCCTGAAGCCCGGAGGCCGGGCGGGGATCGTGGTGCCCGACAACGTCCTCTTCGAGGAAGGGCGGGGCACCGAGATCCGCCGCGACCTCATGGACAAGTGCCGGCTGCACACGGTGCTGCGCTTGCCCACCGGCATCTTCTACGCCCAGGGCGTGAAGACCAACGTGCTCTTCTTCACCCGGGGCAAGTCCGACCGGGGGAACACCGGTGAGGTCTGGTTCCACGACCTGCGCACCAACATGCCGAGCTTCGGCAAGCGGACGCCGCTCACCCGGGAGCACTTCGCGGAGTTCGAGGCCGCCTACCGGGCCGAGCCGCGGGTCGACCAGGGGGCCGAAGCCCGGTGGCGCTGCTTCTCCCGTGAGGAGATCGCGAGGCGCAACGACAACCTCGACGTGACCTGGCTCCGGGACGAGTCGCTGGCCTCGGCCGACGACCTCCCCCCCCCGGCCGAGATCGCCGCCGAGATCGTGGCCCAGCTCAAGGCGGCGCTGGCCGAGATGGAGGCGTTGCAGGCCGAGCTGGGGAGCGGCGGGGAGGGGTGAAGTCGTAGGCGCCGCGAAGTCTATCAACTATGATAGTTGCTAGAGGAGGCACGATGGCCGCCCAGCGAGTGACCACCATGGAAGTCCGGGCCCGAATCGGGGACATGCTGAACCGGGTCGCGCTCCGGCACGACGAGTTCATCATCGAGCGTCGGGGCAAGCCGCTGGCGGCATTGGTGCCGATCGAGCGGCTGGAGCAGATGCGACGGGCGGCGCGAGAGAGCGCCGCGGAGTTCTGGAGCCAGCCCACGGAGGGGCCAGCCAAGGACCTGTCCGAGGATGAAGTGATGGCCATCGCATTGGAAGCCCAGCGCGAGGCGCGGGCCGAACTGGCACGGGACCGGGCCAAGAAGACGAAGCGACGACGGAAGTAGGCCTTGCCGGTGCGTGCCGTCCTCGATACCAATGTACTGGTCAGCGCCTTTCTCCACCATGATCGACCTCCGGGGCGGCTGGTAGCCCTGAGTTTCGAGGGTGCCTACACCCTGGTTCTGTCGCCGGCCATTCTCGGCGAGCTGCGACGCGTCATCGGGAGACCGAAGGTGCTGAGGTATCTCCAGCTCTCGCGGGAGGCGATCGAGGCGAGGATCATCGAGCTCGAAATCCAAGCGGAGCTGGTCGAAGGGACGCTCGACCTCGACGTGGAGATCCGGGATCCCGACGATCGGATGCTGCTGGTAGCCGCCGTCGAAGGCCGAGCGGGTTTCCTGGTGACCGGGGATGACGACCTGCTCCGCCTGGGGAACTACGAGGAAGTGGAGATCATGACGCCCCGTGCCTTCCTGGCGCGCCTGGAGGTCGAGGAATGAGCCGCAAGGGGAAGGCCGGGAAGCGCGCCCCCGAGGCCGAGCCCGAGGCGCCGGAGGGCGAGCCCCTGCCCGAGGGGTGGAGGTGGGTGAGGCTGGACGAGCTATGCGAGATCAAGGGTGGAATCACCAAGGACGCCAACCGCGAGTCTCAGCCTGGCAATCGAGTCGTTCCCTACCTGCGCGTTGCGAATGTCCAGATGGGCCACCTTAGACTCGATGATGTCGTAACGATCCGTGCCCCAAGGGATCGAATCGAAAGTCTCCTCCTCCGGCCCGGCGACATTCTCTTCACCGAAGGCGGTGATCGCGACAAGCTCGGGCGCGGATGGATCTGGGAGGGGCAGCTCGCAGAGTGCATCTTCCAGAATCACATCTTCCGCGCTCGCCTCCGCAACGCTGACTCCATCGACCCCCGTCTCGCCTCGTGGTATGCAAACACCATGGGGCGCCACTACTTCCTCGGGAATGGAAAGCAAACGACCAATCTTGCATCGATCAGCTTGTCCAGGCTTTCGGGTCTTCCGATCCCGCTACCCCCGCCCCCCGTGCAGCGCCGGATCGTCGCCAAGCTGGATGCGATCTTCGCCCGGACCAAGCGGGCCCGGGAGGCGCTGGACCGGGTGCCGGCGCTGCTCGACCGCTACCGCCAGTCGCTGCTCGCCGCCGCCTGCTCCGGCCGCCTGACCGAGGACTGGCGCCGGGCCCACCCCGACGTCGAACCCGCCAGCGTCCTCCTCCAGCGCATCCGCGCCGAACGCCGCCGCCGCTGGGAAGAAGCCGAACTCGCCAAGCTCACCGCCCGCGGCAAGCCCCCCAAGGACGACCGCTGGAAATCCAAGTACATCGAGCCCCCCCCCGTCGACACCACCGACCTCCCGGACCTCCCCGATACCTGGACCTGGGCATCGGTTGACCAGATTGCCTGGCGGTGCGACTACGGCACATCCGGGAGGTGCAGTGAAGCTCCGGTGGGAGTCCCCGTCCTACGAATGAACAACATCACGGTCAGCCGACTTGATACAGGCTCGCTGAAGTACCTACCCACCGACCATCCCGATCTGCCAGAGACACTGCTCACAGATGGCGACATCCTGTTCAACAGAACCAACAGCGTTGAGCTCGTGGGAAAGACCGCAGTGTTTCGATCGGAGCTCTCCCCCTGCTCCTTTGCGTCCTATCTGCTCCGCCTCCGCCTCGTCCCCCCCATCGTTCCCGAAGTAGTGGTCGCTTGGATAAGCAGCCCCTTCGGTCGAGCCTGGGTGAAGCAGGTCGTGACGCAGCAGGTCGGACAGGCGAACATCAACTCAAGCAAACTCCGAGCGCTCCACATCCCCGTCCCCCCTCTTGACGAACAGATTGAACTCCATCGACGCCTTGCTGCCGGCCTGAATAACCTGCATGCCCGCTCAGTGGAGACCACCTCTCTGTCCAATCGAGGAGCGACTCTCGAACGCTCCGCCCTCGCCGCCGCTTTCCGCGGCGAGCTGGTACCGCCATGACGCCTCGGGCCATCCGCGCACCCTCCGCCCGGATTCCCCGGTCGGCGACTCCGAGCCGAGTCCCGTCGACCCACCCGGACCGCGGCTCTCGTGACTCCGCCCACCGCTCCCCTATACTCGGCACGAGCAGGAACGAGGGGAAGCGGCGGTGATCTCTCGGATCGAGGTTCGAGGCCTCCGGGCACTCCGCTACGTCAGCGTGGACCTCGAGGGTTTCCAGGTGCTCGTAGGACCCAACGGGTCGGGCAAGAGCACGCTCTTCGATGCCCTTCTCCTGGTGCGCGACATCCTGCAGGCCGGTCCCCGGGCCGCCGTCCTCGGGGACGAACGGGCCCGGATCCAGCCTCGGGCCGTCGATCCTTTGGATCTAGGGTGGATGCGCCGCGAGTCCACCATCGAGATCGCCATCGAGGCCCGAATTCCTACTGGCCGGATCGCCGGGAACGGCACCGCCTTCCATGCCTGCCGCTACGAGCTGGTCTTGCAGCTCTCGCCGGAGATCCGGATCCAGAGCGAGACCTTCTGGCTCCTCCCCTCCCTGATGCAATCGACGCCGAGCGGACGCCAGGGGCGATTTCCCTTCGTCGAGCCGCCCCAGGACTCCATCGTGCGGGCTCCCGGGACCAAGTCCCCCGAGGGATGGCGTAAGGTCGTGAAGAAGGTCGCGGATTCCGGGAACGACTACTTCCAGTCGGAGACCTCGAACTGGAACAACCTCTTCCGGCTGGGACCAGCCCGCTCCGCGCTCGCCAACCTCCCGGCCGACGAGGAGAAGTTCCCGGTCGCCACCTGGTTCAAGGCGATGCTCCTCGAAGGTGTGCAGCCGCTCAACCTGCACGCCGAGAGCATGCGCCTTCCTTGCCCCCCGGGACTCCCGACCGCTTACCTCCCGGACGGCTCGAACCTGGCCTGGGTGATCCACGAGCTGGAGACCAAGGACCCGGATCGCCTGCAGGACTGGATCGCCCACGTCCGCACCGCGCTTCCGGACCTGCGTTCCGTCCGGACCGTCGATCGCCCCGAAGACCGCAAGCGGTACTTCATCCTCGGATACGACTCGGGACTCGAGGCACCCTCGTGGACCGCGTCCGACGGAACGCTCCGCATGCTGGCTCTGACCCTCCTCGCCTATGCCGAGTGGCCGGATCAGGTGATCCTGATCGAAGAGCCCGAGAACGGAATCCATCCGCGGGCGGTCGAGACGGTTCTCGAAGCCCTCTCCCGTACGCCCCGGCGCCAGATCCTCTGTGCCACCCACTCCCCGGTCGTCGTCGGCCTGGTCCCTCCGGAACGCTGCCTCTGCTTCGCCAAGACGTCCGAGGGAGCGACCGACATCGTTTCTGGGCGCCACCATCCGCGCCTCGCCGAATGGAAGGGCACGACGCCTCTCGGGGACCTGTTCGCGGCCGGCGTCCTCTCGTGAGCGATCTCGCCGTGCTGGTTCCCGACAAGACGTACGAGGTCGTCTTCCGCGAGTTCTTCGGACGGGGGGGTGCGCAAGCCCGGCTCGGCTGCGGTCCCTTCGCCTTCGCCCCCCAAGCGGACCTCTGGGTCCACCCCCAGCGGGACCCAGGGGTCTACTCGAGGGGCGCCGCTTTCCTCGCCGACCTCACGTCTCCGAATCGCCACCGGCACGCACTGATCCTGCTCGACGCGGACTGGGATGGCTCTCCGGGCGCGGCGGCCATCCGGACCCGCCTCCAGGCGGACCTGGATGCCACCGCTTGGGGCGCTGCAAGGGCCCGCGCCATCGTGATCGACCCGGAGATCGAGAACTGGATCTGGTCCCCCTCCCCGGTGCTCGGCCAGGTGATTCGATGGTGCGACACCGTCCCACCGGTCGCCTGGCTGGAGCAAAAGGGTCTCTGGCCGCAAGGCGCTCCCAAGCCTCCGGACCCCAAGCGTGCTCTCGAGGTCACCCTGGACCACACCGGCAAACGCTGGTCATCCTCGATCCACGGAGAGGTGATCGCCCAGGCGAGCGTCAAGGGCTGCGTCGATCCTGCCTTCCGGGCGCTCGCCACCACCCTACGAGCCTGGTTTCCCCCAGCGGTACCGCCCGACCCGAGCGGAACGCCCTGACGCGGGGGTCGGATCCCCCGGCCTACCCGGCAACGCCCACGTGTTTCCATCGTCGAGGCTGGAGGAAGCCGCCCCCTACCTCTCCAGGATGGCCGGCGTCCGTCTCCCTACCCTCTGCCTCGACTCGATGCCGGTCGTCGTGGGCTACGGGGCGGGCTGGACGTCGGTGCCAGGTCGCCCGTTCGGCAGCGCGAGCACGGCCGGTTCCACGAGTTCCGTGGATCCGGGCCAGGAGTCCCGTCGACGCGCCGCATGGCGTCGAACCTGATATCCGAGGTCGTTCCCGCGGGAACGGCTCGCAGCCCCGGCGGGGCTGACTCGCCAGCCCGGCGGCGGATCCTCCGGGTTCGCGATCCGCCCCAGGTGCCGAAGACCGTGGTGGGCGATGCAGAGAAGCCAAGTCCGATCGGGATGGTGCGGCACCGGGACCCGGCGACCCGCCTCGTGATGAAGGTGATCGCCGGGGCGAGTGCAGCCGGCCGCCTCGCAGCGTCCCAGGGCCCGGACCCTGACATAGCGAACCACCCGGGGAGGTGCCTCCTTGCCTCGGGACCGGGTCGCGCTTTCGACGGCGCGGGCCCGCATCGCCTCCAGGGTGGCGGCGTCGGGTTCCCGCACTCCGTCGATCCCAGGTTCCGCCCACGCCTCGTCGAGCAGCTCGAGGAAGAAGGCGGTCAGCGAAAGCGGACGGCCCAGCTCTCGCTCCCTCTCGCGAACCAGGGTCCGAAGGCGCGCCTCCCGGACCGGGTCGAGGGTCACCCGAAGGTCGAGCCCGCCGGGACCCGCCGCGAGGCCACCGCCATCCGCGCCCGGGGAGAGATCGCCACCTGGCTCGCGTCTGCAACCCGAGCGAAGGGTCCGGGCCGCTCCAGACGCGGCGAGCACAGACCCTGCACCCGACCCTCCCGGAAGGGCGCCGGCGGCTGCTCCCGACGCGGTCGCGATCCCCGGGGCAGGCGTCGCCGGCCTCGACGCGCCGGCCACGTCCGCCCGTTGCTCCGCGCCACCACCCTCGCCCTCGCCTCGGCGGGCCCGGAGCATGGTATCGATCTCGGCCTTGGAGCAGGTGCGGAGCAGGCGTGCCCAGCCCTCGGCGTCGGCCTCCAACTCCTTGACCGGGACCCTGGCGAGGAGCGACCAACCGACCTCTCCCGACTCGAGCAGCCGGTGCACCGCCGGGAAGGGTGCCAAGCGCCGATCGAGGGCCAGCACCCGGTCCACAGCCTCCCGGGACCTCCCCCCGACCCTTCGGGCATAGGCATGGATACTCGGGAACCTGGGAGCGAAGAGCCCACGTCGAGCGATCTCGGGCAGCGTCGCCAGGAAACGACGCTCGACGACGCGCACCGAGCGGCCGAGGCGCTTCGAGAGGGACCTGAGCTCCGCATCGGGGAGCGAGGAGAGAGGACGGTCGAGGCGGGCCGGGAACCGGGACGAGTGGTGATCGGAGGAAAGGCTCATAGTGAACATCCTACCACATACCGGACACCCCGGAAGGGTCGGAACCAGCTCCCACAATGAAGAACCACATCGCCCGGGCGAACCCATGGAGGGGCAAGTCCCCGGTTGCCCCCGGACGACGCCTCGTCGCGGACCTACCCGCCGACCTGGTCGTCGTCCGGATACGGAGGTGTCAGGCCGGGATCGAAGAGCATGGGTCGGCTCCCGGCGAGATCTGCCTCGGTCTTGTCGTCGTATCTTCGTCTCAGTACTTGTCTTATTGACATAGTACAATCATCAAATGTGACAGACACACCGACCCCAACTTACCTCCCCCGGATGGCCGGTGCCCGGCTCGCCCAGTGCCTCGACTCGATGCCTGTAGTCGTCCTCTCGGGCATGCGCCAGGCGGGGAAGAGCACCCTCCTCCGGGAGGACCCGAGGTTCCGGGACCGGCGCTACCTGACCCTCGACGACTTCGGGGTCCTGGAAGCTGCCAAGCTCGATCCCGACTCGCTCCTCAGCGGCGATGCCCCGCTGACCCTGGACGAAGTGCAGCGGGCCCCCGAGCTGCTGGTTGCCCTCAAGAAACGCGTCGACCGGGACCGGACACCGGGCCGGTACCTGCTCTCGGGGTCGGCGGACCTCGCCCTGCTCCGGGGGGTCACCGAGAGTCTCGCCGGTCGAGCGGTCTACCTGCAGCTCTTCCCGCTCACCCATCACGAACTCATGGCAGCGGATGCGGCGGAAGCGATCCCGGAGACCTCCGGCAAACGCCCCTCGCGACGCAGGCCCACCCCGGCCCGGCGCCCCTGGCTGGTCGACTTCCTCGAAGCCGGATCACCACCCGATCCTCCCCCCGGAGCGGCGCGATCCCTGGCCTGGGAGCGAGTCCGAGCAGGCGGCTTCCCGAGCGTCGCGCTGGGCAAGGTCCAGGATCCGGAGGTCTGGTTCACGGGTTACCAGCAGACCTACCTCGAACGGGACCTGAGGGAGCTCTCCGCGATCCCGGACCTGATCGCGGTGCGCCGGCTCATGCGCCTCTCGGCACTTCGCTCGGGATCCCTCCTGAACGTCTCGGAGTTGGGTAGGGACGCCCACCTCAAGGCCCAGACGACCCGGCGCTACCTCGATCTCCTGGAGACCTCGTTCCTGGTCTCTCCCCTCTCGCCCTACCTGGGGAACCGGGCGAGTCGCCTGGTGAAGTCCCCCAAGCTCTACTGGAGCGACTCGGGTCTCGCCGGTTCGGTCGCCGGGATCGGTTCGCTCGCGCCGGGAATCGACGAGCCGCTCCGGGGAGCGATGCTCGAGACCCATGTCCTCCAGAACCTCCAGGCACTCCTCCAGGCCTGGCGCCCCCGTGCCACCGTCCACTACTGGCACGTGCAAGGGCGACACGAAGTGGACTTCGTGATCGAGGACGGGAGGACCGTGACCGCCATCGAGGTGAAGGCCGCCTCCAGGGTGGAACGCTCGGACCTCAAGGGGATCCAGGCCTTCCTGGCGGCGACCCCCGCCTGCCGGACCGCGGTGCTCGCCTACCAGGGAGAGCAGGTCGTCCCCCTGGGCGACCGGATCTGGGCCATACCGCTCGGCCTCCTGCTCTCCTGACCGGAGGGCCCGGCTTGTGTGGATACCCCTGCCCTACTCGCCGGAGTGGTCCTCGTCCTCCGGATAGGGAGGCGTCAGGCCGGGATCGAAGACCTCGGCCAAGGTCGTCGAGAAGCCCGGGAGGAGCGGGGTCTCCAAGCAGTCGCAGAGGTCGGGGCCGAGCACCAGGGGCCGACCGAAGCGTCCCGGGTCGGTCGCCTCGCGCCGGTAGACCTCGACCCGGAGACGCTCGGGGTCCACGATCCAGTACTCCCGGACGCCGTGGACCTGGTAGCGCCCGAGCTTGGTCACCAGGTCGTAGCGGGGATTGCTGGGCGACAGGATCTCGATCATCAGATCGGGCGGGGCGTGGAACCCACGTCGCCGGAATCCCCCCAGATGCTCCGCCAGCACCAGGTAGAGGTCGGGCTCGCAGATGTCGTGCTCCCCGAGCTTCACTTCGGAGGGAGCCACCCGGAGGATCCCGAGCCGGGCCGCCTTCAGGAAGTTCCCGAGCACCAACGTCAGATTGAAGGACGTCGCCTGATGCGGATCCTGCGGCGTGGGGCTCACGTAGTGGACCCCGTCGAGGATCTCGTGGCGCATCCCGTCGTCGGGGAACGCCAGGTAGTCCTGGTACCCGAGCTTCCGCTCTGCCGGCTCTCCTGCGTGCATGAAGGGCATCGCCTCTCTCCTCTGAAGATAACCGCGCCTCCGTCCGGTGCCGAGCGGGAGGCTCGCGGGCCGGGCGCCGCCGGGACCACCCACACGCGCTGTCACCGTGACCGGGCCGACCGGGTCACCGGGACCGGAGAGCGGAGTGACTCCACTCCAGGAGCCGGCCTCCGACCTAGGGAGTCCTGGCCCATGTCTTGCTTTGGTCAAGCCGGATCGATTCGACCAGGTCTCTCCCCAGCACCTGCCACCCCCAGCCTCCGGAGGCCGAGATGTACCGCTTCGTCCTGAACCAGTCCTTCTACGAGGTCAGGGTCCTCCTCCTCGTCGGCATCGGCTTCTTCCTGGGCCGCGCCCTCGATCGACTCCCGGGAGGATGGGACGCCGGGTACCCCGGAATCGCCTGGAACGAACTCTCCGACCTGGGGGAGCTCGTCCCGGCCGTCGAGCCGGCCTCGACGCCGATCGAGGACGAGTGGCTCGTCCACCTGAGGCCGAAGGGTCTCGTCACCGCCATGCGAGCGCTCGGCTCCCGGGGGTCGGACCTCGAGATCGACGAGCTGGTCGCCGTCTCCGAGGAGTTCCTCGCTTCCGAGACCGGAGGCGAGCCGATCCCGGGCGTCCGCTACCGGTTCCGGGGCAGACGGACGGAACCGACCTCCGCCGCATTCCCGCCTCCTCCCCGGTCTCCCGAGGAGAACCTCTCGATCCAGGTACGCCCAGCCGACGACCCTTCGGGGGTGGCCTTCGATGCCGGCATCCTGGGGGCACGCGTGGAGGCGGACGGCACCTTCGTCCGGGAGTTCGTCCTGCCTCGGTTCGAGCACACCATCGAGCTCCGGATCCTGCGCGTCTGCGGCGTGGACGTCGGTGCGCCGGGGACCTACGGCTTCTTCGGCCGGAGCTTCCGGATCGACCCCGCGACCCAGGAACGCCGTTGGACCCCGAGCCATTGACGACGGCGCCCGGGTCGCTCCCGGGAGGGGTGCCTCGACGGCACCTCCCTGCCCGGGGGCGGCGTCGGCCCCGGCTCCTGTCCGACTACGCCTCGGCCAGCCAGCGCGCCGACTCGACGTGCTGGGGGATGGCCCGATCGCCCGCGAAGCACCAGGCGATGGTCTGGGCGATCGCCCAGCCCCGGACCCGCTCCCGGTCGAGGCCGAGACGCTCGGTGAGGAGCGAGAGCCGTCGGAGCACTGCCTCCCGGGAGTGCCCGAGCTCGTAGGAGCGGAGGATCGGCGCCAGCCCGAAGGCCCGTTCGCCGACCAGCGGCTTGGGATCGATCGCCAGCCAGTGCCCTTCGCCGGCGTCGAGCACGTTGTCGGCGTGCAGGTCCTGGTGGAGGAGCACCGACTCGGTCCGGTCCTGGGGGAGGGTGCGGAGCAGGTCGAGGGCCAGCTCGACCAGACGCGGCTCGAAGGGCCGGCCTGCCCGGGCGTAGGCCCGCGGGATCTCCTCGGCCCAGCCGGCGGCCTCCTCGGCCAGGGTCGTGAACGGACGGTCGGCCGGCACCCAGAGCTGCGGGAGGAGGTCGCCGAGCACCGAGAGCGCCTCGTCCCGCGGTCGACCCGAGAGGTGCCCCCCGGGGAGGCAGCGCTCCAGCAGCAGGGCATGGTCCTCGGGCGCGTGCGCCACCAGCCGGACCGCACCGCGACCGTCCCAGCGACGCAGGGCCTCGGCCTCGTGGACGCACTCGTCGTGGGGGAACTGGAGCTTGAGGACGAGCTCCTCCCCATCGGCCCGCACCGCGGCGCAGGTCCAGGAGACATGGGACGACGGGAAGGCCGGCCCGAGCGTCAGGTGCCAGTGGGCCGCGCACCGCGCCAGGCGATCCGGCACCGAGGCCAGCCAGGCGGCCGCCTCGGGGTCTCCCCGCATCCAGCGCAGCGACTCGGGAACGGGGGTCACGTCACGGGCTCCATGGTGCGCGACGGTACCGGAGATCCATCCCCCCCGTCCGATGCAGGTCGCCGGGACCCGGGGACCCGCCCAGTACTTTCCATGAGCTGGAGCGAGCCCACACCCGACCGACGCTTCCCCGGGGTCTTCCTCTGTCCTCCGCCGCTCTCCCTCATCTGGACCGGGTCTTGCTCCCGGCAACCCGAGGTCGAGGAGGGGTCCCATGGTCGCCGCCGCGTTCAGTCGCCGGAGTCTGGTCGCGGCTCTCGTGCTGGCAGTCGTCCTTCCCGGCGCAGCGGTCGCCCAGCCCGCAGCCTTTCCCTACCGCGACGGAGACTTCGTCGATCCGCGCACCTTGCCGGGCGTCGCCCCTTCCGCCGGCCTCGCCCGGATCCAGATCGGCATCGTCGGGAACCCGGCCCGGCTCACCCACGGGGTGGTCCTGCTCCACGGCGACGGCCCCGCGGATTACCTGCGGAGCGTGCTCGGGACCCCGACCTCGCCGACCGAGGACCGCCGTCGGCTGGAGGCCAGCCTGGGACCCGGCCAGGGCATGATCTTCGCCTTCCCTCGCTCGCGCACCAGCCAGTGGTCGGGCTTCTCCTACCAGGGAAGCAACGGGGGCACGATCCTCGCCCTCTTCGCCTTCCTGCTCAGGGCCACCGGGAACCCGGACCTGGTCTGCCACCTGGGAGGCATGTCCGGCGGGAGCCTGCCGCTGAATTCGTTCCTGAATGCGGTGGATACCCACTACGACCGGAACGCCTCGGTGCGAGCCTTCGTCGACCGCAACCTCCGGACCATGAGCGACCATGACGCGCTCTGTCGGCCCGTCGCCATGCAGACCCGGGGCTACATCCGGGCGGCCACCCGCTTCCCCCACGTCCGCTTCAACTTCGTCCATGGCCATGGAGGCAAGATGGCCTACGTGCGCCGGGCCCACGAGAAGGTCGGTCGAGGGGTCGCGGATCCGGGCTTCTCGCTCCCCTACCACTGCCCCCGGGTCCTGGCGCTCCGGGACGGACAGCTCCGCTTCTGGTCGGCTCCCTCCCACTGGCTAGCCTTCAAGGGGCAGATCCACGAAACGATCTTCGGCGGGAACCGACCGGGACGTCCGCCCCGGCCCGACCCTGGCGGGACGATCGCCGTCCGGCCGCCCGCCGCACAGCCCGGCCCGATCCCGACGGTGCCGGGCCCGAACCCGCTGCCCCGGGCGCATGCGCCGGGGATCCTCGGGATGTAGGGGAAGGGATACGCTGTCCCCCGAGGAGGCTGGCCCGATGGGGTCCCCGGGGGACGACGGCGATGGGGGTCCGAGGCGGAACCCCGCGGCGGCGCGACCTCGACCCGAGAAGGACGGACCCGAGACCTCTCCCGAAGGCGTCGAGCGCACCCTCTACCTCATGGGCCTCCGGGCCCCGGCCGGCTACCGCCCGGTGGCGATGCTCGGCTACGGGGCCCAGGGCGTGGTGTTCCGGGCAGTCCAGGAGCGGCTGGGGCGCCCGGTAGTGGTGAAGGTCATGCGCTTCGGCCCCGAGACCCCGGCTGCCGAACGGGTCCGCTTCGAGCGGGAGGCCTCCCTGCTCGCCGCCATGAAGAGCCCCTACGTGGTGAGGGTCCTCGACCATGGCCTCGATCCGGAGGCAGCCTTCCTGGTGTATCCGGACGAAGGCGGCCAGGCGCTCTCCGACCTGGCGAGGGCGCGGGGTGGCCGCCTTCCCCCCGAGGAAGTACGCGTCATGGTGAGGCAGGCACTGGAGGGTCTGGCCGAGGCCCATGGTCAGGGCATCGTCCACCGCGACGTGAAGCCCGCCAACCTGCTCCGGGCGGACGACGGCGGAGTCCGGATCCTCGACTTCGGACTGGCCCGGGCCCAGGCCGCCGGGGACACCGTGACCCGGACCGGCATGGTGACCGGGAGCCCCGGGTACCTGGCGCCCGATCGTTTCCGGGGGGCCGACGCCGAGCCCCACCACGACCTCTATGCCCTGGGGGTGGTGGCCCATGAACTCGTCGGCGGCGAGCACCCCTTCAAGGGGCGCGACCTCGCCGAGTGCCTGGCCCGTCACGAGTCCATGGTCCCGCCCCGCCTCGACAGGCTCGATCCGACGGTTCCCTACGGCCTGGCCCGCCTGGTCGAGGCCATGCTCGCCAAGTCCCCCGCCGCCCGCCCGCGGGATGCACGGGAGGCCCTGACCCTGCTCGATGCCTGGGAGGCGGAGGCCGGGGGGTCCGGCCGCGTCATGGCGGCGCGTCATGACGACGCGACCGTGGTGCCCCCGGCCCAGGCTCCCGTTCCGGTGCCCGCTCCCACACCCGCGCCAGGGAAGGTCCCGACCCCGGTTCCCCGGCCGGCCGAAGGTGCCCGGGCCGAGGCCCCCCGGGGATGGCACCCGGGAGCCAGGTCCGGCCTCACCCTCGGCCTGCTGCTCGGGGCTGCGGCGGCCGCCTTCCTGCCGCGGCTCTTCTCGTCCGGGAACGGACCCGGATCCCCCGCCGAGGCGCCCACCCCGGATCCGGCCCCCGACTCCCCCTTCGAGCCCGACTACCCCGACCGGGTGCGGGAAGAGCTCACCGATGCCCAGGGACGCACCCTGCGCTTCGAGCGTGGCGACGGGCGGATCCGGGCTCCCCAGGTCGTCGATCCCGACCCGATCCTGGGGCGGGCCCGCTGGGAGGAGCTGCCGCGGGCCCGGCGGTTCCTCGAGTGGATCGCCGGGGGCGGCAGACCGGAGACGCTCCCCGAGCCAGTGCGCAGCGAATTGGAACGCGCCGGCGAGTGGTACGCCACCCAGGGACTACCCTCGCCCTTCTTCCCCTACCTGGAGGTCCGACCCGCGACCGCCGCCGAAGCGACGACCGAGCGGGTGCGCGTCTTCTATCCGAAGGTCCTCCCAGGCAGCCGTGCCCCCGCGGCGACCAAGGGATGGTTCGGGACCTTCCTCTCCCGGATGGGGCGCCTCGCCGAGGTCTCGGCCCGGGACTCCTACGCCTACGCCGAATCCAAGGGCCTGCCCGACGAGATCCGGCGCTGGCGCTGGCTCTACCCGGTGAACGCGCCGGACCTCGCCTACGCGGTGCGCTGGTACTTCCGCCAGGCCGACGGCCGCATCGCCTACTCGGGCTGGCTCCGGGAAGGGCAACAGCACCTGGCCGCCATGCTCTACGCCCTGGGCCGCTCGCTGGCCGAGGAGCCGGCGACCGCCGAGGAGGCAGCGGTGATGGGCCTCCATGCCCTGCGCGCCTTCGGCGGCCCGTACCACCCGAGCCATCTCGGGACCTATCCCCCGGGTTGGCTCCTCGGGCCTCCGGTCCCGGGGAGCCGAGTCTACGACCTGGTCGCGCTCCACCTGCGGCGCTTCGAACGGGTCCTGCTCCGCCCCGACCCCAAGGCCCCGGATCTCGCTCCCGAGGAACGGGTGCTGGCGACAAGGGTCGCCGAACCCGGGGCGAGCCAGGCCTCCCAGGCCGCTGCACCCTGGATCGACCTGAGGGTCAAGGAAGCCCGGTTCCGCCTGGCGGTCCACGCCGCCAGCACCGGCGACGCCACCAGCCTGCGCCGGCACCTGGCGGATCTCTCGGACTGGCTGGCCGCCACCCGCCCCGAGGACCTGAAGCAGCTCTCGCAGCAACTGGAGCAAGCCGGCTCCAAGGAGTAGGGACTTTTCTCGCAATTCTAAACTTTGCGTTTAGATTTTCCAGCATTATGCTTGAGTCATGATCGTCCGGGACGCCCTGGTCCAACGTGTCCGCGAGGCCCTGGCGCGCAGCCCGATCGTCGCCCTGCTGGGCCCTCGCCAGGCCGGCAAGACGACGCTGGCCCGCCTCCTGGCCACAGGTCCGTCCTGCCACTTTCTCGACCTCGAGGATCCCACCGACGCGGCCCGACTCGCCGAACCCCGCCTGGCCCTGGACCCGCTCCGCGGGCTGGTCGTGCTCGATGAGGTGCAGCGGGCACCGGAGCTCTTCCCGATCCTCCGGGTCCTGGCCGATCGCCCCGTGACCGACGCCCGCTTCCTGCTCCTCGGGAGCGCCTCCCCGCACCTGATCCGGGGCGCCTCCGAGAGTCTCGCCGGGCGGGTGGCGTTCGTGGACATGGCCGGATTCGATCTCGGGGAGGTGCCGACCTACGATGCCGAGCGCCTCTGGGAGCGGGGCGGCTTCCCCCGTTCCTTCCTGGCCGGGAGCGACTCCGAGAGCTTCGCGTGGCGCAACGATTTCGTGCGCACCTTCCTCGAGCGGGACATCCCCCAGCTCGGGATCACCACTCCGGCGGCGACCCTCCGTCGCTTCTGGACCATGGTCGCCCACCTCCACGGCCAGATCTGGAAGGCGAGCGAGCTGGCCAGGTCCCTGGGCACCTCGGAGCCCACCGCTCGGCGCTACCTCGACCTCCTCACCGGGGCCCTGGTGGTCCGCCAGCTCCCGCCTTGGTTCGAGAACCTCGGCAAGCGACAGGTGAAGGCCCCCAAGGTCTACCTCAGGGACAGCGGCCTCCTCCACACCCTGCTGGGGATCCGCTCCCGGGCCGACCTGCTGGCCCATCCCAAGCTCGGGGCCTCGTTCGAGGGATTCGCCCTGGAGCAGGCGCTGGCGATCGCCTCGCCCGCCGAGGCCTACTTCTGGGCCACCCACGGGGGTGCCGAGCTCGATCTCTTCCTGCTCCACGGCTCCCGGCGGCTCGGGGTCGAATTCAAGTGCGTGGATGCACCCCGGACCTCTCGATCCATGCGGGTAGCCATCGAGGACCTCGGCCTCCAGCGGATTCTGGTGGTCTACCCCGGGAGCCGCAGCTTCCCGCTCGACGAACGGATCGAAGCCCTCGCCCTGCGGGACCTCCGACCCCGACTCCTCGCCTGGCTCCGGGGCGATCCGGCGACCAAGTAGCGAACCAGCGAGCGCCCCGGGGTCCGGAGGCTCGACCCAGCGCCCACCCGACCCGGACCGGCGCAGCAACGCAAGGCTGCCTCTCGCTCACTCCTCGGGAGTCTTGTACCCAGGAGCTCCAGCAAGGACTCTCGGGCGGAGCCGGAGCGCCCCGGGCTCCGCCCGGGGAGACCACTCTGGACGAGGCCCGGTGGGCCCCGTCCAGAGCGGCAACCCTTCGGGTTGCTGGGATTGATTTGGGGGGACTCCCCCCAAACCCCCCGAGGGCGAGCTGCAGACGAACCAGCGAGCGCCCCAGGCACCGGAGGCTCGACCCAGCGCCTACCCGGCCCGGACCCTCGTGGCGACCCGGGGCTGCTTCTCGCTCGCTCCTCGGGGGTCCGGGGGGTCGACCCCCGGACTAAAACATTTCGCCGAA
>CAYOHP010000080.1:0-29146 GCA_964403795.1 uncultured bacterium | reverse complement strand
GCCTTCCTGGAGTTCGCCGATGTGCACGGGAACTACTACGGGACCCCGCGCGACCAGGTCGAGGCGGCCCAGGCGATGGGGTCCGACGTGATCCTGGAGATCGACGTCCAGGGCGGACGCCAGGTCCGGGACAAGCGGCCGGACACCGTGCTCTGCTTCCTCACGCCGTCCCATCCCGAGGCCCTCCGGGCCCGCCTGGTGGGACGTGCCCAGGACTCCGAGACCGTGATCCAGAAGCGGCTCAAGAACGCGGCCGAGGAGTACGCCGCCCTCAGGGACTACCAGTACCGGATCCTGAACGACGAGATCGAGGATGCCTACCAGTCCCTGCGGGCCGTGGTCCGGGCCGAGAAGGCCCGCCTCGACCGCTATCCCCGGGAGGCGATGGTCGCCGAGTTCCAGAAGGGCCTCGCCGGCTGAAGCCCCTGCCGGGGTCCCGGCTCATGTCCGGTTCGAGGCCCATGTGGCAGGACTCGCAGGGGACGTGCTAGCGTTGGGACCCCGCACCGAACGGTGCCTCGTGGGGGCGCGTGCGAACGGCCGAGGAGATTCGTTGATCACCTTCGATCTGGACAAGCTCCAGGACAAGTTCCAGAACAAGTTCTACCTGGTCCTCGGGATCGTGAACCGGGTCAAGGCGCTCAAGCGTGGCGTCGTCCCGGTGGTCGAGAAGAAGAACAAGGACCTCATCACGGTCGCCCTCGAGGAACTCGAGACCGACAAGCTCTCGTGGGAGGTCCACGACGAGTACCTGCCGCCCTTCAAGCTCCAGGGGTTCGAGGCCGACGAGGCCGGACTCTCCGACGACGAGGCCGATGTCGAGGAGATGGACGCCGCCTTCGCCGAGGTGCCGACCACCAAGGAGTTCACGCTGGGCGACGACACCGGCGAGGAGGAGACCGAGAAGAAGGGCGCCGACTGATCGGACCCTTCCTCTGGGCGCCGCTGACGGCGCTCGGTCGGCCGGTACCGGTACCGGTCGCCACGTTCCGGATGGGAGCCCTCGGGTCGGACCCGGGGGCTCCTGTGCTCCCGGGGCCATGACCACCGGGAGTCCGACTCGGGTGCGGGGAACCTGGGACCCCGGGGACGGCCAGAGAGGATCGGGATGTTCGCCGACGTCTTCGTCGCCAAGCCGCTGGCAACTCCCTATTCCTATCTGGTGCCCCCGGAGCTCGAGCCCTGGGTGGGGCCTGGGTCACGGGTCCTGGTGCCCCTGGGCAGGACCCAGGTCCAGGGGGTGGTGGTGGCCGTCTCGGCCCACCCTCCTGCGGGGACCGAGAAGGTGCGCTTCCGGCCGATCGCCCGGGTCCTCGAGAGTCCCCCGGCCCTGAGCGCCGAACTCCTGGAGCTGGGCCGCGAGGTCGCCGGCTACTACCTCTGCGCCCCTGGCGAGGCCTATCAGGCCATGGTGCCGAGCTACGCCCCGCCGGCGCCCGCCCCGCGCTTCGGGCTCGGTGCCGAGATGTCGGCCGTGGAGGCGGCGCTCGGGGGACGGGCCCGACGCCAGCTCGAGGTGGCAGCCGTCGTGGCCGAGGCCGGGACCCGGGGGGCGGCCCGCTCGGAGCTCGGGGACGGGGCCGATGCCGCGATCCGGGCGCTCCTGGCCCGGGGCCTGCTCCGCAAGGTGGGGGACCCGGTCTACCGGCTGGACCCTGGTCATGGCGACGGAACCACCCCGGCCGGGGACCAAGGAGCCGGTGCGGGGATCGGGGGAGCGGCTCCGGGGCGCGGTGGCAGCCTTCCCCTCGGACCGGAACTGACCGAGGAGCAGCGGGAAGCCTTCGGGGCCATCGAGGACGACGGTCGCGGGGGACGGGCCGCGGTCCACTTGCTCCACGGGGTGACCGGCTCGGGCAAGACCGAGATCTACCTGGCGGCGATCCGGGCGGCCCTGGAACGGGGCAGGGGAGCGATCTTCCTGGTCCCGGAGATCGCCCTCACGGTGCCGATGATCCGGAAGGTCAGGGAGCGGTTCGGCGAGGACCTGGCGGTGCTGCACTCGGCCATGGCCACCCGGGAACGGTGGCTGGAGTGGGCCCGGGTGAGGAGCGGTCGGGCCAGGGTCGTGCTCGGTCCCCGGAGCGCGGTCTTCGCACCGGTCGTCGGGCTCGGCCTGGTGGTGATCGACGAGGAGCAGGAGGGGTCCTACAAGCAGCAGGACAAGCCGCGCTACCACGCCCGGGAGGTGGCCCTGTGGCGGGCGCGTCGGGAGGGCTTCCCGGTGGTGCTGGGTTCGGCCACCCCCACCCTCGAGAGCTACCACCGGGCCCGGGAGGGCGAGTTCCGCTACCACCGGCTGGAACGCCGGTTCCGGCAGGACGCCATGCCCCCGGTGCGGCTGGTCGACATGGCCGAGGAGTTCGCCGGGAAGCGCAACCGCTCGATCTTCTCGATGGAGCTGAAGGAGCGGCTGGGCAAGGCGCTGGAGCGGGGCGGCCAGGCCCTCCTCTTCATGAACCGGCGGGGGTTCCACACCTATGTGTTCTGCCGGGCCTGCGGCTTCGTGCTCGAGTGCCGGAGCTGCTCGGTGGCGCTGACCTACCACTTCCAGGGCGAGCACTGCCTCTGCCACCACTGCGGGTTCAAGGTCGATCCTCCCGCCAAGTGCCCGGGCTGCCAGGGCGGGGCGATCCGCTATGCCGGCACCGGCACCCAGCGCATCGAAGCCGAGTTCGCGGTCAACTTCCCGGGGGTCCGCTTCGATCGCATGGACTCCGATACCACCCGCAGGAAGGGCAGCCACGAGCGGATCTTCGAGGCCTATGCCCGGGGCGAGACCCGGGTGCTGATCGGTACCCAGATGGTCGCCAAGGGGTTCGACTTCCCGAATCTGAACCTGGTGGGGGTGGTGAACGCCGACATGGGGCTGTCGGTGCCGGACTTCCGGGGCGCCGAGCGGACCTTCCAGACCATCACCCAGGTGGCGGGTCGGGCCGGCCGGGGCGACGACCCCGGCGAGGTGGTGGTGCAGACCTACCAGCCCGGGCACTACGCCCTCGAGATGGCCCGCCGCCACGACTATGCGGGCTTCGCGGAGCGGGAGCTGCCGATCCGGCGGGAGCTCTTCTACCCGCCCTACTCGCGGCTGGTGTTGGCGCTCTCGGAGGAAGCCGGGGAGGAGGCCGCCCGGGCACCGCTCGAGGCCCTGCGGACCCACCTCGAGACGAGCCTGGGCGGGCGGCTCGGGCTCCGGATCCTGGGGCCGGCGCCGGCACCCCTGATGAGGATCGAGGGACGCCATCGCTGGCAGCTGCTGGTCAAGGTGGAACCGGGCGCGGAGGCCATGGCCGAGCTGGGGCGGGTCCTCAGGGAGGCGCCGGAAGCCGCTTCCGGGGTGAAGCTCGACGTCGATCCCATGCATCTCCTGTGACGGGCCCGGGGGGATCTCCCGGGTCGGCGTCGAAGCCCTCGCCCCCACCGGGGCTACGGGCTACGCTCGGGCCCATCGATGGGGGACGAACTCGGGCCGTTCCGGGACCGCTTCACCAGGGTCGGGCTGCTGGGCGAGGGCAGCTTTGGCCGGGTCCTGGCGGTGCGCGCCCGTGAGGGTGGCGCCGAGTACGCGCTGAAGATCCTGGCGCTCCAGGGCGACGGTCGCCGGGAGGCACGCGAGCTCGAACTCGCCACCCGGGTCGACCACCCCGGAGTGGTCCGGACCCTGGAGACCCGCATCGAGGCCGGGGTCGCCTTCCTCCTGATGGAGAAGGCGGAGGGGTCGCTCGCCTCCCTGCTGGCCGATCCGGCGCGATCCCGGGAGGCGTGGCAGGCCCTGGTCCAGGCCGCCGAGGGGGTAGGCGCCATGCATGCGGCGGGGCTGGTCCACCGCGACCTGAAGCCCGCCAACATCCTGCTCTTCCCGGACCGGGCCAAGGTCAGCGACCTGGGCCTGGCCCGGGAGCTCTCGACCGGGACGCTGACCGCCACCGGTACCATCCTGGGGACCCCGGCCTACATGGCGCCGGAACAGGCCCGGGGCGAACGGGCCACTGCGGCCAGCGACCGGTTCGCGCTGGGCGTGATGTTCTACGAGGTGGTGGAAGGCCGCCTCCCGTGGCCGGCACGCACCGGGGTGGACCTGCTCTCGGCGGTGGCCCGGTGCCAGGTGGCGGGATTCGCACGGGGGAAGAGTCGACTGGGTGCCGCCACCAGGGGGGTGCTCGAGGCCCTGTTGGCGGCGGATCCTGCGGGTCGGCCGGGCGCGGTCGAGGACTGGCTGCCGAAGCTGGAGCCGCCCGGCGAGGGGACGGCCTCGGGCGGAACCGAGGCTACCGGGCGCTTCGGCACCCCCGGTCGGGCCGACGCCACCCGGGAGATGGGGGCGGGAGGCCCCGGCGGGTCGGCCCGGACCGCGGTCCTGGCGAAGTCCGGGCCAGGGGCCGGAGCGGGGGCCGGGTCGTCGTCCCGGGCATCGGTTCCGGCGGCGGGATCGGCGGATCGGGTGGGATCCGGATCCCGAGGGGCCTCGCTGCGGTCGGCCGCGATCCTGGTGGTGGCGATCGCCGCCGCCTTCGCCTTCTTCTTCGGTTACGGGCTCGGCGGGTCGCCCGGGGGTCCAGGTCCGTCCGCTTCGCCCCGGGGCCTGCCTCCCGACTTGCTCGATCGCCTGGAGGCCGAGTTCGAGGCCGCCCGGGCCGCGTCCCGGGGCGCCGAGGGACCGGTCCGGGGGGGAACCACCGGAGCACCGACCCTGACCCAGGACCCGGCCCGCTGGCCTGGGCTGGTGATCGGGCTGCCCGTGCTGAAGGAGGCCATCGGCCTGCTCGTGCAGGCTTCCGTCGTCGCAGCCCTGGGACCGGGGGAGCGAGCCCGTCTGGTCGAGTTCGATGCCCGCTTCCGGGAGGCCACCGGGGCCGGCCCCCTGGGTCCCCTGCTCGATACCCCGCCCGAGCCGGCGCCCCGCTCCCTCGACCCGGAGGTCCGGGAGTGGGTCCGGCAGCAGAAGATCTGGATCGACCTCGAAGAGCCGCGCACCGGCTACCCGGGGGCCATGATCCGCGAGCTCGAGGCCCTGGCACGGTCGGCCGCGGCCCTCGACGAGGAGCTCGCCCGCGGCTGCCGGGGCGGGCCGACCGGCGACGTCCTGGAGCAGGTGTTCGATGCCACCCAGGCCTCGCGCACCGTCCTGGCGCTCGGCGAGTTCAAGCTCTGCAAGGACGCCATCCGGGCGGCGCCCGACTCCCCGGTGATGCGGGAGAGCCTGGCGCGATGGGTCTCGGGGTTCCAGGAGACGGTCCATCGCTACCTGGTGGCCGCCGCCCGGACCGCCGAGACCGCGCCTCACGAGGGTCAGCTGGTGGGCTGCACGACCAACGCCTTCGTCAGCGACTTCTTCCTCTACTGGCGCGGCCACCGGACCACCGGCGACCTCGAGGCCCTGGTGGGGCCGGTGACCCGGCACCCGCTGCTCGAGTACCTGGCGGGACGCTGGGCCCAGACCGGGCGGCGGGCCATGGAACGCTTCTCCGGCTGGCAACCCGGGCTCTTGGTCCGTGCCGGCCAACGCTTCGCCGGCTACCTGGCGGCGCCCGGCCTGCGTGACCTCCCCACCGGGATCTCCGAGGACGCCCTCGATCGCTGGATCGAGGAAGCGGTGAAGGAAGGGGCCGTCGACCAGGTGGCCTCCCGGTTCGACCGCCTCGCCTTCGTCTACCTGAGGACCGACCACCGGCACGACCCTCGGCGGATCCTCAAGGCCCTGGAGATCGTGCGAACCAGCCGGCCCGGGCTCGCTTCCCTGTCCCGGGAGACCTTGTCGGGGTGCCGGGACGCGCTCACCGCCTTCCTCGCCGACCCACCTCGACGCGGGGACGACGATCCGGACCCGGGGCCCATCATGGCCGGCCTGGACCGGCTCCTGGCGGGTGCCGAATAGGGCAGCGGGCACTCCGACCGGGGGTGGGAAGGCGCTCGCCGAGGAGGCCGGAGCGGCCTGGCGGCGTGGTATCTTCCGGGGCGGAGGTAGGCTTCCCATGGCCGTCCTGGCCGTCCGTACCATCGGCGATCCGGTGCTCGACACCCGGGCCGAACCCGTGACCGAAATCGATGACGGGATCCGGAAGCTCCTCGACGACATGCTGGAGACCATGCGGGTCGAGAAGGGGATCGGCCTGGCCGCACCCCAGGTGGGGGTATCCCGGCGCCTGGCGGTGATCGAGCTCGACGGGAAGATCCTCGACCTGGTGAACCCCCGGATCGTGGCGACCCGGGGACGCTCCCGGGGCATGGAGGCTTGCCTCTCGGTCCCGGACCTCGAGGGCGAGGTGGAGCGGGCCGACTGGATCCGGGTCGAGTACCTGGATCGCCAGGGGCAGCCCCAGGCCTTCGAGGCCCAGGGCCTCATGGCCCGCTGCATCCAGCACGAGCTCGACCACCTCGACGGCATGCTGTTCGTGAACCGGCTGTCGGCCGCCCGCCGCATGCTGCTGCAGCGCCGGATCAAGGAACTCCGCCAGGAGACCCGACGCAAGCTGGCTGCGGCCGGCTAGCGGCACCCCCGGCCCATGCTCAAGACGGCCTTCTTCGGGACGCCCGACTTCGCGGTGCCGATGCTCGACGAGCTGGCGGCCCGGACCCGCGTCGTGATGGCGGTCTGCCAGCCGGATCGGCCCGCGGGGCGGGGCCAGCGTCCGCGTCCACCGCCGGTGAAGGCGAGGGCGGCCGAACTCGGGATCCCGGTGCTCCAGCCCCGTCGCATGAAGGATCCGGAGTTCCGGGCCGCCTTCCGGGCCGCGGCCCCTGAACTGGCGGTGGTGGCGGCCTACGGGAGGATCCTGCCGGGCGACCTCCTGGTCGAGCCGCGCTTCGGGTTCGTCAACGTGCACGCCTCCCGCCTGCCGCGCCTCAGGGGTGCCGCACCCATCCATCGCGCCGTGCTCCTGGGGGAAGCCTCGACGGGGATCTCGATCATGCAGGTCACCGAGGGCCTCGACGAGGGACCGGTCTACCTGGACGGGGGATTCGACCTGCCTCCCGGTATCACCGCCGGCGAGCTCCATGACCGACTCGCCGCCTTGGGCCGGCGTCTGCTCGGCGAGTTCCTGCTGGAACTCGAGAGCCGGGGAGGGCTGCCGGAGGCCGTGCCCCAGGACGACGCGGGCGCCACCTATGCCGAGAAGATCGGATCGGAGGAGACCGCGGTGCGCTGGGAGGACGACGGCGCCGCGGTCGACCGGCAGGTGCGCGGCCTCTCGCCCTGGCCCGGGGCCTGGACCTCCTTCCGGGGGGAGCGGTTGGGCCTGGTGCGATCGGTGGGGGCCGAGGGGAGCGGGCTCCCGGGCGAGATCCTGGCGGTCGACCGGGACGGGTTGGTGGTGGCCTGCGGCCGCGGTGCGGTCCGCATCACCGAGGTCAAGCCCGCGGGCAAGCGGGCCATGGGGGCAGCCGACTGGTCGCGAGGGGCCCGGATCGTCCCGGGCGAGCGCCTGGCGGCCCCGGGGGTCGCCTCATGAAACGCCCCAAGTCCGGCGGCAAGGGCGTCGGGTTCGCCTGCACCGCCTGCGACCGGCGCCACCCCAAGTGGGCCGGGCGCTGCGAGGGGTGCGGATCCTGGGGCACGGTCGAGGAGGTGCTCCCGGAGCTCGAGGGACGACCCCTGGCCCCCGGGGTAGCCCCCGGCGAGGAGGCCCGGCCGATCCCGGTCACCGAGGTCGAGTCCGGGGGGGAAGGGGTCCGCCTCCGCACCGGGATCGGGGAGGTCGACCGGGTCCTGGGCGGTGGCCTGGTGGGCGGCTCGCTGGTGTTGCTCGGGGGCGAGCCCGGGATCGGGAAGTCGACCCTGCTGCTCCGCCTGGCCGGAGGGCTGGCGGCCCAGGGCAAGCGGGTGCTCTACGTCTGCGGCGAGGAATCGCCCCGCCAGATCCGGCTGCGGGCGGACCGGATCGGGGCTGTCGAATCCAGGGTCCTGCTCTTCCCCGAGATCGAGGTGGAGCGGATCGCCGCCGCGGTGCGGGAGTCTCCCCCCGACCTGCTGGTCGTCGACTCGGTACAGACCCTGCACTCCACCGAGGCCCCTGGGGTCCCGGGGTCGCCGGCCCAGCTGGCGGCGGTGGCCAGCCGGCTGCTCGGGCTGGTCAAGGCCCTCTCGGTGCCCTGCGTGCTGGTCGCCCACGTCAACAAGGAAGGCGAACTGGCAGGACCCAAGCTGCTCGAGCACATGGTCGACGCGGTGCTCCAGTTCGACGGGGACCGGGATCAGGGGCTCCGTTTCCTGCGGGGCGTGAAGAACCGCTTCGGGGGGACCGGAGAGCTCGGCGTCTTCTCCATGGAGGAGGGCGGCCTGGTCGAGGTCGAGAACCCGAGCGCGCTCTTCCACTCGGAGGCGCACCAGGATTTGCCCGGATCCTGCGTGGCGGCCGGGGTCGAGGGCTCGCGGTGCTACCTTGTGGAGGTCCAGGCTCTGGTGGCTCCCTCGGCCCTGGCGTACCCCCGGCGGACCGCCCAGGGGTGGGAGCCGGCCCGCCTGGCGGTGCTGGCGAGCGTGCTCGAGCGGCGGCTCGGCATGCCCCTGTCGAGGGAGGACGTGTGCGTCAAGCTGGTGGGAGGGATCCAGCTCCGGGAGCCGGCCATGGACCTCTCGCTGGCGGTCGCTATCGCCTCCTCCCACCGGGATCGCCCGGTTCCCCCGCGCACCGCTTTCGCAGGCGAGGTGGGTCTGGGAGGGGAACTCCGGTCGGTGTCCTTCGTGGAACGCCGGGTCAAGGAAGCCGAGCGGCTCGGCTTCGCCCGGATGGTCCTGCCCGCGGGCTCGGTGCCGAGGGCCAAGAGCGGGATCGAGGTCCTCTCCGCCGGGACCCTGGCCGAAGTGGTCGCCCGCCTGCTCGGCTGATCCTGGTCGGAGTCGGAGTGGGCGCCGGAGTCGGCGTCACGGCTGGGGTCGGATCCCGGGGGTGCCGGCGATGAACCGGGTCCTCCATGGCGTCATCTGCCTGGTCGCCACCGTGATCGGGGTGACGGTGGCCTTCTCCACCAGCCCCGAGTTCCAGGAGGGCGTCCACGACCTGGTGGGCTTCGATCCCCGGATCGCCCTGGCGATCCTGATGGGTGGGGTCGGATACCTGATCGGCGCCACCTTCCACTACGAGTTCACCCGCTGGTTCGACGAGACCTTGCCGGCGATCCGGATCCGGGACGTGATCTGGGGCGCTCTGGGCGCCATCGGCGGCATGATCGTCGCCAACCTGGTGCTGGTCCCGCTCATCATCGTGGTCAACACCGAGCAGGTCCGCTCCGCCCTGGTGGCCAGCCAGCTCGGCCGCATGGTCCTGCCGGTGATCCTGGTGCTGGTGCCCTCGAGCCTGAACCTCTTCCTCGGGTACCTGGGCTCGACCCTGATGCTGCGCAAGGAGCCGGAACTCGACGGGCTGCTCCTCGGGATGCGGGATCCCGGCACCCTCCGGCTCTCCTCGGCCCGCCGCCTGCTCCTCGATACCAGCGCCATCATCGACGGCCGGGTCCTCGATCTCGTCGAGATCGGGTTCCTCGAAGGCCAGATCGTGGTTCCCCGCTTCGTGGTGGCGGAGCTCCAGCTGCTCGCCGACTCGAGCGACGAGACCCGTCGCCGGCGCGGCCAGCGGGGACTCGAGACCCTGGAGGCGCTCCGCCAGCACAACCGCGCCGAGATGGTGCTGCCGGAGCGGGACTTCGAGGACACCAACCGGGTGGACGACAAGCTCGTCCGGTTCGCCCGCGAGGAACCCTGCACCCTGATCACCAACGACTACAACCTGGCCAAGATCGCCGGGCTCGAGGGGATCCGGGCGGTCTCGATGCATGCCCTGGCCGACGTGATGCGCCCGGTGGCGCTCCCCGGCGAGGGACTCGAGGTGGAGATCGCCAAGGAGGGCAAGGAGAAGGAGCAGGGCGTCGGCTACCTCTCCGACGGGACCATGGTGGTGGTCCGGGACGGCACCCGATATCTGGGGCAGCGGATCGCGGTGGTCGTCGAGCGGGTGCTCCAGACCTCGGCAGGCCGGATGATCTTCGCCCATCCCAGGAACGCCGAGCCCCATGCCTCGCTCCCGGGCCCGGGCGGGAACTACCCGGCGGCGGACCCACCCGAGCCTGTCCCCGGAGTGCCGGTCGCCGGGGAGGATGCCTCGGGCGCTCCGGACTCGGCACCGGTCGTCGGGTCGAGACGCGATCCGTCACTTTCGCCCGGGCCCGAGCCCCGGCACCGCTCGGGCGGCGCCAGCCGCGGGAAGACGCCCAGGGCCAGCAGGTAGGCGAGGGCACCGAGCCCCAGGGCGACCCGGCTCCCGGCGTAGACCAGGACCACCATGAGGGCGGTCGAACCGACCACGCTGGCGGACCCGTTGGCGGCCCAGGCCCAGGCCACCTGGTGCGGCCCCCGGTCCGAGATCTCCCGGATCCCGGCCGCGAAAGGGATCCCCAACGGGACACCGAGGATCGCCAGGAGTCCCAGGCAGAGCCCGATCCGGGAGCTCTCGCCCAGATGGAGCAGGGAGCGGAGGCCCGAGGTCAGACCCCAGGCGGAGGCCGCTCCCAGGAACGCCACCGTGAGCAGCACCAGGGGTACCCCCCGGCGGGGCACTCGGGCCGCCAGCGAGCTCCCGGTCCCGGCCGCCAGCAGCAGGCCGAAGAGCACCAGGCTCATGGCGTAGGTCGGGTGGCCGAGGAAGAGGGTCATGGCCTGGATCACCGGCAGCTCGAAGGCCATGAACCCGAAGCCCAGGCAGCCGAAGTAGAGCGCCGAGCGGGTGAGCCCGACCTCGGAGGCCAGGTCCCGTCTCCTGAGCCAGAGGGGCACGCCCAGGAGCACGGCGGAGAGCACCAGGGAGACGACCAGGGTCAGGAACATCGCCATGGTGGACTGCTGGTGCATGACCTGGACCCAGTGGTCCTGGTCCGAGAGATGGCGCCATGGGGCATAGACCTGGAAGAAGAACGGGTTGTCGTCGGTGGCGGGCTCCACGATGTAGGGGTAGGAGGCCCGGAAGCCGGCCGGGTCCGGACTGTGGGCGTACTCCGAGATGGGATTGTCGAGCCGTCGCCGGGGACGATGGACGAAGGACCATCCGATCCGGGTCACCAGCTCGTCGACCCGTGCGAGGCGGGCCTCGTCGAAGGGATCCGGGGAGGCCAGGAAGTAGCCTTCCACCACCGGTGACTCCGGGCCGCGGCGCCGGTAGGTCGGCCGGTTGGCCAGCACCGCCAGATGGAGCGAGGGATCGGCCACCCCCCTCCGGCGCAGGGCGGCCTCGGCGGTGGTGTAGAGCCGGAGGTTCTCCCTGGGCGGATCGAAGATCCAGCGCCTCACCGCCACCACCCCGCCCGGGGCCAATCGCTCCATGAAGTCCTCGAACGCCTCCACGGTGTAGAGGAAGTTCTCGGTCATGGCGAAGGTCCCCTGGGCCGCGGCCGAGAAGGTGTCGAGTCCGAACATCACCAGCAGGTCGAACCGTCCCGGGTAGGACTGCACGAAGTGCCGGCCCTCGACCGCGTAGGACTCGACCTCGGGGCGCTCGAAGATGCCCTGGTTGGCCTCCCGGTCCAGCGTCCGGTTCCAGGTCATGATGGCCGGGTTCAGGTCGATGGCCACCACCTTGGATGCCCCCGCGGCCAGGGCGTCGATCAGTTCGGGGCCGGCTCCGACCCCCAGGATCCCGACCCGGGGCCGGGGAGGGACGAGCAGGTACTCGACGAGGTCGGCGGCGCCGCGTTCCGGCGTGCTCCTGGCCATGGCGAGTTCGGTCCCGGAACGGCCGTCCACCAGGTAGCGGGAGGGACCGACCGCGTCGGTCCGCTGCAGGTGGTCCCAGTGGTACCGGAGGATCAGGCGGTGGATGCCGTACTTGAGGTTGGGATCGAAAAGCCAGGGGACCGCCAGACCGGCCGTCAGGAGACCGGCGACCAAGGCCTGGAACCGGGGTGAGACACGGGGCTCCGGTGCCGCCGGCTCCTCCGGCGCGGGGTGCGCCTCGAGGCGGCCGATGACCCGGGCGGCGAGGAGAGCGACCAGGCCCGAGAGGAGGAAGGCCCGGATGGGACCGGCCACGCTCATCACCGCCACCGAGGCGAGGCACCCGGCGGCGGCCCCTGCCAGGTCCGCGGCGTAGAGCTCGGACATCCGGGATCGGTAGCGGGAGAACAGCAGGGTGAGGACCATGCCGCCCGAGAGATTCAGGCCGATCAGGGGGAACGAGAGCGCCAGCAGGTAGACCGCCCCCGGGAGCCCGGTCACCTTGAAGTATCGGTCGGGAACGGGGGTGAGCCCGACGTAGAAGGCCAGCGTCACCAGGACCGAGAGGGCGAGCCGCACGAGCCAGAGCTCTACCTCGGTGCCGGAGGCCGGGCGGGGGTCACGCCGGGCGTAGATCCAGGCACCGGCGGCGGCCAGGCCGAGCTGGGAGAGCGAGATGACGAAGAACACGAAGTGGTACAGGAAGCGGTAGGCCACCAGCCGGGTCACCGAGACCTGGGCCGCCAGGAGTCCCAGGCTCACCAGGAAGACCGCAGCCAGCACCCGACGTGGAGGAGCCTCGTTCATCGGCGCGAGTGTTGCACACGCGGTCGGTCGTGGGTTCCCGCCCCGGGCTCCACCGAGATCACCAGAAGCGCAGACCGAACCGCAGGTACTCGCCCCGACCGTCGACGGCGGCCACGTAGCCTCCCCCGGGGTCGGGAAGGATGTCCGCGTGGTGCATGCCGAGCTGGTTCCAGCCCGACCCGGAGGCCGAGAGCCAGGGATCGGGATCCACTGCCCGTTCCCGGTAGCGGTGCGGGTCGAGTTCGAGGATCTCGAAGATCCGGAGTGCCCGGCCGTAGACCCCGCGATCGTCCTGCCCGAACCGGTAGAGGCGACCCTGGTGCTCGAGGATCCGACCCCCCGGCCTGGCCCCTCCGCGGTCGCCGGCGATCACCGGACTCATCGGGTGCTCCTCCCAGGGGCCCTCCAGGCCCGGGGCCGAGAACAGGAACAGCGTGTCGTTGCTGGGCAGCGAGGCGAACAGCCACCACCGGTCCCGATGGCGGAAGATCGTGGGGTCCAGGTATTCCCGGCCCTCGACGAGGGTGGCATGGAACCGCCACCGGTCCGGGAACCGCTCGGCGCGGTAGAGCCGGATCGCCTGCTTCTGGAAGCTCTCGGGGAGCATCCAGACGTGTCCCTCGGCCTCGAAGACCAACGGGTAGGAGAGGTGCCAGGGCTCGTCGAGCACGATGCCCCGGTGCCGGAACCCGGTGCCGTCCCGGCTCTCGGCCACCCCGATGTCCCCTTGGAAGCCTTCCCTCGTCAGGCTCTCGTAGAAGAGGTACCAGCCGTCCCCGTGGCGGTGGAGGAAGGGATCGGCGACGAACCACGAAGGGCGGTCGGCGACGTCGGCCGCGGTCAGGAGCGGGACCTCGCCCGAGGGTGCCAGGGCGAACGGCGACGCACCCCGGTAGAGGGAGACCGACCACTGGCCGCGCCCGGCGTCGAGGAAGGGAGGGAGTCCCTTGGCCAGCCAGCGGCCTCCCAGCACCAGGACCGGGAGAGCCAGCACCAGGACCACCTGGCGGGCCGCCCGGCCCAGGGCCTTCCCGTCGATCCGGCCGGACCTCCGGGGGAAGGGGACCGGAGGAGAGGGGGTCAGGTCGGGGCCCCGGACCGGTGGTCCTCGGCCGGGAAGCCGGCGGTCCTCGCCACCAGGTAGAGCGGGCGCTGCTTCACCTGTTCGAAGATGCGGCCCACGTACTCGCCCACGATCCCGAGGAACACCAGCTGGAGTCCTCCCATCAGGAGCACGACGCCGAGGATCGAAGCCCACCCCGGGACCACCGTCTCGGGCCTGAGGAAGCGGAGGACCACCACGTAGACGAGGTACAGGCTGGAGAGGCCTGCCACCACCATGCCGACCAGGGTGGCGATCCGGAGGGGGACGGTCGAGAAGGCGAAGATCCCGTCCAGGGCCAGGCGCAGCATGCGGCCCAGGGAGAATTTGGTGCGGCCCGCCACCCGCGAGCCGACCCGATAGGGGAGCACGGCTCGCCGGTACCCGACCCAGAGGGCCAGGCCGCGCAGCATGCGGTGCTGCTCCCGGCATCTCCCCATGGCCAGGACGACCTTGCGGTCGACCAGCCGGAAGTCCGAGGACCCGGGCTCGATCCGGAGGGTCGAGAGGCTGGAGACCACCAGGTAGAAGGCACGGGAGGTGAAGCGTTTCCAGTAGGGGAGGTCCTCGTCCCCTTGGCGCTCGGTGAGGACCACCTCGGCACCGCCCTGCCACAGCCGCACCATCTCGGGGATCATTTCGGGGGGATGCTGGAGGTCGGCATCCATGGTGACCACGGCCCGCCCCTCCGCCAGATCGAGCCCGGCGGTCAGCGCCATCTGGTGACCGAAGTTCCGGCTGAGTCCGATGGCCCGGACCCGGCCGGGGTGGCGGGCGGCCTCCGCCTCCATGGCGGCGAAGGTCCCATCCGTGGATCCGTCGTCGACCAGGATCAGCTCACAAGGCCCGGGGAGTCCGTCCAGGACCGCCAGCACGGCCGTCACGAAACGGGGCACCGCCGCCTCCTCGTCCAGGCAGGGGGCGACGACGCTGAGCAGGGGACGGGGGGCGTCGGATTCCATGGATGGAGGGAAGGAGGAGCGAGGCTTCCCGGGCGGGTTCGCCCAGCCTAGCCCGCGCCCGGGACGGGACGCCAGATCCGCACCCCGGGGGATCTCCGGGGCCCGCTACACTCGGGCCGACCGAGGAGCCGCCATGGACCGCAGTCGACGCGAGTTCGCCCACGACGACCTGGGAGCCCGCTTCGACGAGGTCATGAACCGCTACGACCTGGAGCGTCGGATCGAAGTGGTCTTCTGCGAGCTGCTCCCCGAGTCCCTCGAGGGTCGGCGGCTCCTGGATGCCGGCTGCGGGACCGGCCATTTCTCCCGGAGGGCGGCCGAGCGGGGAGCCCGCACCGTGTCCCTGGATCTGGGCTTCGACCTGCTCCGGGTGACAGGTACCCGTTGCCGGACGTCGCGGGTCCAGGGAGACGCCCTCCGGCTCCCGTTCCCGGACGGCTGCTTCGACGTGGTGGTCTCGAGCGAGATGGTCGAGCACACCCCGGACCCGGAGGCGGCCGTGGCCGAACTCTGCCGGGTGGTCGGACCGGGCGGGGTGCTGGCGCTCACCACCCCGAACTGGACCTGGGTGTGGGCGGTGCGGATCGCCGACCGACTCGGCCTCCGCCACTACCACGGCCTCGAGAACTGGCTGGGCTTCCGGCAGCTGGCCCGGCGGGTGGAGGGCGCAGGTCTGGAAATCGAGACCCATCGCGGATTCCACTTCTGGCCTTTCCAGTTCCGTCCCCTGCTTCCCCTGCTGCGTCGGGCGGATGTCCTGGGCGACCTCCTCGGCCCGCTCGCCATCAACCAGGGCCTGCGGGCCGTGAAACCTTGACCGCCGACCCTCCGGCCGGAATCCGAAGGCTTCGGGTGGTCTGGTGGCTGGGCGCGGCGGCGGGCCTGGCCTTCACGGTCCTGTTCTGCGCCTCCCTCGTCCACCACGTGGCGGTCCGGGGCGGGCGGCGCATGTCGGATTTCGCCCCGGTCTGGAGCGCCGCGGTGCTGGCTGCCCAGGGCAACCCCGGGGCGGCCTACGACGCCGAGGCGGTGGTGGCGCTCGAACGCCGGCACATCTGGCCCGAGATCCCGGTCTGCTTCCCCTGGGTCTATCCGCCCAACGTGCTCCTGCTGGTGGAGCCCCTGGGGAGGCTTCCCTACCACCAGGCCCTGGTGGCGTGGCTGGTCTCCCACTTCGCACTCCTGGCCCTGGTACTGGCCCGGATCGGCCTGCCGCTCGGCGGGGCCGCGGCGGTGGCGGGGTCCCCCGGAGTGGTCGCCAACGTCTCCTTCGGCCAGAACGGGATGCTGACCGCGGGCCTGGTCGGGACCGGGCTCGCCTGGCTGGCCCGTCGACCCTTCCTGGCCGGGGCCTGCTTCGCCCTGGCCGCCTACAAGCCGCACCTGGCTCTCCCGATCCCGGTGGCGCTCCTGGCGGGCGGGCATCGGCGGGCCCTGGCCGGAATGGCCGTCACCGTGACTGGGTGGCTGGTGGCGACCTGGCTCCGCTATCCCTCCGAGGTCTGGGAGCGGTTCCGGGAAGCGACCCTCGACCACGTCCGGTGGCTGGGCTCGGGCGACGTCCCGAGCTCCCTGGTGGTCTCCTGTTACGGGGCCCTGAGGAGCGCCGGGCTCGGCACCGGAGCGTCCATGGCGATCCAGCTCGGGGCTAGCCTGGCGGGACTGGCTGCCCTCGTCTGGTGCTGGCGGCGGGCTCCGGGACCCGATCTGGCCGGGTCGGCCCTGGTCCTCGCCATGGTCACCGTCAGCCCCAAGGTGGTGAGCTACGACCTGGTGGTGCTGCTGCTCCCGATCGCCTGGCTGGTGGCCCGATCCGACCACGACCCGCGCCGCGAACCGCTCCTGGCTGCGGCCTGGGTCCTGCCCCTGGCGGGACCCGCCCTGGCCGCCCGGACCGGGTTCCAGCCGGCGCCCCTGGTGATCCTCGCCCTCTGGTGGCTGGTGCTGGCGCGGGTGGCTGCCGGGTCGAGGGCAAGACCCTCACCGGTCGCCGGCTCCCGGTGATCGGGACCGAGATGGAGAGCGCCTTGCCGAGCCCCGACCCGGACCGGGAAGCCGAGCTCGAGACCGGTCGGGACCGGTCCCGGACCCTCCTGGCGATGGTGCTCCTCGCCTACCTGGCGGCGGCCGCCGGCGTGGTGGCGGCCCTCCGGGGCAACCTCTCGATCGACGGCTTCGCCTACCTGCAGATGGCCCGCCACCTGGTCGCGGGCCGCTTCGACCTGGGCATCTCCGCCTACTGGTCGCCCCTCTATTCCCTGGCGATGGTGCCGCTGATCGCCCTGGGAGTACCGCCGCTGGCAGCCCTCGACCTGGTGGCGGTCGGCACCGGTGCCCTGCAGGTGGGAGCCGCCTGGTACCTCGGTCGGGTCCTCGGTCTCGGCGGGACCTGGCTGGCGATCGGGACCGGGGTGGTCGCGGTGAAGACCCTCAGGGACGTGGTCTGGTGGCAGGGTCCCGACAATCTCGTGGCGGCCTTGCTCCTCCTGGTGCTGGCGGCCTGGATGGCCGCCGGGGAGACCCCTTCCCGACCGGCTGCGATCGGGATCGGCCTCCTGGGCGGGCTGGCCTACCTGGCGAAGGCCTACGCGCTCCCCTTCCTCTTCGTCTGGTTCCCGATGGCGGCCTGGATCGAGCACCGCTCCGGTCGCACCCGGGCATGGGGGAAGGCGGCCCGCGCGCTCCTCGGCCTCCTGGCGGTGAGCCTGCCCTGGGTGATCGGTCTCCGGCTGGCGACGGGCACCTGGACCCTCTCTTCGGCCGGGGGCTACAACCA
This sequence comes from uncultured bacterium, assembly GCA_964403795.1. Taxonomy (GTDB): domain Bacteria; phylum Muiribacteriota; class UBA6191; order CAZXTJ01; family CAYOHP01; genus CAYOHP01. The sequence goes on along the minus strand of CAYOHP010000080.1, from coordinate 11,798 downwards.
CGCCCTGGTCGGGCCGGACCGGGAGTTCGCCTCCATGCCCACCGAGGAGAGGCTCGCCAAGGTCCCTGCCGGTCGGCTGCTCGCCTGGGAGGTCCCGACCGACCTCCCGGTGCCGGCCTGGTCGCCGCTCGCCTCGGAGCGGAACCTCCGCCACCAGGCCTGGCTCGTGGCCCTCGGCTTGGGTGGAGCCTGGTTGAACCTGGCCACCGACGACGACCTCCGCCTGCGGACGCTGGCGGCCCTGGCCCTGCTGGTGTTGGCGCTGGCGCCTGCCCCGCCCGGGCGGCGGCCGATCCGGGAACGCTTGCTGGTCGCCACCCTCGGCCTCTTCGTGGCCGGCTACCTCCCTGGCATGAGCCTGCCGACCCGGTATTACTACTTCCCGCTCACGGTCCTCACCCTGGTGGCGGTGCGCCTGGCCCAGCAGGCTACCGGATGGGCCCCGGCCCTGCCGCTGGCGATCGTCCTGATCCTCGGCTTCGGGATCCCCCCTCTCCGGCGGCTCGCCGGGCAACTCGGGTCGTCGGCCCGGGCCCGGGAGCTCCAGGACCTGGCAGCCCGTCTCCGACCTGGCTGGGAGGTCGTTCCCTTCGCCTCGACCCGCCTCGAGGACTACCCGCTGGCGCTCCTCCTCGAGTCCCCCTTCACCGGTCGCCCGGCGGCCCGGGATCCGGCCGGCCTCTGCCGCGAGCTGGAGGCGGTCGGCGCCCTTCGCCTGATCGACGGGGAGGGGCGCCCCGAGGTGGACGCCCTGGTGGCTCTGGGGCGGCTCAGGGTCCTGGATCCCGGCGCTCGGGGAGGCGATCCCCGTCTCCCCCGCCTGCTCCAGGTCGAGCCCGGGCGGCCCTGCCCCGGGGAGTGATAGGATCCCGCCCCGGTCGCGACAGGGGGACCCATGGGCAACACGATCTCCGAGATCATGATCAAGAACCCGGTGACGCTGCGTCCGGGCCAGAGCCTGTTCTCGGCCCGCGAACTCATGCAGGTCCATGACTTCGAGTGCCTGTTCGTGGTCGACGGCTCGCGTCCGGTCGGGATCGTCACCCTGGTCTCGATCCACAGCGACGACGTGCGCCGCACCGTCGATGACGTGATGCGGGCCGACTTCCCTACCGTCGGTCCCACCGCCACCGTCAAGGAGGCGGCCACCGTGCTGGCCCGGGAGGGGATGCACAGCCTGGCGATGGCGGTGGTAGACGGCCAAGGAAGCCTCTCGGGCGTGGTCCGGGTCCGCGACATCGTGGGCGGGCTCGCCACCCAGGCCACCGCCCCGGAGGCGGCGCTGACCCCCGAGGCCGGGGTGCTCTACCTGGCCATGTCCCGCACCGACGAGAAGGAGAAGGTCTGGCTGGAGCGGATCCGGGCCGCAGGGATGAAACCCGCGGTCACCCAGGTGGGAGCCAATGCCGAGAAGCTGCCGCTCAAGCTCCGGGAGTCGGCGATCGTGGCGGCCATCGCCTTCCGGGTGATCCGGGAGGACGCCCGGGAGAAACTGGCGGTCTCGGACGCGGTGCGCGAGATCGTGCGCCAGCAGCGGGTGGTCTTCCCGGGTCTCGGGGGCGGCTTCAAGGTGGGCATCGTGCGGGGCGAGGGGAGGGTGGCGGTGGCCGCCTTCGGCAAGAGCGGACACGCCCTCGCCAACAGTCCCGAGCAGGTCTTCCTGGGGACTTCGGTCATCTGATCCGGGCGCGGTCCCTCAGGGGCCGGCGGGACCGCCCGGTGCCTTGCCGGTGGCGAGCGAGCGCAGGTTGGGAACCCCCAGCCGGTCGTAGATCCCCAGGTTGGCGTGGATGGCCAGGGCCAAGAGGGCGACGGTCATGGTGCGGGTCAGCAGCCTTCCCCACCAGCGGCGCCGGAGCTGGACCAGGGCGTCGAAGAGGGCCGCCAGCGCCATCGCCGGCAGGAACAGGTTGACCCCCAGGAAGAGCGGGTCGAAGGCCTTGAGCAAGAGGGCCAGCCGATCCGGGGCCAGGCTTCCCTCCAGTCCGGGCGCGGCCAGGGCCCGGCGCAGGACCAGCTCGTCGTAGGGCGTGCCGATCGCCGCGCCGCGGACCAGCGAGAGACAGGCGTAGACGCCGACGATCGCCAGTCCGATCCTGAGTCCCCGGGCCAGCAGGACGTTCTCCAGGGCGTGGGCGATCCCGGCCGCCAGCACCAGGATCATGGTGATCGGGAGGAAGGCCGGGGGCAGGGTCACCACCGGGGGGAAGAGCCCGTGGGGCAGGACCACCACGGCGGCCGCCAGGGTCAGGGCGCGGGCCTGGAAGCCGAGCGGGAAGCGGAAGCCGGTGACCATGTGGAGGAGCCCGCCGACCAGGGCCGCGCCCAGGGCCAGGCCCGGGGCGGGAACCCCGGCGGCCTGGGGGACGTGGTGCTGGACCAAGGCGCCCGCCAGGCAGGCGGTCCCGGCAAAAGTGGCGAACTCGCCGAGTCGCTCCAGACCCTCGGGGGGAGGAGCCACCGCCGAGGCCAGGACCGGACCCCGGGCGCGCTTGCGCCGGTCTCGTCCGCCCGGAGCTGCGGCAGGCTCGGCCGGCATGTCCGCCGAGGTCCGGCCGTCCGCCACTCGGTGGGCCTCGGCCAGGAGGTCCCCGCTCTCGAGGTCGGGGGCGCCGCCTGGGCCGCCTTCCTGGCCGCGCTCCTGCATCAGCTGCTCGAAGGCATGGGCGGTGGAGCCCTGGGCCGAGGTGCTCTCGTCGAGGTCGGGGACCGCGATCGACATCGACTGGATCGAGCCGCTGGTCGAGTCCGGGACCCCGAAGAGGTCCTCCAGCTCGTCGCGCCGCCCGCCCGCCCCGGGAGCCGACAGGTCGACCGGCCGGTCGCCCGAGATCGAGATGGTGCCCGGGCTCCCGGACGGCCCCCGGCCCGGACTCGAGGCCGGGGTCCCGAACAGGTCGTCGAGCTCGTCCCGGCCCCCGACCTTGGTCTGCTTGCCGGTGAGGCCCGAGCCTCCCTCGAAGAGCCGGTCCGGGTCGATGGCCTGGGAGCCCCCGAAGAGGTCGTCCAGGGTGTCGTCGCGGGCCGGGGCGTCGGAGAAGAGATCGGCAGCGGGCGAGGTCCGGGCGGCGGGCGAGGGCACCGCAGGGCCTCGGGCGGTGGGGGCGTCGAGACCGTCGATGCCTATGGGGTCCGAGGTGGCGAAGAGATCTCCGCCACCGAAGAGATCGGCTCCAGCAACCGGCCCGGCGGCCAGACCCGGGCGGAGATCGGAGATCTCCGGGGCCCCGTCCCCGAAGAAATCATCGAGGTCGGCAGCCTTGCCGCGAGCCGGGGTGGGGGCCGGGGCCGGATCCGAACCGAAGAGGTCGCCGGCCCCCGATCCCGGGGAGCGGGGAGGCGGCGGCTCGGCCAAGGCCGCGAACAGGTCCCCGACGTCGTCGCCGGACGGGGCGCTGGGCAGGGACGAGAACAGGTCGTCGAGGTCGCGCTCCCCCTGGGCCGGGGCGAGCGAGCCGAAGAGGTCCCCGTCGTCCGGCTCCGGCCCCGACCGGGAGTCGGGGAAGGGGGTGCCGCATGCGCCGCAGAACTTGGCTCCCGGGAGCCCGGTGTTCTTGCACAGCTTGCAGGTAGGCAGGATCGACCCCTTCCGGGAGCCCATCCCAAGCATCGACCGGAATTGCCGCGGGGGCAAGCCGGCCTTGACATGCACTGCAGGCTCCCTAGTGTGACTCCCGTCGGGCCAGGCCCGATGGAGGTCGAGAACCCGTGGCGAGGATCACTCCCAAGGTGTCGGGTCAGCGGCGAACCAGCCGAGGCTTGGCCCTGTTCCTGGCATTCGGCCTGTGCCTCTCCACCCCGACCTCGAGCCGGGCGGTCCTGACCGAGCTCTTCGTGGGCGGGATGGTGCTCCTCGAGGTCGCCGGGATCGTGGGCGAGGCCATCCCCCAGATCAAGGCCCTGGCCGGGAGCGTGGCCGCGGTCGTGAAGAGCGGCCACGAGATCGGGAACACCGTCAAGGGGATCCTGGACAAGATCTTCCCCGGCTCGGGTGGCCGGAAGCCGAAGGCCGGTGCCAAGGGCCGGACCGGTTCGGGCCGCCCTCCCGCCGATCCTCCTCCGGGGACCGACGAGACCGGCGACGACGCCGGGACCACCCCGGGGACCGGGTCCGAGGACACCGGCGGCCCGCTCGGGGACCTGCCGGAGATCGTGGCGCCCCGGAAACCGGGAGGGACCTCGGCCGGGGGAGTCCTGGCCCGCCCCGAGGCGGGCGAAGGGGCCCGACAGGTCGAGGCGCTGGTGCTCGCATGGAAGCGGCGCGAGACCGTGGTCCAGGCGCTGGTGCTGGCCGAGGGTCCGGGCCGGACCGTGCTCGAGGCGGGCCTGGCCGAGGCGTCCAAGGAGTACGAAGCCCGGGTGGAGAGGATCGCGCTGGCCCTGACGGAGGCCGCCCGGGTCGGGACGCCGGCTCTGATCGAGGGTTTCGAGAAGGCCGCCGAGGCGCTCCCCGAGGCGGAACGGGCGGCGGTTGCCCCGGTGATCGAAGCGGTCGCCGGTCGTGGTGCCGGTTTCCGGTCCCTGCATGGCAAGGCCGACGGCCCGGCTGCCCCCGGGACCGGTTCGGTGGTGCATCCCCGGCTGCGCCGGCTGGCCCGGCTCGCCGAAGGCTGGCGGTCCGGGACCGGGCGAAGCCGGACCGCCTCGCCTTGAAGCCCCGCCGCCCACCCTGCTAGGGTGGGGGCGATGAACTCGACCCACGGTGCATGGGGCATCCAGGACCGCCACGAGCGGGTGATCTCCTGGCTCTCGGGCGTGGTCGTGGTGCTGCTCGTCTTCTACGCCCTGATCTTCCTGAGCCGGGAGCTCATGCCCGGGGACCCGGCCGCCGCCTCCCGGCCTCCGGCCTCCCCGCCCGGGCCGGTTCCTCCGGCGACGTCGAGACCGCCGTCGCCGCCTTCCCATGCCCCGATCCATACCCGGATCGCCTCCCTGCCGACCAGCCTGCCGCCGGCTCCGACCCCTCCCCCGCTGCCGCCGACGCCCCGGGCGAGTCCCTTCCCGGCCCTGCCCCCGGTGCCACCGACCCCGGTCGCCCCGGCCCCCAGCCCGTCGCCTCCTCCCGTCCCGACGGTCGCCACCCCGGCTCCTCCCCCCACGGTCCGTCCGGTCGCCCCGACTTCGAGCCCGGGCTCCGCCACCCGGGTGGTGGTGCGGGTCGGGGATGCCTTCGCCTCGGGGAGCGACGCCTTGGCGTTCGCCCGGAACCACGACATCTCGAGCTTCCGCCTGACCCGGGCCACCGGTTCCGGAGACGGCGCCTTGTTCCTCGACATCGGACCTTTCGACGGCAGTGCCGGTGTCGGCGAGATGGAAGCCCTCCGGGCCCGCTTGGGTAGCCAGAGGGTCCCGCTCCTCCTGGTCCCGGTGGCGGCCAGCTCGGACCCGGGCACGACCTCGCCCCCGCTGCCCCCGACCCGGGTTCCCGAGGCCTCGCCGGTGGCGGTGCGGCCGGGACCGGTGGCGAATGGTCCCGGCACGGTGGCTCCGATCCGCCCCTCGGCGCCGCCTTCGGTCCCACCCCGGACGATCGCTGGCGAGGCGCTTGTCGAAGCCCCGGCGCCTGGTGGCTACAGCGTCCAGGTCGCTTCGTTCAAGGAGCCCGAGAACGCCATGAACTTCCAGCGGCATCTCTCCGCCAAGGGCTACGTGGCCTTCGTGGACTCGGTCTCGGTGGAGGGGGTCGCCTGGTACCGGGTGATGGTGGGGCGGTTCGAGACCATGCCCGAGGCCCGGAGCGAGGCGGATCGCTTCCTGGCCCAGTACGGGACCACCTATCCGGTGTTCCTCCGGAAGCGGGCTGGCTGACCCGAGCCTTCCCGGCTCAGGCTCCCAGGCGAGCGAGCAGGGCCTTGGCCGACAGGCGCACCGCTTCGTCGGTGTCGTCCCGATCGAGGGCCTGGACCATCCGGCGCACCGGGAGCTCCCGATACCGTCCGGCCGCGGTCACTGCCTGGATCTGGACATCGGGCTCCGGATCCTCGAGCAGCGGGAGCACGGCCTCGATCAGGGCCGGGTGGGAACTCTCGGCCGCGGCCCAGGCCGCCGACAGCCGGAACCACTTGCTCTCGTGGGCGGCCATGGCCGCGATCAGGACCGCGGCCCGTTCCGGGTCGAACCGGGAGAGCAGGAGGGCGAGGTTGCCCCGGACCCGGTTCGAGGAGTCCTCCGCCAGGTCCGTCACCGCCGGGACCATGCCGACCTTGAGCAGGGTCTCGAGCGCCTCCAGGCAGTTGGCCCGGATCCGCCCATCGGGGTGGTGCAGGAGCGGGACCAGGGCCGGATAGTCGTCGGGGTGTCCGAGCCGACCCAGGGCCCCGACCAGGGTTGCCAGGACCCGTTCCGAGGCTTCCCGGCCCAGGCGATCGCGGAGCAGGTCGCGCGCCTCCGGGCGCCCGGTGAGTCGATCCAGTTGCAGGGCCGCGGTGGAACGGACGTGTTCGTCCGGGTCCTCGAGCAGCTCCCGCATCTCGATCGGGGCCAGCGCCAGGCCGAGGGTCGAGAGGGCCCGCAGGGCGGCCATCCGGACTTCCGGAGCCGGGTCGGCCAGGCCCTCCCGGGCGGGATCGGCGGCTTCCCCGGGGTGGTCCCGGACCAGTCCCTCGAGGGCCACGACCCGCTCCGGAGCGTCGCCGGTGCGGAGCAACCTGAGCAGGGAGGAGGGAGTGGTCATCGCGGATTGGACCTCCGGGACAGTACCATGGGGGCCCCTGGCCGGGCGCCCGGCGAGCCGGGTCAGGCGCCCAGCGACCGGGTCGGAACCGGCCCGAAGCTCTGCCGCCCATGAGAGGAGGCCCCGGGGATGGATGCCGATCCTCCTGGGGAAGAAGGCAGTCGTGCGGAGTCGCCCATCGGGCCTGCCCATGCCGGCGCGGCCGATCCGACGGCTTGCCGCCACCTGGCCTTCGAGGCTGGCGGTTCGTGGTTCGCGTTGCCGCTGAGCCAGGTCCACGCGGTGCTCCGGCCGCGTCCGGTCACCCCGGTTCCGTTCCTGGGACCGGCGGTCCTCGGTGCGGTCGAGGCGCGCGGGGAGATCGTTCCCCTGCTCGATCTCTCCGCCGCCCTCGGGGGGAAGCCCACCCGGCTGGAAGGCGAAGCCCGCCTGGTGGTGATCGGGAGCCGGGAACGGCTGGTCGGCGTGATCGCGGACCGGCTGGGCGAGGTCCTCACCCTGGGCGACGAGGATCGGGTGCGGTCCCTGGATCGGAGGACCCTGGGAGGTCCGTCGTTGGTGGCGGGGGTGGCCCGCCACGGGAACCAGGTCTACTCGCTCCTCGAGGTCGAGGAGCTCCCGGCTCATCTCTCGCCGAAGCCCACCAGCCCAGGGTCCACGACTTCGGCTCCCGTCGTCGGATCGTCGGAAGGCGACGGGAGGGAAGAGACCGGGATCCCGGAACCGCCTGCCGGATCCGATCCCTCCCGCGGCGGGATCCGGTAGACGTTCCAGGGAGTTCCCGATCCGTGACCCGCCACGTCCCGGGTCCACAGGATCTTCCCGGCGCGGGTCTCGTGGGCCCGGAAGGGTCCGGTGCCTCGGGTCCGGGCCAGCTCCGCGATCAGGCTCCAGGAGTCCAGCTGGCCGCCTTCCCCCGAGCGCGCCGACCAGGCTCCGGGCGGGCGGGCGAGGGTGCCCCCGACCGTGAAGCGGGCCTCGGGGGTCCGGGGGTGCTCGAGCTGGACGTAGGCCACCGATCCGTCCCCCAGGACCTTGCGGACGCCTTCGGCGACTGCCATGGCGAGGTCCGGACCGCCCCGGGCCGAGAGCTCGAAGTGGTCTCCCGAGGCGGCGCCCTCCGAGAGCTCGAAGCGGCGTTCGGAGAGGCCGGGCCGGTCCAGCAGTGCGGAGAGGGCGTAGGGGAAGCCGGAGCTGCCCGGGGCGCCTACCCGGGAGAGGGGGACCTCGATCGAGAGGGCTCTCCCCTCGGGGGTGCGCCGCACCAGGCTCGACCCCCGGGCGAGGTAGAGGAAGGGAGCGATCTTCCAGAGTTCCGAATGGAATCGCACCTCGACCCAGGCCGAAGCCTGGTTCCCGTCCCTGGCGACGGCTACCGATTGGAGACCGATCCCCCGTTGGTCGGCGATCCCGAGCAGGGTGAAGGCGGCGTGGGCCGGGTCCCGAAGGCCGTCGACCTCGGGCCGCTCTCCGGGCGCTCCGCTTCCCTCCGCACCGGCCGGGGCGAACCGGCCCAGACCCAGCGAGAAGAGGGTCACGGCGAGGGCGGCCAGGGCACCGGAGGGGAGAACCCGGGCTACCTCAGGGCGGGGGCGGTACCGGAGCGGGGACTCGTGCATCGGCTCCTCGTCTCGGGATCTGGATCGGCGCTCGCGTCGAATCCTACCAGTCCTGGGACACCGCGGCTGGTACGCTCGTTCCCGTCGTGGCCGTGAATCCCATCCCCGGACTGCTGCTGGCGGCCTGCCTCCTGGCGATGCTGCACGGGCTCGATCCCCAGCGCTCAGGGATCCGGGCCGCCGAGGTTGCCGGGGTGGTGGCGGCCTTCGCCCTGTTCCGTCCCAATCTCGGCGAGGGCTCTCCGAGGGCCCTGGTGGTGGGGGCAGCCCTGCTCCGGGGAGCGGGGCGCCTGGTCGCCGGCTCGGACCTGCGCCCGGCCCTGGCCTCCGCCTTGGGTGGGGCCATGCTGGCCGTCTTCCTGCTGCTGACCGACCTGCTCACCTTGCGCCGCAGCGAGGACCGTCGGCTCTACGACTTCGTGGCGGTGGCCGCCATCGCCACGCCCTCCTGGTACCTGCTCGCCCTCTGGCTCCCCCACACCGATTTCCCGCGGCCCCACCTGATGCCGGCAGTGCTGGGCGAGGCCATGGCCGGGAGCCTGCTCGGCCTGGTCGCCTGGCTGGCGGCCCCCCGGCTCCCGGTTCCCACCTGGCTCGAGACCCGCCCGCCAGCCCCGGCCCCGGCCGAGCCGATCGAGATGGACCTGGGCGCCGGGGGGGCTCCCGGGATGGCCTTCGCGCTCCGTGCTACGCTGCCGGGCCCGGCCGGAGGAACCCCTCCGGGAGCCGGGACGGAGCGCCCTTCCGGTTCCCCGGACCCCTCGGCCCGAGAGTCCGGACCATCCGGCAGCGACCCGTGACCACCGAGAAGAGGCTTGTTTCCATGGATCTTGGCGAGATCGTCTCCTACTGCAAGCGCCGCGGCCTGATCTTCCCCTCGAGCGAGATCTACGGGGGCCTGAACGGCTTCTGGGACTACGGCCCGCTGGGCGTCGAGCTGCGCAAGGCGATCAAGGATGCCTGGTGGCGGGCGGTGGTCCAGGACAACGAGAACGTGGTCGGCATGGACGGCTCGATCATCATGCATCCCCGGGTCTGGGAGGCCTCCGGCCACGTCGAGGGTTTCCACGACCCCATGGTCGACTGCAAGAAGTGCCGGGCGCGTTTCCGGGCCGACCAGCTGGCGACCTCGCAGTGCCTGGAGAAGCCCTCGAAGAGCCCGCTGGAGTGCGGCGCCGAGCTGACCGAGCCCCGCCAGTTCAACCTGATGTTCAAGACCCACGTGGGGGCCACCGAGGACTCAGGCGCCCTCGCCTACCTCCGCCCCGAGACCGCCCAGGCGATCTTCGCCGACTACAAGACCATCCAGAACGTCTCCCGGCAGAAGATCCCCTTCGGGATCGCCCAGATCGGCAAGGCCTTCCGCAACGAGGTCAACCCCCGGAACTTCATCTTCCGCAGCCGCGAGTTCGAGCAGATGGAGATGCAGTACTTCGTCCACCCCGACAGCTCGCCCCAGCACTTCGAGGAGTGGCTGGCCCGGCGCCGGGCCTACTACAAGGACGTGCTCCGGATCCCCGACGCCAAGCTGCGCTTGCACCAGCACGGCCCCGGCGAGCTCGCCCACTACGCCAAGAACGCCTTCGACATCGAGTACGAGTTCCCCTTCGGCTGGCAGGAGGTCGAGGGGATCCATGACCGGGGTACCTACGACCTGGGGCGCCACTCGCAGTACTCCGGCAAGCCGATCGAGTACTTCGACGAGGAGTCGAAGCAACGCTTCACGCCCGGCGTGGTCGAGGTCTCGGCGGGGGTGGATCGGGGCCTGCTCATGCTGCTCTGCGCCCACCTCGAGGAGGAGAAGCTCGAGGTCCCCGAGGGCGTGAAGGACGGGGACGAGAGCCGCACCGTGCTGCGCCTGCCGCCCTGGCTGGCTCCGGTGCAGGCGGCCGTGTTCCCGCTCCAGAAGAAGCTCGCCGAGCCGGCCCGCAAGCTGGCCGCCGACCTCCGCCGGGAGTTCCGGGTCCAGTACGACGACGCCGGGGCCATCGGTCGCCGCTATCGTCGCCAGGACGAGGTCGGGACCCCGTTCTGCCTCACCTTGGACTTCGAGACCGAGGGAGACGGGGCAGTGACGGTGCGAGAACGCGATTCGATGCGCCAGGAGCGGATCGCCCTGACCCAGGTCTCGGGCTGGTTGCGGGAGCGCCTGGTCCGCTAGGCGAGGATCTCCACCGGTCCGATGCAGGGGGGGAAGGCGGGGAGCCGCGGCCCTCGGCCGGCGGCGGTGCCGTGGTCGGCGGGGAGCCCCCGGCAGGCCTCGGGTCCGGCCGTTGAGGAGCTGCCGGTCTTCTCTCCCGCGCCAGCTCCTCGGGGGTCTTGAAGGGCAGCCCCGGCTCGGGCCGATCGGGATGGTCGAGCCGGTCCCGGACGGCCTCGGCCAGGGCCCGGATCGGCCCGGGAGAGCGCGCCAGGTGGATCGCGAGCCGGGTCCGGTCGGTGTGGGCGGCCGCGGTCCGGACCAGATCGCGTCGGGTCAGCGGGCTTTGGGCCCGGGCGTGGAGTTCGGCGGCCGAGGCGAAGGCGCCGACCGAGTCCAGGGCCAGGAGCAGGCGGGCAGCCTGACAGGCGGTGTACTCGGGGTCCTCGGCCAGGGACCGCTCCAGCCGGGACAGGGCGCCGACCGGAGGGGTCAGGGGTCCCGGTCGCTCCAGCAGGGTCTGGAAGACCATGCCGCGGAGATGGGGATTCTCCTCCTTGCGGGCGGTCTCCCAGAGGGCGGCCTCGACGGCCGGGCCGGGGAGGTCGCGGGAGGCCGCCAGCGCCTCGGCCCGGGTCTCCTCCCGGGGCGCTGCCAGGCCTTCGGGAGGATCCGGGGATCCGCATCCCGCCAAGCTCGCTGCCAGGGTGGCCAGCACGCACTCCCACCGGCGGCGGGACCGAGGAAGCCAGGGATCCATGCTCTGTCGAGGGTACCCGAGAGCGTGTGAGCCTGCGGCTCGGCCGCAAGGGCCTCGCCGACGACGGGCTACGCCTCGCTTTTCCCCCTGGCGGAGCCAGGGGCGCTCCGGCTACCGCCACGTGCGACGCCCCGAGGTCGGAGGGGAGGCTCCCGGACGGCGAGTCCCGCTCGCGGTGGCCTCCGGTTCGCCGGAACGGGGAGAGGGGATTATCCTTCTCCAACGTGGACCCCTGGAACTCTCGCTCCCTTCGGCCGCCGTCTGCCGTCCGTCGCCATGGGATGTCGCTGATCGAGATCCTGATCTCGATGACCATCGTGGCGCTCCTGAGCGTGGTGGCCTACCTCCAGTACCAGGGCTTCGTCGAGCAGGCCCGCCACATGTCGACCGTGAACCGCCTGGATGCCATCCGCAAGGCCATGGAGGCCTGGCGCGGGGACCATCAGGGGGACTACCCGACCCGCGACCTCCAGCCGCTCTTGGGGCGCTACCTGCCGAGCGACGAGGACGACGGCTGGGGTTTCGACTTCATCATCGATCCCTACTTCCTGAGGGTCATTTCCCGGGGGCCCAATGCCCGGCTCGACACTTTTGCACCGGGGCATC
>CAYOHP010000079.1:24343-29207 GCA_964403795.1 uncultured bacterium | reverse complement strand
AACCGCACCCCGCCCAAGACCCAGGCCGCCCTGCTCCAGGCCATGCAGGAGTACGAGGTGACCGCCGGAGGACGTACCTATCCGCTGGAGGAACCGTTCCTCGTGCTGGCGACCCAGAACCCGATCGAACACGAGGGTACCTATCCGCTCCCCGAGGCCCAGCTCGACCGGTTCATGCTCGGCCTCTGGATGGACTACCCGGGGTTCGACGACGAGGTGGAGATCGTCCGCATGACCACAGGGGCGGCGGAAGCCGAGCTTCGCCACGTCCTCACCGGAGCCGAGGTCGTCAAGATCCAGGAAATGGTCCGCACCGTGCCCGTCTCGGACGAGGTGGTGCGCTACGCGGTGCGGGTGGTCGCCGCCACCCGTCCCGGCCGGGAGGGTTCCCCCGAATTCGTCACCAAGTGGCTCTCCTGGGGCGCCGGCCCCCGGGCCGCCCAGAACCTCATCCTGGCCGGCAAGGCCAGGGCGCTCCTGCACGGCCGGCCCACCGTCTCCCCCGACGACCTGAGGGCGGTGGCGGTCTCGGTGCTGCGGCACCGCCTGGTCCCCAACTTCCACGCCGAAGCGGAAGGCGTGACCAACCGCCACGTGGTGGAGAAGGTCCTCGAGACCATCCCGTTCGAGTAGGCGGGAGGGCCCCGGAAGCTGCCGGGAAGGGATCCCGACCACGCAACTTCCCGGCCTCCCGGCCGTAGTCTCGTGCGGGAGCCCTCGCGGCTCTCCGATTGCCACCCCCTGGGGGCCTGGGAGCACCTTGAAGCCTTCCCCGCCACGCCTGCCCGGTACCTTCGGTGCCCTCCTCGCCCTGATCGCCCTGGCCGGCCCCGGAACGGGTCCCGGCCACGCCCAGGTGATCCGGGTGGTGGGCAAGGTCCCCGAGACGCCGGATCCGCCCGTGCTGCTGGTCCCGGCCCGGGACCCCTGGGTGGTCGCCGACCTCCGCAAGGTGTCGCTGCGCAACCTGGCGGCCCTGCGGGACGACGCCGGCCCCTTCGGGATGCAGATGGCCTTCGCACTGGGGGCGGCCCGGGAAGCGATGGGAGCGAACGTCGAGGCGAGCTGGCTCGAGGCCCTGGTGGCGGGGATGCCCCAGGCCGACGCCCAGCGGCTCCGCAACGCCCATGCCCGCTTCTCGACCACCGCCTTCGGGCGCCGGCGCTTCCAGGACCACCTGGTCGACTTCCCGGCCCTGGCCCGGCGCCTGGAGACTTTGAGCGAGGGCCACGCCTGGCAGGGAAATGCCCCGCTGGTGAGCCTCCGCGACACCGGCCCCGGGGACCTCCGGGCCTTCCTGGCCCGGATCCTCGAGGATCCCCAGAACCGCTCCCGCATGGACCAGCTGGCAGCCTCTACCGGAGGTCTCCCGGCGGCGCCTCCGGCTCCCACCGTGCCCGGCCCGGAGCCGGGATTCGACGGACTCTCTGGCGCTCCTCCCGTGCCCGGTCCCTCGGCCGGCCTGGACGCCGCAGGCGCCATCGAGGCGGTGGCCCGGCTGCTGGAGGCGGCCCATGCCTCCGGGGTGGACGCCTGGTCGGCAGTTGGTCGGTTGACCAACCAACTTGCTTCCGCCCGCCTCGAGGGCAGCAGTCAGGCCGGGGCCCAGGTCCTCGCCGAGCTGCTGGCGGATGGCATCCAGGCCTGCAGGGCCGCGGTCCTGGCCCGCCCCGAGGGCGAGGTCCTGGTGGTGGTCGACCTGAACCAGGCCACCCCGGAAACCCTGGCCCAGGCCGGGGTCCCCCAGGAGTCGATCCCCGAGCTGATGAACCGACGGGGACGGATCGGCACCCTCTCGGAGGTCGCCGGCCTGCTCGGCCCGGCGCTGGCCGCAAGCCAGGCCCGGGTGGCCTCGATCTCCCAGGTGATGGCCCCGGAACTGGCACGGTCGGTCTACGAGCGGATCGATCCCCGCGATCCCTTCGAGCGGGCCGCGGCCCCGCTCTCGGCCTCCGACGCCCAGTCCCGCCTGGGGCCCCTGGCCGCCCCCGAGGCGATGAACGGTCCGGGGGAGGGGTACTTCGTGTTCCTGGAGGACGTGCCGCTGCCGTTCTACGTCAAGGTCCACCAGGGTCGGGTGGTGGCGATGACCCCGGCCCCCCGCACCGCCGCGGGTGGGGACCCCGCAGTCGGCGCCCCCGCCTCCCCGGGCGGGACCATGCCGACCGGTCCGGGCCAGGCGGCCTTGCCCCCCATGCCGCCCAGGGCCGGTGGCGATATCGGCCGCCACACCGTGATCGAGCCTGTCGGGCAGGGGATGTACCGGGTCGTCCCGGAAGGGGACCCACAGCGGGCTGCCCTCGACGAGGCGTTCCGGGTGCCCTACGTGGACCACGACGTCGACCTCCTGGCCCTCCACCGTCGCACCCTGCTCGGCGAGCCGGCCCCCCAGGGAGCCGCCCCCGAGAACCTGCGACGGGTCATCTTCGAGGGGACCCTGCTGGTGGTCCTGGAGGAGGGCGCCAGCGTCCATTCGGCGGCCGGCCGGGTGCGGATCCAGAACCGCGACGGGTCCGTGGTCCAGCTCGACTGGGCTCCCCGCCTGGTGATCCCGCTCAAGGATGCTGCCCTGTTCCAGGCCCGGCGCGACGGCGAGCTGCCGATGCTCCTCACCCACGAGATCGCCCACGTGGCGATGTTCGACCGGTGGCAGGGCACCAGCCAGACCTACCGCAACCAGGGCAAGGTCCACGGCAACGAGGCGGACCGCTACCTCTCGGGCCGCCTGAACGCCCTGGTGGAAGGCTGGGCCGAGGCCTGGGCCGTGGTGATGGGCCGGGATCCCCAGGTCCAGCAGGCATTCCGGACCTCGCCCCGCTGGATCTTCCACGACAAGGTCGACAAGGGCTGGGGGCCCCAATCGATCGGCACCACCGTGCTCGACGGACACACCCTGCTGGCCAACGAGTACGTACTGGCCAACGCCATCGCCGACACCCTCGAGAGCCAGGAGTGGAGCCAGGCCCGCTCGCCCGCCGAACTCGCCTCGGTGTTGCCCCGCGGCGCCACTGCCCGCCCCGCCCAGGGCGGTTGGCAGGTGGTCGACGCCCAGGGGACCGCCCTGATGAACCTCTCGCCTCGCGACCTGGGACGACTGCGCGGGCTCCGGGCCTTCTTCCCGCGGCCGGGGGACATCGTCGCCTGGATCGCCAACTCAGGCCGCGAGGACGCCGCCCGGGGAAGGCGGGCGGGAGCCGAGTTCCTGGCCGCGGCCCGCTACCAGCCGCTGGCCGCCCGGGGCGGCGAGGACCTGGGAGCCTTCGCCTCCCGGGAACTCTCCGGTGCCGACCGGGAGGCCCGCAGCGCCCAGGTGATGTCGGGTGCCATTCCCTTCGCCGGGCCATGGCCCCGGGTCGGACCGGAGCTCTACGTCTACTCGGACCTCCCCGGGGTAGCGGACGACTTCCGGGCCATGGACCTGAACCGCTGGGACGACCCGTCCTACGGGAAGGTCCTGGGGTTGGCGCTCCCCGAGTACGAGGCCATCGCCCAGCGCCGCGCCGGGGGACGGCCCTTCGGAAGCCATGAAGAGGCCTACCAGGCCTTCCCCGCCAGGCTCCAGCAGGCCCTGCGCAGCTGGCGCCAGCTCTCTCGCCAGAAGTTCCCGGAAGGTCCATGAGGCACGCCCCCGGCGCGGCCCGGTCTGCTCTTGTCCAGGCCGCGTTCCTCGCCCTGGTCCCGGGCCCGGCCCTGGCCAGCGATCCGCTGGCTGCGACCTCGCCCGCACCGCCCCCCCTCGAGCTCCGCCTGGAGACGGTCCCTGCGGTCCGGTCGTCGGTCCGGATCACGGTCCGGGTGCCCACGGAGGTCGGCGCCTTGGCCGATCGCCCCGGGGAGCGCCTGGTCGCCGAGGTGCGCTGGCCCCGCGGCCTCACCCCCTCGGGTCCCGAGGCGCTCCCCGTGATGCCGGGAGGCAGTGCCTCCTTCGAGGCCCGGGCCGACGGTCCCGTCGACGGTCTGACCCCGGTGGTGGTGACGGTGTCCGCCGGACGCGGCCCGCTCCAGGCGGGGCGCCTGGTGGTCCGCGTCGGGCTCCACGAGAGCGGCGGACCCGAACTCGGGTCGTGGATGCCCCACTGGTTCCCGGCCGGGCCACCCGGGAGCGCCTGGCCGCTGCCGGCCGTTCCCGCCGGGTTCGTCGCCCAGGTGCGCGCCGGGCTCCCCCGGGAGCCGGAGGCCCGGGCACGGGAGCTCCTGCGGCTCGGCGTGCTCCAGTTCCAGGAGGGCGCCTATCCGGAGGCCCGCCTGGACCTCGCAAGGGCCTGGCGCCTGGTCAAGGTCCCCGGGCTCGAAGCCTTGAGGGCACCGGTGGCGCTCGCCTCGGCCGCCTGCCTGGCAGAGCTCGACCGGGTGGAGGAAGCCGTGCGGCTGGTCGAGAAACTGCTCGAGACCGAGTCCGGGCCAGGCTCGGCCGAACGCTACGGGCGCTATCTCCTGGCCCGCCTGCGGACCCGCCAAGCGAGGAGCCGCGACAGTCGCAAGGAGCTGGAGCGGGCGCTGGCCATGAACCCGGCGTTCCACGCGGCTCGGGCCCTGCTCGAACGGAGTCGCTGAGAGACCGACCTACCTCGACGGCATGAGCCGGGCCGCCACCCTCGCCTGCTCGTTCCGGAGCGCCTCCCGGAGCCTCCCCCGGCCCGCCTCCCCGGAACCCGCACCCGCCAGGCCGAGCAGATCCCCTAGGGCGCTCTCCAGCAAGGCTGCCTCGCCGGGAGGCAGGGTCTCCACCAGGCGAGGCGGGAAGGGGAGGATGCAGGCCGCCGCCCCCGCATCCCGGTCCGGACAGCGCCGGATCCAGAGCCGGACGTCGTCGAGGAGGACCCGGGGCCAGGCCGTCGCGAAGGCAAGTCCCTGCGCCTCCATC
>CAYOHP010000079.1:0-24333 GCA_964403795.1 uncultured bacterium | reverse complement strand
CGGGCAGCCTGGCTGCAGATCCAAGGGAGGATCTGGTCGCACGGTGCGGACCGGACCAGACGCCCGAGGCCCACCTCCGTCCAGGCCAGCGGCCAGTGGTGGAGGCCGGGCGAGCCGCTCGAGACGACCGAATCGAGCTGGTCCAGGGACCGCTGCAACCGGTCCGGGGTGCGCTCGCTCTCCGGGCCCAGGATCACCAGCATGGAGCGGAAGGTGGTGAGCCACCAGGGCTCGCCTCCCTCCAGGGTCCGCAGGAGGCGCTCTGCGAGGTCCAGCATCGCCTCGTGGGCCTCGATCTGTCGGGTCAGCGGCGCGACCGGGACCGGGATGTTCCGCACGAACAGATCGACGCCGCCCGACCCGGTGGTCATCCGATCGAGATCCTCCAGGACATGGGGGAAGTAGCCGAACAAGGTATCGATCACCAGGCGGACCGACTCCGGACTCTCGAAGCCAGCCCCGGGAGCCAGGCCCAGGCGCCGCTCCTCGGCCCGGACCGACTCCGCCCAGGCCGAGAAGTCCCCGACCAGGCCCGCCAGCCGGGGCAGGAACTCGTCCCCCAGGACCTCCTCCACATGGGTCGCCGGGATCGTGGCCTGGTGCCCCCGGGTGGAGACTTCCAGGCGGCCGGCCACCCCGGCCAGGGTGCGAACCAGCTGTCGCTGGCGCTCTTCCCGTTCGGCTCCGGTGACCCCGGCCGTCCCCGTGCCCGGGGCCGCGGAACCAGGAGGAGAGCCGGGACCCTCGGAGTCCGGGCCGATCCCCGATCGCAGGCCGGCACCTCCGGGCCCGGGACGGAGTCCCAGGCCCAGCACCACCAGCACCACCAGCACCACCAGGGCCGACCATCCCGCCAGCCAGACTGCGCTCCGACTCCCCGGCACGGCCCGCTCCCCGGGACCCGGCCGCGGCGCCGGAACGGGGGACGCGATCCCCTCCGGTCCCGCCACCCGGGTGGTCGCCGCCCTGGTGATGGGGTCTCCGGGCGCCGGGCTCGGCCCGGCGGACCCCAGGACCCGCCCTAGGTCCGCCGCGAACGCCCGGCAGTCCGGATACCTCCGCTCCGGATCCGTCGCCAGCGCCCGGGCCAGCACCGGACCCAACCCTCTGAACTCGAGGGCGCCGGGCGCCGGACCGGGAGCCTGGCCCCGACCCGCCGCCTCCAGGATGGGGCCGACCTCCCGGGATCCCCAGACCCACCCGCCCCCGGCCAGGACCGAGACCGTGGCGGCCAGCGCGAACTGGTCGGAGGCCGCGCTGGCTGCCTTCCCCTGGAAGAGCTCGGGTGCCATGAAGGCGGGCGTCCCGAGCACCAGACCCTCCTGGGTCGCCACCGTGGCGGAACCCGGCAGCTTGGCGATCCCGAAGTCGACCAGCACCGCGGCCTGGCCGGCGGAGCGCACCATGGCGTTCTCCGGCTTCACGTCCCGGTGGAGGACCCCGGCCCGATGGGCGGCGTCCAGGGCGTCGGCGAGTTCGCCGATCCAGCGGGCGAGGCTCCTACCCCGGACCTCGGGACCGGTCGCCCGGTAGGCCTCGCCCAGGTCGACCCCGTCGATCCACTCGTAGACGATGTAGGGACTGCCGCCGGCGCCGGCGCCCTCGTCGGTCCCCTCCTCGTCGGCACCTCCGAAGTCGAAGACCGGGACCACGTGGCGATGGCAGAGCCCGGCGGTGATCCGCGCCTCGCGCCGGAACCGGGCTCGCACCTCGGGGAGATCGAGGCGGTCCTTGAGGACCTTGATCGCCACCTTGCGCCGGAGCTCCCGGTCCTCCGCCAGGAGCACGGTCCCGAAGCCGCCCGAGCCCAGCACCGAAACCAGCCGATAGCGGGTGGCCAGACCAGCCGGGAGCGCCTGCACCAAGACCTCCTCGGGGAAGGTAGACCACCCGCGGCCCCCGGGGTACGCTCGCGGCGATGCCCGGTACCTATCTCTCGCCCGCCACCATCGCCCGCATCGGCAACCTGCAGGTGGTGGCACGGATGGTGGTCGAGGGCGCCCTCTCGGGCCAGCACAAGAGCCCCTCGCACGGGTTCAACGTGGAGTTCGCCCAGCATCGCCCCTACCAGCCCGGCGACGAGCTGCGTCACGTCGACTGGAAGTACTTCGCCAAGACCGACGAGTACTTCGTGAAGCAGTTCGAGGAGTCGACCAGCCTCCGGGCCTGGGTACTGCTCGACACCTCGAAGTCCATGGCGTTCGGCGAGGGGCCGCTCACCAAGCTCGAGTACGCCCGCTACCTGGCGGCGGCGCTCGGCTACGTGATGATCCACCAGCACGACCACGTGGGACTCGCCACTTTCGCCGACCAGCTCCAGGCCGTGATCCCGCCCCGGGCCCACCCCTCCCAGCTCCACCGCCTGCTGGAGGCGATCGGGGCCCCGCCCGGCCGGGAGAAGACCGACATGTTCTCGGTGTTCCGGGCGCTGGCCGGACACCTGAAGCGCCGGCACCTGGTGGCGGTGGTCTCCGACCTGCTCGACGACCCCGAGAACCTCCTGCGCGGGATCCGCTATCTGAAGGGCCTCGGCCACGAGGTGATGCTGCTGCACGTGCTCGCCCCCGAGGAGCTCGAGTTCGGCTACGAAGGGATGGTCGAGTTCGAGGACCTCGAGAACCCCGGCTCCCGGCTCACCGTCGACACCTCGTCGCTGGCCAGCCGCTACCGGGAAGAGGTCGCGCTCTACTTGAAGACGCTCCACGAGGGCGCCCGCGCCATGCGGGTCGACGTCGAGCTCTTCCGGATCGACCAGCCGATGGAAGAGGGGCTGGGGCGCTTCCTGGCCCGCCGCAGCCGGGAAGGCAACTAGCGAATGGCCGGCATCGGCTTCCTCCATCCCGCCTTCCTGGCCGGGCTCGCCACCCTGGTCCTCCCGCTCCTCCTCCACCTGCTCAAGCGGCGCAAGGTGCGGCGGCTCGAGTTCCCGACCCTGCGCTTCTTCTACCTGGTGCAGAAGCGCTCCTCGGTGCTGTTCCGGGTCGGCCACCTGCTGCTGCTCCTGCTCCGGCTGCTGGCGCTGGCGGCCGTCACCATCCTCTTCGCCCAGCCCTTCTTCCTCGACGAGTCGCTGCGGATCTGGAACTCGGGCCCCCGGACCCTGGTGCTCCTGTGGGACGACTCCGGCTCCACCCGGGCCCGGCTCCCCGACGGGACCCCGGTCGCCGCCGTGCTGCGAGATCGCCTGCCCGGGTTCCTGGCCTCCTCGGATGCCCGCGACCACCTCGAGGTGATCGCCCTCTCGCCCCGGGCTCGCCGGGTCTACTCCGGTCCGCCCCGGGACCTCGAGGTCGCCGCCCTCCCGGCCCCCGGAGCGGGCGGGGCGGACTGGGCCGGAGGCCTCGAGGAAGCCGCCGAGATCTTCACCCGGGCGGGGAGCGCCGATCGGGTCCTGCTCCTCGCTTCCGACTTCCAGGCCGCCGATTTCCGTCCCGCCGGTCGCATGCAGCTCCCCTCGGCCTCGGTGCGCTGGATCCGGCCGGAGGCCCCGCCCGCCGGCAACCTGGGGATCACCTCGGTCGAGGAGGAAGCCGCCAGGGTCCCGACCGGGGAGCCGTTCGGGGTCCGGGTCGAGACCCTGCGTTCCGGGCCGCCCGGGTCCCGCCCGACCTCGCTCCAGGTGGTCCTCCACGAGGGCGAGACCACCACCGTCCTCTCCGAGGCGCAGCTCGGCGACGATCCCCGCAGCCAGCACCGCTTCGAGGTCCGGCTCGCCGAGCGCGGACCGGCGCGCCTCTCGGTCCGGCTCCGGGGCCCCAGCGACGCGCTCCCCGAGGACGACGCGGTCCCGCTGGCCCTGGAGGCCGTGGGCCCCCGCCGGGTCCTCCTGGTCAACGGCGATCCCAACCCGGCCCCCCTCTACGACGAACTCTTCTACCTGAAGAAGGCCGCCCGTGCCGCCTCCCTCGAGTTCGACGAGATCGTGCTCGCGGGGAAGGCAGGGAGCATCGGCCCCGGCAGCCGGACCACGGGGCCCGATCCGGGGTCGCGCGACTTCGAACACCTCGATCCGGGTTCCTTTGCCACCGTCCACATGGCCAACGTGGCCGACCCGGCGCCGGCCGCGGCCTTTCTCCGCAAGGTCCTGGCGGCGCGGGGAACGGTCGTGCTCTGGGTGGGAGCCAAGGTCGAACCGGGGCGCTGGCAGGCCGAGGTCCCCGATCTGCTGGCCGGCGCCACCCTCCATGGCCGGGCATCGCATGCGGATCCCAAGGCCTGGCGCTACGCCAACCCTCCCGGGGTGAACCCCCGGCTCGAGGGCCTGAAGGCGGCCAAGTTCTGGATGGGGCTGCGCAGCAGCGGGTACTGGTTCCTGACGACCGAGCCCGAGTTCGATCCCACCGGGCTCCTGGCCCTGCACCAGGACGGCACGCCGGCGGTGCACCTGGCCAGGATCGACCGGGGCACCCGGATCCTGGTGAACGCGCCGCCCGACATCGAGGACGGCGACCTGCCCACCCATCCCATCTTTCCCGCCCTGGTCCGGCGCGCCGCCCGGATGGGGGAGGGGAGGCTCCCGACCTGGCAGGTGGGCGAGACCATCCCGCTCCCGGTCCCGGAATCCGCCCTGGCCGAGGAGCTGCAGGTCCTCACCCCCGAGGGCAGGGTGGTCCCGGTTCGGCCCGAGCTCTCGGAGTCCGGGCCCCGGGTCCTGTTCCGCGAGAGCGGCGTGCCCGGGATCTACATCCTGCGCCGGGGGACCGGGCCGGAGGAGACCCGGGAGTCCTTCCAGGTCCGCGCCGCCCCCGAGGAGAGTCGCCTCGAACCGGTGGGCGAGGACGAGCTGGCGACCCTCCTGCCCGGAGCCTCGGGACTCCCTCCGGGGCGGGCCGGGCAGGGGCCCCTCAAGATCCGCGAGCTCCTGGCGTTGCTGCTCGCCCTGGTGCTCCTGTCGGAGGCCTTCCTGGTAGCGTCCCTGGAGGGCCCCTCGGGAGCCGGCGGGACGCCCGCTACATCGTGAGCCTGCAGCTCGCCCGCAAGGGGCTCGCCAGCGACGGGCTACGCCTCGCTTTTCCCCCTGGCGCGTCGTGAAGCCCGGCCCGGTCCGGATCCTCTTCCTGAACCCGAGCGCGGCCCTGGGTGGCGCCGAACAGAGCCTGATCGAGCTGCTCTCCGCCTTGCCTCCCGGGCGGACCTCACCGGTCGTGCTCCTGCCCGCGCCCGGCCCCCTCGGGGAGGCCCTGGCCGATCTGGGCGTCCGCTGCCGGGTCCTCCGTCCTCCCCGTGCCATGGAACGCCTGTCGCGCCGGAGTCCGCTCTCCGCCTACCCGGGCGCCCTGGCGGGAGCCCTCGGCTACCTTCCGAGGCTGCTCGCCCTGATCGAAGCCGAGGAGGCCGGATTCCTCTGGTCCAACGGAGTGAAGTTCCACCTGCTCGGCTCCCTGGCCTCGATCGCCTCCCGGGTGCCGCTGGTGGCCCACCTCAGGGACCTCGGCATCCCGCCCTGGCTGGCTCGTCTGGTAGGCAGGGTGGCGGTCCGGGTGGTCGCCAACTCGCCTTCCACCCTGGAGGCCGCCGGGCTCTCCCATCGACCCCACACGGTCCTCCCCAACACCCTCGACCTCGCCGGGTTCCGCCGCCGGCTCCCGACCCGGGCCGAGGCCCGTCTGGCCCTGCGTCTGCCCGATCGCCACCGGGTCGTCCTCTGCGTCGGGGCACTCACCGAGCACAAGGGACAGCTCCGCCTGCTCGCCGCCCTGGCTCCCGTCATGCGCCGCGATCCCGACCTCCTCCTGGCCCTGGTCGGGGACTCGCCCTACCGCACCGAGGGCCATGGCGACGAGGCGGAGGCGGTCCGGCGGGCCGCGGTCGCGGCCGGCCTCTCCGAGCGGGTGCTCCTGCCGGGCCGGCTCGCCCCCGAGGGTCTGGCTCCCTGGTACGCGGCCGCCGACCTCTTCGCGCTCCGCAGCCGCTCCGAGGGGTTCGGGAGGGCCTGCCTGGAGGCGGCCGCAGCGGGACTCCCGATCGTGACGACCTCCCTGGGCGGGACCCGGGACCTCTTCCCCGACGGGGAGGCGGTGCTGCTCGATCCCGACGACGACCCGGGCTGGGAGCGGGAACTCGGCGGTCTGCTCGACGACCCCTCGAGGTCCGGCCGGCTCGGCCACCGGGCCCGTCATCGGGCCGAGGCCTTCGATTCCCGGGGACACCCGGAGAGGGTCGCCGCCCTGCTCCGCGCCCTGGGCGTGGCATGATCTTCCCCGCCTTGTCGCCCCCCCGCCCCCGTCGTGCCCTGCTCGCCTTCCTGGTGCTCGCCCTGGCCGCGGCCACCGTCGCCAGTCTCCGCCTGGTCAGGATCCGCGAGACCTCGATGGTCCCCACGCTCCGCCCCGGCGACCTCGTCCTGTGCGAGGTCCTCGCCCCTCGTCGCCATCGCCTGGCGGCGGACCAGATCGTGGTGCTCCGGTCCCCGCCCGACCCGGCGCGCCTTCTCGTCAAGCGGATCGCGGGCCTCCCCGGCTCGGTGCTGGCCCTGCGTCGCACCCGGCTCTTCCGGGACGGCCTCGAGGTCCCCGAGCCCTGGGCGAGCTACCCCGAGGGCGGGATCCAGGACCTTCCCCCCTTCGAGGTCCCCCCCGGCCACCTGGTGGTCATGGGCGACGCCCGCGACGAGAGCCGGGACAGCCGCCACTTCGGGGCGGTGCCGGAGGAGACCGTGACGGCGCGGGCCTTCCTCCGGATCTGGCCTCCCTCCCGGATCGGATGGGTGCCGTGAGGGTGCTCCACATCGGCAAGTACTACCCGCCCCATCCCGGCGGAATCGAACGGGTGCTGGAGGAACTCTGCCTGGGCCTCTCGGACCGCGTCGACCTCGAGGTGCTCTGCTTCCACGACCAGCCCCACTCGGTGACCGACCGGGTCGACGGGGTCCTGGTCCACCGCATGGCGCGCTGGGACACCTGGTTCTCGGTCCCGATCGCCCCGGGGATGTTCTGGTGGCTCCGGGAACGGGCCTATGACCTGGTCCACCTGCACGTCCCCAACCCCCTGGCCGAGCTCCTCTACCTGGCCTCCGGGGTCTCCGGCGAACTGGTGGTCTCCCACCACGCCGATCCCCAGAAGTTCTCCGGCCTGATGCGCCTGTACGGACCGGTGGCCCGTCGGATCCGCAACCGGGCCCGGGCCATCGTGGTCGCCACCCCGCACCATCTCTCCCCCGGCACCGAGCTCCACCCCTGGCGCGACAAGGCCCGGGTCATCCCCTACGGGATCGACGTGGACCGCTTCGGCGACGCCGCCGCCGAGGCCGCCGCAGCCCGGTGGAGGGAGCGCTACGGGGAGGTCTTCCTGCTGTTCGTGGGCCGGCTCGTCCCCTACAAGGGCCTGAAGGTCCTGCTCGAGGCGATGCGGGGGATCGACGTCCCGCTGCTGATCGCCGGGACCGGCCCCTTCTTCGCCAACCTGCAGCAGCTCCGGGGAGGCCTCGAGGACAAGGTCCACCTGCTCGGGAAGGTGGACGATTCCGAGCTGCCCGGTCTCTACCGGGCGGCCCGGGCCCTGGTGCTCCCCAGCCTGGACCGGAGCGAGGCCTTCGGGATGGTCCAGATCGAGGCTTTCGCGGCCGGGACACCGGTGGTGGCGTCCCGCCTCGACACCGGCGTATCCTGGGTGAATCGGGACCGGGAGACCGGCATCCTGGTCCCGCCGGGCGACCCGGCCGCCCTCCGGAGCGCCCTCTCCGAGCTGGTGGAGGACGCCGGACTGGCCGATCGCCTGGGAGCCGCCGGGAACCTACGGGCCCGGGAGTTCTTCTCCCGGCAGCGCCAGGCCGAAGATACGATGACCCTCTACCAGGAGCTCCTCCGCCGATGACGACCTTCGTGGGGATCCTGCTGGCGGCCTTCCTGGTCTCGACCCTGGCCACCCCGATCGCCAGCCGCCTCGCCTACCGGATCGGCGCCCTCGACGTGCCGGGGGGGCGCAAGGTCCACGAGCGCACCACGCCCCGGCTGGGCGGACTGGCGGTGGCCCTCGGTTTCGCGGCCGGTCTGGGCTCCGGGTTCCTGGCCAGCCCCAAGCTGGCCGCGGCCTGGCCTCCCGGGTTCGCAGGGGTCCTCATGGGAGCCGCCCTGCTGGTGGCACTGGGCGTCTGGGACGACGCCCGGGGCCTGACCGCCCGGGCCAAGCTCCCGGTCCAGATCCTTGCGGCGCACCTGGCCTGGACCTTCGGGGTGAAGTTCGCGGTGCTCTCGAACCTGCTGGGGCTCCTGGGCGACACCCGCAGCCTGGCGCTCCCGGAGGCCGTGTCCTACCTGGCGACCATGCTCTGGATCGTGGGCGTGACCAACGCCATGAACTTCATCGACGGGCTCGACGCGCTGGCCAGCGGACTCGCCTTCATCGTCTCGACGACCCTGCTGTTCGTCTCGATCCAGCTCGGCCAGGTCTTCTACGCCGGGGTCTACGCCGCGCTCATGGGCGCGGTGCTCGGGTTCGGCCGGTTCAACCGCTACCCGGCCCGGATCTTCCTCGGGGACTCGGGCTCGCTCTTCCTCGGCTACATGCTGGCCACCACTTCGATCCTGGCCAACCACAAGGTGACCACCCTCGGGAGCATCCTGATCCCGGTGGTGGCCCTCGGGGTGCCGGTGGCCGACACCCTCTACGCGGTGGTGCGGCGGTTCGTGGGCGGCAAGAGCCCGTTCCAGGCCGATCGCGGCCACATCCATCACCGCCTGCTCGAACTCGGCTACACCCCCCGCGAGGCGGTCTGGGTGATCTACCTGCTCTCGATCGCCCTCTCGGTGGCGGTCTTCTTCCTGCTCGATGCCCAGAACGACTTCGCGGCCCTGGTCCTGCTGCTCCTGACCGCCGGCTCGTTCACCATGGCGCGCAAGCTGGAGCTCCTGCACCTCGATCGCTTCCACGGCGAGGACCGGGGCGAGGGGAAGGCGGCCGGCGCGCCCCAGGACGGCGAACCGGTGCCTCCGCCTGCGGACCCGTCCCCCGATCGGGACGCGCTCCGGTCCGAGTAGGGGTCCCGGCCGGCTCCCGGCCCACGGGAACCCGGCTCAGCGTTCCGGCAGCACCGCCCCGAACTCGAAGTCGTCCTCGGCCCGGGTCCCCTCGAGGACCGCCCGGGCGTGGCGAGCCGCCCAGGTCCAGTCCAGGGCTGCCTCGAAGCGGGCCCGGTCGATGCGGCGCTCGGCGAACTCCCGGTTGCGCTTCCCGATCCAACCGGGAAGCCCCCACAGGGCTTCGGCCTTGGCCCTGGCGAAGAGGCCGAACTCGCCGCGCCGCAGCGCCCCGAGGGCGCTGTAGGCCTGGTGGACCAGGTACCAGGGGAAGGCGGCCAGGAAGGTCCGGAGCGGGAGGTGCTTGAAGAGGAGCCATTCCCGGTTGCGGAGATCGAGGTAGCGGGCCCGCTCCCCGCGGCCCAGGGTGGCGCTGCCGCGGTGGCGCACGGTGGCGGTGGGCACGTAGAGGCCCCGGTGCCCCCGGGAATAGGCCCGGATCCCCAGGTCCACGTCCTCGTAGACCGCGAAGAAATCCTCGTCGAAGCCGCCCAGCTCGAGCAGCAGCGATCGCCGGAACAGGGCGGCCGAGGCCGAGGCCGAGAGGACCTCGACGGGGCGGTCGAAGGCCGCCTGGTGGGACGAGCGGTGGCCCCGGCGGAAGGGCTGGCCACAGGCCGCCAGGCCGTCCCCGGCGCTCTCCAGGAGGTCCGGCGAATAGAGGAAGCGCACCCGGCTGGCCGCGAACCGGAACTGGGGACGGGCGGTCAGGGCCTCGACCAGGGCCGCCAGCCAGCCCGGGTCGGGGACCGCGTCGTTGTTCAGGAGGGCCACCCACTCGGACCCCGGGGCGTGGCGGAGCCCGGTGTTGGCGGCGGCCCCGAAGCCGCGGGGACCGTCCCGGACCGGTACGAAGCGGGGAGAGAGCGGATGGCGGTCGCAGACCTGCCGGCTGTCGTCGGTGCTGGCGTCGTCGGCCACCACCACCTGGAAGTCGCGGAAGGTCTGGGCGGAGAGCCCGTCGAGCACCTCGGGAAGCAGGGCGGCCCCGTCCCGGTTGGGGATCACGACCGTGAGCGCCGGATCGGCCATGCCGCGATGCTACCTCGCCCCATCCCTTCCGTTTGGGCGGAAGTCATGCTCCACTCGGAGGGACGGCCCGGCCTCGGCGCCGTCCCAGGAGACAGGAGCTCCCGTGATCCGCTTCGGGATCCCGACCTTGAACCGTGCTCGTGGCCTGGCCGGGATCACCCTGGCCGCCCTGGTCGCCCTCGCCCCGGCCCAGGCCGAGGACCTCGCCGAGGGACCTCCGCCTCCGGCCGCCTCGCGCCGCACCCCGGCTCAGAAGGCCGCGCCCGCCGATCCCGGGCCGGTGAGGATCCACTGGCTGGGAGGCTTCGAGCTCGGCCCGGACTTCTGGGAGGAGGGCTTCGCCAGTCTTCCCCTCGGGGGCGAGGACGCCCTGCTCCGGACCCGGCGCCAGTGGGCCGACCTGGAGAGCCGCTTCGGGTTCCATCCCGAGAAGCACCTCTCCTCGATCACCTGGCTCGCCTTCGGCCCCCAGAACGGCACCACCCGCATGGCCCTGGTGATCAAGGGACGCTTCGACCTGGCCCGCCTCTGGCCGATCATGGCCGCCGATCCCACCCTGGCCGAGAAGGGGAGCACCTTCTCGATCGAGGACGGGATCCGCACCGTGGGCAATCGCATGGGCGGCAAGGCCTGGTTCCTGGACGACACCACCATCGCGGCCGTGCCTCCCACCTCCGAGGCCAAGCTCGAGGACCTGAAGAAGCTCGAACCCAGCCCGCTCGACGTCGAAGCGATGCGGGCCTTCTACGGGCTCGGCGGGACCAGGGCCTACGCCAACCTGTTGGTGAGCCCGGCCCAGCGCGAGACCATGGGCAGGACCCCGGGTCCGCTCGCCTTGATCGGGCCCCAGCTCGAGACCCTGGGCGTCCGGGTCGAGGGCGCCCGGATCCAGGTCGGGGCGACCTTCCTCCGGGAGGACACCGTCGCCCAGGTCCAGGGCCTGCTGGGGATGGCCCTGCAGATGGCCCGGGCAGCCGCCGAGGCGGCCCTCCAGCCCCCGGATCCGAACCAGCCGCAGCCGGGCTTCGGCGCCCTGCTCTCGCCCAGCACGGCCATGTCCTCGGCGCTGATCTCCGAGGCCAGGGGCTGGCTCTGGGGGATCGAACCGGTGGCGGCCGGGAACGCCTTCATCCTGAACCTCGACCGCACCAAGATCCCGTGGCTCAGGGCCTCCCGACTGGTGCCTCTCATGCCGGTCCTGGCCGGGGCGATCCCGACCCTGCTCCAGTTCGCGGGCGCGGCCCAGGCGCGAGGTGCCGGGGCTTTCCCACCCGGGATGATCCCGGGTGGCCCCGGTTTCGGGGGGATGTCGGGGTCGATCCCGGACGGCTCCCAGGTGGAACAGGTCTTCCCCGAGCCGGGTCCTGCCCCCGCGCCGGCCCCGGGTCCCGCCCCGGGTGGCGCTCCGCCCCAGGAGACCTTCTCGGGGCCGGAGCCCGGGATCCCGGTTCCCGGCAGGTAGCCCAGGCCCACCCGGTCCGCGCGGCGCGGCACCCGGGGGAGTTCCCTCCCTCCCGGGAACGCGAATGCATGCACTGCGGCGCGCCTCCCGGCCTTCCCACCCGACTGACGGCCTGCTATCCTCCCCGGCTTCGTCTCCCGACGACAGGAAGGCTGCCCCATGCCCCGGCGCCCGCGTCCCGTCCGCTTCCTCCTCTCGGCCTGCCTCGCCGCCATGCTCGGCTCCGCTCCCGCCAGCGCCTCCACCGAGCCGGCCTCACTGGGCCTCAGGCTCGAGCAAGGTCCGGGAGCGGGTCTCTTGCTGACGGTCGAGAACCGGCTGGAGACGGCCCAGGACGTGGCGCTGGAGATCCGCACCCGGGGCGGCTTCCAGCTCCGCGGTGGCGAGCCGGGGAGGATCCGGGTCCCGGCCCGGGCCAGCCTCGAGGTCGCAGTCCCCGCGAACCCGGGCGAGGCCGAGGGGGAACTCCGGGTCCGGGCCTTCCCGGCCGGTTCCTCGGCGTTCGTGGAAGCCCGGGTCTTCTCGCAGGCCGGTCGCACGGTCGACCTGCGGACCAGGGTGGCGTCCGGTACCACCCGCCTGGTCGCCGATCGAGCCGTTGCCAGCGCCGAGCCGGCCGGGGTACTGACGGGACGGATCGCCTTCGCCAGCTTCACCGGCGAGATCCTGCCGCTCGCCGAGGCCAAGGTCCGGGTGGGCGCGGTCGAAGGGCGCACCGACGCCGACGGGCGTTTCTCGCTGGCGGGCCTCGCCCCCGGCGCCGCCGAGTTCGAGGCCCGCCTCGAGACGGCCCATTGGACCGTCCAGGGCGACCAGGGCGCCTACCGCTACACCCAGGCCTTCACCATGCCGGAGGACTCCGGGCTCGACCTCGGAGAGTCCCGGCTGCCCGCCGGCGACCCGGTGAGCGAAGCCGCTTGGGTGCACGCGGTGGCGGTGCGGGCGGCCCGGTACCTCCGGAGCCAGGGCGACGATCTCGCCTGGTGGGACCACCTCCCCGTCCACTGGCCGTCCAACGGCGACTACTTCTCCTGGGGCTCGCTCCACATCACCCAGGCCCACCAGTGGGACGTGATCGGGCACGAGCTCGGGCATGCGGTCTATTTCGGGGCCTCCAAGTTCGCAGGGGGCGGGGGCAGCCACAAGATCGACGAGTGCTATTCGCAGGGGCTGGCCCTGTCCGAGGGCTGGGCGACCTACTTCTCCGGGGCCATCCACCTGGCCCGGGAGGACGAGGACGCCCGCTTCGAATTCCTGGTGCCGCGCCGGGCGCCGATCCGGATCGAGAACGTCCCCGCCGACGTCTGCGCCGGTCCCACCAACGAGTGGCGGGTGGCGGCCCTGTTCTGGGACTTCTTCGACACCCACGCCGATGCCGGTGACGAGCTCGGCCTCGACTGGGCCCAGGCCAGCTGGAACCTGATGCGCAGCGGCTTCCGGGCCAAGGGAGCCATCCAGGTCCTGGACCGGCTGGGCAGCGACCTCGGACCCGAGGTCAAGGCCAAGCTCGAGGCCATCGCCCGGGCCAACCGGATCCGCTAGTCCCGGGATCCCGGTACCCACGCCCCAGCGACGCCCGGCAGCCCAAGGCGAGTCCTGCCTTCCCTGGCCTGCGCCGGCGAGGCACCATGGGCCGTGAGGGAGGCCGATCCCGATGGAGGGAAGCGGCGAGGACCCGGCGCCGAGCCTCGACTGAGGGAGGATCGGGGCATCGAGCCCTCGGCCTCCCCGCACGCCTTCCGGTGGAGGTTCCAGCTCGCGGCCTCGAATCGGAGGGACGACCTGGTCTGGCTCCGGGAGGCCGTGTTCACGATGGCCGTCGGCTCGCCGGGTCGGACCGAAGCGGGCGACCTGGCGACCTGGTACGCCCAGGAGGTCCTGGCCCGGCGCGGGCTCGAATGTCCGGAAGCCGAAGCCTTCATGCGCCGGCTGGTGGGGGAGGTGGTCGCGCCGCGCCTGGCGATGCCGGTTCCGCCAGGGGAGGACCGGACCTCCCTCGCCCACCGGATCCTCCGGTGCGAGCTCGAACTGGCGAGGACCTGTCGGAGGACGATCCTGGACCTGGCACCCGCTTCCTGGCTGCCGGTCTTCGAGGCTCAGGCGGGGGCCCCCTCCGGAGGTCCCTCGGCCCGCATCGCCAACCATTTCCTCGGCGAGATCATGGAACGGGCGGCGACCGATCCGGACGCGGTGCCCCGGGAGCTGGCGGTGCGCCTGGAAGCCGTGCGCTCGGCGGGTGCCGGGGGTCGGCCGGCACCTCCGGACTGAGGCAGGGCCGAGGTCCGGTCGGGGGTCGAACCCCCGATCCCGGGGTCAGCGACCGGCAGGCCCGCGAGAACCCGGACCGTCCCGGTGCCGACCGAAGGGCAGGGTCCAGGTCAGCATCTGGGTGTTGGAGCCCTTGTTGGGCTGCTCGAGCCCGGCGTTCGAGACGTGCTGGATCGCCAGCCCGAGCCGCGAGCCATCCCCCAGCGTGTATCCGAGCTCCAGGGAAGTGCGGAACTGGAGCGTCCCGCCGAACCTCGCGGCATCGCCCCCCGAGAGGAACCCGAAGGCCGTCGCCGGCGTGAACACCAGGCCCCCGCCGAGCGGCACGTCCCGGTAGAACCCGAGGTAGGGGAGCACGAAGTCGACCGGACCGGTGGTCACGCCTCCCAGCCAGCGGGCCACCCCGAGGACACCGAGGTCGCTCCGGAACTCGACCCGGGTGGCGTCCAGCCCGTTCTTCTCGGCGGCCTGGAAGGCTCCCGCACCGAGGTTCCAGGCGCCCCGGGCCAGGGGATCGTCGAGCCCCGGGTCCCGGTACCCGTGCCCATGGTGCCGGCCGTATCCGGGCGCCGGTCGGCCCGGACCGTAGACCGGGAACACATAGGCGTCCCGGGAAGCGGCCGCGGCGGCCCTGGCCGGGACCAACCACGGGCAAAGGAGCAGGACGAGACCGAGGAGGGCCCTTCGCACGGTGCGAACTCTGGCATGGCTTGGGAGCAGGGACGAAGCCGGACCCGGAACCGGACCGAAGCGCCCGCTCCCGCTCGCCTTCGGTATCAGAGGATCAGTTGCCGCCCAAGAGCGAGCCCAGGGCGAAGAGCGCCAGGAACCCGGTGGCGAAGCCGGCCAATCCCCGGATCAGGGAGCGGGTGGCCGGGACCGGGTCCGCGGGCCGGACCACCGGGGGAGGCACCGGGCCCGGAGGTCGGGTCGGCGCCGGCGGACGGGTGGCGGGCGGCGGCAGGGGAGGTGAGGGCGGCGGCGCCATCGTCGGGGGAGGGGGATCGGGAGGACGGGGAAGCAGGGGCGGCAAGCTCGGGACCGGCGGCGGGGGCCGCGGACCCAGCAGCGCCTTCATGGCCTCGAACCCGGCCAGGATACCCGCCCCGTAGCGGGTGTCCTTGCCCGGAGCCCCGCGGTCCTTGGCGGTGGTGATCAGGGCGGCTTCGATCTGGCGGACCGAGGCCCTGGGATTGGCCTGGCGCATCAGGACCGCGATTCCGGCCACGTGCGGGGCGGCCTGGCTGGTCCCCTGGGCCCGTCGCCAGCCCCCACCCGGGAAAGCCGAGAGGATGCCCGCCCCGGGGGCGACCAGTTCGGGCTTGCGGACCCGGGTGCCGTCCCAGGCCATGTCGCCGCCGGCCGAGAACCCGGGGACCGAGCCGTCCTGGGCCACCGCGCCCACCGCGAAGGCGTGGGGATAGGCGGCCGGGACCAGCTCGTGGCCGAGGCCCTCGTTGCCCGAGGAGAAGACCCCGACGATCCCTGCCTCCCGCCAGGCCGAGACCGCATCCCAGAAGAACCGCTCGCTGGCTCCCTGCTTGCCGAGGGCGGCCCGCCCGATGCCCCACGAGCAGTTGACCACGCTGGGCCTGTCGGCGGTCCGGGGATCGCCGTCGGGATCGAGCATCCACTGCATGGCACGGAGCAGGGCCGAGAGCTTGCCGTCGCCCTTCTGGTCGAGAGCCTTGGCCACGATCGCGGTGGCCTCGGGGGCCACCGCCCGGCCGGGTCCGCCGCCCACCATGATGGCCAAGGTGTGGGTCCCGTGCCCATGGTCGTCATACCCTTGGGTGCGTCCGCCCACGAAATCCCGGAAGGCCGCCACTCTGCCTGCCAGGTGCGGATGGGCGGGATCGAAGCCGGTGTCGATGTGGCCGACCCGCACTCCCCGACCGGTAAAGCCGAGTTCCTTCTGGATCCGGACCGCGCCCGAGGCGGCAACTCCCCAGCCGGGGGCCTGGTCCGCCGGGGCCCTCGGCACCGCGGCCCCGGAGCCGACGGCTTCCTCCACCGGCTCGAACTCCGTCGGCGGCAGGCATGGGAAGGTCGGGTCCTCCACGACTTCCTCGACCTCGGGATCGGCGAGCAGGCTGCGGACCTGGCCGGGGTCGGCCTCGAGCAGGAGCGAGTTGGCGATCCACAGCAGCTCGCCCTCGGTGGCGGAACGCGAGCGGAGTCCGGCGGCCGCCAGCTCCGCCGCTCTGCGTCGGGCCGCAACCGGACTCCCGGAGGCGGTCTCGGAGGCGATCCGGGGGGCGTCGGGCGAGAGGGCCGGGTCGCGCAGCCGCACCAGCAGGCGCATCCGGTCCGACGGAGCCGAGGGGTCGGCGGCCTCGGCCTCGAGGCGGTGGAGCAGCTCGGGAGCTGCCTTCGGCCCCCGGGCAAGGAGACCCGGGGCGAGGCTCGCCAGGCCGAGCAAGAGGGCTACGGACCTCGGGCGGACAGGAACGGACAGGGGGTCTCCCTCCGACCCCGGGAGCATAGTGAGGGTCCGACCCGCGTCAACCCGGCCGCGAACCGCCGAGAGCCTTGATCCATGGTGCGACGACGGGTACCTTCCGTTGCCGTGCGCAGCGCGTGGATCCTCGTCCTGGCCGTCTCGATCGCCGGCTGCGGGGGCGGCCGGGTGCGGGTCGCCTACGAGATCCGTCCCCCGCCCCTGGCGAGCTCCTCCCCGCCTTCCCCCAGCCCGCCCGCTCCGGTGCCCTCGCCGACGCCCGCCGCGACCCCGCGACCGGATCCCGTGGTGCCCCGGCCCCCCAGCGAGTCCCGGCCCGGGGTCCCGATCCGGGTCGACGTCCCGACCGACCTGCCGGTCGAAGTCATGATCCGGCTCGAGGACGAGGGCGGGAGGGCGGTGGCCGAGGACCAGGCCTCCGAGAGCGGGTTCGGGGTCCGGGAGGAACTGGTCCGGGTCCCTCCCGGGCGCTACCGGCTGACTCTCTCCGCCGAGCCGCTCGGGACTCGGATCCCGCTCTACCAGAGGGTCATCGAACTCTCCCACGACTATCCGCCCCGGTTCCGGTTCGGGCTGGTGACCCTGAAACTGCCCGAGGAGGGCAGCTTCGTTCTGTGGCGAGGGCTCCGGGTCTCGCTGGTCGAGGATCCTTCCCGCCGGCCGCTCTTCGAGGGCACCGTGGAGGAGCTGGCGATCCGCACCACCTTCGGGGACCGCATGAAGGGCACCGTGGTCCTGCCCTACGGCAGCTACCTGCTCACCATCCTCGACCCCGACCCCAAGGACGACGCCGCCCTCTTCGCCTCGGACCGCTCCGTGATCGGGAAGAGCGACCCGATCCCGCTCCTGGTCTCGGAGAGCCAGCCGAGCCTGCTCTTCGACCTCTCGGTGCTGGTCGGCCTCCGGTCGCGACCGCCCGCGATCGGCAAGCGGGAGACCGGGAGGTAGCCGACCCGGGGCCGCGGAGCTACCGGCCGGCCGTAGGGCCCTGCTCGGGGTCCTCCCAGGGCCGACGCAGCCACCCGAGCAGGGTCCATGGCCACGGCGCCGCCGCCACCCAGGTCGCCAGCCCATAGGCCGCCAGGCCGAGCCCGGCGGCGGAGAGCGCCTGGCCCCGGGCCCCGGGGGTGGCCGCCTCGGCAGCCTCCGGCCCGAAGGCCAGCACCGCCGCCAGCATGGCCAGCTGCGGCAAGGCGAGCCTGGCCAGGCGCACCAAGGTCGCCTGGGTCTCGGCCCGGCGCCCGCCGGGGAGCCAGGCGAGCAGGAACAAGGCCTCGAGACCTCCCACCACGCCCGCCACCGCGAACAGGGCGCTCGGGCCCAGTTCCCCGACCAGGGCGGCATCGAGGACCAGGATCAGGACCGTGGCGACGCCCTTGGCGAGGGCCGGAGTGAGGGCGTCGCCGGCAGCCAGGAAGCCCCGGGCGAGGATCAGGCCGGAGGCGGTGCCCAGGGCCGCGGGGGCCGCCACCGCCACCAGCCGGGCGGACTCCTGGAGATCGAGCGGGGCGAGTTCGCCGCGTCCCAGGAGCATGCCCACGATCGGCCCCGCCAGGGCGTGGAGCAGCACGGTGGCGGGCCCCATGGTCCCGACCAGGCACAGCACCCCGGACCGGACACCCCGCGCCGCGGCTTTTGGCCCGGACTCCGCCACCCGCCGGGCCAGATAGGGCATGAGCCCGGTGGCCAGCGGCACCGCCAGGAGTCCCATGGGCAGGAGAGCCAGCTTCTGGGCGGTGGCGTAGCGGGTGATCGTCCCGGTCGGGAGGGACGAGAGCAGGCCGCGTTCGGCCAGGAACTGGAGCTGCATGCAGCCGGCGATGAGCATGGTGGGGAAGGCCAGGCGGAGCGCCTCCCGGAGCGCCTCGCCGGATTCCCCGGGATCGCCGTCGGCGGCGGGATCGCCGGTTCCCCGCAACCGGGACCAGGCCGAGGGCAGGGCGACCGCGGCCTGCACCAGGCCGCCGACCACGATGGCGGCGACCATGGGACCCGCCGACCCGGGATCGGTCCGGGCCGCGGCATGCAGCATGCAGACGTTGAAGAGCAGGGGTCCCAGGGCGGGTGCCCAGAACCGACCCTCGGCGTTGGCGGTCGCCTGGAGCGCGAAATAGACCAGGGCCAGGGGGAAGTAGCCGGCCGCCATCGCCAGGTAGCCGGCGGCCAGGGACCGGGTGGCCGGATCGAAGCCGGGGACCAATGTCGCCACCAGACCGGCGGCTCCCCAGGCGACCATCGCCAGGCCCAGCAGGCCCGCGACCAGGGCTGCGACCAGCAGCCCGCGGGCCGCCGCCGGTCCGGGATGGAGAACCAGGACCCGCACCAGGGCCCCGGTCAAGCCGCCTTCCGTGAACCACACATGGAGCACCTCGGGAAGCAGGAAGGCGGTCAGGAAGGCGTCCCCCTGGACCCCGGCACCGAGCACCAGGCCCACCGCCGCCACCCTGAGGAAACCCGTCGCCTTGGCCCCGAGGCCGACGAGGAACAGGGCACCGGTCGCCGAGAGCGGGCTTCCCCTGGGCTTCTCCATGGAGTGCGGTCCACCTCCGGGCCCGACGCCGGAATGGTGCTCGATCGGGAGCCTCCCCGGAACCGGGCGCGACTTCTCCCGACCCGGCGGCGACGAAATCCGGGTGGGAGCGGGCCGACTTGGACCGGAGGCTCGGAAGGGTCGCGACTCGGGCAGAGCGGCTGCCGAACGGAGAGCCGAGGAGGTGCCGTATGCCGGATAGGACTTGCCGGGCGGGGTGGGCGGCACGATTCGGTGGCGGCCGCGCTCCCGGGTGTCGACCGGGTTCCCGGTCCCTGGCCTGGAGACTCGCGGGCCTCATGCTGGCTTCCGGGGCGGTGGCGCTGCCGGCCGATCCCGGAAGGGACGGGGTGCCTCCCGGGCTTGCCGACGAGCCGTCGTCCCCGGACCCCTCGGAAGAGGCCCGTCGCATCGAGGACCTGCGCCCCGACCTCGACGTGACCGAGGCCGGCAATCTCTACGACCTGGCTGCGAGGCGCCCCCAGGACCTGATCGCCCGGATCCGGGAGGTCCTCGTCACCTACATCGAGAATCCCGACACCGTGGAGCTCTCGGTCGAGCTCGGAAGCGTCGCCGATACCGTGCGGGGCCGCTTCCCTCGGATCGTGATCGCGCTCCGGGACACGGTGGTGAAGAAGCTCCGGGTCGATCGCGGCTACATCGTCCTGGAGGAGCCCGTCCTCGACCTCCACAAGCTGGTCCACGACGGCAAGTTCCGGTTCCGCGAGAAGGGGCGGACCGAGTTCGTCTTCGAGGTCAGCGAGCCGGCACTGAACTCGCTGCTGGACGAGAAGGGCAACAAGCTCAAGGTGAAGAACGCCCGGATGCGGCTCGAGGACGGCCACCTCGTGTTCTCCGGCCGCATGAAGGTGCTGCTCTTCAACAACCACGTCCGGGTACGGGGCTGGTTCCAGCCGCGCCACGGGACCGAGGTCCACTTCAACCCCAGGGCCATGCAGATCGGCCTCTGGCCCATTCCCCAGTTCCTGTTGAACGCGGTCCGGGACCGGGTGAACCCGGTCGCCGACCTCCGGGACTTCCGCTTCGACGTGCAGATCGGGGCGATCCGGACCACCGCCACCCGCCTGATCCTGGCCAGCCAGGGACTGACCGACTACGTCGAGGGCGAGATCCTGGTCGAACGTCGCGGCGAGCGCCAGGCGCCCCCGCGCTGGCCGTCCGAGGAGCTGCTCCGGGAGCTGGCGCGCTCGCGCGAGGTCCGGGCAGAGCACACCTCGGGGGCGAGGCAGCCCGTGGACCCCGACGATGCCGCGCCCGCCCCGGAACCCGGGCCTCCCGACGCCGTGCCCGACGCCGTGCCCGACGCCGCGCCCGAGGCCGCCGGAGCTGCCGGGGACGGAGATCCCAGGTAGGACCGTCCCTGGGGTTGCCTCGCCTCCTGGCCCCGGTTACGGTAGCCGGGTGACCCCTCCCGATCCCCGAGCCTCGCCTCCCGCCGCCCACGATCCCGCCACCGGTCGCCGCATCCTCCTCGCCATGCCGCTGGGGGTCGCCTGGGGCCTGGCAGCCCGCGCCTGGCTCGGCGGCGACGTGCTGGTGGGGGCGATCGGTTCCATCTTCACCGGGCTCCTGAAGATGCTGATCGTGCCCCTGGTGCTCGCCAGCATCGTGACCGGGATGACCTCCATCGGGGACGTCCGCGACCTCGGCCGGATCGGCAAGCGCACCTTCGTCTACTACCTGACGACCACCGCCTTCGCGGTGATCCTGGGGCTGTTCCTGGTCAACGGGATCCGACCGGGTCGCGGCAGCGGGGCCGACGAGCTCCAGCTCCGGCTGGAGATCAGCCAGAAGCGCCATGTCCTGCTCCTCGAGCTGGCCCGCCGCGAGGAGGAGGGGGGGCGCGCCGAGAGCGCCCGCTCGCTCTACGAGATGTTCCTGGAGCGCTACCGGGGCAAGCTCCCGGAGGCCGGCCTGGCGATCAAGGCGGAGGAGGGGATCCGGCGCATCCCTCCGGTCCCGCACGAGCGCGCCAAGGCCCGGCGCACCGAGGCCGAGGCCCGCTGGCGCGCCGAGGTGGGCAGCCCGGCTAGCCAGACCTCGGTCCGGGAGTTCCTCTGGATGCAGGTCCAGAAGGTGCTGATGAACCCCTTCGAGGCCCTGGCCAAGGGCGAGGTGCTGGCGATCATCGTCTTCGGCCTGCTGCTGGGCGGTTGCCTGGCGTCCCTGGGCGAGGCCGGGATCCCCCTGGTGCGCGCCTTCGAGGCCTTGAACCTCGCCATGATGCGGATGACCGATCTGGTCATGAAGCTCGCCCCGCTGGGCGTCTTCGCCCTGCTCGCCGAGGTGGTGGCCTCGCTCGGCCTGGAGGCCCTCTCGGCCCTGGCCTGGTACATGGCGACCGTGGTCCTGGGACTGGGGATCCACGCCCTCCTCTTCCTGCCCTTCGTGCTGAAGCTCCTCTCGGGGATGGGGCCCCGCGAGTTCTTCACGGGAGCCCGGCCGGCCCTGGCGATCGCCTTCTCCACCGCCTCCTCCTCGGCGACCCTGCCGGTCTCGATCGAGAGCTCTGAGCAGAACCTCGACTGCGACCCCAAGCACGCCGGCTTCGTGCTCCCGCTCGGGGCCACCGTGAACATGGACGGCACCGCGCTCTACGAGGCGGTGGCGGCCCTCTTCATCGCCCAGGTCTACGGCCGCGACCTGGGGTTCGGCCAGCAGGTGGTCGTGGCCATGACCGCCACCCTGGCCGCCATCGGGGCCGCGGGAATCCCCTCGGCCGGGGTGGTCACCATGGCGATGGTCCTGAACGCGGTCCAACTCCCCCTCGAGGGCATCGCCATGATCCTCTCGGTCGACCGGATCCTGGACATGC
Source organism: uncultured bacterium (assembly GCA_964403795.1). Taxonomy (GTDB): domain Bacteria; phylum Muiribacteriota; class UBA6191; order CAZXTJ01; family CAYOHP01; genus CAYOHP01. The sequence continues at coordinate 2,730 of CAYOHP010000079.1, read as the reverse complement.
TCCGCACCACGGTGAACGTGATGGGCGACATGGTCGGAGCGGTGATCGTCGACCGGATGGAGAAGCGGAGCGGAGGGCGGGGCTAGGCGTCTAGCCCCTGCGCCGGCGGGACAGCCCCAGCAGCCCTACCAGCACGGTCAGCAGGGGATAGGCGCCTTCGACCGGGAAGCCGGGGACCGAGCTGCATCCGCCGCCTCCGCCACCGCCTCCCGCCGCCGCCACCAGGGCCCGGGCCAGGAGCCCGATGGTGTTGTTGTCGGGCGGGACCACCGGGATGTTCAGCGGCAGGTAGAGGTACTGGACTCCGTTGGCATCGTCGTTCTCCAGGGTGCGGAGATGGGTGCCGGGCATGAGCGTGTTCGGCCACATGGTCGAGGTCTGGCGGGTGGCGCTGCCGGGATGGGCCAGGCCCAGGATGTGTCCGATCTCGTGGGTCATGACGCCCTGGAGGTCGAACCGGGCGACGTTGCCATCGGTGTCGAAGTCCTGGTGCTGCTCGTTGACGAGCATGTCAGCGTCCACGATGTCCCGGGACGCCACCTGGAAGGCGAGCAGGGTGAGCGCCAGGGTGTCGTTGGAGGCGCTGGCCCCGGCCATGGCCAGGGTCCGGCCGGACCAGTCGGCCCGCTCCACGATGATCGCCTGGGAGCATCCGGCCGGGGGGCTGCATGCCTCGCCGGACGCCGGTGCCACCGGAAAGCCCACCTCGGTGAAGGAGACGGTGCCCTGGGAAGCATTGTTCCATGCCTGGAACCCGGCGTTCACGGCAGCCTGGAACTCCGCGAAACTTACGTTGTCGGGCTGGGCCGGATCGAGCCCGATCGGGATCGGGAACCGGCTCGCGTTCCAGCCGATCAGGATCGGGGCGTCCCCGGGAACGTCGTCGCCGTCGTTCTCCGCCAGGTCGTAGGCAGCCACCCCCGAGACCAGGGCCAGGGCGAGGCACAGGGCTACGGTTGCACGGACAGGACGCACGCGGACTCCCTTCGGGGGCACGGCCGGAGCCGATCGCTACCCGAGGATACCGCGCCCGCCTGCCCCTGCCGAGGGCCGAACCGCCACCCAGCACAGGATCGCCAGGAGTCCCCAGCCGACCGGTGCGGTCCCGGGACCGGGTACCGCGGAGCATCCGCCCGGGGGGCTGGCCCTGAAGGCCTCGGCGGCCAGGTCCTGGACCGTCTGGGCACAGGTCTGGAGGCGGGGATCGTTGTTGTCCGGCTGCTCCGGCGGCGGCCCCGGGACCGGGTAGAGGAATCGGATGGCATTGCGGTCGTCCTCCAGCGGTCCCGGGATCGCGAAACCGGGGAACACGACCGGGAACATCAGGGCGAAGTTCTGGGTGTGGGCGATCCCGGCGAAGTGGCCGAGCTCGTGGGCCATCACGGTCTTCAGATCGAAGAGGAAGGGGTCGCCGGTCACCGAGAAGCGGGGACCGCCCCCTACCGGGTCGTCGTTGAGGATGATGTCGGCATCATCGATCCGGCGGAGCTCCGGGTCGAACTTCAGGAGGCAGAGACCGAGCACACCGTCGGGAAGGCCGACGAGTTCGGCCCACCCGCTCTCGCCCGTGGCAGCCCGGGTGGTGGTGGGCTCGATCACCATGAGCACCCGGTCCTGAAGCTCCGGGTCGGCGCTGGCGAACAGGGCGTCGCCCGAGATCGGTCCGAAGACCCTCTGCGGGAAACGGAAGGTGGTGGCGGTGGTCGAGTTCCAGTCGTCGAGGACCTCGTTCCATGCCTGGTTCACCTGGGCCGGCGTGAGCCCGGATTCAGGAGCCCCCTGGTCGTCGATCCGGAGCGCTCCGATCACGGCCTCGGGCGGCAGGCGCCACCCCTGGTAGATGGCCGTGGTGCCGTCGGCCGGGTCCTGGAGCTGGCATTCGAAGACGTCGAAGGCCGGGGACGGACCCGCCATCAGGAGGGCGGCGAGCGGAGCGAGGACCGCTCCGGTCCGGCGCTCCTTCCTGGAGGTCATCGGGAGTCCGCGGACCCCTCGGCGACCTTGTCCAGGATCCGCCGGCGGAGCGCGGCCCATGCCTCCCGGTTGGGTGCGGCAGCCCGGAGAGCCTGGGCGCTGGTCTGACCGGGCACGGCCACCGGGACCAGGTGGGTCTCGGCAACCGTCCGTTCGGCGAAGGGGATGCCGGTCTCGGGGTCGGGAGTGATCCGGTACTTCCCCTGGGAGAACCCGACCACGATGTACTCGCCTTCGGGGGTCTCGGTGAGGAAGGCGACGACCTCCTCGCCTGGGTAGAACGTCGGCGTCCCGGGCACGGCCACCCCGATGCCGGCACGCTCGCCCCCGGGCAGCGAGACGTGGAGCAGTCCCTCCGAGAGGTCGCCCTTCAGGGTCTCCTCCACGGCCAGGGCCACCCGCCGGTACACCGGGATGACCTGGGACCGGGCGATGGTCTCCACCTCGAGCACCAGGGCCCGGACGATAACGTCCGCCTTGGCGACCAGGTCCGCTTCCGAAAGCGCCACCACGCTGGTGGCGGCCGCGCTCGAGGCCAGGCAACCCCCGACCAGCGCCGAGAGGAAGACCCGGGAAGTGGAGACACCCATCACAACCATCCTTCGACCATCGCGGTCCCGCCGATGATACCAGTTCCCGCCGACCGTCCCGGGTCGCGCCCCAGACCCCCTCCCGGCAACCCCCCCCCCCCCCAACCCCGAGTCCCCCCCCCGGGGGGACGGGCGTTTGCCTACCCCCCGCCCGCGCGCGCGCCCG
>CAYOHP010000078.1:0-29432 GCA_964403795.1 uncultured bacterium | reverse complement strand
GCTACCCCCACCCCCCTGCCCCCTCCGGCGCCTCCCCGGGGACCCACCCCGCTGCCTCCCCCGGGCGGGGCCAGGCCGGCCAAGAAGCCGAGCCCGGAGGTCGCCCGGGACCCGAACCGCCTCGGCCTGGTGATCGCCGACGACAGCGACACCTTCCGGCGGGGCCTGGCCCGGGCCCTGGCCTTCGAGGACGGCCTCCAAGTCCTGGCCGAAGCCAAGGACGGCGTCGAGGTCCTCGAACTCTGCGCCGCCTACCAGCCGGATGCCGCCCTTCTCGATCTGAACATGCCCCTCCTGAACGGCTTCGAAGCCTGCCGCCAGATCCGGGAGCGCTTCCCGACGATCCAGGTCTTCCTGATGAGCGTCCAGGGAGACGCCGGGACCGTGGAGAAGGCCACCCAGCATGGCGCCGCCGGCTTCCTGCTCAAGCCCTTCCCCCCCGAGGAAGTGACCCGGGTGCTCAGGCCCTTGATCAGGCGCAAGTAGCCCCAAGGCGCCCATGGTCCGCGCATGACACGCGACCGGCACGCGCAGGATGCGCGGGTCGTCGATCCCGGGCTCCCGCGGCTTCCTCCAGGCCCGGCTCTCGGTACTCCCCTCGACCCGCTGCGACCACCTACGCCCCCGGCCTCGACCGGCACGAGTGTTGCTTCCAGGATCTCCGAAGGGAGGGACCATGGGATCCCAGCAACGGGTCGTGCAGCAGAGGTCCGACTCCGCCCTCCGGCATTCCTCACCGGGCCCGCACGGCTCCCTGCCCTGCCTCATCCAGCCGGATCCGACGGCACTCGGGGAGCGACTCTCGGAAGCCATGCGCCGGGTTCTCTCCGGTCTCCACCCGGAGGAGGTCCTGGACTTCGTGTTCGAGGGCTTCCGGGACCTCGTCCCCTTCGATCGGATCGGATGCAGTCTCCTGGAGCAGGAGGGAACCGTCCTCAGGGCGTACTGGGCACGGACTGCCGGGACCGACCTCGCTCGGATCCCGGCGGAGAGCCGCCTGGGGAAGGGCTACGCGGCTCCCCTGGCGGGCAGCAGCCTGGCACCCGTGATCGCCACCGGGACTCCCCGGATCCTCTCCGACCTCGAGGCCTACCTGGAGGCGCACCCGGGCTCGGACTCCACCCGGAGGATCGTGGCCGAAGGCCTGAGGAGCAGCATGACCTGCCCGCTGCTCTCTCCCCGGGGTCCGGTCGGAGTCCTGTTCTTCTCCAGCCGAGCCAAGGCGGCTTACTCGCCGCTGCACGCCTGGGTCTTCCAGGCCATCGCCCATCCCATCGCCGCCTCCCTCGAGAAGGCCAGACTCATCGAAGCGCTCGAGGAGCGGGATCGCGACAAGGATCGGCTCTTCCGGGTGGTCGCCCACGACCTCCGGGGACCGATCGGAGCGGTCCGGAGCCTGGTCGCGTCGGTCCTGCGAGGCGCCACCGGCCCGACCACCCCGGAGCAGGAGGAAGTCCTCGGAGACGTCATCACGGAGGTGGACCGACTGCGGACGCTGGTCCAGGACCTTACCGATGCCCGAGCCGCTGCCACCGGCCGCCTCACCCTCCAGAAGCGGACGATGGACCTCGCCAAGCTGGTCCAGGAGCGGGTCCATGCCCACGGCGGACCGGCAGCGCAGAAGCAGACCCGGATCGAAGCCGACGCCCCGGAACGGGCACCCGTGTGGGGCGATCCCCGTCGTCTCGCACAGGTGGTCGACAACTTGGTCTCCAACGCCCTCAAGTATTCCCCGCCCGGGGCCAGGATCCGGGTGTTGTGCGCCAGGGACGGGAAGGTGGCCAGGGTCTCGGTCATCGACTCGGGACCTGGGATCCCCGCCTCCGAACGCTCCGTCCTCTTCACCGAGTTCGGGACTACCAGCGTCCTGCCCACGGCCGGCGAACCCTCGACCGGACTGGGACTCTCGATCGTCCGGCACCTGGTCGAAGCCCACGGCGGTTCGGTCGGATGCGAGAGCCGACCCGGCCAGGGTTCGACGTTCTGGTTCACCCTTCCGGTCCTCACGGAAAACGATGTGGAGGCAAAGTCATGAGTGCCGCACCGCCCCGGGTCCTGCTCGTCGACGACGAGCCCTTCGCCCGCAAGGCCCTGAAACTCGACCTCTCGGGCCGCTACCAGGTGGTCGGCGAGGCCGCCAACGGGTTCGAGGCCCTGCGCCTGGTCCGGGAGCTCGATCCCGATATCGTGCTCACCGATCTCTCGATGCCGGTGATGGGAGGCATGGAACTGGCCCGGCAGCTCGACTCCGAGGGATCCCGGGCCACCGTGGTGGTGGCCTCCGGGGCCGCCGATCTCGACCTCCTCCGGGAGGCCATGGCGGCCGGCGCCCGCGAGTACCTGGTGAAGCCGATCGACCGCGACGGCCTGCTCGCCTGCCTCGATCGGGTGGTCGCCCAGAAGCTCGAGCGCAGCCAGGCGGAGGCGGCCGCGGCAGAGCGCAGGGCGCGGCCTCCCGCCGCCGGTACCTGGGTCTTCACCGGTCCCAAGGACGGCGACGGGCAGACCACCGTGGTCCTGGCGATCGCCAGCGAACTCCTCGCCTCCAAGCACTCGGTGGTGGTGGTGGACGCCGACCTGACCTTCGGCGACGTGGCCTACCAGCTCGGGATCCGCAAGGGGGGACCCGACATGGCGGATCTCCTGTCCGGGGACGACTTCGCCGAGATCGAGACCATCGACCGGCATCTCGTGCGCCACGCCTCGGGCCTGCGCCTGCTGGCGGCACCTTCCGATCCCGCCCGATCGGCCTTCGTCGATGGAATCCGGTTGGCCGCCGTGATCGAAGTCCTGGAGGAGCGCTTCGACTACGTGCTGGTCGACCTGCCGTTCGGGATGGGCGAGGACGTCGCCCGGCTCCTGGACCGGGCCCGACTGGTCTTCGAGGTCTCGGCCGGCGACCCGAGCCGGATGCGCCATTTGCTCTCGGTCCACGCCATCCTCAAGGGGCTCGGCTTCCCGGACGAGAAGCTCCTCCCGGTCCTGACCCGGGTCGATGCCGAACGGGGAGCCGAACTCTTCCGGGCCGCCCGCCTGGAGCGTGGCATCTCCATCCCCGAGGACGCCGGGGCCTGCCTCGAGAGCCTGAAGCGGGGCCAGCCGGTCACCCGGGTGGTTCCGCAGAGCCGGTTCTCGCTGGCGATCCGGGAGATCCTGGCGCCGATCCTGGGCCTCCCGGCGCCCGAGCGCCCGGTCCTCGCCCGGCTCCTGGCCGGGATCCTGGGATAGCCGAGGGCCCGGACCGGATCCGGGCGTTCGTCACCGCTCCGGATACACCAGCCGGACCCGGATCGGGGAGAGCAGCAGGTTGGGGAGCGCCTCCCCGGTCACCGAATCGAGCGAGAGCGCCAGGGAGAGCCGGGTAGCACCCTGGACCAGGCGCGGATCGAAGCGGAGCACGAAGGGGTCGCTGCGGCTCTCCCGCTCGTGGAAGCCGAACCAGTAGGAGAGGCGCACCCGGGTCCCCAGCCAGACCCGGAGCACCGCCCCGGGGGGCGGCGACACCCCGATCACCTCGAAGGCGAGCTGGACCGGGGACCGGCCCGGGTCGGGAGGCAACCCGTCGGCCAGGCCCTCGATCCGGTGGCGGGTCAGCGAGTTGGTCGGCGTGGAGGAGTCGACGAGCTGCACCATGCCGGCCTCGAATCGGACCGGGAACTCGATCCCGGGATCCAGGCCCGGGGCGGGACCGAAGCCGGAGGGGAGGATCCGGGTGGGATCGAGACCGCGGTCCGAACCCCGGGCCCGCTCCCTGGCCGCAGCATCGAGCACCGGCTCGACCAGGCGGAAGACCTCGAGCTTGGTCTCCACCGGGACCTTGGAAGGCTCGGCCAGCAGGGTCCGGATCCCGCCGGCCAGCGACCGCACCAGCTCGGTCCGGGCCTCGATCGGGTACTCGGCGGCAGCCCGCATCCGCTCGAGGAGGCCCGGAACCGCCAGGCTCGCCGCCACCACCGTCTCCGGCCCGCCCTGGGGTAGGGCCACCAGCCTCAGGGTCACCCCCCGGCCGTCGCCGGGGAGCTCGACCGGCAGCTCGTGGCGGGTGCGCAGGGGTCCGGGGTCGCCCGGTCGACCCGGCGGGTCGAGCGGCTCCACCCGGATCCGGGTCGGGACGTCCCCGGTCGAGATCGCCACCACTGCCGAGAGCGCTCCCGGATAGCGGATCTCGGGCTGGACCGCGGGGAGCCCCAGGGTCTCGAAGGCGTAGGGGACCGAAGCCGCCCCGTCGGGGTAGAGGATCCGGGCCGAGGCCCGGGAAGACGGCGGGAGGCCGCGGATCTCGACCCGATGCGACCGGACCGCCGAGCCGTCGGGGTCTCCCATGGTGCGGCTGGTCCCGTCCCCGAGCTCGACCTGGACCCGGTCGGGGTAGGCGGCCTCGCTGGTCCAGGAGAAGTCGGCTCCCCCATAGACCGGCGAGAGCCGTACTTCGGAGGCGGCATAGGCCACCGGCCTCAGGAACAGGGCCCGGGCCACCAGGAGCAGTCCGACGAGCCCCAGGGCCCCCACCGCCATCCCCAGGACCGCACCCTTGGGCCGCGCCGGTTCCTGGACCGGGATCACGGTCGAGAGGCTGCGGCCGCCGGGACCGGGCAGGACCGGGGGGAGCGCGGTCGAGACCGGCTCCGAGCGGGCGCTGCGGGCCAGTTGGCTGTCGCCCGGCCGAGGCCCGGGGACGGCGGCCAGGGAGGCCGTCCCCTGCTGTCGGGCACCGCTCTGGGCCGGACTCGGCACCGCCTGGATCCGGACCGAGGCCCCTCCCTGGGGTTCGGCGCGGGGACCCACCCGGGAACTGGCCGGGCCGGCCGGGGCGCGAGGCGCCTCGCCCGGTTTCTGGCGGGCCGGCTTCCCGGATCCCCGACGCGGGACCGGCTTCCCCGCCTTCCACCCCCGGAGATCCTCGAGCAGAGCGGTGGCGCTCTGGTAGCGCTCGGCCGGATCCTTCTCGATGGCGTTCATCACCAGGTTCTCGAGATCGGGGTCGAGGTCCTTGCGGATCGTCGAGGGGGCGGCCGGGACCTCGTAGAGGCAGCGCTGGGCGACCTCCTTGCGGGTCTTGCCCGGGACCGCGTGGGTACCGGTCACCAGCTCGTAGAGGATGCAGCCGAGCTGGTAGACGTCGCTCTTCCCGTCCACCTTGCCGGTGAGCATCATCTCGGGGGCCATGTAGCGGGGCGTCCCGATCACCTTGCCGGTCATGGTGAGGCTGATCTCGGCGAGCGCCTTGACCAGGCCGAAGTCCAGGAGGACGGCCCGGCACCCCGAGGCCACCATGACGTTCCCGGGTTTGAGATCCCGGTGGATGAGGCCCTTGGGATGGATGTACTCGAGCGCCGAGGCGATGCCCTCGGCCACGTCGACCGCATCGTGGGGGTCCATCGGACCCTTCTGCACGATCTCCTGGACGCTCCGGCCCTCGACCAGCTCCATCACGTAGTAGAGGGTTCCGTCGGCGGTACCGAAGTCGAAGACGTGGATGATGTTGGGATGGTCCAGCCCCGCCGAGATCTTCATCTCGCGGTGGAACCGCTCCTGGGACTCGGCCGAGGACGAGAACTGCGGTTGGAGGATCTTGATCGCGACCTGGCGCCCGAGCTCCTGGTCACGGGCCACGAAGACGTCGCCCATTCCCCCGGCACCGAGCTTCCGCTCGATCTTGTATTTCTGCATCCCGGTCCTGTGGCGCAAAGTAGCATGGGAGGCTTCCCCTGGTGAGGCGAGCCCGGTCCAAGCAGCCTGCTGGGGCCGAGCCGGCCCGGGCGCCCCGCGGCCACAAGCTCTCGGCGGCCGAGCGGGAGGCGCTCTCGCTCCAGCTCGCCATCCTCAAGGCCACCAAGGAGCGGATCCGCGACCACATCGGGGCCAACCCCCCGGAACTCGAGGCCTACAGCCGGACCTACGAAGGCGTGTTCCGGCGCACCCCGGTGATCTCCTCCAAGCGGGAGCTGGTACGGGAGGCCCGGGAGGCCGACCTGGTCTTCTGCGGCGACTACCACAGCCTGCGCCAGGCCCAGAAGACCCACGTCAAGATCCTCCGGGAAGTGGTGAAGACCCGCAGGGTGGCCCTGGCGATCGAGATGGTCGAGGCCCGGGACCAGCCCCGCCTGGATGCCTTCATGCGGGGGACCCTGGACGAGCGGGAGTTCCTGGAGGCGATCGACTACGAGGCGACCTGGGGCTTCCCCTGGGAGAACTACCGGATCGTCTTCGACTTCGCCCGGGCCCATGGGATCCCGGTGGTCGGACTCAACTTCAAGCCCCCCCGCCGGCGACCGGGTCGCCTGCTGAAGAGGGACGCGTTCGCAGCCCAGATCCTGGCCCGCCTGATGGCCGAGGACCCCGAGAGGCTGGTCTGGTGCATGTACGGGGACCTGCACCTGGCGCCTCAGCACATGCCCGCAGAGGTCGAGCGGATCCTGGAGCGCCGCGGGGACCGGCGGCGCGTCATGCTCGTCTACCAGAACAACAAGGCGCTCTGGAACCGCCTGGCCCGGCGCGGCCTGGTGCCGGGAGTCGACACCGTGAAGCTGGGTCCGGGGCGCTGGTGCGTGCTCAACACCCCGCCCTGGATCAAGCTCCAGTCCTACCTGGACCACCTCGAGCGTTCCCCGGTGGCATCCCGGCGCGACCACGGCGACGACGACGAGGCCGAAGGCAGCGCCTACGACGACCAGGTGGCGCACGTGGTCGGCGAGCTGGCCCGGGTCCTGGGGATCCGGTCGGTGCCCACCGACCACTTCCAGGTGCTGGGACCCGACGAGCTGGAAGCCCTCCCCGCCCCCCTGCCCTGGCTGGCCCCCAGCCGGCTCCCGGTGGTGCTCCCGGCCTCGGGGTGCGTCTACTTCCCGGAGACCCGCACCCTCTACCTCGACAAGATCGACGCCAACCACGCCGCCGAGGGCGCCGCCGAGTACCTCCACCACATGGCCAGCGGCTACCGGTTGGAGGGACGGGACGACCGGGACGCCTTCTACCTGCGCACCCTGCAGAAGGCGGTGGGCTTCTTCGGCTCCCTGCTCCTCAATCCCAAGCGCAAGACCGACTACTTCCTGGACCACGAGCTGACCATCATCGCCCTCCGGGGACGCCGGCGGACGCCGCTGCAGGAAGGACGGCTGCGGGTGGCCCGCCGGGTGGTCGAGCACCAGCGGGCCTTCGACCGCCTGATCAGCCAGGGGAAGCCGCTCAGGCTGCGGGCCGTGTACCGGGAGGACCGGGACCTCGGACAGGGGGTGAGCCGGGCGCTCGGCTACATCATGGGGGACAAGCTCCACCGGGGCCTGATGCAGGGGGTGGTCACCAAGGAGGACCTCCTGGCCTTCCTCTCGGATCCGCTCCCGCCGGGCCGGTCCCTGGAGGTGTACTCGGAGTTCCGGCGCCGGCTGAAGGCCGTGCGGAAGCACTTCCACTCCAAGGAGGAGTTCTTCTAGTGTCCCGTTCCCGAAGTCCGCCCGCTTGAATGCGGAGCGACTCGGCGCCCGCCGTCGTCGCAGCGACGCCGGAGTGCTGGACGCACTTCAAGGAGCTGCGGCGGCGGCCGGCGTCGAGTGAGCCCGTAGAATGTGGGCGGATTTCGGGAACGGGACACTCTTCAGCCTGCAGCTCGGCCCGAGGGCCTCGCTCGCTGGCGGACTCCGCCTGCGCTGGATCCTCGGGGTGAACCCTCGGCGCTCCGGCTGCGTCCGCCGGTTCCGGCAGGTTGCTCTCGGGTCGGCGACGGAGTACGGTTCCACCGATGCGAGAGTTCGAACGCCTCCAGCTCTACAAGGACCACCTCGAAGCCCTGCTGGTCTCCGGGAACGAGACCCGATCCATGATCTACAAGGGCCAGGAAGCCAAGACCCGGAGAGCCGTGCAGTGCTCGGGCTCCGAGAACGAGGAGCTCGTCCTCACCGTGGAGCACGGGCTCCTCGACCCCACCGAGAAGGAACGTCTCCACAGCTTCTCGGAGTTCTCGGGGGCCCAGGTGAGCGAGGAGGCCTACAAGATCCCGCTGGGGAAGGACCCTCGCCGGGCCGCCACCATGGTCGAGGCGGTCTTCACCCGGATCATCGGGGCGCCGTCGGACTACTCGGTCGAGGTCGACGTCCATCGCCCGGGGGACGACGACGCCGGACAGGCCTGAGGGCCTGAGGGGCCGGGGCCTACCCGCCGCTGTCGTCGGCCGGGAGCGCCCGGATCCGCCGCACGATCTCGGTCGTCGAGATCCCCGGGACCAGGGTGAGGGCCCGGACCTCGCCGCCGTAGCCGCGCACGAAGGGCTCCCCGACGATGTCGCCGGCCCGGTCGCCGCCCTTGACCAGGATCGGCGGCCGGCACTCCTCGATCAGCGACAGCACCGATGCCTCCTCGAAGCTGGTGACCAGGTCGACGCATCCCAGGGCCGCGATCAGCTCCATGCGATCGGCGAGGGCCAGGATGGGCCGGGCCGGCCCCTTGAGTTGCCGCACGCTGGCATCCGAGTTGACGGCCACCGCCAGCATGTCGCCGAGCCGGCGCGCCTCGTCGAGGTAGCGGACGTGCCCGGCGTGGACCAGGTCGAAGCACCCGTTGGTGAAGACCAGGCGGGTCCCGCGCTCGGCCTCGGCCCGGATCCGGGCCGCGAAATCGGATCGGGAGAGGATCTTGGCCCGGGTCGGGGTCCAGGTCCCTGGCGCTTCCTCCCTGCTCATCCCGCCAGGTCCGCCCGCCCGGCTTCCCGCATCCGCTGGCGCCAGGTCTCGGCGTCGAGCTGCTCGGACTCCTCGATCAGCATGCGGGGAATCCCTTCCTCGATCCGGTAGCACCGGCGGGTGGCGGAATCGGTCGAGACCAGGGTCGCGCCGACCCGCACCAGCTTGGCCTTGGTCTCCGGGCAGACCAGGATCTCGAGCAGCTCGGGGTCCACGTCGTTCTCGGTGCTCTTCTTCGCCATCCGTGTCTCCTCCTCGAGTCCCGGGAGCCGGGGCTCGCCCGGCCGGCGGCCGGATCCTACTTCTCGATCCACTCCAGGCTCTGGAGCAGGCTCTCCCGATCCACCACCGCGGTGCCCACCCTGGCCACCACCACCGCGGCCGCGGCATTGGCGAGATGGGCGGCCCGTTCCCGGTCGATCCCGGCCGCCAGGGACATCGTCATCAGGGCGGCCACGGTGTCCCCGGCTCCCGAGACGTCGAAGACCTCCCGGGCCATGGTGGGGATGTGGACCACCGAGCCCGGCGAGAACAGCGACATCCCCTGGGCCCCCCGGGTGATCAGGAGGTTCTCGAGTTCGAGTTCGGCGAGCAGCCGGGTCCCGGCCCGCACCACGTCCTCGTCGCTGCGGACCTTGAAGCCGACCGCCATCGAGGTCTCGTTCAGGTTGGGGGTGATGAGCGAGAAGCGCCGGTAATTCGAGAAGTGGATGTCCTTGGGATCGACCACCACGGGGATCCCGGAGCCGGTGCGGATCTCCCGGACCGTATCGAGGAGGGGCGGCTGGATCACGCCCTTGCCGTAGTCCGAGACCAGGATGGCATCGGCCTCGGCCGCCAGTGCCGGCAGCCTCCGGGCGAGCCGGGATGCCACCCTCGCCGGCAGCGGTCCCCTCACCTCGCGGTCGACCCGGACGATCTGCTGGCTGCCGCCGATGACCCGGGTCTTGACGGTCGTGGGCCGGGCCGAATCGGTCACCAGGGCACCGGCGTCGATCCCTGCCTGTTCGAGCCGTCGGGTCAGGTCCCGGGCCGCGGCGTCCTTGCCGACCGCCGCCACCAGCGTGACCTTGGCTCCCAGGCTCGCCATGTTGGCCGCCACGTTGGCCGCCCCGCCCAGCACCGCCTGCTCGCGCTTGACCTCGACCACCGGTACCGGGGCCTCGGGGCTGATGCGCTCCACGTTCCCGAACAGATAGCGGTCGAGCATGGCATCGCCCACCACCAGGATCCGGCAGCCTTCGAGGCGGTCCACGGCATGACGGAGCGCGGCCTTCAAGGTGTCACTTCCCGCAGGCCTCGCCTGCCGCCCGGATGTTGGCCTCGAGGTGTTCGAGGGAAAGGGTTCCGACCACGACCGAGGAGACCGCCGGGGGCGACAGCAGGAATCGGAAGCGTCCGGCCAGGTCGATCGGCCCGGAGCGCCCCAGGTGGCCGCTCGACAGGCCCTTCTTCACCAGCACCCCGACCGATCCCTCGCGGGCCGCATCCAGCACCGGTCGCTCCTCCGTCTGGTCCGGGTTGTACGTGACCATGACCACGGGACAGGTCCGGACTCCCAGGAGTCCTCCCGGGACGGTCTTGGACGAGATTCCCCAGGCCCGGACGATACCGCGTCGGACCGAGGAGTCCAGCTCCTCGACGACGCATGGATCGGAGAGGATCGCCTCGTCCCGACCGTCGGAGTGGAGCAGGACCACGTCGAGTTCCGGCACCCCGAGACGACGACAGCTGCGTTCGAGACTGGCCCGGAGGGCCGGGGCCGAGAAGTCGAACCGGGACGCCCCGTCCTCGAACTCCTCGCCCGCCTTGGTCACGATCACCCAGTCCTGGCGCCGGAACCGGGCGAGCGCCCGACCCAGCCGTTCCTCGCTGGTCCCGTAGGCCGGGGCGGTGTCCAGGAGGTTCACGCCCAGGTCCTGGGCCCGGTCGAGCAGGCGGTCGATCTCGGCATCGGAGGGGAGGTCGAAGGCCCGGGGGTACTTCACCGCCGTGTTCCGGCCGAACTTCACCGTGCCCAGGCCGAGGACGGAGACCGGGATGCCCGTCCTCCCCAGGGTGCGCCGCGGCAGCATCAGCGACTCCATTCCAGGTCCGGGCGCCGCCAGGGCGGCTGGGCCCGGGGCGGGGGCGGAATCCCTGCGAGGGAGGCGGTCGACGTCGCGGCGCCGGCGGCCACGGACCCGGTTCCGGCCCCCGGCTGCCGGGAGGCCTCACCCGCGACCGCCGCCACCGCCCCGGTCACCGCGTCGGCCAGGGCCGGAGCCAGGGCCAGTTTGGTGGGCCAGGCGACCAGGACGGCACCGAACCGGTCCACCACCAGTCCGCTCGGCCGCGACCCGTCGGGACGGGCCGCCTCCGCCCGGTCGACCGCGAAGGTGGCGAACTCGACCCCCGAGAGGTCGAACCAGGGGAACAGGGAAGCGAGCTCGTTGCGGGCCCTCCGGCGCTGCTGGTCGGGGGCCACCCCCACGCCTTCCTCGGCCAGGTTGCCACCGAGGTACCAGACCCGATTCCCGTCCGCGAGGGGATGGGTGGTGATGGTCAGGGCCGGCTTGTCCGAGAGGGCCACGGTGCGATGCACATAGACGGGAGGGAGGTGGCCCCGGGCCATGACCATGTGGAGGGGACGGAGCTGCTGGCGGATCTGGCCTGAGAGTCCGAAGGCCCGGGCGAGCTCCCCGTTCCCGGCGCCCGCCGCCAGCACCACCATCCGGGCCCGGATCCGGAGGATCGTCCCGTCCTCCATCCGGTATCCGAGGGTGACCGGCCCGGCGCCCCCGGCCTCCCCGGTGTCGACCTCGGCGGGATGCGACGGAACCCCGACGACCGCACCGGCAGGCGCCTCCGCCAGGCGCTCGACCACCCCGGGGACGTCGACCACCAGCTCGTCCAACGCGAAGAGGCCCGCCGAGATCGAGGGAGGTGCAGAGCGGAAGGGTTCGGGCCACTCCTCCCGCGGGATCTCCCGCGCCGCGCTGCTGACGAGGGAAGAGCCGATTCGGGCCGTGGCCTTCCCCATGGCGCCCTCGGCCCACATCCAGTGGGTCCTGGAGAGCACCGTGGCCCCGGAGAGGTCGACCGGGTCGTTGCCGGCCAGCGCCCTTCGCCACCGGTCGGGCATGGCGCGGATGGCTTGGGCAGCCTCCCGGGCAGAGCTGGAGAGGGCGTATTTCATGCCCCCATGGATGATGCCCTGGGAGGCCAGGGTCTGGACTCCTCCCAGAGGACCCGCCGAGAGCAGCACCGTCCGGTAGCCGGCCGCCGCCAGGCTGGCCCGGGTCCAGAGGGCCGCGATGCCGCCTCCCAGCACCGCCACGTCGACGACCAGCCCGGGATCGGCCCCGGGGTCCGGAGGCCTCACGCCCCCTGGCACCCGCCCCGCCCGGTGCCGCGCCCGATGCAGGCGTACTCGAAGCCGCGTTCCTGCATCTCCTGGGGTTCGTAGAGGTTGCGGAGGTCGACCACCCGGGGCCGCCGCATGCGGTCCTTGAGTCCCCTCCAGTCGAGCGCCCGGAAGAGGTTCCACTCGGTGAAGATCACCAGCACGTCGGCGCCCTCGGCGGCTTCCGCGGTGTCGGAGCAGAAGGACGTCCCCGGGAGCAGCGGCCGGGCGTTCTCCATGGCCTCGGGATCGAAGGCCCTGACCTCCGCGCCCCGGGCCACGAGCTCGGTCAGGATCGGCACCGCCGGGGCTTCCCGCATGTCGTCGGTATCCGGCTTGAAGGAGAGTCCCAGGACCCCGATCCGCTTGCCGGAGACCTCGCCGTCCAGGGCCTCGACGATCTTCCCGAGGCAGCGCTCCCGCTGTCCCTCATTGGCCCCGATGACCGCCTGCACGATGGTGAGGGGCGCCTGGTTGCGGCGTCCCAGGGCCGCGAAGGCCTCGGTGTCCTTGGGGAAGCACGAACCGCCGTAGCCGGGACCCGGGTTGAGGAAGGCCTCCCCGATCCGTCGATCCAGACCCATTCCCCGGGAGACCATCTTCACGTCCGCGCCCACCGACTCGCACAACGCCGCGACCTCGTTGATGAACGCCACCTTGGTGGCCAGGAAGGCATTGGACGCGTACTTGATGACCTCGGCGGTCTCCACGTCGGTCACCACCAGGGGCGTGCCGCGTACCGTGAGCGGCCGGTAGAGGTCCTGCATGATCGCCACGGCCTGGGCACTCTCGGCCCCGACCACGATGCGATCCGGTCGCATGAAGTCCTCCAGGGCCGAACCCTCCCTCAGGAACTCGGGATTGGAGACCACGTCGAAGGCGTGCCGGGCGGGGCGGCGCTCGTGGACCAGCTCTCGGATCCGGGCCCCGGTGCCGGCCGGCACCGTGCTCTTGGTCGCGATCACCTTGTAGCCGTTCAGGTTCTCGCCGATCGCCTTGGCCACCGCCTCGATGGCCGAGAGGTCGGCGTGGCCATCCTCGCCGGTGGGGGTGCCCACGGCCAGGATCAGGACCAGGCAGCGGCGCACCGCCTCGGCGAGCTCGGTGGTGAAGGAGAGCCGTCCGTGGCCGATGTTCTTGCGGAGCATCTCCTCGAGACCGGGCTCGTAGATCGGGATCGAACCCTGCTTCAGGGCCTCCACCTTGGCGCCGTCGCTGTCGACGCAAAGGACGTTCAGACCGAGATCCGCAAAGCAGGTCCCGGTGACCAGTCCCACGTATCCGGTTCCAACCACTCCGACGTGCACGGCTCAGGCCTCCATCTCGACGGGATCGGCAGGGGGAAGGGCGATCTCACCGTTGGCTTCCTCCCAGGCGGCGACCGCATCGGCCAGGAGCTGGACCAGATGCTTGGCCGTAGCCGGAGGCAGGGCGACATTGGCGACCGGACGGCTGCCCCGGTAGGACTCCTGCAGGAAGACCAGGGAGAAGTCGTAGAACGACGACCCCACGAGCACCTGCTGGCTGTAGAGGACCGGGAACTCCTCCCGGTCGTCGGACTCCGGCTCGTTGCTCGCCATCGTCGTCCCCTTTCCGTCCGGGATACTAACGCGGCGGGGGTCCGGCGGTTTCCGCTCCGGTGGCCAGGGGCGAAGGCGCCGCCTGGGGGGCGGTCACGGCCGGGGAAGGTGCCTCCGAGGCACCCGGGGAGGTCGGTACCGGGGACACCGGTGCCGAGAGCCCGGGGGAAGGCCCGGCGAGGAGGTCCTTCAGGTGTCGTCGGACGATGCCGCCGGCGATCTCCAGGGTGCGGCGGGCGAGATCCGGCGTCGGCGGCAGTCCGGGAACCGGCGGGGGGGCCTCGCGCGGATAGACCGAGGTGACCTCCACTTCCAGACGCTGCTCCCGGTCCGCCGGGTGCATCTCGATCATCTGGCGGAGCAGGTCCTCGGGTGCCGAGAGTTCGAAGAGTTCCCTCAGGCGGCGGCGCACCAGCAGGTCGAAGACCGCGGTGCGCTGCTGCAGCCGTTCCCGATCGCGTTCGTGGCTGCGCCGCTCCGCCAGGCTACGGGCCAGGCGGCCCAGCCCGGCCGGCCAGGCGGGGTCCGCCAACCCGGCCTCGACCATGTGCGAGTGGAGTTCCCGACGCTCGGGATCGCCGGCGGCATCGACCCAGCTCGAGACGACCCGGAGCCGGGCCTCGTCGCGGGCAGCGGCCTCGAGACCCGCTCCTACCCGGGTCCGCAGGGAATCGAGGCGAGTCCGGATCGCCTGCATCCGGGCAGCCAGGGCCAGCAGCTCGGCCCGCCGCGCCACCTCGTCCTGTCGCATGGACTCGATCCGACCCTCGAGGTCCTCACCGCGCCGGGCGGCCCGGAGTTCCTGGGCCAGGGCGACCAGGGCTTCCAGCGGCCGCAACTCCTCCTCGACCAGGGCGAAGAGCCGGTCCTCGTAGAGGTCCCCCTCCTGGCCTCGGGCCAGGGAGTAGCGTGCCGCGAAACGCTCGAGGAGCCCGGCCAGCTGGTCCCGCACCTGGCCCAGACGATCCGCGACCACCCCCCCGATCAGCTCCAGCAAGCCGGTCTGTTCTCCGGCCGTCGCCTCGGCCCTGCGGACCGATTCGGACCGGTGCAGGCGGCTGCGGTAGTCCCCGGGGCCCGGCGGGGCGAAGGCCGCGGCCTCGCCCGAGTCCAGGATCTCGGCCAGGCGGTCCCGAGGGCGTTCCACCCGGAGCGGATCCGGGAGCAGCCCCTGGACATCGGAGAGTGCCTCTCCCACGGCTTCGATCCCGGCTTCGATCCCCAGCTTGCGGCGGGCCTCGGCGGTCGAGTCGAGGACCTCACGCATGGTCCGGGCCACATCCCTGGCATGGCGTCGATCCCGCTGGACGTTGCCGGTGAGCGAACGGCCCTTGCGGTAGATCTCCCCGATGGCGGCCCGGAACACCGACTGGGAGAGCTCCCCGGCCACGAACCGATCGGCGAGCCGTCGCATGGCGGTGCGAGCCTCGTCCAGGGTACGGGGAACCGGCTGCTCCCCGGCCTTGCCGGTCGGGACCGAGAGGCGCACCTCGGTCTCGCCCCCGGGGACGACCCTGGCAGGGCGGAAGGCCCGCTCGACGAGCGAGCCCCGATCGTCCTTGATCTGCAGGTCGACGACGTGGAGCCCCGGATCGAGCCCCTCGACCACCGTCCGGGCGGTCTCGTCCAGGGCGATCCTCCCGGGCAGCCCGGCGACCCGGACTTCGACCTGGAGCTTCCGTGGACGAGGCGGGTCCTCCCGGCCGGTCTCGCCGGGAGGAGGCACGGGGTGGGTGGTGGTCGGGAGCGCCACCTCGCCGGAACCCTCCCCGGGCAGAGGGGTCGGACCCTCCCCGGGCAGGATCCCTGCCGAGTCATCCTGGCCCAGGCCCGGCAGCTGACCGGGAAGCCGGCCGGGAGTCCGCCAGCCCGGGTCGGTACCTTCCTCGTCGGAGTCCATGGGTCCGGATCCCGTTTCGGATGCCTGGGCCTCCCCGAGGGCGGTCTGGAGAAGGTCCCAATCGGGCAGGCTGACGATCAGCCGACCCTTCTCCGGTGGCATCACCTGGTCGCCGAGATCGAGGAGGCCCCGCGCGGATCCGGTCGCGGCGGAGGCGGCGAGCCAGGGGTGCAGCGACAGTTCGCGACGGCGCACCACCTCGCGATTCTCGACGATCTGGAGGACCACCGTGTCCTCCTCCCCGGCGACCCGGCCCAGGGACAGGAGATCCGTCTCCAGGACGGCCTCCCCGTTCGCCCCGGTGGTGGCGTTTCCCAGGCGCCCTCCGGCAAGGCTCACCAGGAGCCCCGGTCGCGGCCTCCTGGAGGCGCCCACGATCCGGGCCCGGAGGCGGAATCGCTGGCTGGCAAGGCGGTTCTCGATGGTCTCCAGGAGGCGCCGGGACCGCTCCGAGAGAAGCTCCATGGCGGCCCTCTTCACCCAGCAGGGGACCACCGCGGCCGCCACCGCCTCCCGCGGGACCGGATCCGGGAGGCCGGGATCGGGAGTCAGCCTCGCCAGGGTGGCGAGCGCCGCCGACAGGGGCAGCCTCCCCTGCCCTTCCTCGAGGAAGGGACCGGGCCACCCGAGTTCGCGACCGGCGGCGGCGACGAGGTCCCTCGGTGCCTCGAGGTGGGGACCCGGGCCGAACCAGCGTTCGATCGCGGTCCTCACCCTGTCGGGTCGCCCCGAGAGCGAGCCGGCCCAGGCCTGGTCGAACTCGCGGCGCGCCCGGGCCAGGAACTCGCCGTAGGCGGCCGGCGCCATCACCCCGGGCAGGTTCCGCGGTTCGGCCCGCAGTCTCACCAGCCGGAGCAGGGCACCCTGGGACGACAGGGCGGAGCCGTCCCCGAACAGGGTCTCTCCCAGGAGTCGGGAGACCGTCCGGAGGTCGCCGGAATCGAGCCGCGCCGGGATCTCGTCGAGATGCATGGCGCCGACGGCTTCCCCCAGGATCGAGTCCAGGTCGGGCGACTCGCAGTCGGGAGCCTCTCCCAGGGCCTCGGCGAGTCGCTCCGCATGGAAGGCCGCCGGGGTCCCGGGATGGGGAGCGAGCGATTCTGCCCGGCCCGGATCGGCCACCATCACCAGGGAGATCGCCACCAGGATCCCCAGAGCCCGTCCCGATGGGCACCCGAGAACATCCCGTGCCGGTCGGTTCGTGCTGCGGCCGGCGGGGAAGGAGCAGGGATCGGAGGGGAAACTCAGCATGGTGCCGGGACACAGTAGAGAGTGTCGCCCCCGGGGGCCAAGTTCCGGTGCGACTGCTACGCTGACCAGGTCGAGTTCGAGATCAGGAAGGACGCCTCCTCCCATGCCCGGTTACCTCTGCAGCTCACCCCAAGGGGTTCGCTCGCGGGGGCCTACGCCTCCCTGCTCCCCCTGGCAGAGCCAGGGGCGGTCGGCTGCGGCCCCTTGCCGCTCCCGGATCCTGCCTCCGGTTGCCCTGTCCCTCCTGCTGGTCGGTCACTCCGGGCCGGGAGCCGAGGCGGCTCCCGCTCTCGATCTGGGACTGGTGACCGAGGTCGCGGAGCGGGCCGGCCGCTCGGTGGTCCACATCAATGCCACCTTCAAGCAGGACGAGGAGGCCAAGAGGCCCGCGGCCCGTCCCCTCTTCACGCCCGACCAGCCCCCCGCCGACGGACCGCCCCTGCAGAAGACCGGCCAGGGCTCGGGGTTCGTGCTCCGCGCCGACGGCACCATCCTCACCAACCAGCACGTGATCGAGAATGCCAGCTACCTCGAGGTCGTCCTCGACAACGGCTTCCAGTACCGGGCCAAGGTGGTGGGCGAGTCGGCCGCCTACGACCTGGCGGTGCTGCGGATCGACGACCCCCTCTTCAAGGCACCGCTCGCCGAGGACCTGGTCGCGACCCTGGGCGACTCGAGCCGGACCCGGGTCGGGGACTGGGTCATGGCGATCGGATCCCCACTGTCCCTGGACCGGTCGGTCACCCTGGGGATCGTCTCGGCCCGGGGACGGGAGCTCCACGTCGGCAAGGACCGGACCTACTACAACCTGTTCCAGACCGATGCGGCCATCAACCCCGGCAACTCGGGGGGACCCTTGATCGAGCTGGATGGCGGAGGGAGGATCATCGGGATCAACACCGCCATCAATGCCGCCGGCCAGGGACTGGGCTTCGCCATCCCGATCAACCTTGCACTCAAGATCGGGAAGGACCTCGAGGAGACGGGGAAGGTCCGGGTCTCGTGGCTCGGACTGGACCCGAGTCCGCTGGCGACTTCCCGGGCCCTGGACCTCGGCCTGGGCCATGCCCGGGCGGTGCTGGTCTCCGGAGTCCGCGAGGGTGGGCCGGCGGCCGAGGCCGGCATCCGGGTCGGGGATGTGGTCCTGGCCGCCGACGGTGCCCCGGTCCGGCACCCCACCCACCTGCTCGAGACGATCGCCGAGACCTCCATCGGGGGCGCGGTGCGCCTCACGCTCTTCCGGGACGGCGCCAGCCTCGAGGTCACCGCCACCGTGAAGGAGTCCCCCGAGGGTCCCGACCAGGTCAGGATCGCGGCCGACGCCTTCGGGGCGGTGCTCAAGGAGGTCGGGGACGAGGACCGCTCCAAGCTCAAGCTGCCCACCGGGTTCGAGGGGGTGGTGGTGGTGGCGGTGAGCCCCGGCTCGCCGGCCCATGACCTCGGGCTGCGTCCCTCGGATGCCATCGCCACGGTCGGACACGACGACATCTCGACCCCCGACGCCTTCCACGCCGCCATCGCCAAGGTACCGGCCGGCAAGAGCCCCAAGCTCGGGGTGTTCCGCGCCGGCTACTGGATCTTCCTGCCCCGGTAGGCGCCTGACCAGCCCGGGTCGGAGACCTCCCCGACCCGCCGGAAAACCGACGGCCGCTGCTGCCGCCGGGAGGACCCGGGGAAGCGAGCGGCCGTCGAGGCTCTCGGAGTCGGGCTTTTAGCCGACCAGGTCCTTGAGCTCCTTGCCAGCGTTGAACTTCACGACCTTGCGAGCAGCGATCTTGATCTTCTCGCCGGTCTGGGGGTTCACGCCGTTGCGGGGAGCGCGCTTGCGCACTTCCCACGAGCCGAAGCCCACGAGGGAGACACGGTCACCCTTCTTCAGAGCCTTCTTCACGGTCCCGACGAACGCGTCGAGGGCGGCATTCGCCTCCTGGTGAGTGATGCCGACCTCCTTGGCGATGGTCGCGACGAGATCCGCTTTGTTCAACTCCGACCCTCCTTTCCCGTGACCCCCCGAAGGGCGTCACTCTCCGAGTCGGGCCGAGGGGTCGAAGACCACACATCTTCGCCGCAACCGGCCCCGAGATTCAGCACGGTACTATCTGTAATCCGGTCCAGGACCGGATTGCAAGCCCCCGGTGAAAGTTCGCGCAGAAATCCCGGGGCTGAAACCCTTTCCCGAGGCGGATTCCAGCCGAACCCGTCCCCGCGGGCATCCATGTCGGGCCGGAGGAACGGGCTACCAGACCGGCTCGCTGCCGACCTTCACTCGATGAGGACGGGCCTCACCGAGGAGCCCCGCGACCACTCATCGAGGGCCCGGCGGATCTCCTCCGCCCTCTCCCGCATCCCGAAGACGTGGAGGCCCTTGGGGACGCAGAAGAAGTGTCGGACCCCGCCGGTGGTCTCGATCTGGAGCCAGGGGACCAGCGGATTGGTACGGACGTAGGTCGTGACCGTGATCCTGGCCACCGACTCCCGGTCGACCTCGAAGCTGGTGGTCTCGCCATGGAAGGCCACCGCGTCCTCGTAGAGGTGGAGCACCCCGATGTCCTCCCAGCTCCACACCTTGAAGACGCTCTCCATGTGGGGCTCGGTCGCGTAGGCCACGGTCCAGCTCCGTCGGGGCCTGAGATGGGCCGTCGAGTCCACCAGGAGCTTCTGTCGGGCCTCCCGGCGGTCGGCGATCTTCCCCGCGACCCACAACCCTGCCACCGGCATGGCCATCAGCGACAGCAGGATCAAGGAGCCGGCGAAGAGTCCCATCGGGGTTCGCCTCCATCATGCCCGATCCCGGGTCCCGGGTGCCGCACGGCCCCGCCGCCATCGGACGCACCTCGGTCTCCCCAGGGCCGGATCAGGCCCCGGGCACGCCGCCCGGCGTCGAGCCCCAGAGCTCGGCGATCCGCCCCACCGGCGGGATGAGCGGCTCGAGGACCCGTCGCACCGGAGCCGGAGCCGGAGCCGGAGCCGGAGCGGGACCGGGAGGGTGCGAGGGTGGTTCGCCCGCGCCGAGGAGGAGCGCTCCCAGGCGGGTCGGGCCCTCGACCGCGGCCCGGTCCGACTCCTCCTCGTGGAACAGGGCCTCGGCCACGACCCTTCCCTCGAGGCCCGCAGGGATCTCCCTCCCCAGGAGCGCCAGGACGGTGGGCACGGTGTCCAGGACGCTCACCGGTGCCTCGATGGTGCGACCCGGCTGGATGCCGATCCCGGCCGCCACCCACTCGATCTGGAACTCCTCGGGGTGATGGAGCCCGTGGGCCTTGCCATGGCCTCCGTGGTCGGCCAGGAACAGGAAGGCGGACTTGCGCAGCAGCCCCAGCCGATGCACCTCCCGCCACATGCGTCCGATCTGGCGGTCCACCTCGGCGACCGCCGCGAGCTGCTCGGGCGAGCCCCATCCATGCTCGTGCCCGGCGGAATCGACGTCCGGGAGGTGGAGGAAGACCAGGTCGGGGACCTTTCCCGACAGGGAGGGGAGCGCATGGTCGAGGACCCGTCGGGCGGTGAAGCCGGCGTGGCGGACGTCGACCCCCGCCCGCGGCGGGACGAGGTGCAGCAGCTTCTTCTTGCCGAGCCAGGCCGCAGCCCGTCCCCCGCCCCCGGCGACCATGGAGAGCAGGTTCTCCTGCGCCATGGGGGGACGCCCCTCGACGGATCCGTTGAAGAGGACCCCGTGGCGCGACGGACCGACACCGGTGAGCATGCTGGCGTGGGCCGGGAGGGTCACGGCCGGGACGATGGTGCGGGCTGCCAGGGCCCGGGCACCCGCCTTGATCGCCAGATCGAGATTCGGCGTGGGCGCCCGGTCCAGGAGGTCGGACCGCAGACCGTCGATGCTCACCAGGAAGACATGGTCGGGTCTCCCGGCCAGGGCGCCGACGGGTCCCAGGGCCATGGCGACGAGCCACGCCATCCATCCGGCCGACCAGCAGACCGAGCGCTTCGCCATGGACCCTCTCGCGGAGGCGGTGCGTCCCCATGGGCAGGGAAGCGGACCCCGGGTCCACCATCGGCAGTCGAGGCCCGGGGATCCAGCCCGGCTCCCCCGGAATCAGATCTCCTCGATCCGCTCCCGCGGGACCCAGCCCGCGGCACCGGTGGGCAAGGCCACCTGCACCCAGCTGCCCGAGCGTCGATGGACGACCACGACCTGTCCCGGGTGGGCATCGAAGACCCGCGGATAGTCGCTCACCGGGCCGGGACCCGCCGAGGCCTGGACCCGCTCCGCCCCGAGGACCACGGCCCTGCGCCCGACCAGCCATCGCTGTTCCCGGGCGAAGTACCAGCCGCCCGTCGACAGGGCGCAGACCAGGCAGGCCAGGGCTCCCCATCCGGCCAGGCGGGCACGGCCCAACCGGGCCCAGGCGAAGCCGAGGACCGCCAGCGAGAGCCAGGCGAGGGCCATCCGGCCCAGGGTCTCGGCGGGGATGCCTCGATAGACCCGGGCCGCGGCCCCCATCATCCCGTCGCCCCAGTGCGAGGTTCCCGAGACGGCCTCGAGGTTGTGGAGCACGTCCTCGGCCCAGGGCTCGAGCTCGAGCGCCCTCTCCCAGTGGAGGACGGCCCTGCCCAGGTCCCCGGACCGATGGAAGGCATTGCCGAGGTCGAACTCCAGGCTGGCGACCCGATACTCCGCGGCCAGCGCCTGGAAGGCCCGGATCCCCCCATCCCCGCGCCCGGCCTTGAAGTCCTCGATCGCCTCCTGGAAGACCACCCTGGGCTCCGACCGGGCCCGCTCCGCCAAGCTCGACGCCGGAGCAGAGCCCGCGACCCCGAGGGACCAGAGGCCTGCCGCCAACACCAGAGAGCGCGTCATGCGACTCCAGGGTCCCCGGGGCCCGCCACCCGGTCGCGTCATGACAGGATCCCTTCGACCTCGTCGAGGAAGGCCCGTACCTGGTCGCGGTCCTGGGAGACGCTCCCGACCCGGTCGCCGGAGAAGCGCCCCCTTTCCACCCGGGCGAGGAGTGCGGCGCCCCGCTCGGCGGTCACCGGGTCCGCGCCCAGGCCCTCGAGCACAGCCCGGACGTCCTCGGACGCCAGCGAGGCGGCCGGCCGCCGGGCCTTGGCGGCCACGTATTCGCGGAGGATCCTGGCCAGCTCCCCGTACCCGGTCTGGCCGCCCGCCGCCACCTCCTGGCCTGCCAGGTCGGCCATGGCGACCGACCGGGCCCTCGCCGCCCTCAGGCCGAGAGCATCCCCAGCGAACCGCTCGGCCCGCCGGGCCGCCACCTCGACCAGGACCGCCAGGAGCCCCAGGACGAGGAGCAGGAGCCTCGGGCCCGTCCGCTCGTGGAGCGGTCGTGTCCGAGGCGTCCACTCCGGCACGTCCTCGCGCAGGAACCTCAAGGTCCGCCGGGCCGCCTGGTCGTCGGGATCCTGGACCCTTCCCCCCGGATCGATCCGGACCGGACCGGCGATCACCGCGGTTCCCGTGACCTCGATCTCGGGTCCGGGTCGCAGCAGGCGCTGGTACCGACCCGAAGCCGCGTCGAACCAGGGAAGGTCGAGGTCCGGCAGCCGGATCCTGCCCGGTTGGTTGGGAACCAGCACGAAGTCGAAGGCGGCCTTCCCGACCGGACCCGCCTCCTGCCATTCGAGGCTGGAGGTGCCCTTGGTCTCGAAGACCACCACCGACCCCGGGAACACCAGATGGTCGAGCGAGAGTCCCCTCAGGTCGGCGCCGCCCTCCAGCTCGATCCTCAACTGGACAGGCTCTCCCACCTTGAAGGGGCCGTTCCCGGTCGAAACCGTGGCACCGAGCCCCCGCCCCACCAGGCCCTTGAAGTCGGGCGGCTTGCCCGCCTCGGGGAGGGGACGGACGGGGATCTCGAGGACCTCCCCGGGCAGCTTCCCTCGCTGGCTGTCGGAGAAATCCCGGAAGAAACTCCGGAAGATCGATCCCTGGCCCCCTCCTCCCGCCCGGCTGCGCTCGAACATCACGTGGGCATCCCCGGGGAGGACCAGGCTGTTGCCGGTACCGATCGGCACCAGCAGCTTCTTCTCCACCGTGAACTCCGAGAAGCGCCCGGTCGCCAGGCTCACCCATCGACCGGTGCGGGCATCGAACTCGGCGTCGTCGGCCCGGAACCCCTCGAAGCGCCCGGCCTCGGCCTGGGGAAGCTGGACGTGCTGGAAGCCTTCCCTCAGGTACACCCGCCCCCAGTAGGCGATCGGCTCGCCCTGGTAGACCTCGGCCGGTGTGGCGGTGGTGAGGTAGAAGATCCCCCGCTCCTCCCGGCGGGCCGCATCGCTGGCCGAGGGCGGACCGGGACGCACCACCTTCACGGTGACCGCCGGCGCCGGGGCGACCCCGGGGGCCCCCGGGAGGGAGAGCGACGGGATCGTGAAGGTCCCTTCCTTGCGGGCCCGCAGGCGGTAGATGCGGGAGGTCTCGCTGGTGGCGCGACCGTTGACGATCGTGTATTGGCTCGACGAACTGGCGTCGATCAGCTCGAGGCCTTCAGGCCAGTCGGGCTCCGGGGGGGCCACGCGGTCGAGATCCGAGACCACGACCGAATAGCTGAACGTCTCCCCCAGACGGACCTCGCGGCTCGACGCCTCGGCCGAGATCCGGGGCGCGGCCCCTGCGTCCGGGACCATCGCCACGGCCAGGAGGACCGCCAGCCATCCGGGGCGAGCCCGGCTCCGCGGCCCAGGGCCCGAGGCGCTCTCACCAGTCATGGGTCACCGTCCGCGGCGAGGCCGTCCGGGCCCGGAGCGCCCGCTTCAAGCGTTCCCGCTCGTCGCTGGCGAGGGCATCGAGCATGCGTTCTGCCGCCTGCGGATCGGGAGCATCCTCGGCCCGGTCGGCCGCCTGGGCTCCCGACGCATCGCCCTGGCCCCCGGACTGCGGGTCCCCGGCCTCGCCCTCCTGCCCCTCGCCCTGCCGGTCCTCGGGACTCTCCCCCTGCTCCTCCTCGGAGGGATCCTGACCCGGCTGCTGCGGCGGCTGAGGGTCGCCGGATGGGCTGGTCGGCGGGGTCCTTGGCTGGCTCGACCCGGGCTTCCCGCCCTGCTCGCCGGGCTTCCCCTCCTCGCCTTCCTGCGCGTCCTTGTCCTGCTGCTGCTTCTGCTGCTGTTGCTTCTGGGCCTCGAGCAGGCGCTCCACCGTCAGGTAGTTGTACTTGGCATCCAGGTCCTCGGGAGCCAGGCGGATGGCACGGCGGAAGGCCTGGAGCGCGCCCTCGAGATCCGGCCCGGGGCGCCCTCCCGCCGGACCACTCCCCGGAATGCCTGGGGTTCCCGCTGCCGGGCCGGTCCCGGACACGGGACCTCCCGCGGCGGCATCGGCACCCTCCCCGGGTTCCGCCAGGGCCAGTCCCAGGTTGTACTGGCTCCGGGCCGCGAGCGGCGTCCTTCCCGAAGCCAAGGCGGCCTCGCCGGCCTTCCGGAACGCCTTGGCGGCCTCCTCGGGGCGACGGGCGCCCAGCAGCGCCAGGCCCAGGTTGAAGGTCGCCTCGGGAGCCTCGGGGTCGGCCGCCTGGGCCGCGCTGTAGCGGGCCAGGGCCGTCTCGACGTCGCCCTTGGCCAGGGCCGCGTTGCCCTCCTCCAGCGCCGTCTCGAATTCCCCTGCACCGGCCCGCGAAGGGGACAGCACCGAGGCGAGACCGAGGAGGACGGTCGCCAGCCACCGCCCCGCAACCCGGCCTCCCGACCTCCGGGGTCGCGCTCCCTCCAGTCCCAGTTCGAGCAACAGGAGCATGAGACCGGCAGCCAGCGGGAACTGGTAGCGGCTCTCGAGGTCGTCGACTTCCTGCGAGTGCAGTTCGCGATCCTCCATGGTCGAGATCTCCTCCAGCAGCGGACCCAGCTCGATCCTGGGTGCCGAGGCGCCGTAGTAGCCCCCGCCGGTCGCCGAGGCGATGGCCGCCAGCCCCTCGGCGTCCGGTCGGGTGAACACCGCCTGGCCCGAGGCGTCCTTCTTGAAGCCGCCAGCGGCCGGCACCGGGGCTCCCGCACCGCCCACGTTCACGGTGTGGATCCGGACGCCCTTGGCAGCCGCCGCCGCGGCCGCCTTCCGGCCCCGCCCCTCGTGGTCCTCGCCATCGGTGAACAGGACCAGAACCTTGTACTCGAGCTCGCTGGTTCCCAGGGCCCGGAGGCCCGAATCGATGGCCGCGCCGAGGTCGGTCCCCTGCACCGGGAGGATCTCGGGGTCGGCGAGATCGAGGAAGAGCCCGAAGGCACCGAGGTCCGTGGTGAGGGGACACACCACGTCCGGGACGCCCGCGAAGGCGATCAGCCCGACCCGGTCCCCCTTCAGGCCCTGCGCCAAGGCGCGGATCTCGGCCTTGGCCTTGTGGAGTCGACTGGGGCGCACGTCCTGGGCGCGCATCGAGTTGCTCACATCGAGCAGGAAGAGCACGTCCACGCCGCGCCGGGTGACCTCCTCGACCTTCCTCCCGTAGCGGGGATCCGCCAGGGCCAGGACCAGGAAGAAGAGTCCGGACAAGCGCAGGGCCACCCGGGTCGACCCGAAGGGACGGACCGAGACCAACCGGGCCGCCAATGGCCCGAGCAGTTCCTCCCGGGCCCGCTGCCGGGACCGGCCCGCCCACCAGACGAGCAGGGCCACCAGGGGCAAGAGCAGCCAGGCGGCGAGCATGCCGGGCCTTGCGAGTTCGGGACTCATGGGAGGGTCCTCAGCACGGTCGCGGACAGGATCAGGTCCAGGAGCAGGATCAGGGAGGCCAGCAACAGGAGCGGTGGGGCCAGTTCCCGGTGCCGCACGAACGAGTGGCTCTCGAGCTCGGAGGTCTCGAGCCGGTCGATGGTCTGGAAGATGGCCTCCAGGCTCCGGGCATCGGTGGCCCGGAAGTACCGACCTCCGGTCTTCTCGGCGATCCTCCGCAGCAGCGGTTCGTCGAGCTCCGGGGGCTGGGCCCTGGCGAGGAAGGCCAGGGGACCCGAGAGCGCACCCCTGCCGTCCCCTCCGACCCCGACGGTGTAGACCTTGATGCCGCGCTCCTTGGCGAGGGCGGCGGCTTCCTCCGGGCCGATGGAGCCCGAGTTGTTGGCGCCATCGGTCAGGAGGACCACCACCTGGCTCTTGGCGTCGGAGTCCCTGAGGCGCGCCACGCAGGAGGCGAGGCCCATGCCGATGGCCGTCCCGTCGGTCTCCACCGTTCCCTCGACGATCCCCGAGAGCACCCCCCGGAGGATCCCGTAGTCGAGCGTCAGGGGACACCGCATGAAGGCGGCCCCGGCGAATACCACCAGGCCGATCCGGTCGTGCCTGCGCCCTTCGACGAAGGCGGCCAGGACGTTCTTGGCGACCTCGAGACGATTGGGCGGGAGATCCCTGCCCCTGGACATGCTCCCCGAGACGTCCAGGGCGATCATGATGTCGACGCCCCGGGCCTTGACCACCTCGACCAGGGATCCCGCCCGGGGACGCGCCAGGGCGACCACCAGCAGCAGGAGCGCGGCGAGGTGGAACCAGGGACGGACCTGGGCGGCCACGACCCGGGTGCTGGTGGGGGCCGACCGGAAATCGTCCAGGCCCGCGAACGTGACCGCCGGGCGCTCGGATCGGGAACGACGGATCCAGAGCAGGAGCAGGCTCGCCAGGGCCAAGAGCCCCAGCCAGGGAGAGGCGACCGTCACGGCGCCCTCGCTTCCCGATCGGGCCCCTGGGGCGGGCGATCGCCAGGCAGGGGCGCTCCCTCCAGGGCCCCGGCAGCCTCCCGGGAGGGTGCCGGAGCCGGCCCCGGCGGAGGCAGGTCCCCGATGTCCCGGACCAGCGCCTCGGTCCGGGAGTGGCCCGACGTCGACTGCGAGGCCGGGACCGAGGCCGGTCCGAACTTCACCGCATCGAGCTCGCCGAGTCGGAGCCCGATCGTCTCCAACATGGCCGGATCGACCCCGGCACCGGCCAGCTCGGAGAGGACCTCCTCGGTGGTCTCGGAGAGCGCCGAGCAGGCGAACCGGCGAGCCAGGAAGTCGCGGGCGATCTCCGAGAGGCGGTAGTGGTAGCTCCGGGGGTCCCCGGGATCGCCGGAGGCCCGCAGCTCCTCCAGGAGGCGCAGCGCCCGCGCCAGCGGCGGCTCGACGGGTGTGGCCGGCACCCGGTCCGGACCGGCCCCGCGACGGAGCCGGCGAGCGACCAGGAGTCCACAGCCAAGGAGCAGGAACGCCACCGGCCAGGGGAACCCGCGGGCCGCCGGATCCTCGGGAGCCGTCGGCCCCCGGAGCCGGCCGGGTGCGTCCCCGGGTCGGGCCGGGACCTCGACCACGGTGGGTCCCGGCAGCCAGACCGGGACGAGGCCCGACCCGCTCCGATCCTTCCACCGGACCTCGGCGGTCACCACCGGTGCCGGCCCCAACGCCAAGGGCGCCAGGAGCGCCTCGATCACCAGGCGGACCTCGCCCTCGGCGACGCTCCGGGCCAGGGGCCGGGGCTCGACGCCCGGCAACCGGCCCAGGGCCGCCGCCAGCCCGTCCAGGTCGGCCTCCAGGCCGGCCTCGCCCGTGAGGACCACCCTCAGGGTGGCCGGCGATCCCGGGAACACCTCGGAGGGGGTGAGGTCGACGGCCACGGTCGGGGCCGCCGGGGCGGGAGCCGCGACCAGGAGGCCGGCCAGGACGAGACCCGGGGCGGGAACCCTCCTCATCGACGCCTCCGGCCCCGGAACAGGTGCATCAAGGGCTCCACATAGCCCTTCCCGGGCTCGATCAGGACCTCGTCGACCCCGGCCGCACGGAGCGCCCGGCTGCGGGCGTCCTCGCGATCCCGGGCCTCCCGGGCATAGCGGGCCCGGACCCTGGAATCGGAGCTGTCGATCACCATCCTGGCCCCGGTCTCGGCATCCTCGAGTTCGATCAGGCCGACCGGGGGCAGATCCCGCTCCCGCGGGTCGACCAGGGTGGCGGCCACCACGTCGTGCTGGCGTCCGGCCACCCGCAGCGCGGCCTCGTAGCCGCGGCAGCGGAAGTCGGAGAGCACGAACACGATGGCCCGGCGGGCCAGGACCCGGCACACGTACTCGAGGGCCAGCGCCAGGTCCGTTCCCCTGCCCTCCGGCCGGAAGGCCAGGATCTCGCGGATCAGGCGCAGCACGTGGCGTCGCCCCTTCTGGGGAGGCACGAACTTCTCGATCCGGTCGGTGAAGAACAGGCCCCCGACCCGGTCGTTGTTCCGGATCGCAAGGAACGAGAGCACGGCCCCGAGCTCGGCGGCCACCTCGCCCTTGGAGCCGGCCGCCGAGCCGAACGCCTGGCTCGCCGAGGCGTCGACCACCAGCAGCATGGTGAGCTCCCGCTCCTCCTCGAAGCGCTTCACGAAGGGAGTCCCCATGCGGGCCGTGACGTTCCAGTCCACGTGGCGGATGTCGTCGCCGAAGGAGTACTCGCGCACCTCCGAGAACTCCATGCCGCGGCCCCGGAAAGCCGACGAGTACTGGCCGGCGAAGGCCGAGTCCACCAGGCCCTTGGTCCGGATCTCGATCCGCCGGACCTTGCGGAAGACCTCGCGAGGGACCCGTTCCCTGGACTCCCGGTTCTGCTCGCTCATGGGACCTCGACCGAGTCGAAGATCCGCTGGATCACGTCCTCCGGACCCAGCTCCTCGGCCTCGGCCTCGTAGGAGAGCATCACCCGGTGGCGCAGTACGTCCGGGCCCACCCGCTTGACGTCGTCGGGGGTCACGTAGGCCCGCCCGCGCAGGAAGGCGTGGGCCCGCGAGGCCACGGCCAGGGCGATCGAGGCCCGGGGCGAGGCACCGCAGGAGATCAGGTTCTCGAGATCCTTGATGCCGGCAGCCATCGGATCGCGGGTGGCGTGCACCAGGTCGAGGATGTAGGCCTTGATGCCCTCGTCCATGTAGAGCCCCCGCACCAGGTTGCGGGCCGCCACGATATCGGCTGCCCCTGCCACCGCGGCCGGCCGCGAAGGCGCCGGGTTGAGCGCCCGGTCGACGATCTCGGACTCCTCGGCCCGGTTGGGGTAGCCCACCCGGAGCTTCAGCAGGAACCGGTCGACCTGGGCTTCCGGGAGCGGATAGGTCCCCTCCTGCTCGAGGGGGTTCTGGGTGGCCAGGACCAGGAAGGGATCCGGCAGGGGGAAGGTCTCCCCGCCCAGCGTGACCTGGCGTTCCTGCATGGCCTCGAGCAGTGCCGATTGGACCTTGGGGGGAGCCCTGTTCACCTCGTCGGCGAGCACCAGGTTCCCGAAGATGGGACCCCGACGGGTCTCGAACTCGCCCCGCTGGGGCAGCCAGATCATGGTGCCGACCACGTCGGAGGGGAGCAGGTCAGGGCTGAACTGGATCCTCCGGAAGCTCACGTCGAGGGCCTCGGAGAGAGCCCGGATGGCGGTGGTCTTGGCCAGCCCGGGCACTCCCTCCAGCAACACGTGCCCGTCGGCCAGCAGGCCCACGAGCAGGCCTTCCACCATGGTCCGCTGTCCGACCAGCACCCGCGCCACCTCGGTGGAGACCGCCTCGACGAACCTTCCGGCCCGGTCCACCTCCGCCTGCAGCGCATCCACCGGGCGTTCCGCCGCGCTCCTCATCCCTGGCTCCCCTCTCGGTCTCCGGCCCGCCGGGAGACCAGGGTGGCGAGGATCGCCTCCACCGTCTCCAGGGTCGGGCCCATCTGGGCCGGATCCAGACTCTCTCCCCCGAAGGCGACCCGCTCTGACCT
>CAYOHP010000077.1:0-30309 GCA_964403795.1 uncultured bacterium | reverse complement strand
CCCTCCCAGGTCGGCTTCCAACCCGCGGCCAGGGGCGTCACGGCCCCGACCCCGGAGATCACGACCCGAGGCTCCCGGCTCACGAGGGGGCTCCCGCCCGGAACAGGACCGCGGCCCGGGAGCCGGCCAGCGACCCGGAGACCGCCATGTGCAGGCTGCCGGGACCGGTGTCGACCGCCGACGCCCCGGGGACCCGGCCCCGCCGCAGCGACTCCAGCAGGAAGGCTGCCTCCACGGCCCCCGAAGCGGTTCCCAGGTGTCCGAGCCGCCCGGCCTGCCCGCAGGCCGCAGGCCGCCGGGACCCGAAGACGGCGGCCAGGGACAGTTCCTGGGTCTCGTCCCGCCCTGCCAGACCACAGGCATCGGACCAGAGGGTCTGGACCCGATCCGGATCGGTATCGTCCAGGGCAGCGCGGATGGCCACCGCCAGCCCGTTCCCGGGGCTCCGCGACTCGAAGCCCTCGCCGATCCCGGCGACCTCGGCCAGTACCCGGGCGCCCCGGTCCCGGGCGTGGGCGGCTTCCTCGAGCACCAGCATGGCGGCTCCCTGGCCCATCGGGACCCGGGTGGCGCCGACGGTCCGCTCCTGGGCGGCCACCGCCACCCCGAGGCTGAAGGGGTCGAGCAGGTCGTCGGCCCCTCCGGCCAGCACCACGTCGGCATCGCCGCGGGCGATGGCGTCGGTGCCTTCGATCAGGGCCTGGAGACCGGAGGCCTCGCCGGAGGTGAGGCTGTCGGTGAAGCCCTTCAGGCTCATCTGGATGGTGACCTGGGCGGTCACCAGGTTGGGGAGGTTGCGGAGCATGGAGAGGGGGAAGATGGCCTCCACGGCCTCGCTTGCGAACCGGCTGGGCGAGAACGCTCCGTCGGCCAGCGAGAGCTCGGCCACCTTGACCAGCTCCTCGTAGTCGCCGGGCCGGACCCGGACCCCGAGCACGGTACCGGTGTCGCGGGCGGCCTCGGGCGGCAGCCCGGCATCAGCCCAGGCCTCCCGGCCGGCGCCCAGTGCGAACTGCATGTTGGGGCCCATGAGCTTGAGCGACTTCTTGCGATCCACCACGGTCACCGGGTCGAACCCGGTGACGGGAGAGGCGGGCCAGCCGGCGGCGGGACCCGGGCCTACAGGAGAGACACCGGCCAGGGCGGCATCGAAGGCAGCGGCGACCCCCGGTCCTGCGGGTACGCAAAGACCGAGGCCTGTCACCACCACGCTCCGTCGACCGGTCACGGCGGGGGATCGGCGAGTCCGGGCTGCCCTCGACCGAGGACCGCCCGAACTGCCACTCAGCTCACCTTCTTGGTCAGGTAACGGACCAACATTTCCACCGTGTAGAGACTCGGCAGTTCCGTCACCCGGACCGAAGTCCGACCCGCGAGGTCGAGGAAAGGATAGCGCCGGCGCAGCTCGGCGATCCCCTTTTCCGTCACGACCCCGGCCTCGACGAATTCCTTGTTGCTGACGAGTTCCTGCGGGAAGAGCTCCCCCTGGGGGATCTTGACCCGGAAGGTCTGCTCGAGCCGGTAGATGATGTCGACGAAGTCGATCGACTCGGCGTCGAGGTCCTCGGTCAGCCGGGAGGCGGGCGACACGTCGTCGGAATCGACGTCCAGCACCGAGACCAGGCACTCCCGCACCTTCTCGAAGATCTCCTGATTATCCATTCAAGGTCTCCTGCGGTCTTTCCCTGCGGACGACGGTCTTCGGTGCGGGACCGATGGGCCGTGGACCACTCCCCTAGAGCGGGAGCGCCGAATATACCAAGGCCCCCGGAACCCGGACAAGGGGGCTCTCTGGCGTACCACTCCCCAGCGGTCAGCGTGCTACCTTGGCCCGTCGGACCATGGCACGCAAGACCTATTACGAGATCCTGGGTCTGGCCGAAGGGGCTTCCGCGGACGAGATCCGCAAGACCTTCCGCAAGCGGGCCGCCGAGAGCCACCCGGACAAGGTGATGCACCTGGCGACCGAGCTCCGGGAGGAGGCCCGGGTCCGCATGGTGCTCCTGAACGAGGCGTACGGCGTGCTCTCCAACCCGGACCGGCGCCAGGAGTACGACAAGTTCCTCGAGCTCCGGCGCAAGAAGGCCAATGCCGGTGCCTCTCCGTCGCCCAACTCGGGCGGACCGGTGACCCGCCCCCCGGGACGCGACACGGTGCTCACCCCTGAGAAGGGATCCGGGTCGGGCGTCGCTCGCTCCGGCGCCGGTTCCGGCACCGGCTCCAGCTCCAGCGCCGGCGCCGGCTCCGGTTCCGGGAGCAAGGGAAGCGCCGCCCCGGCGAAGGAGTCGACGGCGCCCAAGGGCGGAGAGTCGCGACCCGCCGCGGCCCCCAAGGACCCGGAGAAGCCGACCAAGGGAGCAGGCTCCCCGCCTTCCCCCCCTGCCGCCGACGGGAAGAAGGCCGCGGCCGCGGCAGCCGGTCCCGAACGCCGCCTGAAGAAGTCGGGCCTCCCCCCCCGCTGGCCCACCGCCGAAGAAGTGGTCAAGGGCCTCGAGGCGGCGGTCCAGGCCACCCGCCAGGCCATCACCGAGGCCAATCCCCGGGGGCTCTGGCACTCGCCTCCGGCCCAGGGTTTCGACCTGGCACTGGCCGGGACGCTGGGCAGCGACCGCTTCCTGGTGCTGGTGGGCTCGACCGACGTCCTCACCAAGGAAGCCATGGCGACCTGGTGCGAGAAGGCGAAGAACCAGTCCAAGGCCACCGGCGAGGTCTCGCTGTCGCGGCGGTTCGTGCTGCTCCTGGTGCTCTGCCTCGAGGCCAAGGACGGTCCCGCCATCGAGCGGGATCTCCGGGCCCGGAACCGCACCCAGCTCCAGGCCCTGGCCAAGAAGCGGGGCGAGAGCCACTGGGCCGGCTACCTGGACGTGGTCTCCGGGACCATGACCTTCCCCTTCCTCCGCACACTTCCGGGCGAGTTCCAGGCGCTTCGGGAGGTCGGGAGCCGGCTCTAGGGAAGGCCGCCAGCGCCGGTTACCTTGCCCTTCGGAGGACTTCGGCGCGGGTCCCGCCCCCAGGACGGGGACGATCCTGCGCCCCGAGGGCGTCGCGACCGGCCGGAAAGCCGGCCCGGACCTCGGCCCCCGGTTCCTCCCGACCGGAGGGTGCGCCATGCAGAGAGCCGGCAGCCGGGCAGGACTCCTGCTCCTGCTCTCCTCCGGACTGGTGCCCGGGGCCCAGGCCGGCGACCCCGGCGCCACCCCCGCCACCCCTCACCGCCAGCGCCTGGAGGAGGCCCTGGCGGTGGCCCGGCGCACCCTCTCGATCGAGGAGTTCATGCTGGCCAAGCTCCAGGGGATCGGGGATCCCGGGCTTTCCCCCGGCTACGCCCGTGAGAGGTCGGCGGTGGAGGCCAGGGTGGCCGAGGCCCGCGCTTGGGTGGGGGCCCTCTCCCGGGCCCTCGCCGAGCTGACCCCGGCGCCGGTCCCGGTGCCGATCCGGCCGCCGGCCCCGGTCCCGGTTCCGGGAAGCCCCGAGGCCCCGCGACCCGCACCGGCCCCGCTCCGACCCCGCCCGGCCCCCGAGACGGGGCCGAATCCTCTCCGGGCCCCCGGGACGCCGGGCCCCGACGAGAAGGCCGCCCTGGAAGCCTTGCCCCCCTGGGTCCCGGCCTGACCTCGGGTTCGACGCCCCGCCCCGACCCGTCCGGCCTGACCCCCTGGTCCGACGCCCCGCGCTGACCCCGGGTCCGACGCCCCGCCCTGACCCAGGGTCCGCCCCGGGCCTACTTCCCCATCGAGTCGAGGGCGGCCCGGTGCTCGGCGGCCAGGTCGGGGGCCTTCTCGGAGACCAGCTTCAGGCTGGCCTCGAGCAGGGCCTTCACCGCGTCCCGATGGGGGCCGGTGAGGGCCGCCACCCTGGGATAGCGGTCCCGGAGGAAGCGCTTGTCCCACTCGTCGATCCGGAAGCTATGGCTCCAGGTGCGCTTGCGCAGCGCCCAGTCGAGGTCGCGGGCGAGCTCCCGGTCGGGCTGGTAGGCCTCGGCGAAGCCCCGCCGCTTGGCCATCTTGGTGAGTTCCTCGCGCCACCAGATGGTCTCGTCGTCGCCCGCCAGCCAGGCGGTGACGGTCCGGCGCAGGAGGTCGAGGAGGGGGCCCCGGGAGACCGCGTCGATCATGTCGAGGTTCAGGTCCAGGGTGGCGAGCTCTTCGAGCAGCCGCTTGTCGCCGAGCACGTCGGTGCGGGTCCGGATCACCTCGAGGTCCAGCGCCGCCTCCAGCCTCCGGTCATGGTTGGCGGGCACGCCCCGGCGCTCCAGCACCCTCCGGGAGTTCCGCCGCATGAAGAAGTTGTCGAGCCTCTCGACCATGCCGGCGGACTCGGCGGGCGGCTCGTCCACCCAGGCCCGGAGCCGGGGCTCGAGCCAGCGGCCTACCCGGAGCGCCAGCAGCTGGTCGCCCCAGTTCCACTCGTCCTCCCAGGGGGGGTAGAAGCGGGTGAGCGCCCGGTAGACCGGCTCGGCCTCCACCCGATCGGCCAGCTCAGGGTCCTGGGAGAGCGCCGCCCCGAAGGCCTTCATCGGGTACTCCAGGTCGCTCGAGCCTCGATGGTTCGGCGAGATCCCGGTGGAGCCGAGCATGGCGATGGCGCCCCTCACGAAGGCCGCGAACGGGTCCCCCGGCTTCAGGGCCTCGAGCCGGCGCAACCGGGTCCCGACCTCGTCGGCGCCCAGCGCCCGGGCCAGCCCCGCCCCGTCCCCGCCCCCCGCCTTGGCGGCCGCGTCCCAGGTCCGGACCAGGTCCTCCTTGGCCCACCCCGCCAGGGTGTCGCGGGCACTCCCGGTGCGGCCCGCCGATTCGAGCTCGGCGAGCAGGCGGTCGGCCTCCGGGAAGCGGCCCGCGGCCCGGAGCGCGGCCACGGTGGCGATCCCCTTCTGGGCCAGGGCCGGCGGGTCGGAGAGTCCCTCGACCCCGGGCCAGCTCCGGGCGAAGCGGGCCAGCTCGTCCCATGCCTCCCGCGACTTCCCGTCCTTCCCGAAGGCCTCGATCCTCCCGGTCACGAACTCCCGCGCCAGGGCATCGAGCTCGGGCGAGGGCGAACGGCTGCGGGTCTCCTCCAGGAGTTCCCAGGCCTGGGTGGCCTCGCCGGCCTTGATCAGGGCCTGCGCCCGGGTCAGGGCGTCCGGGGGGCGGGCGGCCAGGCTGCCGAGCGAGACCGCCAGTGCCAGCGCCGCCCCGGCCCACAGCCACCGCGCCGGCCCCGGGGCGTCCTTGGCCTCGGCGTAGCTGCTCCTGGCCTTCTCGATGCCTCGTTCCTCGGGTTCGAGCCAATGGGGCGAGACCCGGTAGAGCTTGACCCCGAAGGGGATCCCCTTGAGGGTGACCTCTTCGAGGTACTCGGTCTCGAGCTTCTCGCGATCGAGGAGCAGGTGGACGGCCTCGGTCAGGGTCACCTGCTCGGCGGCGCACACGCCCTCGACCCGGGCGGTGATGTTCACGGCCTCGCCGAAGATGTCCCCGCCCCTGAGGTTCACTTCCCCGGCGTTCAGTGCCACCCGCACCCGCAGGCGTTCCCCGGCCTCGGCCTTGCGGTTGTACTCGGCCAGCACCTCCTGGACCCGGACCCCTGCCTGCACCGCCTTGGTGGGCGACTCGAAGGTCACCAGGAAGGCATCCCCCAGCCCCTTCACCACCGTCCCGTCGAACTGCCCGAAGCAGGGCTTCAGGAGTTCCTCGTGGCGGGCCAGCAGGGCCTCGACCTGGTCGCGGTCCATGCCCGAGGTGGCGCGGGTGAAGCCCTGGATGTCGGTCATCATGATCGCCAGGTGGCGGCTCTCCACACTCTCCCCTCTCCGGCTACCCGACCCCGCCCAGGCGGTGCACCGCGTGGGGTTCGCCCCCCAGCTCGACCACCCGGTCGAGCCGCTCCATGGGCGGGACCTCCTCGCGGGTGGCGGTGAGGCGCACCACGTCGGTCAGCAGGATCTCGCCGGTCCCGGCCTGGGGCAGCAGGTCGGCGATCTCGCGGAGCGGCGGACCGAGCAGGGTCTCGCCCCGCTGGAAGCACTCCCCGGCGTGCACCGCCAGGGCCACCGGGAAACCCTTGGCGACGAGTCCCGGGGCCAGCTCGGCCGCGGCCCTGAGCGCCGCCGAGGGTCCCGGGAACGAGAACAGGCGGACCTCGTCGCTGCCCTTCACCATGTTCACCACCGGGCTCCCCCCGTGGCCGGCCGCCAGGCCCGAGGCCTCGGCCGCGAAGGCCCGCACCCGGGCCTCCAGGGCTGCCGGACTGGAGCCGGCGGCGAACTCCGAGTACCCCCGCCACTCCACCGCCAGCAGGGTCACGAGATGGGTCTCCATCATCCGGCACCCATCTCTCCGAGCGCCCGCCGGATCTCGTCCTGGGCCTGGCTCGGGACCTTGGGGTTCCTGGCGGCGCTGTCGAGCAACGTGAGCATGCGGCGCCGGTCCTCGCCCTTGGCCTTCTTGGCGAACCGGATCGCCTCCTCCACCAGGGTCTCGTCCTCGAGCGGGGACTCCCGGCTCCCCATGGCGGTCAACCCCTGGAGGTTCTTCACATGGAAGTCGAACTCCTGGTCGTACCCGATCTTGCCGCGTCGGCCGAGGAAGCGGAAGGCAGCCACCCGCGCCCCGATGGCGTCGCCCCGGAGCAGGGGAGCGAGCACCGGCTCGACCTGGTCGGGCAGGCGCTGGAGACAGAAGTCGATCACCTGTCCCATGGAGCGGCGATGGTAGGCGGTCTCCATGGAGGTGAGCACCTTGACCAGGATCCTGGGGATCTCGGCGCGCTCGGTGCGCCACTCGGGCCGCTTGGAAAGTGCCGCCGAGAGTTCCTCCAGGACCACTTCCTGGCGACCCTGGGCGGCGAAGCGCTCGGCGTCGACCAGGTTCAGGTGCGGGTTCTCGGGGCTCTCCTTATAGAGGGGCTCGAAGCGGGCGGTGGCGGCATCCCGGGCCCGCACCCCCTTGGCGGCGCGCCACTCCTGGATGGCGTCCTCGGCCTTCAGGCCCACCAGCATGTCCCGGATCTCCTGCTCCCTGAGGGGGAGCGCGGCCAGGAAACGCTTCTCCTCCTCGGCGTAGGCCAGGGTGGAATCGGCCTGGAGGAGGGCCTCCGCATAGGCCCGCATCACCTCGACCAGGCGGGCCTCGAGGTCGGGCCGGAAGGGATCCACCGAGGCCCCCTCGGCCAGCAGGCGGAAGGCGGCATCCAGCCTCCCGGCCCGCTCGAAGGTACGGCTCGCCTGGAGCAGCGTCTCCCGGAAACGAGCCTCGTAGATGGGGCGACCGGGGTCCTTGCGGTAGGCCTCCAGGAAGGCCTGGGAAGCCTCCCGGTGCTGGCCGTTCCTGGCCAGGTCCTCGGCCAGCGAGCCGAGCTCGGCGGCCAGGCCGCGGAACTGGAGGCGATCCCCCTGGGAGAGGGCGAAGCCACCGGCGAAGGCAGCCACCAGCAAGACCGCCGGGAGGATCCGGCCCAGGGCGCCCTCCCGGGCCGGGGCCGCGGCCTCGTCCGCGGCAGCCCGCTGGCTCGGCTCGGCCCGGTAGATCCGCTGCTCGACGGCCCCGCTGGGCTCGAGGTTGGTGGGGGCCGCCGAGACCTCGACCCGGTTCATGGCCAGGTAGACGGCCTCGGTCATGAGCACCTGGCCGCGGGCGGCCCGGGCCGCCCGCGATCTGGCGGCGTCGACGGCCCGGCCCGAGAGCCCGCCCTCGCCGTCGCCGACCTCGCCGACCGCCACCCCCGAGGAGACCCCCAGGTCCAGCGTCCGGGTCACCTCCAGGGCGACGAGCACCGCGTCGGTGGGCGAGGTGAAGGCGAAGACCTTCTGGGTGCCTTCCCCGCCCCCCGAGAGCCCCCGCCGGGCTTCCGCCACCGCGTCGATCCGGGAGGAGTCGCTCCCGTCGACCGCCAGCACCGCCAGGTTGCGCCGCTGCATGGCGACACCGTAGCGACCGGGGCCGAGCCCCCACAAGTCGCGGCCGCGTCCCCCGGAGACCGCACCGATCCGGCCTCTCCCGGCAGGAATCCGGTCCCCCGGGCCGAGGGCGCCCTGTCAGGAGGTCGGCAGACCCATGACCTCCTCGACCCGGTGGGCCATCCTGGCCCCCAGGTCCCGGTCCGGGATCCGGTCCAGCAGGACCTGGCGGGTCCCGTCGGCGAGTTCCGCGAGCAGCCGGTAGGACCCGGCACCGGATCCGGAGGTGGAGGACTCGGCCACCAGGACGAGTCCGATCGCCAGGATCTCGGCATTCGGGTTCCGGACCTGGGCAGACGCCAGCACCAGGAGGTCCGGGGGGCCGAGGGCGTCGGTGACCGGTGCGACCTCGCCCCAGCCGTGGTGACCGTGCCCGGAGTGCGCTTCCCCGTGAGCCTCCGGCGGATCCCGCCCGGCCCCCTCCCTCTCGATCACCGCCCGGCAGGCGGGGCAGTCATGGGCCACGCGGCGCCTCCCCGTCCGGCTCGAGCCAGGGTCCGACCAATTCGCTCCCGGCGGGGAGCACCGGCGATACGGCCACCCGGAAGCCGAGCAGGGGATCCCGGTCGCCCGGGCTCGCCCCCACCGGCCGGATCCCCCTCCGTGGTCCCTGGCAACGCCCGGTGAGCACGGTGGCCCGGGGCGCCGAGCGGGTCCCCTCCTTCTCCTCGAAAGCGGCCACGTCGGGCGCATCGAGCCAGTTGTCGCCGGTCCGGGTGAATCGCGCCCACTCGGCCTGGGTGGTGGTCCACTCGTGGATCCGGGCGATCCGGCCGGCGAGATCCCCGGGCAGGCCGAGGCGGATCGCGGGTGCGGACTCGACGGCTTCCAGCTCGGGTCGCCAGTCGGAAGGGATCCGGGTCGCCGGCTCCTCCCGGCGCCAGACGGGCCGACCCAGGGTCCAGCGGCACGGGAGGTCCTCGCCGATCTCCTTGCCCCCGTCCCGGACCAGGGCGAAGCCGCTGGCCTCCG
The DNA here is from genome assembly GCA_964403795.1 of uncultured bacterium. Taxonomy (GTDB): domain Bacteria; phylum Muiribacteriota; class UBA6191; order CAZXTJ01; family CAYOHP01; genus CAYOHP01. The sequence continues at coordinate 21,404 of CAYOHP010000077.1, read as the reverse complement.
GGTCGAGGCCGAGCACGCGGCAGCCCATGGCGAGCACCGGCTCCGAGGGCAGATGGCCCCCTACCCAAGCCGCGTAGGCCTCGGCCTCCTCCCTGGTCACGCAGGTGGCCGGCCCTTCCAGCGGGGGAGGATGGAGCAGCCAGGGCGGCGGCTCGGGCCGGCGCGACACCTCGAGCCAGGTGCGTAGCCCGGCGACCGTGACCGGGTCCCGGTCCAGGTAGACGAAGCCGCGCCGGCCCGCCCGTCCCGAGAGCAGCATGGTGGCGCGGTCCCGAAGGCGACGGACCGCGATCGGGAGTCCGGTCCGCCGGTCGGTCCAGGTTCCCTCCACCAGTTCCGATCTGGGGAGGGTCGCCCAGATCCCGGGCGCGGGATCGCCATGCCGGGCCGCCTCGGCCCGGAGCCCGAAGCCGGCGAGCACCAGGTGGGCCAGGGCGCTCTCCCCGGGATGCTCCGCCTGGATCCCGGCGATCGCCACCAGGCACTCGGGGTCGAGCGGGAGCGCGTCGAGGGAGCCGGCACGGATCGCGGCCTGGGCCAGGTCGATCCAGCGTCCGACCTCCCCGGGCTCCCGTCGGGCGGCCTCCAGACGGGCCTGGAGCGCGGCATCCACGGGTTCGCCCTCCTTCCCTGCGGCTCGCCCCGAGGGGCTCGCTCGCCGGTCCGACCCTCCGGAGCGTAGCCAGCCGGGGGGGCGCCACGGGAAGGGATGGTTCCCGGAGCGCACCACCGCCTACCCTGGATCGGCACTTCGACCGGGAGGACATCCGTGAGCGACACCTCGACGGCCCCGTGGACCGCATCGGCCCGGGCTGCCCTGGACAGCTACTTCCGCGCCTTCAACGCCCGGGACAACCGGGCCGTGGCGGATGCCTGCAACCACCCGCGCATGATGATCGGGGCCAACGGCATGGCGGTGACGGGCGCCACCCCCACCGCCCTCGACATGGACTTCGCGGCCCTGGCCGCCAAGGACGGCTGGCACCACAGCGAACTGACGGCCGCTGAGCCGGTGCTCGTGTCCTCCGACCTCGTCTATTTCCGGATCCGCTTCCAGCGCTGCCGCGCCGATGGCACGCCCTACCGCCAGGTGGAGGCGATCTACGGCCTGACCTGCAAGGACGGGCACTGGGGACTCCAGTTCCAGTCCGCCGCCACCCCGCCGGAGGAGACGCCGCTCGTGTAAGCCTGCAGCTCGCCCGCAAGGGGCTCGCTCGCGACGGGCTACGCCTGCGCTGCTCCGTCCCACACCTGAGGGTCCCTCGCCGCGCCGGCTACCTCGAAGTGCGCTTGAGGAGCACGCCGTGGAGCGTGGGTAGCCAGGGATCGGGCCTGGGCACCAGGTTCTCCGCCCAGACCCGGACCCGGTTCCTGCCTGGCCTAAGCGTCCCGGCCGGGAGGTCGAAGCGCCGGGTCTGCAGGGGTGCCACCAGATCGGCCGAGAAGGAGTGCGCCACGGTCGGGTTCCCGAACGCTCCCCGCACCGCCTTGTCCTCGGGGCCGAAGGTCACCGGCAGGACCGCCACCCGGTTCACCTCCACGAACACCACGGTCTCGGGGTGGGAGGCCCGGATCACCACCGCCACCTGTTCCACCCCGTCGGCGTCCCCCGGGGGCAGCTCGACGTCCGCCTCGTAGCTGTCCCACGGCTCCTTCTCGAAGGGGTAGAAGATGCGGATCCCTTCCAGGAGCTGCTCCCGCATCCCCGGCGCCATCTCCCGGAAGTAGAGGTTGTTCCGTTCCTCGGGGAGCCAGAACCCGTACCAAGGCGGACCGGGAGGGTCGGAGGACTTGAAGGAGGTCGGGAGGGTGACCGAGCGGTACACGCTCCAGACCGGCCGGGAGAACCGGCCGTCCTCGCCGAGGTCCCCCCTGCCGGCTGCCAGGAGCAGCCCGTCGACCACCGCCAGCGCCGCCAGCCGTCCCGCCAGCCGCAGCCGGACCGGCCCCTCCAGCTCGGGATCCTCCAGGATCGACCCCAGCCAGGGCCGGATCGGCCGGAACCAGGAGTACCAGGGGGTGGCCGCCAGCTCCCGGCGCACCGTCTCGTCGCTGGCGGCCGCCGGCAGGGCCCCCGAATCCAGGCGCTGGATCTCCATGGCGCGCACCAGCCGGCGGGCCAGCTCGCTCCCGCACTCGGGGTCGAGCCCGTCCGCCACGGCATGCGCCAGAGCCGTGGCCAGACCCCGCATCGGTGCCACGCTCCCGCCCGCGGTGCGCGCCAGCAGGCGGGGGAGACTCCGCGTCATGGCAGGCAGGCGCAGCACCTGGGCCGAGGCCGGAGGTGCGTCGATGGTCTTGGGCTCGAACTCCCCGCTCCAGGGAAGGCTGGCGGTGACCCTTAGGCGCGCTGGCGCCCCCGCCATGATCTCCACCCCGGTGATCTCGATCCGGGCCGCGGTCCGGAACCTCGCCAGCTCGAAGGCGGTTCCCGCCGGCCGGCCCCCCCAGACCACGTAGTCGGTGTCGGGCTTCAAGCCCGCGAACTCGGCCCGGGCGCGCTCCGCCAGCGAGGCCGTCGGCTGGTCGGGCAGCCGGGGCGGTGCCGCGCCGGAGGGCAAGACGACCAAGGTGAGGGAGCCCGCCTCCTCGGCGCGCACCGCCAGCTCGACCCCGGTGATCCCGACCGTCATCCCCAGTTCCACCCGGGGCGGAGCCTCGGCACCGTGGAACCAGCCCAGGCGGACCCCGATCCACACCAGGCAGAGGACGGCGCTGCCCCCGAGCACGAAGGGTCTGACCTGGGGCGAGAGCAGGGTGATGCGCGTCATGGCCCGCGACAAGGCCGGGAGCGCCCGGTCCCGGATCAACCGCTTGGTGGCACGGGGCTGGGGTGACGCCTCGGCCGGGGCGGCGGGAACGCCCTGGGGGTCCCCGGGGGCGGCTCCCGGGATCGCCTGGCCGCCCGGGCCGGGGCCGCCCGGTGCGGCACCCGGTGGCCCGCCGGGTCGCGGCTCCCGGCCTTCCCCCTTCTTGAGAGCGCTCTGGCGCAGGCGGGTGCCTTCGGGCTCCACCCCGGCCCGGGACGAGGCGAGCGGCGAGGCCTCGCCGGCGGCCGACGCCGAGAGCGAACGGATCCTCCCCAGCGCCGCCTTGGCCGCGTCACGGAGGCCGAGGGCGAACTCCCGGGGCCGCGTCACGCGCCGCGTCATGTCCTTGGCCAGGCCGGCCAGCACGGCCTCCGCGATCTCGGGAGGGACGAAATCGGGGAGCGGCGGCGGGTCGTCGCGCAGGGTCCGACGCATCACCTCGATGGGGTCGCCGGAGAAGGGCGGCTTGCCCCCCAGCATCTCGTAGGCGATCACCGCCAGGGCATAGACGTCGGTGGCCGGGGTGGCGGCCTCGCCCCGCACCCGCTCCGGTGCCATGTAGCTCGGCGTGCCCAGGATCAGGCCCTGCTGGGTCCGCACGCTCGAACCCGAGCCGTGGTAGGCCTTGCCCAGCCCGAAGTCGAGCAGCTTCACCCGCTCGCCCTCCGGGGTCCGCTCCAGGAAGAGATTCTCGGGCTTCACGTCCCGGTGCAGCACGCCCCGACCGTGGGCGTACTCGAGGGCCGCCGCCATCTGCCGCACCAGTTCCAGGACCTGCTGGGCGGCGGTGAAGCGCCCCTCCCGCCTGAGCCGCTCCCGCAGCGTCTCGCCCTCGAGGAGTTCCATGGCGAGCCACAGGCGATCCTCGCCCCGACCCGAGTCGAGCAGCCGGCAGATCCCGGCGTGGTCGAGCCCGAGCAGGATCTCCGCCTCCTGCACGAAGCGGGCGGCCGCCTCCCGGGAGGCGGTGGGCGAGAGCACCTTGAGGGCCATCTCGACCCCGTCCTTGCGGCGGCGCGCCCGGTAGACGACACCGTGCCCCCCCTCGCCGAGCACGGCCAGGGGTTCGAAGACATCGCCGAGTTGCGGGGGGAAGGCGGGGAAGCCGCTTGGTGCCATCGGGAGCCTGCCGACGATGGTAGCGTGCCCCGGTGCGCCTCGCCCCCGGGATCCCGGGCGCCGGGTCCCCGATCTCCGGCCTCCGGATCCTTCCTGCAACCCGCCGGACGCGTTCCTTTGCATGGACCGGGGCTCCCGCCCCGTCCGATCCTCCCCCGGATCGGCCCGGCCCCGGAGGTCCCCTTGGTCCGTCCCTCTGTCCTGGTGGGAGCAATCCTCGTCCTGACGACGGCGCTGGAGCCGGCGTCGGCCTCGACACCAGCCTCCGCGGCCGCCCCAGCCGGTCCCTGCGGGCTCTCCCCGATCCTCCGGGACGACGCCGGAGCGGCCCGGATCCTCGCCGGGAGACTCGCCCCGGACCCGACCGACCGCCGTCCTGCCCCCGACCGGGTCCGCTCCCTGCTCGCCCTGGTCGCTCCGCGGCTCGGGCTGGTCCCGGAGGACCTCGACGAGACGGACCTCATCGAGGTCGAGACGCGGACCACCGCGCTCGGCACCACGGTGCGCTTCCAGCGACGGCGGGACGGCCTCCCGCTCGAACCCGGAGAGCTGGTCACCCAGCTCGACCCGGAGGGCAACCTGGTCTGGGTGGCCCACGACGGCCCGGTGGACGGGTTCGACGTCACCGGCCTCGCGTCGGCGCCCGGGGTCACCGCCGACGAAGTGCTGGCAGCGGCCCTCGCCGACCTCGGCGTCAGCGAGGATCTGGCGGCGCCTCCCGGCGTGGAGCGGGTCCTCGCCTGGGAGGGCGGCGCCCCCGAGGTGCAGTGGGTGGTCACGCTGGCGGCCCGTCAGCCCCGGGGCGACTGGGAGATCCGGCTCGACCGTGATGGCCGGGTGCTCTCCCGGAGGGACACCCGGGCCTTCGCCCGGGCAAGGGTCTTCCTCGCCAATCCGGTGGTGGCGATGCGCGACCCGACCCTGAGGGACGGTGACGACTCGGCCGAAGCGGTCCCGGAGGCGGCCTATTCGGAAGTGGACCTCCAGGGACTCGACGACAGCGGCACCCTGACCGGCGAGTGGGTGAGCACCGAGGCGAGCGCGGTGCGGGCCTTCGAGCCGGACGGCGTCTTCGCCTACCGGCGGGACGACCCCCGCTTCGAGGAGGTGGTCGCCTACCACGCCATCGATACCCTGCAGCGGGCCATCCAGGCTGCCGGGGTGACGGGTGCGCTCCAGAAGCGCATCGTGGTGGACGTCCACGCCACCGAGGACGACCAGAGCTGGTACAGCCGGGCGAGTCGCGGACTCCACTTCGGGAGCGGCGGGGTGGACGACGCCGAGGACGCCGAGATCGTCTGGCACGAATACGGCCATGCCCTGCAGGACGACCAGGTCCCGGCCTGGGGTTCCACGCCACAAGCCCGGGCCATGGGCGAGGGCTTCGGAGACTACCTGGCAGCGGCCATGGCGGAACGCGTCTCCGATTTCCAGGTGGAGTGCGCGGGTGACTGGGACTCCACCGCCTATTCGAAGACCGATCCCCCCTGCCTGCGTCGCCTCGACTCCGCGAAGCGCTTCCCGCGCGACCTGACCGGCATGGAGCACCAGGACGGAGAGCTCTGGTCCGCCTGCCTGTGGCAGATCCATGGCGGGATCGGCGACCCGGCGGCGGCGCTCCGGACCATCGTCTCCCACCACTTCCTGCTGACCCGCTACGCCACCATGCAGAAGGCCGCCCTCGCCATGCTGGCCACCGACCTCCAGCTCTCCGGGGGAGCCAACGCCCGGGTGATCCGCCGGGTCTTCACCGAGCGGGGGATCCTCCCGCCGGCGGCCTTCCTGGAGCTGGCGCTCCGGGACCCGGCCGGCTCCCCGGTCCGCGGCTCGGTGCGGGTCGCGAGCGGTGCGGGCGGACCGGGACCCGGGCCCTTCGAAGTCCCCGCGGCCACCGGCTTCGTCCGGCTCGAGGTCGCCCCGGGGCCGGTGGTCCTCGAGATCACGGCTGGCGGACATGCCCCCCCGGAACCCTTGGAGCTCGAACTCGGACTCGGCGACGAGCGTCGGGTCGAGCTGGTTCTCGAACCGCTCCGCCTCTCGGGACCGGCGGGACGGGTCCCGGGGTCGACCGCGACCGGCGATCTCCCGGCCAGGGTGCGGATCTCGGACCGGATCGGCCCGTCCTCCTACCGCTGACCCGACCGGGCCGCGAACCAGGCGGCGAGCGCCTCGGTGTGGAGCGAGAAGGCGAGGGTGGCGGGACCTTCGGCGACCACCAGTTCCTGGGTTTCCGCGTGGGGAGCGAACCGCTCCAGGTGCGAGGGCTCGACCGCAGGTGCCGTCCCGAACAGCAGGACGACGCCGTTGGGAGCGCTGCGCACCCGGAACTCCACGATCCCGGCGGGATCGATCCGGATGCCGGTCTCCTCGACGAGCTCGCGTGCCGCGCCCTCCTGCCAGGTCTCGCCGAGCTCGAGATAGCCGCCCGGCAGGGCCAGCTCGCCCACGGCCGGCGGGATGTTGCGCCGGACCAGCAGGATCCCCGCCCCGACCGGGACCAGCAAGACCACCACCGGCAGCGGGTTGGCGAAGCTCGTCTCGCCGCAGCCGACACAGGTGCGCGGCCATCCCGCCTCGGGAGGGAAGCCATGTCCGCACCACGAGCAGTGCGAGTTCCGGCGCGCCACCCGACGCGGCCGGTCGCTCACGACGACCTCCGGAGTCCGGGCGACACCCCGCGAGACCCGACTCTGGTCCGGGCCGCGGAGGCCACGGGAGTTGCCATGGGACCGAGGATAGACCTCGGGCCGTCCCCTGGACTCCGTGATCCGTTTGCGCCGGCCGATCAGATCGCGTAGACAGGCTGCGCAGGCCCGCCAGCCGGCTCCCCGGGAGCCCGACCGAGGCTCCACGGAAACCAGCTCCCCGAGCCGATTTTCAGCGCCCCGGAGGGTCTGGCACGAGGGTTGCGTGGGCGTCCTCGTCCCGCCGGCGACCGGAGGGATGGGAAGTGACGGAGGAACCGGAATGGAAGCCAGCATCCTCGCCCGCAGCCGTAGCCGTAGCCGCAGCCGCAGCCGCAGCCGCCGCGACGGCCCCTTCGGGGCCCTGGCCTTGGGAGCCCTGCTCCTCGGCGTGACCGCCCTGGCCGGCTGCGGCCAGGGATCCGAGGTCGTGGGGCCCCTGGGCCCGCAGGCCCCCTCCCCGTTCGACCTCGCCGCCTCCGGACCCCCCTCGGGAACGGCCCAGGACCTGGCCGACCTCTTCTCCCCTGGGCCCGGCGCCCCGACCTCGGAGGCCGGTGCCCTGGCGGACCTCTTCTCGCCCGTCTACCGGCCGCCGACCCCTGCGGCGCCCACCGGACGCCGGCCCGCCCCGGTCCTCCTGGCTCGGGCCCCCGTGGTACCGGCGCCGCGTGTCGCCTACACCCCGGGCTGGATGGGAGAGGTCCCTCCCTCGGCTGCGCCGCTGGGAGCCCCCTCCCCGGGTACCCCCTCCGGAGTACCCACCGCCGACGTCGCCGGGTGTTTCGACCTCACCTGTGGAGGCACTCTGGCGGTCCCGTGAAGCAGGACCGGGGAGTCGGGGCGGGTACACTCGCCGGGTGGACGAGCGCTCGGCCACCATCCGCCTGAGGCCCGGGGACACGCTCACCGCCAGCGTGGAGATCCCCGGCCTCTTCGTGCGGGCGGTGGGAGGACCAGCGGCCGGAGTCGAGGCGGCGCTCCCGCTCGCCGTCATCCGCCTCGGCTCCGCCCCCGACAACGACGTGGTACTCCCGTCACCGGGGGTCTCCCGGTATCACGCCGAGATCCGGGTGGAGGCGGGACGTCTCCGCGTGACGGACCTGGGGTCCACCAACGGGACCTGGGTCGAGGACGTGCAGCTCTCGGACGGGTTCCTGGTACCGGGAGGGAGCCTCCGGCTCGGGGACACGGAGCTGACCGTCGAGATCGGTCCGGAGGTCCGCACCGCTCGCCTGGCCGCCGGCGCCGGGCTCGGCGACCTGGTGGGCTCCTCGCCCGCCATGCGGGAGCTCTTCGGGGTCGTGAAGGCCGTCGCCCCGACCCACGCCACCGTGCTCCTCACCGGGGAATCCGGTACCGGAAAGGAGGTGGTGGCCCGCACGCTCCATCAGCTCTCCGGCCGCCAAGGTCGGCTCGAGGTCTTCGATGCGGCCGCCACCGACCCCGCCATGGTCCGCTCCGACCTCTTCGGCCACGTGAAGGGCGCCTTCACCGGTGCCGACCAGCCGCGGGAAGGCGCCTTCCGCCGCGCCCACCAGGGGACGCTCTTCCTCGACGAGGTCGGGGAACTGCCCCTGGAACTCCAGGCCCGCCTGCTCCGGGTGATCGAGAGCCGAGAGGTCCAGGCCATGGGGTCCGACGAACGGGTGAAGGTCTCGGTGCGCCTGGTGGCCGCCACCCATCGCGACCTCGAGGCCATGGTTCGCCAGGGGACCTTCCGCGCCGACCTGCTGCACCGCCTGTCGGTGGTCCCGCTGCGGGTGCCCCCGTTGCGGGAGCGTCGCCAGGACCTGCCCGCCCTGGTGGAACGCCTGCTGGCTTCCCTGGACCTGGCGCTGGTGCTCCCGGAAGCCTGCTGGGCAGCCTTGCGGGCCCACACCTGGCCGGGGAACGTGCGCGAACTGCGCAACGTGCTGGAGCGGACTGCGGCCCGTTCCGCAGGTCGGCAGGCGACGGTCGCCGATCTCGGGTTGTCGCCCGGCGAGGAGGCCCATGCGGAGCCTCTGCCGGGACCGGCGCCGGGGAAGGAAGCCACCGAGGCACCGAGCCCGGACAGCGCCCCCCGCACCATGGCCGAGATCGAGCGGACCGCCATCCTCGAGGCGGTCGCCCGGGCGGGAGGCAACCGCGCGGCCGCCGCCCGCGAGCTCCGGATCTCGATCGCCACCCTGCACCGACGGCTCCGGGAATACGGGACTAGCGAAGAGGGCTGAGCCCGGGATCCGACTCGGCTTCCAGGGTCGCCACGATCGCCGGCAGGCCGGCAGCCCTGGCAGCGGCCAGCAGCCGGGTTCCCGAGGACCGACGCAGCTCCGCCCCCAGGTCCTCTGCGACCTCTCCCCTCTGCCCCGCGAGCCTTGCCAGGTCGACCTCGCCGCGCCCGGCCCTGGCCACGTCGAGGACGAGATCGAAGGCCACCCGCCAGCGCTCCCGAGCCCAGAGCCCCTGGAGCGGACCCGAGAGGGCGTCGTCGAGGTGCCGGCTCGCCTCCTGCCATGCCGGCGGCTCCGGATCGCCGGCCAGGTCCCGGGTCCTACGGGTGCGCTGCACCAGGAACCCCGCCAGCAGCGCGTACCCCGGCGACCACCGGGGCGAGCCGAGCACCAGCACCGGAGGGAGGTGCGCCCAGGGTGCGAACGCCAAGGGTGCAAGCTCGTCGATCCAGCGGGCTCCCAGGACCCCGGCAACGTCTTCGGTCCCCGGCTCGCAATGCAGGGAACGCGCCAGGGCATCGAGGGCGGCATGGAGCGCCTGGTGTCCGGGCGCCAGCCAGCGGCAGAGACCGGAGCGGACCTCGGCGCCGTCACGGTAGGCGCGCATCGGTACCGAAGAGGACACCTCGGGAGGCGAGTCCGGGAGGCCGCGGGCGAGGGCGTGGACCCGGAGCGACTCCCAGGCCCGGATCCCCATCCGGGGCGTAGTCCCCTCGCGAAGGTGGCGGGTCGCCTCCCCCAGGGCGTGACCCAGGGCGAGGCGCGCCTGGCGCGACCGGATCACGGCCTTCGCGAGGAAGCCCTCGACGACAGGCAGGGCCTCCCGGAGCTCCGGGCCGACTCCGTCCTCGGCCTCGAGCCTGGTCGGAGCCGTCGAGGGATCTGCGGCCGCGGCAGCCTCCAGGACGTCGGGGATGCCCGCGTCCAGGAGCCGCGCCCGCAGCGGCTCCAGCACCCGTCGCAGCTCCGGGGAGGCGACCTCGGTCCGCCCGGGACCCAGGGCCCGCAGTCCCTCGGCCAGGGCCGGGAGCTCGGACTCGATCCCGGTCCACCGGAAGGGGTCGGCCAGGACCGACTCCGGTCGTTCCTGGCCAATGGCGACGAAATCCCCCAGCTCGCCCTCCGCCCGCGAGATCCAGACCCGATTCCGGTCCGATCCCGCCAGGAGGGTGCGATCCCCCTCCGGGGCGCTGGCCCCGGGACCCGCGGGCTCCTCGACCACCCTGGAGGCACCCGCCACCAGACAGAGCATGGCGAGGACCGCCACCACGGGTGCCGGACCCGCCTTTCCCCCGAACCGACCGGCCCCCCCGTCCGGGCCCTCGCCTGCGATCCGGGGCGGGTCCTCGGGCCAGGCCCGCCGCAGCCGCTCCCGTACCTCCTCGGCGTTCCCGGGCCGCCGACGACGATCCTTGGCCAGGAGCTCCTGGACGAGAAGGGAGACCGCCTCGGGAACCTCCGGCACCGCTCGGTGCAACGGTTCCGGACGAAGTGCGAGCTGCCGATCGAGGATCTCCTCCACGGTCCTGGCCCGGAAGGGATTGCTGCCGGAGAGGAACTCGTAGGCGAGGACCCCCAGCGCGTAGAGGTCGTCCCCCGGCTGGGCCGGCTCGGCCCGGATCAGCTCCGGGGACATGTAGAGCGGGGTGCCGAGCAGGACTCCGGTCCCGGTCAGGGGCGAGGCGGAGGCGAGGTCCCTGGCCAGGCCGAAGTCGAAGAGGCGCAACGAACCGTCCGGCGTGCGGAGCAGGTTGGCGGGCTTCAGGTCCCGGTGCACCACCCCCAGCCCGTGGATGTGGGCGAGGCCTGCGAGGAGCCCGTCCAGCCAGCCTCGCACCTCGGCAAGCGTCGGGCGCCCTCGGTCGGCGAGGTACCGATCCAGCGAGACCCCGCCGAGGTCGGGATAGGCGAGATAGGCGACTCCCGGTTCCACCCCGGTGTCGAGGATCGGGAGGACGCCCGGGTGTTCGACCCGGGCCAGGATCCGGGCCTCGGCCTGGAACCGCACCAACGCCTGAGGGTCCAGGACTCCATCCAGCGCCAGGAGTTTCAGGACCACGGGACGATGCAACGAGCGTTGGGTCGCCCGCACCGCCGCTCCGAAGGCGCCGCTCCCCAGCAGTTCCCCGAGCTCGTAGCCGGCCTGCAGACCCTCGGGCACCGGGGCACCCCAGGGGAGACGGCCGGACGTCATGGGGCCCCTCTCTCGCGGACCAAGGTAGCAGGGACCTGAGGCACTGCGGTCACCGGAACAAGGCAAGCACCAGCACCGCCCCGGTGCCGAACGCCGCGGCTCCCGCCAGGCCCAGCTGCGCCTGCCACCTGTGCTCGGCGAGCAGGTCCGCCTCCGAGCGGACCGAGAGCACGAACGGCTTGTCGGCCTCGGTGTCCTTCTGCATGACCAGGCCCTCGGGATGCCTGAGCACCCGCCCGAGCGCGTACAACGGACGACCCAGCTCGAGGATCGTCAGGTCCTCGTGCCTGGCCACCAGGCGTTCCCCCTCCTGCCGGCTCCCGAAGATCGCCCCCAGGATCCCGCCGCCTCCGCCCCGCCGGGTCCCGTCCCCGACCGGGAGCAGCACCGAGGAGCTGGTCGCCTCGATGGTGGCTCCCTCGGGATAGACCCCGAGCTTCCCGCTGGCATCCTCGACAAGGAAGGGGACCAGCTTCGTCTCCTCGAGCACGGTGCGACGGCTGCGGTGGGTCTCGTAGCGCTTGTCCTTGCGGTCGTAGCGGGTGACTTCGATCTCGTCCCAGACCTTGTGGTGGTAGTAGACGCAGGCCTTGCCCGACGAAGGCGCCCGCAGGGCTCCCTTGCAGGCGATCTTGCCCTTCACCTCGAAGTAGCCGGGCGTGGAGACCTTCCCTGCCGGGGTGGTCGGGGTCTCTTCGATGGCGGCCGCCAGCCGGCGGGCCCGATACGCCCACCACCCGGAGAGGAGCGCCAGGATCGCCAGGACCCCCGACCCGACCAGCGACGCACCCGGGCTCATGCGACCTCCCCACGCCGGCAGGAGCGTAGCGCCGGGGGCCTGCGACGCCGGTATACTCGCCTGCGCCTTCCCCACCGACCCAAGGAGCGATGCCTGCCGTGACGTCCCCGTCCAAGCCCCTGTCCGCCTCGGACACCGGGGGAGAGATCGACCCGGTCCTGGGCCGGCCCCTGTTCTCCTGGGGAGTCACGGCCCGCGACCTCTGGCTCCACCGGCTGGGACTCGCCGCAGGCCTGGCGTCGCTCCTCGGGATCGGACTGCTGGTCGCGACCTCGGCCACCGGACCCGCCCTCGGGCTGATGGTGGCGGGTGCCGCGGCGGGTCTGGTCTCCCGCGGCATGGAGCCCCGCCGAGGGGACAGCTTCCAGGTCTTCGAGCGCGGCATCTCCGACGGTGGCCGCACCCTTCTCTGGTCCGAACTCTCCGCCTGCCGCTTCGACGCCCGGGACGAGGTCACCCGGGTGGGCGGGGTGGAGACCGCCCGGATCACGACCTGGTTCGCCGAGCTGACGGGCCCGGGAGGGGTGCACTTCGTGCTGGAGGGAACCGGACCGGAAGCCGCCGAGGCCTACGCGCAGTTGAAGGAGATGGCAGGACGATTCCTGCCCGGGTCGGCGGGCTGAGCCCTACCGCCAGGATGGCAACAAATCGTGGGCCTCCGGGCCCCGCAGGACGGGCAGGATCGAGGCGGAGGCGTCCCGGGCGATCCGGACCGGGAGGCGGATCGTGGTGGTGCCCAGGGTCTGCTGGACCAGGGTCCGTCTGTCGATCGGTAGCTCCTTGCCGAAGACTTCCGTCAGCTTCCCGGCGCTCCACGTCCCGATGTCGAACCCGTAGACCATGACCAGCTGTCGTCGGAGCCAGGTCGCCCACTCCGGGAACCCGAGTTCCTTCAGGACTTCCAACCACCGACTCCCGGCCGCGAGCTGCTCCCGGCGTCGGGAGACGAGTCGGGAACCGAGGTCCTGGACCCGCAGGTTCATGCGGTCCACGTAGGCGGACTCGAGCTTGCCGAGGCCCTCCTCGCTCGCGGCGCGGTCCCGGGTGCGTTCGGCCTCGGTGTCGCCCGCCGGCCGATCGAGCCGCTGCACCAGCCTCCGGTACTCCGGATCCGCCGACATGCTCCTCCCGACTTCGGTGCGGATCCGGAGCAACTCCAGGCCGGTCTCCACCAGGACGACCCTGAACCGGTTCTGGAGGGCCTCCGAGATCAGGAGGACGCCGCGGTACGGCCAGCCGATGGTCGATGCCCAGTCCTGGGTGCGGTGCCGTCGCCATGTCTGGAAGGCATCGATGGCTTCCGGGAGCCGGGAACCACCCGGCGAGAGCGAGATCTTGAGCCTCACCCGCTCGCCGTCGAGGGCCGGATCGGTCAGCGGGGCGAAGTCCTCGACGACCTTCCCCGCGAACTCCCTGGCGATCCGCTCGGGTTCCTCCCGGCGGACCTCTGCATCCGCGGCCGCCTCGATCCGCAGCCGCTCCAGGAGTTCCAGGTGGCTGGCGATCCGGGACGGCGACACCGAGAGTCCGTGCCGGCGGTCCGGCCCCGCCTCCAGGCCGTCCCAGGCGAGGGTCTTGGCGGCCAGCGTGGTGAGGGTGGCGGGATCCGCATCCAGGGCAGGGAACGGCTGATTGCCCGGTCCGACGTCCACGGCCATCTCCAGACGCCGGAGGTCCCTGGGAAGGCCGGTGAGTTCGAACGCCAGGCTCCAGGAACGCTCGTCACTCTCGTCCCTCACCGGCGCCGGGATCGCCTGTCGCCCGAAGTCCACCACCGGAGGGACCGAGAGCGACTGCGAGAAGGCGAGTTCGAGGCGGACCGGCACCGGACGATCCCCAGGCAGGATCGGCAGGGAGTCGTAGTCGAGGGGCTGATCCCGGAGCTTCTCGAAGCGTACCGGAGTCCGCACCGTGTCGCGTCGGTGTTCGGCGGCCGCCAGCGCCAGCTGGATCCGCACCTGGGCTTCCATCATCTCCCGGTAGGCACCCCGGGCCTCCAGGAACAGGCGGTCCAGCACGGCCAGCCGGGAGAGCGCCATGAACGTGCGGTTCTGCGCCACGGTCAGCTTGTAGTCGAAGTATCTCTCCGCCGCGACCTTGAGTGCGGTCGTGGGCACGGCATACTTCAGGGCGTTCTGGATCGACACCATCTTGTGGCCCGCGTAGACCGATCGATGGAAGGCCTTCAGGGCCAGGTCATCGAACACCGGCCCGCTGGCCATCCCGAACTCGATGGCGTCGCCGAAGACGATGTCGTCGATCGGGACAGTCTCCCCGAAGCGCTCGCCGGCATAAGCAGCGCCGGACTTGCTCACGAACGCCCCGCTTACCTTGACGACTCCGTCGACGAACTCCGCACCCGATCCCACGCCGGAGTACGAGGGCGCGACGAGTTTCCATGCGGCTCCCGGGGGGAACATCGCCTCGACCAGGACACCCGCGCCCTCGATCAACGCCGGACCCGCCACCCTTCCCATTCTCGCCCACCCCTCGGCGGCCGTGCTCGCCAGCACCTCCTCGGTCAGCGGCCGCATCTCGTTCACCAGGGCGAGCCGGGTCTCCCGCGCCTGTTCGATCCGGTCCCCGAGCTCGGCGAGCTGCGACTCCAGTTCCGCGATCCTCCGGTCCGCCGGGGCGCGCCGCCGCTTCTCCTCCTCGGGGCTCTCCGGCCTCCACTCCCCGTGGTACTGGAGCCCACCTCCAGCCATCATCTTCACGCTCCGCAGGTAGGGAGGGGTGAACTCGACCGCCGCCCGTCCCAGCTTCCGGAAGGCCTCGAGGGCACGCTTGCGCGCCTCTCCGAGGTCCCTGTGTGCAACCGCGGCGCGGACCTGGGCCCTGGCCAGCTCGGCCGTCCCCTCGGCACCACCCGTGGTCCCGAACCGGCTCTTCGCCTCCTCGGCGCGGGTCTTCGCTGCCTCGGCGGCCTCGGCCAGTCGCTCGGCCTCCCGGCGAGCCCGGGACGCCGCCTCGTGGGCCTCCCTGGCCGCCACCGCAGCCCGGGTCTTCTGCTGGGTCTGGCGGATCGCCGGCCGCAGCCGCTCCTCTTCCCGGATCCGGTGGCCCAACTCGGCCTCGGCCCTCCGCCATGCCTCGTCGGCTGCGGCCAGCTCGTCCTCGAGTTCCCGGTACCGCCCCAGGCGGGCATCGAATGCGTCGCGGTACCGGCCGAGTGCCTCGACCTTCTCCTGGTCGGCCGCCCGCCAGGCCTCGAGGGCACGCCGTTCCGCGGCCCTGGCCGCCTCGAACTCGGCCTGGGCCGCCCGGAAAGCCCCGGAGACCTTCGGCAGGTCGGGGATGCGCGGCGGCGCGGCGGCACCGATCCCTGCGATCGCGAGGGCCGAGACGAAGACCGGAACGAGGGAACCGACGCGGCGAGCGGAACCGGGGATCCGCCCGCTTCCGCCCAGGAGTGAAGCCATGGAAGGGAGCATGGCGCAGAGGATAGACTTGCGGCCGCCCTTGGCGTCTCCCGGGAGGATCCACCACGTCCGCCCCCGCACCCACACCCGCGCCCGACTCCTCGCCCCATTCGGCTCCGACCGCAGGCCGGTGGGGACGTCTCCTGGGCACCCTCGGGCTGCTCGCAGGCCTGGCGCTGGCGAAGTCGACCCACGACCGTCTCGAACGCTCCGCCGCCCTGCTCGCCGAGGCTCGGGCCCGGGCCGCCGGGGGCCAGCCGGCCGCGGCCCTGGCCGGCTTCCGGGAAGGCGTCGAGCTGGCAGCCAGCGGAGATCGCCCTCGCCTGCGCCACGAGCTCGCGGGACTCGAACTGGCGGCCGGCGAACGGGCCGCGGCGGAACGGACCCTTGCGGCCGCGGTCCGCCAGGATCCCGCCTACCGGGCTCCACCGGAGCTGGAACTCCGCCTTTCGGAGGCCATCCCGATCCTCCCCCGACTCCGTTTCGAGGCGGGCCTCGCCGTCGGGTCCCACCCGGGGTTCACGACCCGGACCGGGAGCCTTCCTCCCGACGGACGTTTCGTCCTGATCTCCTCCCGCCGGGAAGCGAAATTCGACGACTACCTGGCGACCCTCCGGTCCCGCGTCGCCTCCTTCGCTGCCGAGTGGCGGGCCGCCTATCCGGGAACCGCCGGGCCCGACGTGGCAGCCTTCCACCAGGCCTCCCGGGAGCATCCACGGCGCCTGTTCTACCTGGCCCGCTTCACCCCGGGCCCGACCGGCGAGCCGGACATGGCCTTCGCTCCTGCCGACGGCCCGATCGAACGCCAGGAGGATCGGGACGCTGCCTGGATCCGCGAGCTCGGCCTGGAACCCCTCGCGTACTACTGGCTCTACGCCAAGAGCTTCCGGACCGCGGCACCCCAGGTGAAGGCCCTGCGGGAACTCCTCGCCAGGGTCGACCCGGAGGAACTCTGGCGGTTCCTGGCCTGGGACGGTCTGCTCTCCAGGGCCGTCACCGGGGACGAGGACGGTACTACCCGCTACCACCCGAACAAGGCCGAGGGCGTGCCCGACGTGGTGATCCAGGACCTGGTCCGACGCTTCGATCGCGGCATCCTGGCCGGCCTCACCGACGGCTGGGGCAAGGAGATCGGGCTCCTTGCCCGGCAGGTGGCCCAGAAGCGCTCGCTCCCGCCCGGATAGCGCCGGTCAGCCTGCGGGCCTCGCGTCCCCGGCCCTGGTCCCGACCTGGAACGCGGCGAAGACCAGCACGCACCCGAGCAGGCCGAACACCACCCCGGCGCCACCGCCGAAGCCGAGGACCGTCCAGCTCACGCCGGTCTCGAGCACGCCCTCGCCCGGCGCCGCCGGGTCGTAGAGGACCGAGACCGGCGAGCCGATCGGGAACCTGGCCACCTCGGCCTCGGCGCTCTCGCGGTCGGTCAGGTTCCAGCCCCCGAGGTGGATCCGGTCATGCTCGAACTCCCGCCCCTCGACCGGGTACCGGTACCGCACCACCGGATGCCAATAGGTCCGCCCCTTCACCCCGGGCTTGGAAGCGAGTTCGGATGCCACCACCTGCCCGACGGCTACCGGCCGGGCGGCGACCGCCCGTGATTCGGCGAGGTAGGACCCGACTACCGCGAGCGCCCCGGCTGCCAACGCCAGGAATACCACGCCGCCGGCGAGGAACGCGGGGTCGGGACGAGCACGACTTCCAGCAGCTGCCATCCGAGCGCCAGAGGACCAGACCGCCGGGGTCTCGATCAAGCCCCCTCATCGACCGGGCCCGGGCGTCCGCATCCCGCCTCAGGGATACATGGCCTCCGGGTCGAAGCCGACTTCGAGCGGTCGGTCCCGGACGTCCTCGAAGGCCGCCACGAAGGCGTCCGAGAGCGAACCGGTCCGGTTGCGCTGGAGCCATGCCCGGGCCGCGTTGCCGAGCGCATTGCCCCGGACCTGGTCCTCGGACTTGAAGGCCGCGGCCCGCACCCACTCCTTCCACACGTCGGAGAAGCGGTAGTCCTGGGGCCCATGGCGCTGGCGCCCCTGGTCGTCCTTGAGAGCCTTGTTCCACGCCTCGGTGGCACCCGGGAACCTGGAGTAGACGAGGAAGCTGACGGCCGAGAGCCGGGTCGACCACACCTGGTAGGAATCCCCCCACCCGGTGTTCACATGGCTCATCAGCGTCCCGGTCACCGCGCCCCGCATGACCACGGCCGCGACGCCGGCGTAGGCGTGGGCGATGTCGATCTTCCGGCCCTTCTCGTCCACCAGGAACTTGGGGGAGAGGAACTCCCTCCCGAAGTACTTGGCCCTCGGCCAGAGCGTGCCGTCCGGGCCCAGGATCCCGGCCCGTCCGTCCTCGGTGTCCTCGGGGACTACCTCGCCCTCGCGCCGGTAGAACAGATCGATCTGCCGCCAGCCGTGGTTCTCGGAGCCGTCGAGGAAGAGCTTGATCCCGTACTTGGTGGTGCTGCGGTCGTCGGCGTTGCCTCCCTCCGCCCCGTACTGGGTGTCGTGCAGACGGGTGCCGATCAGGGCCCAGCCCTGGGCGGGCAGCGGGGCCGAGGCGGTCACGATCCCCATCGACCGGATCACCTGCTGGTTGATCGGCGAGGCCTCCACGGCCCTCAGGTAGCGGAGGAACTCGTCGGGGGTGAGAGGCTCCCTGGTCATGAGCTTGGCCACCAGATCGGCGATCTCGGGTGGCCCCATGCGCTGCAGGGCCTCGATCCTCACCCCCGGGAGGAGGCCCGGGAAGGCGCTGCCGGCGGGAGGGACCGGGGTCGGGCTCGGGGTGCCTGCGAGGCCCCCGGACCCTCCGGTCGGCGGTCCGAAGTCCTCCTCCATCCCGAGCTGGGCCCTCACCGGGCCGGCCGCCAGCGCGAGCCCCAGAGCCAGCCCCAGCATGAGGGAGACACGCTCTCCCCACCGCTGTCGACGGTCCATCCCCGTCCCCGCTTCCCGGTCCCGGTCCCGGGGTAGGCTTGCCGGCCTGCCCGAGCACCGTCCAAGCAGGAGACGTGCCACCCGAGGAAGGCCTGGGAACGAGCCTCAGCGCAGGGATCAGGAGGCCGGAACTCGCGGCGTGTCTCACCCGCGGAACCGGGGAGACCGACGAGACCGCCTCGGGAGACCCTGGGCGGCTACCGCACCGCCACCGTCGGCTCGGCGCCACGGTTGGGAATGGTGATCCGGAGCAGGACCGGACCGGAGCCCCGGTCCAGCGCCACGTCCGAGACCACATCGCCACCCGAGAGGGTCCGGAGGTCGGAGACGAACTGGGCGAGCAGCCCCTCGGCCTGGGCCCCGGACCCGAAGGAGACCAGGACCTCGACCTCGGATTCCTGCCAGGCGATGACCTTCTTCAACTCCAGGCCCCAGCCGGCCTCGACCAGGTTGCGGATCCCGGTCAGGTAGCCCATGGCATCCCGGGGCTTGATCTCGACCTCCCGGGCTACCCCGGAGTCCCGCTCGCCTCCCTGGCTGCGCACCTCGACCCGGCGCCCGAACTGGCTCCGGAGCCATGCCACCTTGGGGATGGCAGCCGCTCCCGAAGCGGGCGCCGGCGGAGGAGCCGGGGCCTCGGCCACCGGGGATCGGCTCCGAGCCACGGCCCCGCCCCCCGAGACGGCCGACGGCGAGAGCCGGGCCAGGGCATCCCCGCCCGGGTCGAAGATCGACAAGGTCCCGGGAGCCCCCCCGGAGGGAACCAGGCGATCGAGTTCCTCGGCCAGCCCGTCGGCATCCATTCCGGCCAGGTCGTCGGTCGCCCGGGACGCCGCCTTGCGGGCCTGGGTCGGCACCGCCGCCACCCGTGCCGATTCCTTGTCCGCCAGGGTCACGGGAGACCGGACCGCACCCTGCGAGGGCACGGGACCGGCCGCCGGCAGGGCCGCCACCTCGCTCTTCAGGCTCCGGACCGAGCCCTCGGACTTCTTGTTGGCGTCCTTGGCCTCGGTCACCAGGAAGGGCGAGAGGTCGGCCGGAGGCACCATCGATCGGGAGGCGGCCGGAGGAGCCTGGTTCGACGAAGCGGCCGAAGCCGCTTCCGGGGCGGCCCGCCCGGACCGGCGCTCCCGCACCGAGCCGAAGTCGGCGTCGAAGCCTTCCGCCGCATCCCGCTTGGCAACTGCCGCGGTCTCCACCGGAGCCGGGACCGGATCCCGCCGGACCGGCTCGGACAGCGACTTCTCGGCCTCCCGCAAGGTGGCCAGCTGGGCCCGCACCTCGGCGGCCCGGGCGATCTCGGCCTGCATCTCCGAGGCCGAGGGCACCGGCTCCCCGGCTGCCCCCGCCTCGTCGGCGACGACGGCCGGCTCCCGGGCCGGAGCGCCTTCCCCGGAGGCCAGCGCCACCCGCTCCCCCGGAGGCGCCATGGCCACCCCGGCCGGGACCGCGTCCTCGAGCCGCCGGGAGACCCCCAGGTCATGCCCCATGAAGGCGCCCGACTGCCAGGCGATGCCCACCAGGGCCGCCATGCTCGCCCCGGCCACGAAGCGCCGCCCGAAGAGGGTCGCCAGGAAGGGTTCGAGCCTCTCGCCCAGGGTCACCGGCTCGGCGATCCGGGCCCGCACCTTGGGCAGGAAGTCGATCGGGACCTCGAGGGCCGGCAGGCTCCTCAAGGCGTCCCGGACCACCCGGAACTCCTCGAGCTTGCGGGTACACCCTCCGCAGACCTGCAGGTGCTTCTGCACCGGGGCCGCCTCGGAAGGCTCCAGCTCGTCATGCACGTAGAAGGAGAGCAGCTCCTCGGCCTTGCGACAGTCCATGGCTCACCCGTTCCTGAGGATCGGCGCCAGCTTCGCCGCCAGTGCCTCCCGTGCCCGGTGGAGGCGTGATTTGACCGTGCCTTCCTGGACGTCCAGGATCCGGGCGATCTCCTCGTACTGCAGACCTTTGAGGTCCTTGAGGATGATCACCACCCGGAATTTCTCCGGAAGCGCCAGGATCTGTTCGCGAACCAGCCGGGCCCGTTCCCCGGCCTCGACCTCGTCGTCGGGTCCCTGCACGAAGCGCAGCACCTCGTCGGACTGCTCGTACTCCTTGCGCCGGACCGTCAGACGTTTCCAGAACGCCAGCTTGTTCTTGCAGGCGTTGACCCCGATGGTGTGGATCCAGGTCGAGAGCTTCGAGTCCCCCCGGAAGCCCTGGAGGCTCCGGTGGATCTTCATGAAGACCTCTTGGGCGACGTCGTAGGCCTCCTCGGCGTCCTTCAGGAAGTAGGTCGCCAGGGTCAGGATCTTCGCCGAATAGCGGTGCACGATCATGTTGAACGCGGCCTCGTCACCCGTCTTGAACCGGTCGACCAGGTCCAGGTCACTGGGCTCGTCGCTCGTGGCGCCTTTGTCCCTCACCCGGGTACTGGTCTCCAGGCTCTCGTCGGTAGGACCGTCCACCGCCCCTGTAAGTTCCATCTCGGGCGGAATACTATCAGATCGATTATCCTGCCCCCTGATTCCATGCGGGTCGAGGGGGAAGGCGAGGAGCAGCGCCCATGGCCCCTAGGTCGCGGCCCAGGACCCGTCCGGCGCCCCAGCCGGCCGGTCTGCCGAGCTCCGGGGGCAGGCTCACCGGCCTCCCCGATCCCGACCTCCTGGCGGTCGGCCGCCTGGCCCCCGGGGTGATCGACCTCCATGTCCATGGAGGCAACGGGATCGACTTCCTGGGAGCCTCGGCCTCCGACCTGCCCGAGCTGGCCCGCTGGCTTGCCGGACGGGGCACCACCGGCTGGCTGGCTACCTATGCCACCGCCTCCCGGGATGAGCTGCTCCGGTCCCTGGACGCCCTCCGGGAGGCCCGGGACTCGGACCCCCTGGTGGAGGCCACCTGCCTGGGGGTCCATCTCGAAGGCCCCTTCCTGGCCCCCGAGAAGGCCGGGGCCCAGCGCCGGGAGCTGATCCGGGAGCCCGACCCCCGCCTGCTCGAAACCCTGCTCGACGCCTGCGAGGGCCTGGGGAAGGTGCTGATGACGCTGGCCCCCGAACGTCCCGGGGCCGAGGCCATGATCCAGACCCTGGCCGCCCGGGGCGCCCTGGTGAATTTCGGGCACTCGGTGGCGGATTACGAGACCTCGCTTTCCGCCTTCCGCCGGCACCGGGCCGGGGCGACCCATCTCTGGAACGCCATGGAACCGATGCACCACCGTCGTCCCGGGCTCTCGGCCGCGGCCCTGG
>CAYOHP010000076.1:0-30426 GCA_964403795.1 uncultured bacterium | reverse complement strand
CGAAGGCGACCTGCCTTCCCCTATCGCTGACTCCCCGCTACTCCGAATCCCAGGAAGGCGGGGAAGGTCAACTCCGGCAGGGGACCCGGAACGCCCGGAGGGCCTCCCCGTCACCCGGTCGGCTCGGCGCCGGCCTCGATCCGACGGAGGCGCCAGCGACCGGTTTCCCCGCCCAGGAGGTCGCCGTCGGCCACGGTGACCGCATCGCCCGGTCCCGGCACCAGGAAGCGGACCATGCCCTCCGGGACCTCGAGATCGAGGACCGCCTCCCGGCGACCCTCGGGGCCGAAACGCACCAGCTGATGGCGGACTCGTCCCGGGGCATCCCCCTCGACCGGGACGGTGACGAGCCAGGCCCCCGAGGCAAGCCGTCCCTGGAGGGTGGGCGGCACCTCGAACCTGCCTTCGAGCGACTGTGGCGACCGCTCCCGGCCTTCGGGGTCGGTGGCGAAGAGGCGCGTCTGCCCGGTCCCGGCATCCCATTCGAGTCGGGTGGCGGTCCCGTCGGCCGCGAGATGGAGCCCACGACCCGTCGCCGCCCGGTTCGAGAGCAGCCGGCCGTCGGGAGCGAAGACCAGGATCGCCTCCCGGCCCGCGTCCTCGACATGGAGCCGGCCGGCGGCGTCCACCTCCAGGCGCACCGGATCGAGGAAGGGCGTGTCGTCGCGATCGACGCCCCCGACCCGGGCGAGTTCCTTCCCTTCGCCGTCGATCCGGACCACCGAGGCGTCCAGGCGATCCAGGACCCAGCACTCGGGCTTCGACCCGGCGCCGCTCGGGACCACCGCCAGGTCCCCGAGCCAGGCGAGGCCGGACGGGGACGCCCCGCCCTCGGCCCCCGGCACCGCCCGGGCGCCTCGCACCCGGCCATCGCCACCCACGGCCAGGATCCGGCGGTTCACACCGTCGAGTACCAGGAACCCGTCCCGGTGCGACCGGAACGCCGATGGCCCCATGGGCAAGGGCATTCCATGCGCCTCGGGGTGGGACGCGGGCGTGGCGACCCCGACCTCGGCGGGACCGGTCCCGAACCCGAGCGTCACCAGGTCCGCCCTGGGAGGAGCCGCGAAGACGAGCCCTGGGCACCAGAGAACCAGGGCAAGAGCGGCCGTCATCCGGGAAGTCATGGAGTCATGCATGCCGCCGTCCTTCCGCATCGTCCTCGGATCCTTCACGGCATCCTCGTCCATCCGAAGAACTCGCCGCCCACCATCGAGAGCATCCGCGAGAGCGGGATCTTCTGGATCCCGGCCAACCCACCGTAGCCGGTGTTGGTCAGCACCAAGGGCTCACCGTTGCGGTCCCGCTCCCCGGTCGCCAGGAAGGTGTGCCCGGCCGAGTTCCCCGAGGTCGGACCGGTGAAGTAGACCGCCCCGGCGGGAGGATCCTTGTCCTTCGAGAACGGCCGCCCGCTGCGCTTGCAGTTCCTGTAGGCGTTGTAGGCGGTGGAGGCAGCCAGGTCCGGGATCTTCCGCCCGTAGGCGGTGGCTACGAAGGCCAGGCAGTAGTGGTCCCACGCCGTCACGTTCGAGGAGCGCTTCCCGTTGTTCGAGTTGAGTCCCCGCTGCCGGCCGCCCGAGAGCTGATCCAACCCCCAGGCCACCGCCCCGGCCGGGGTGCCGTCGCCCTGCGCCTGGCCTGCCACCCGGTTGGCGGCGGCTTCGACGGCACCGGGTCGGTCCCCGGCAGGAGGCCGGTCGTCCCCCGGTCGCGGCTCGGCGCGGTTCGCCGGCCCCGACGGCCCGGCCGGGATCGCGGTCCCGGCCCCCGAGACCTGCACCGGCACGCCGCGCGCCATCGCCGGAGGCGCCCCCCCGGGCGGCACGAGCATGCCGCCGACCACGGTGTACCCCGGCGGGAGCGGCACATAGCCGCCTTCCTCGCAACCCGGCGGATAGGAGAGCGGGAAGTCCCCGGCGGGATGCCCCGGCAGTGCCACGAAGCGGCGGTGAACGAAGGCCACCCCACCCTGGTAGGCGATGGCGTAGAACTCGCCCGCCACCCCGAGCACCTTCAATTCGTCGCCCCGGGTGAGGCCGCCGATCACCGGCCCCCAGGGATAGGCCCGGACCCGCAGCAGGGTGTCGACCTCGACCCGACCGGGGAGCCATGCAGGACGGGTCGGAGGCTGCCCCGTCGGCACCGGGGGCTTGGCCGCGGGAGGACCCGCAGGCACTTCCGGAGGAAGGCCGGGAGCCGGCGCCTCGGGCCCGTACCACGGGGCCCCGGGGACCGAGCCGGGGACCTGGCTGCCAGGGAGCGTCGCCTCGGGATCCTGCCCGAGCTGGGCGGCGGCAGGCCCCGCCATCACCAGGGCCAGGAGGAGAGCGAGCTGCGTCACACCCGGGGTCATCGTGTCTCCTGTCCTCGCGGGTCGCGTCGGCGCACCGGAGAGGGCGAACGCAAGCCCGGTGCCAGGCCAGCCGGACATGCGGGACGCCATGCCGTCCGGAGTCGGGGAGCGGCCCGGGAACCGGGTCTCCGCAGACCCATGCAAGTCCGGCCGGATCCGCAGGTTCACCAGGTCTTCGGCCGCGGCTGCCGACCGGACACCCCGCCCGGGTCCATCCGGACACCTCGGGCGGTGCCGATCCAGGGTCGGGCGCGCCCTGGCCGCCTTCCTCCCTCGGCTACTGTCCCCTCGTGGAACCTTTCCGGCCGGGCGAGACGGTCTATGCCTTGAACCCCAAGTACTCGGACGGCACCCGGCTCCGGGCCGGACCGAGCGCCGACTCCGGGTTCCCTGGGGTCTGGCTGGCGAACGACGCCGCGGTCACGGTGCTCGAGGTCGCCCCCGGCTTCGTCCGGGTGCGAAAGCGCGACGGCGGCGAGGGCTGGATCCGGGAGCGGAACTTGACCCGGGTGGCGCGGGTGCCGGGGATCGCCCGGGGCATGGCGGACGTGGAGATGGTCACCCCCGACCCCGAGTACGTGCGGGGGATCAAGATCTTCAACATGGGGATCAAGGAGGATCCGGTCCCCGGCCAGAAGCTCGGGAAGGGCCTCCAGCACCTGACCTCGCCCCGCTGGCTCCAGGCCATGGCGGCGTTCGCGGCGGCCCACCTGGGGGAACTCCAGGCGTATGCCCGCCACGCCCGGGACGAGTCGGTCACCCAGCCCGGGTACGACTACCTCTACTTCGTGAACGCCGCCGACCAGCTCTTCCACCGGGCCGTGGCGGCAGGCCTCCGCACCGACGAGTCGCTCGAGTTCTGGCGCATGGCCACCTGGCTGGTGATGGCGGCGGCCGAGGTGGACCGCTTCCCCTACCGGCGCTATTCGCCCGAGGAACGCGCCGTGCAGCGGGACGCCTTCTACGAACGCACCCTGGCGCCCGCCCCGGGGCCGGGTGCCGCGAGTGGGCGGGACGACGGTGCGGCCCTGGGACGATTCGCCGGGCCCACCACCCGGCGCGACCTCCTGCCCCCGATCGCCCTCGAACGCCTGGCACTCAACAACGAGCTCTCGGCGCTCAAGTACGCCGATCCCGCCGCCCCGCTCCGGGACGGCTTCCCCCTGTCGCGGCGGGTCGACTCGCTGGAGCGGCACTTCCAATCCGTGTTCGCCGGGGCGGTGGACGAGGACCACGTGATCCACCTGCTCTGGAATTTCCACGCCATCGACCACGTTCAGGCGACGATGCCCGAGAAGAACGATCTGGTCGCCTACGCCGAACCGGGAGTCCGGGCCGCCCGCCCGCCCCGCTACCAGCCGACGAGTTCGCGGGAGAAGATCGCCCGGGCCGCGCTCCCCCCGGCCGCGGTCCTGAAGCTCGACTGGAACGAAGGTGCGATCCCGCCCGCCCCCGGGGTGGTGGCCGCGCTCTCGACCTTCGTGACCGCCCATGACGGCGCCTGGCTCAAGTGGTACCCGCACCTCGAGGGTGGCGAGGAGCTCCGCCGGGCACTCGCCGCCTACTGCCGGGCGATCCCCGAGAACCTGCTCGTGACCAACGGCTCGGACGACGCCCTGGTGCTCTTCTGCCGCGCCTGGCTGGGCACCGGCAGCACCGCGCTGGTGGTCGATCCGACCTATGAGCACTTCGCGGTGGACGCCGCCCTGACCGGAGCCCGGGTGGTGCGGGTGCTCCCGGCCGATCCGTTCGCTCCCGACCCGAGCGCGGTGGCGGCCGCCATCGAGCACGAGGGTGCGCGTCTCGTGTACCTGGTCTCGCCCAACAACCCGACCGGGTACTCGTGGCCGGAGCATGAAGTCCGGTCGCTCGCCGCCCGCTTCCCCGAGGTGCGCTTCGTGCTCGACGAGGCCTACCACGAATTCGCTCCCCGGGACCCGGCTACCGGCCTTCCCCTCTCGCTCGTTCCCTTGGCAGTGACGGCCCGGAACGTGGTGGTGTCCCGCACCTTCTCCAAGGCGTTCTGCCTGGCGGCGCTCCGGATCGGCTACCTGGTCGGGCACCCGAGCACGATCGAGGAGCTCCGGGCCTGGTCGAACCCCAAGGCCGTGAACCAGCCGGCCCAGGTGGCGGCGGTGGCGGCGCTGGCCGCCTTCGAGAGCTACTACCGGCCGCACCTCGAGGAGATCGCGGCGTCGAGGGAGCGCTTCGTGGCCGAGCTGGGAGCGGCGGGGGTCGAGGCGCGCTCGGGCGGGGGCGGCAACTTCGTCTGCGTGGACGCAGGGGAAGGCCGAAGCGGCGCCCTGTGCCAGGCGCTGGAAGCCCAGGCCATCTACGTCCGGGACCTGGGGACACGTTTTCCCGGTTGGGTCCGCATCACCGTCGGACCGCGCATGGAGCGGGTGCGGGACGCGGTGATCGAGGCGCTGGTCCCTGCCCGACCGGGATCCCGGGAGCCGGCCTGACCCGGGAGGCGACCGCAGGATCGGGTCCCCGACGCGGGTGCGATTCGGCACCGGAGCGGTCCCACCCCTGACGCATGTCCTACACTCGCTCCGTTACCCGGAGGAGTCGGTTCCATGCCCGAGGCGTCGAAGATCCGTTGGACCCAGACCGACGAGGCCCCTGCCCTCGCCACCCATTCGCTCCTGCCCATCGTGAAGGCATTCACCGCCGGGACCGGCATCGAGGTGGTGGCCCATGACATCTCGCTCGCCGGGCGGATCCTGGCTGCCTTCCCCGAGCGCCTGCCGGACGGGAAGAAGGTGCCCGACGACCTGAAGCTGCTGGGCGAGCTCGCCAAGACCCGGGAGTGCAACCTGGTGAAGCTCCCCAACATCAGCGCCTCGATCCCCCAGTTGAAGGAGGCGATCCAGGAGCTCCAGGGCCAGGGCTACGACGTCCCGGACTACCCCGAGGACGCCAAGGACGAGGACGCCAAGGCGATCCAGAAGCGCTATGCCGGGGTGCTCGGCTCGGCGGTGAACCCGGTGCTCCGGGAGGGGAACTCGGACCGGCGGGCGTCCACGGCGGTGAAGCGTTTCGCCCAGAAGAAGCCCCACAAGATGATGAAGCCCTGGCCCAAGTCCGGCTCGAAGACCGGGGTGGCGCACATGCAGGGCGGGGACTTCTACGCCAGCGAGACCTCGCTCACGGTCGAGAAGGCCGACAAGGCGCGCATCGAGTTCGTGGCCGCCGACGGCAAGGTGACGGTGAAGAAGGACGGAATCCCGCTCTCGGCCGGCGAGGTGCTCGACTCGTCGGTGATGAGCGTGCGGGAACTGCGGGCCTTCTACGCGGCCGCCTTCGAGACCGCCAAGTGGGACGGCTCGCTGGTCTCGCTCCACCTGAAGGCCACCATGATGAAGGTCTCCGACCCGATCATGTTCGGGCATGCGGTGAGCGTCTTCTACGCCTCGGCGCTCGACCGCCACGCCGAGGCCCTGGCCTCGGTAGGGGTCGATCCCGACAACGGGCTCGCCGACCTCGAGGAGAAGCTGGGTCGGCTCCCCGAGGCGAAGCGCTCCGAGATCCTGGCGGACCTGGCGGCGGTGTACCGGCACCGGCCCGCCGTGGCCATGGTCGACTCGGAGAAGGGCATCACCAACTTCCATGTCCCCAGCGACGTGATCGTGGATGCCTCCATGCCCAACGTGGTCCGGGACGGCGGCAAGATGTGGAACCGGGAAGGCAAGCTCCAGGACACCCTGTGCCTGATCCCCGACCGCTGCTACGCCGGGATCTACGCGGTGATCCTGGAGGACGCACGGCGAAACGGCCAGTTCGACCCGGCGAAGATGGGCACCGTGCCCAACGTGGGGCTCATGGCCCAGAAGGCCGAGGAATACGGGTCCCACGACAAGACCTTCGAGGCCGAGGCCGACGGCGAGTTCCGGATCGTCGGCTCGGGCGGCGGGGTGCTGCTCACGCAGAAGGTGTCGAAGGGCGACATCTTCCGCTCCTGCCAGACCAAGGACGCGGCCGTGAAGGACTGGGTGGGCCTGGCCGTGAAGCGGGCCCAGGCCTCCGGGATGCCGGCGATCTTCTGGCTCGACCACGCCCGGGCCCATGACCGGGAGCTGATCGCCAAGGTCAAGCGCTACCTCGGGGACCACGACACCGCCGGGATCGAACTCGAGATCCTGCCGCCGGTGGAGGCGATGCAGCGCACCCTGGAGAGGGTTCGCAAGGGCGAGGACACCATCTCGGTGACCGGCAACGTGCTGCGCGACTACCTGACCGACCTGTTCCCGATCCTCGAGCTCGGGACCTCGGCCCGCATGCTCTCGATCGTGCCGCTCTTGCAGGGCGGCGGCCTCTACGAGACCGGGGCCGGCGGGTCGGCGCCCAAGCACGTCGAACAGTTCGTGTCCGAGGGCCACCTGCGCTGGGACTCGCTCGGCGAGTACAACGCCCTGGTGCCCTCGCTCGAGCAGGTCGCCGACCAGACCGGGAACAAGAAGGCCAAGGTGCTCGCCGACACCCTCGATCAGGCCATCGGCGACTACCTGGAGTACGACCGCTTCCCGGGGCGGAAGGCCGGGGAACTCGACAACCGGGGCGCGGCCTTCTACCTGGCGATGTACTGGGCCAAGGCGCTCGCCGGCCAGGATGCCGATGCCGGGTTGAAGAAGCGCTTCGCTCCGGTGGCCAAGGCGCTCGCCGACGGCGAAGCGAAGATCGTGGCGGAGATGAAGGCGGCCGGCGGCAAGCCGGTGGACTTGGGCGGCTACTACCACCCCGACCCGGCGAAGACGGGGGCCGCCATGCGCCCGAGCGCCACCTTCAATGCCGTGATCGACGGGCTGCAGGCCAGTTAGGACGGCGAAGGATGCGATGGGCACCCGGTTCACGGTCCCCAGCCCGTCCTTCGCGACCGCCGAGATCCCCGACAAGTCGGAGCGGGCCGACCCTCTCTTCTCGACCTGGATCCTGGCGGGAACCCTGCTGGTGGCCGGCACCATCGGCGGGTTCGTGAGCAGCGGCGCCCGCGGGCCGCACTACACCTACTACGACAAGGGTCGGCAGAGGACCGGCAGCCGGGGCACCGACCGCTTCCTGCTCCAGCTCCTGGGGATCGCCCTGGGCGCGGGAGTCGCGGCCCCGACCTGGCTGAAGTTGTCGCGCTTCGCGGGCCTGGCCCCCGATCCGCTGGCGGCCGAGGAGCGCTTCCGGCAGAAGGGGCTCCGGCGGGGCGGGGAGCTCAAACCCGAGGAGCGGAGTTCCGGCGTGACCCTGGGCCACCGGCTGGCTCCCCGGGGCGACCCGAGCAAGATCGGGTGCGGGACCATCGGGTCGGGCTTCCTGGTGCTGGGGCTCGCCACGGTGCTCGGCTGGGAAGGCTACACGCCCTCGCCGGAGATGGCGGCCGGGATCGGCTTCGTGATGGGCACCGTCGCGATCCTGGCCGGGATGTACGTGAACTGGGGCCAGGCCCACGTCGAGGAGGCCGAGGTCCTGGTTCCCGACGCCTGGTGGCCGAGGGGGCGGCCGATCCCGCTGCGGATGCGGATCGTGGCGGCGCGCCCCATGAAGGTCCAGCAGGTCCGCCTGGAACTCTGGAGGGTGGAGAGCCAGCTCCAGCTCTACTACCACAAGGGGTGGAAACTCCGCTGGAGCGACGACTTCCAGTCCGCCGGCTCCCGGACCACCCCGGTGGGTGCGGTGGTCGAGCGGGGCCAGGAACTCACCCTGGTCGACCACTTCGCGATCGCTCCGAACGCCGAACCCTCCCGCCTCTCCCACCCGGACCAGATCGACGTGGCGAGCCTCGAATCGCAGACCCTCCACACCTGCTGGTCGTGGTGCCTCTCTGCCATCGTGGAACTCGAGGGCGTGCCCGACGCCTTCTTCCAGTGGAGCTTCGTCGAGATCGTGGAGGCCCCGGGTCCGGGAGCCGCGCCGCTCGAGCGGGCCCGCTCCCTGCTGGTCGGGACCGATCCGGGGACGGCCCGCTGCCCCTTCTGCGGAGACGGCTTCACCGGGGCCACGGCCCGCTCCTGCACCGCCTGCGACACCCTGGTCCACGACGACTGCTGGCAGAGCTCGCCGCGCTGCACCACGTACGCATGCGGGAGCACCACGACCCGGTCGGTGCGGGTGGTGGTGGGGGGGTAGGGGGGGCACCCCTCACGTCCCCCCCTGGTGATCCTCCGGGAGGAGGATCCTGAGGATGGCTGCCCGGTCCTCCTCGGAGAGGTCCGGCTCGGCCTTGACCCGGGTCGCCATCTGGAGGCGCTCCCGGCTTAGCCGGGCAGCCTCCAGCCGGGGGGCGAGCGCTTCGAGGCCCCGCCGCCAGGAGGAGACCGGCACCGCCGAGAGCCAGTCGGCGATCCCGAGCTGGCCCAGCGAGGCCCTGGGGATGCGCTCGGAGACCCGCTCCATCAGCCGGTCGGCGACCGGGGCGGGGGCCGAGCCGTAGAGCTTCCGGCAGAATCCGGCCAGTACCGACACCACCCGCACCCCGTCGAAGGAGAGGTCCGGACGGGCCGCGTCCGGGGCCCGGAAGTCGTCGGGGAAGCGGGCCAGCAGCGCCTCGACTTCCCCGGGGGCGAAGGCCGGGAGGAACTCCGCCACCTGCTCGAAGGTCCAGTGCGGGACGGTCGCCCGGGGCGGGCGCGGCAGTGGTCGTCCGTGGACCGCGTGCCCGATCGCCATGAGTTCGAAGCGCGCTTCGAGCGGCACCCCGGCCTGGCGCAGCACCCCGAGCGTCCGTCCCGGGAGCCGCTCCCGGCCCCAGGCATCCATCCACTCCGAGAGCACCGGACGGCTCGCCTCCGGCCCCAGCACCCGGGTCAGCCATGCCAGGTCCTCGTCCGAGGCGCTCTCCGCGAATTTCCCGGCGTCGCGAGCCAGGACCTCCACCACGCTCCGCACCTCGGCGGCGGTGAACCCGAACTCCTGGGTGCGGGCCTTGATCACGCCCCGCACCTTGGGGATCTCCTGGTTCCAGTTCGCACCGTTGTCGCGCCGGAACCGGGAACAGGCGTCGAGCAGGGCGGCCAGGGCCTCGGGCTTGGAGGGGAACCCCTGGGTGGCGGCCCGCAGCTCCTCGGCGGTCAGGTAGCCACCGCTCGGACCGGGTGGCGGGGGGGCCGGCGGGGGCGTCCCCAGGTAGGCCGCCTCCCGGGTCGCGAACCGGTGGTGGTCCTGCAGGTGGCGCACGAAGGCGATGTGCTCGGCCGAGGCCGGGGCCCTGGCCACCGCCGTCTGGAAGTACCCGAGGTGCTCGGCGTGGAAGGCCGTGAGCTGCCTCCGGAACTCCTCGAAGTCGATCCGGAAGACCACCTTGCCGGCCCCGTCGTAGGCCGTGGCCACGGTCGGATGGACCGCCGAGTAGTGGGCGTAGTCGGTGGCGGAGGTGTTGTCGCACTCGCCGTCGGTGCAGGCGTAGAAGTCCCAGTAGCCTTCCACCTCGAGACGATGACGCTGGAACATCCCCAGCCGCTGGTTGCCGTCGAGGAAGGCCCAGAGCGGGTCCTGCCAGGTCTGGCCGGATCCGCTCGGCACCCGGGTCCCCCCGAGGCCCACCAGGTAGAGGGGCACCTTTCCCCGGGCCTTGGCCGTCTCGATCACCTTGCGGATCGCCGGCGTGTCGGTCAGCTCGTCGATGGGCCTCGCCTCCTGGAGCGTCATCGTCAGCCCCCCGTAGAAGGCGGACTGGCGCACCTCGGCCTTGATCCGGCAGACCACGAAGTTCTGCTCCTGCTTCTGGATGTCTCCGGCACCATCGGCCGGGAGTTCGCCGGCCAGCGCCATCAGGAAGGCGAGCCGGAACACGGTACGGAGTGCCCTGACGGGTCGGAGCTGCATGGCGATCCCTTCCGGCCGCATGGCCGGTCGGACCTTGCCGATGCAGCCTCCGTGCCAGTCTTCCAGGAGTTCCTGGATCCGCTCTCCAAGCCGATCCCGAGGGGAAGGCAGATCGCCGCGTCTCAGCTCCGGCTCAACCGGACCCAGCATGCCGGCGCCCGCCCCGGACGAAACCGGACACTCTCCGGATCCACCCCCGACAGCCCCCTCGCCAACCGTGTCCCGAAGGCCAAGGCACCAGAGGTTTCCCTTGCGACCCGGCTCCCGGGCCATTAGCCTCGCCCCATGGTCGAACCCACACCCACCGACACCGTGTTCCTGTTCACCGACGGCGCATGCAAGGGCAATCCCGGGCCGGGGGGATGGGGAGCGCTGCTGGTCTGCAGCGGGAACCGGCGCGAGCTCTTCGGAGGCGAGCCGTCGACCACCAACAATCGCATGGAGATCCTGGCGGTGATCGAGGGGCTCTCGGCCTTGAAGCGGGCCTCCAAGGTGGTCGTGACCACCGACTCGGTCTACGTGAAGGACGGGATCACCAAGTGGATCCATGGCTGGCGCCGGAACGGCTGGCGCACCGCCTCCCGGCAACCGGTCAAGAACGTGGACCTCTGGCAACGGCTCGACTCCGTGGTCGCGCTCCACGACATCGAGTGGAAGTGGGTCAAGGGCCACACCGGGCACCGCGAGAACGAGATCGCCGACCGGCTGGCGAACCGGGGCGTGGAGTCGGTCCTCGGGGGCCGGAGGGCGCCCACCGAAGAGCGCGGTGGGCCGGGAGTCCGGTTCCTCCCGGCGCTCGCGGATCGCGCTCCGGCCGCCGCGCCCCGGGCCGCACCTGCCGAGCGGCCGGTGCTGGTGGCGGAAGGCGGAGCCCTGAAGATCCGCTCCCGGAGGGGCGCACCGACCCGCCGGGGGTGAGTTCCCCGACGAGCCCATCCCGGGATCCCGACTCCCCGGCGCCCTGGTGCTCGCCCGCCACTTCCGACTGCCCGAGCATTCCCGCGCCTGGGGTCTCGCCATCGTGGCGATTCTCTAGGAACCTGTGGTCCCGGTGGACGCGGCGACCGCCCGCACCCTTCGACCCCAATCCTGGAACCAATCCTCCAGCCGGGCTTCGATCACGGCCGCTCGAGCCGAGAGCTCCGGGGCCTGCCGGAACAGCCCGAGCTGGAAGCGGCGTCTCAGGAGCGAGAGGTCGAGAACCCGCTGGCCATGCGGGACGTGGTCCGGGCCCAGGTCCAGGTGCGGGACCAGTCGCTCGAAGATGGCCAGGCGGGCTTCCGGCGGGGGCGGGTCGGGGCAACCCGACTCGGTCTGGCACACGGTGTCGAGCAGCCAGAGGGCCAGGTGCAGTTGCTGGTCGCGGCGAAGCTCGGGATTCCCGGCCCTCAGTCTCTCGAGACGGGTCGCGACCCGATCGAGCCGGTGCGCGAGTCGACCGCATGCTCCCGGCTCCGAGAGCAGCAGCAGCTTCAGGGAACGGATCTCGAGCCCGCTCCGCTCCAGATGGACCCAGGCCGGAACCTTCGCCCAGGTCGGATCCGCCTCGCAGGCATCGAGTTCGCCAGGCACCCCGGCGTCGCCGAGTTCGATCCGGACCGCCAGGGAGATCAGTCTCACCGCGGGTCGGCCGGCTCCCAGAGCCCGCTCCAGACGATCCAGGGTTTCCAGGATCTGCTCGTTCATGGAGGGGAGCAGGTCCTGGGCCTCCTGGATCACCCGGGTTCCCTGGAGCGGGTCCCGGCGTTTCGCCAGGTAGGCCACCGCCAACGCCATCTGGGCCGTGGAGCGGACGTCGTTGCGCAGGTGGAGGAAGTCCTGGAGCACCCGTCCGTTCAGATCCTGCCAGGCCGGGTGGTGCTCGAGGGTTCCGTCGCGGTGGGCCGCGGCGGTGGCCTCGCTCCAGGCCACCAGGGCATCGGCGGATTCGCGCAGCAGGGCGAGGTTCCGATCCCGGGAGGGACCCGGGATCACCATGGACTCGACCGCGTCGAAGTGCTCCTCGGGGGCGTAGAGGACTCCGTCCGGCCGGCGGTGTCCTGCCAGGGCACCCTCCATCATGGCGAGGAACCGTTCGCGTCGCTCGGCCTCCTCGGCGATGGCGGCCGCTTCGGGCCTCTCGACGGCAGGCAGATCCGGGCCGGAGCGGGCCTCCGGACCCGGCCCCCGGGTCCACGCCAGGCCCGCCGCCAGGGCCAGGCCGAAGCCTGCCGCCACCGCCGGCAGGCGGCCGCGTCGCCGGGAATGCGGCCCGAGGGGCGACGCCTCCCCCGGTTCGAGCCGACGGGTGAGGACCGTCCCGGGCGCCTCGCCGCGGCACGGCGGCGGCGGTCCGGGCAGCGGCGTCGGCTCGCGACCCGCTGCCTCCAGGGCCTGGGCGAACTCCTCGAGGTCTCCCCAGCGCGCCTGGGGAGCTACCGAGAGGGCCCGCGCCAGGACCGAGTCCAGCCCTGCACCGAGCCCGGGGCGTCCGAGATGGGGACGGGATGTGGCCAGGAAGCGCAGGATCTCCGCGAAGTCCGGGGAGGGATAGACGCCGACGCCGAGGCCCGCCTCGGAGAGGACCGCGGCCAGGGCGAACTGATCGCTCGCCGGGGTCGCGTCCCTGCCTTCCCACAACTCGGGAGCCATGTAGAGAGGTGTCCCGACCACCAGACCGGTCTTGGTCAGGGTCTCCCCGGGGCGCATGGAACGGGCGATCCCCAGGTCGACCAGCACGGCGCGTCCGTCCTCGGCCAGCACCACGTTCTCGGGCTTCACGTCGCGATGCACGAAACCTGCTCCGTGGAGCACGGCCAGGGCCCCGGCCAGCCCGGTGCCCATCGCCACCAGCTGCTCGGGCGTGCTCCGCCCGCCGGTCGCGATCCGGTCCCGGAGCGTGCCGCCGGGCACGTAGCCCATCACCAGGTAGGGAAGGCCGCCCCGGGCCAAGCCGGAGTCGAGGAGCTCGACCAGGCAGGGGTGGCGCAACCCGGCCGAGACCCGGCCCTCGCGGAGGAAGCGCTCCCGGGCCACCGGATCCTCGACGGTGCCGTGCAGCAGCTTGATCGCCACCGACCGCCCCAGGCGGAGATCCTCGGCCAGCACCACCGAGCCGTAGCCCCCCTCGCCGAGCAGCGAGCGGGGACGGTAGCGTTCCGAGAGATCGCCGGGCCAGCCGGCCGGGACCACGGCCATGGATCCGCTCCGCCTCCGGGTCACCGGGCCGCGCCTCGGCCGGGTCGGTTGCCGTCACGGTAGCAGAGCGCCGGGAGCCCGTCCGGCTACGCTCGGCCCCGTCCGGGGAGCTCGCGCCCCGGGGATGGGGAGTCGTCCGCCATGGAGCCCACGCTGTTCTCGCCCTTCCTCGACGACTCGCACCGGACCTTCGCGAAGGCCTGCCGGCGCTTCGCCGAGGAGGAGATCCGTCCGCATGCGACCTCCTGGGAGGAAGCCGAGGAGTTCCCCCGGGAGCTCTACCCCAAGGCCGCCGCGGCCGGGATGCTCGGCCCCCTGTTGCCGGCGGAGTACGGCGGCGGGGGCGGCGACCTGTTCCACGCCTTCGTGCAGATCGAGGAGTTGCTCCGGGGCGGGAGCACCGGGGTGCTGGCCGGGTTGTCGAGCCTCTCGATCGCGCTGCCCCCGGTGGTGGCGCTCGGGACCGAGGAGCAGAAGCAGCGCTTCCTGCCGCCGGTGCTGGCCGGGGAGTGGGTCGCGGCCCTGGCGGTCACCGAGCCGGGCGCCGGCTCGGACGTGAGCGCCCTTGCGCTCAAGGCCGTGAGGACCTCCGGGGGGTATCGCCTCGACGGGCGGAAGACCTTCATCTCGAGCGGGGTGCGGGCCGATCTGGTCACCGTGCTCGCCCGCACCGGGGACCATCCCCACGAGGGACTGACCTTCTTCGTGGTGGAACGGGACCGGCCCGGGTACTCGGTGTCGCGGCCGCTCGCCAAGATGGGATGGCGGGCCAGCGACACCGCCGAGCTCGCCTTCGACGGCTGCGAGATCCCGGAGGCGAATCGGCTGGGACCGGAAGGCAGCGGGTTCGCCGCCCTGATGCGGACCTTCGAGACGGAACGTCTCTGCCTGGCGGCCTACGGTCACGCCACCGCCGAGCTGGCCCTGGAGGAGGCCGAGGCCTATGCCCGCGAGCGACAGGCGTTCGGGTCGCGCCTCTGGGAGTTCCAGGCGCTCCGGCACCGACTGGTCGAGGCCGGCACCGACACGCTCGCCGCCAAGCTGCTGAACTACCAAGTGGCCTCCGCCGCCCTCCGGGGCGATCGGGTCACCGAGCTGGCGGCCCGCGCCAAGAACCTCTCGGCCCGGGTGGCGACCGAGGCCACCGATCTCGCCGTCCAGGTCTTCGGGGGCGCCGGCTACATGCGGGAGAGCCTGGTGGAGCGCCTCTACCGGGACGCCCGGATCCTCTCGATCGGCGGGGGCAGCAGCGAGGTACTGGCGGAGCTGGTGGCGCGGGGCGCCGACCGGGCCTGGCGCAAGCGGGGCCGGTAGGCGGACCCACGGGACCTCGGGCCTCTCGCGGCTCGACCTTCCCGGATCCTTGCCGAGGCAGGGAACCTCGTACCCCCGGACCGAGTCGAAGCCATCGGGTGGACGGGGACGACCGGAGGACTCCATGGTCCGTTTCGCCACCCTCTGCCCCCTCGCCTCGCCCCGGATGCGAGCTCTCGCCTGCGTCGCCGGCATCGCCCTCTTCGATGCGCTCTTCCTGGGGCGCATGGGAGTTCCGGGTCCGGCTGCCGAGACCAGCTTCGAGGTCGAGGTGAAGGCCTGCCACGCGATCCAGTGGCAGCTCGCCAAGGCGCTCGCCGGGATCGAACTCGCCCACGGCTGCGTCCATGTCGGCATGCCGGCCGGGGACCGGCAGGCCACCAGCCTGGCCGAGGGACTCTGGTTCGCCTGGGACGGACCCGAGCGGGGCTGGCCACGCGGGATCGAACTCTCGGGGGTACCGAGCGACCCGGGAACCTTCCCCGGCGACGAGGACGCTTGGTACCTCACCCATCACGACGGGATCGGCCTGGCCTGCCGGCGCCACGGCTGGGCCGCCCCCAGTGTGGTCTACGTCTCGAGATTCGGCACCGGTCCTGCTCCCACGCCCGCCGATTGGCTGGGGCGGTCCGGCCGGGTCACGCCCCGATCCCAGCTCGTCGACGCCGGGGGTCGCCCCGAGGACAAGGGCTGGGTCTCGGACCGGGCCCTCCCCGGGTTCGACCCCACCACGGTCCCGGGTGTCGTCCCCGAGGCCCTGAACCTGCTCCGGGACCCGGACCGGGCCGGGGCGGTCGAAGAGCTGCAGCGGATCCTGGCCGCCGGGCTGCCCCCTCCCCCGGACCAGGGCCGGAACAGGTAGGATCGGGACCGCGCCCGGGGTCCCGGTTCCGGCGCCTCGGGAGGAAGTTTCCATGGTCCGGTCGTTCCGGCTCGCCGCTCTCTGGTTCCTGGCCGCGCTCGGCCTCACGGTGCACGCCGCAGAGGCAGCCGGCCCGACCGTGGTGAAGGGCGGTTTCGCCACTCCGGAGTCGGTGCTCCACTGGCGGAAGCGCGATCTCTACATCGTCTCGAACCTGAACGGCAGCCCGCTCGCCAAGGACGGCAACGGCTTCCTGTCGCTGGTCTCGCCCCAGGGCGTGGTGCTGGAGCCCCGCTGGATCGACGGCGCCACCCCGGGCATCGAGCTCCACGCCCCCAAGGGCATGGCGATGGTGAGGGGCCAGCTCTGGGTCACCGACATCGATGTGGTCCGTCGCTTCGATCCGGTCACCCGCAAGCCGAGCGCGCCGGCCATCCCCATCCCGGGCGCCACCTTCCTGAACGACCTCGCCTCGACCGGCGAGGGCGGCGCCTGGGTCTCCGACATGGGGGTCAAGGCCGGCGCCCAGGGTTTCGAGCCCTCGGGGACCCGCGGCATCTGGAAGATCCCCGCCCAGGGGATGCCCACCCCCTTCTTCGGTCCCGAGGGGATCGACAAGCCCAACGGCCTGGCCCGGGCGAGGGGCGGGGTCTGGTGCGTGGACTTCGGTCCCGGCGACGTGGTGGGCCTGTCGCGCATCGGGCGGCAGGTGGTCCGGAGGAAGGCCCCCAGCGGTGGCCTCGACGGCGTGGAGATGCTCCCCGGCCGCCGGTTGGCGATCTCGAGCTGGAGCGGGCAGGCGGTCTACCTGATGGACCGGGCCGGGAACTTCACCACGCTCGCCTCCGATCTCGTCTCGCCGGCCGACCTCGAGTACGACCGCCGCCGCCGGCGCCTGGTCGTGCCGCTCTTCGAGAAGGACGAGCTCCGCTTCCTCCCCGTGCCATGAACCTCGACGCGCTCTCGAGGCTTCCCGGTGACCCGGGCGGATCGCCGGCCCCGGCGGGCTCGCCGGCATCCCGCGGGCTCGCCCTGAGCCTGGTCACGGTGCTCTGCTGGGGCCTCCTGCCCATCGCCCTGAAGGGGCTGCTGGCCCGCCTCGACTCCGGCACCATCACCTGGTTCCGCTTCCTGGTGGCGACCCTGGTGCTGGGGGCCTGGCACGCGGCCCACCGCCAGCTCCCCTGCGCCTCGGTCCTGGCGGTGCCGCGGACCGCCGGCCTGCTGGCGGCGGCCACCCTCGGACTGGCCGGCAACTATCTGCTCTACCTGTGGGGGCTCGACCAGGTCACCCCCGCCACCGCCCAGACCGTGGTGCAGATCGCCCCGCTCCTCCTCCTGGCAGCCAGCCTGGCGGTGTTTCGGGAGCCCTTCTCGCGGCTCCAGGCGATGGGGGTCGCCACCTTCGTCCTGGGCCTGGGGCTCTTCTTCGACACCCGGCTCGGCGAGCTGCTCTCCAGCCTGACCACCTACTCCCGGGGGGTGGCCTGGGTGGTGCTCGCCGCCCTGCTCTGGGCCGGGTACGGGCTGGCCCAGAAATGCCTGCAAGGGGCGCTGTCGGCCTCGGTGGTCCTCTGGATCGTCTATCTGGGGTCCACGGTCCTGCTGCTGCCGATCGCCACCCCGGGGAACGTCCTCGCCCTCGACGCCACCGGCCTCGGGCTGCTCGCCTTCGCCAGCGCCAACACCCTGGTCGCCTACGGCGCCTTCGCCGAGGCCCTCGCCTGCTGGGAAGCGACCCGGGTGAGCGCGGTGCTCGCTTCCACACCGCTCGCCACCGCCCTGTTCGCGGAACTGGCGGCCCGTTTGGTCCCCGGCTTCGTGCCGGCCGAGACCTGGACGCCCACCAGCATCCTGGGTGCTTGCCTGGTGGTCGCCGGCTCGGCCACCGCGGCCTTGGGCAAGGCCCCGGTGCGCTGAACCGGGACCCCGGGCGACCCCGCCGTCAGCCCTCGAGGATCGCCCGGAGTCGCGCCTCGACCTCGCCGATCCGGGCCGGATCGAGGCGACCCTGGGCCGTGGACCGTGAACCCCCGCCCTTGCCGCCGAGTTCCTTGGCCAGCGCCGGGAGCGCCTTGCCGCAGTCGAATCCGGTGTCGGTCCCGGCCGAGAGGTTCAGGTCGCCGGCCGGGGTGGTGAGCGCCGCCACCAGGTCGGGGACCCCGGCGAGGCGCAGCGCCATGGCCTTGCGCCGTTCCGGTTCGCGCTCGCCATGGACCACCAGGAGACGGGCCCGGCCAGCCGGCACCGCGCCCGTGGCGAGCGACTCGGCCTCCCGGCTCCAGGCCTCGGCCTGGTAGCCCGCCAACTCCTTGCCCGCCAGCCGGAGCCGTTCCTGGAGGTCGGCGATCCGGACCCCCAGTTCCTCGGGACGGGCCGAGACCAGGGCCGCCAGCTCCCGCACCACCCGGTTCTTCGCCCGATGGGCCAGGAGCGCCCGGCGTCCGGCCACGAAGGCGAGGCGCGCCTTCTGCCGCACCCGTTCCACCCCCGACAGGTGGACCTGACCGACCTGCCCGGTGCGGGTGCAGTGGGTGCCGCCACAGGGCGAGCGGTCGAACCCCTCGATGTCGATCACCCGGAGCGGACCGCTCACCTGGGGATCCTTGCGCAGCCCGAGACCGGCGACCTCGCCTTCCCCCGGATACAGGACCCGGATCGGGCGGTCCTCCAGGATCCGGGCATTGACGAGGTCCTCGACCCGGGCGAGCAGATCCGCATCGAGATCCGCCACGTCGAGGTCGATGGTGGAGCCCTCTCCCCCCATGTGGAAGGAGAGGGTGGCGATCCCGGCGACCTCGAGGAGCGCGGCCGAGAGCATGTGCTGCCCGGTGTGCTGCTGCATGTGGTCGAGCCGACGCTCCCGGTCGAGGCTCGCCGGCACCTCGGCGCCGACCTCGATCGGGGACGCCCCGGCACCCAGGAAGTGGAGGATCCGCCCCCCTTCCTCCTGGACATCGACCACCTCGGCCTCGCCGATCCGGCCCCGGTCCGGCAACTGACCACCCGACTCGGGGTAGAACCAGGTCTCGGCGAGCTCGACATAGCGCCGCCCCTGGTGCTCGCCGGCGGCGGTGACCCGGGCCGTGAAGGCAGAGGTCTCGGGCTGGTCCCAGTAGCGACGGGTCGAACTCACGGGGTCCCCTTGCGGAGTTCCGCCAGGAAGGCGCGGATCCGGGCCGCGTTCTTCCCCAGGTCCGAGACCCCGACCCGGGACACCGAGCGGACATCGACCCGGGCCTTGCCGCCAGGTCCGGCCGCCGCCCGCACCACCACGTCGTCCACGAAGCCCCACCAGGCGGTCACGTCGTAGGCCTCGAGCCGTCCGGCCTCCTTGTCCACGGCCACGATCTTCCATCCCAGACGGAGGGCCGCCGCCTCGGCCCGGTCGAGCACCTCGCCCACGGAGCCCGCCAGCTCGACCGGCCCGAGATCCGGGTAGGCCGTACGCTGCTGCTCGGACCGCTCCGGAGTGGGCGCCACCACCGGATTGGAGGAGGTTCCCCTGAGCGGCACCACGGCCGCGAAGACCGGTGGGTCGGCGAGATCCGTCGAGATGTCGTGGATCGGCGGCACGCTCCGAGCCAGCTTCCGAAGGGCCATGGGGAAGGCGGCCACCGCGCCCCCGATCACGATCGCCAGGAGGGCACGCCCCTTCGCCTCCCCGGCGCGCAGGCTCCAGACCAGGGCGACGATCCCGATGAGGGCACCGAGGCCGGCGGCCAGCACCACCCATTGCATGGATCCGAAGGCGGGTCGAAATCCCCAGAGACCCAGGCGGTACCCCGGGGCGAGCGAGACCAGGACCAGGGCGGCCAGGAGCGAGACGAGGAGGGCGAGGTTCTGCATGGGTCCCGAGGATACCCGGGGCGCTCCAGCTACGTCCGTGCCGTCTGCATCCCGCCCGCAGGGGGCTCGCTCGTAGCCCCATGGAACGGCTCGCCGTGCTAGCCTCCGGCGCCATGGCGGACCATGGAAACCCTGGGGCGGAGACGCCCTTCTCGTTCGAGACCCATCCCTCGCGCTACCGGCACATGGCGCTCTCGGTCGACGGCCCGGTGGCCACCCTGACGCTCCGGATCCAGGAGGACGGCGGGCTCCGGCCGGGCTACGCGCTCAAGCTGAACAGCTACGACCTGGGCGTCGACCTGGAGCTCGCCGACGCCGTGACCCGGCTCCGCTTCGAGCATCCCGAGGTCGGGTGCGTGGTGGTGACCAGCGGGATCGAGGGGATCTTCTCCTCGGGCGCCAACATCTTCATGCTGGGGAGTTCGACCCACGCCTTCAAGGTGAACTTCTGCAAGTTCACCAACGAGACCCGCCTCGCCATCGAGGACGCCACCGAGCGGAGCGGCCAGACCTGGATCGCGGCCTTGAACGGCACCGCCTCAGGGGGCGGCTACGAGCTGCCGCTGGCCTGCCGGGAGATGTACCTGGTCGATGATCGGAGGAGCGCAGTCAGCCTGCCGGAGGTCCCCTACCTCGGCGTGCTCCCAGGGACCGGGGGGCTCACCCGGGTGGTCGACAAGCGCAAGGTGCGCAAGGACCGGGCCGACATCTTCGTCACCCTGGCCGAGGGCGTGAAGGGCAAGCGGGCCGCCGAGTGGGGCCTGGTCGACGGGGTCTTCCCCTCGTCACGCTTCAAGGAAGCGGTGGCGGACCGGGCCCGTGAGATCGCCGGGGCCGGGCACCCGGAGCGGCGAGGCATCGAGCTCGAGGCGCTCTCGCCCGAGGTCGGGGAGGACGCGGTGGTCTATCGCCACGTCCGCCTCGACCTGGATCGCGAGGGGCGGACCGCCACGGTTACCCTCACCCTGCCCGATGCCCTCCCCGAGGTTCCCGCCTCGCCCCGGGACCTGGGGGCCGGCTGGTTCCCGCTCAGGGCCTTCCGGGAACTCGACGACGCGGTGCTCCGGCTCCGTTTCCAGTACCCCGAGATCGGCCTGGTGCTGATGAAGACCCGGGGCTCCCACGAGGTGGCCGCCACCATGGACCGCCAGCTGGCGGAACGGGCCGACGACTGGTTCGTCGCCGAGGTCACCGGTCTGATCCGCAGGGTGCTGAAGCGGATCGACGTCACCGCCAAGAGCTTCTTCGCCCTGGTCGACGAGGGCTCCTGCTTCGGCGGGACGCTCTACGAGCTGGCCCTGGCCAGCGACCGGATCTACATGCGGGAGGACGAGGGCGTCTCGATCCGACCCGGCGCCGCCAACGACGGCTGGTACCCCATGGGCAACGGTCTCTCCCGGCTCGCCACCCGCTTCCTGGGCGAACCGGAAGCGGCGACCCGGGCCCTGGCCTGTGACGGTCCCCTCGACGGGGAGACGGCAGCCGACCTCGGGCTGGTGACCTCCTCCCACGACGAGATCGACTGGGAGGACGAGATCCGCCTGGCCATCGAGGAGCGGGCCAGCCTCTCCCCCGATGCCTTGACCGGCATGGAGGCGAACCTGCGCTTCGCCGGTCCGGAGACCCTCGAGACCAAGATCTTCGGCCGGCTCTCGGCCTGGCAGAACTGGATCTTCCAACGACCCAACGCGGTGGGCGAGCACGGAGCCCTGACCCTCTACGGTCAGCCCGAGCGGGCCACCTTCGACTACCGGAGGACCTGATGGCTGCGGTCTCCCTGAACGAGAAGATCCCCAACAACGTCGACCTGGCGGGGGACAAGAAGCTCCAGAAGGCGCTCGAGTCCTGGCAGCCGTCCTTCCTCGACTGGTGGATGGACATGGGGCCCGAGGGCTTCCAGCAGGACCAGATCTACCTGCGGACCGCCGTCGACGTGGGTGCCGGGGGCTGGGCCCACTTCGACTACGTGAAGATGCCCGACTACCGGTGGGGGATCTTCCTGGCTCCGTCCGAACCGGACCGCACCATCGGATTCGGCGACGTGGCCTCCGAGAAGGCCTGGTCGGTGGTCCCGGGCGAGGTCCGCAAGGACCTGCGCCGGATCATCGTCACCCAGGCCGACACCGAGCCGGCCTCGGTGGAGCAGCAGCGCCTGCTGGGGAAGTGCGCCCCCAGCCTCTACGACCTCCGCAACCTCTTCCAGGTGAACGTGGAGGAGGGCCGTCACCTCTGGGCCATGGTCTACCTGCTCCATTCGTTCTTCGGGAAGGACGGGCGGGAGGAGGCCGACGACCTGCTGGTGCGACGCTCCGGCGACAAGGACTCGCCCCGGATCCTCGACACCTTCAACCGGCCGATCGAGGACTGGCTGTCCTTCTTCTGCTTCACGATGTTCACCGACCGGGATGGCAAGTACCAGCTCGCCGCCCTGGCCGAGAGCGGCTTCGACCCGCTGGCCCAGACGACCCGTTTCATGCTGACCGAGGAGGCCCACCACCTGTTCGTGGGCGAGACCGGCGTGCAGCGGGTGGTGGAGCGGACCGTCCAGCTCATGAAGGAGGCGCCCGGCGAGGACGTGCGGGCGGTCGGCGGGATCCCGCTCGACGTGATCCAGCGCTACATCAACGAGTGGTACTCCTCCTCGCTCGACCTGTTCGGGGCCGAGGACTCGTCGAACGCGGCGTCCTACTTCTCGCAGGGATTGAAGGGCCGGTACAAGGAGTCGAGCGGGGACTACCCGGACCATGTGGCCCTCTCGGGGGACTACGAGATCGATGTCCCCGATGCCGGCGGAGCCCTCACCCGGAAGAAGATCCCGCTGCGACGCGCCATGAACCTGGTGCTCCGGGACGCCTACCGGGACGACTGCGTGCGGGCGCTGAAGAAGTGGAACAAGGTGCTCGAGGACGGCGGGGTCGCCTTCCGGCTCTACCTCCCCCACCAGCGCTTCAACCGGGTCCAGGGGATCTACGCGGGCCGACGTTTCG
Organism: uncultured bacterium; assembly: GCA_964403795.1. Lineage (GTDB taxonomy): Bacteria > Muiribacteriota > UBA6191 > CAZXTJ01 > CAYOHP01 > CAYOHP01. The sequence goes on along the minus strand of CAYOHP010000076.1, from coordinate 8,072 downwards.
ACCCCGAGGGACAGCCGATGACCGAGGCCGAGTGGACCGCGAGGAAGGACGAGTTCCTCGCCACCCCCGCCGACAAGGCCTATGTGCGTTCCCTGATGCAGCCGGTCTACGAGCCCGGCAAGTACGCCCAGTGGATCGCTCCCCCGGCCCGGGGCATCAACGGCCAGGCGATCGATTTCGAGTACGTCCGGTTCGCCGGGCACGAGAGGGCGTGAGGCGATGGCCCACAAGCTCGCGAGCTACGTCGGCGGGAAGTGGGTCGAGGGCGAGGGGGACGGAGCTCCCCTGGTGAACCCGACCACCGAGGAGGTGCTGGCCACCGCCTCGACCCGCGGCCTCTCCATGGGGGAGGCCCTGGGGTTCGCCCGGGCCGTGGGCGGTCCGGCGCTGCGGTCGCTGGGGTTCCGGGAGCGGGCCGAGCTGCTGGCGGGGCTCTCGAAGACCGTCCATGCCGCCCGCGACCCGCTGATCGAGCTCGCCATCGCCAACGGAGGCAACACCCGCAGCGACGCCAAGTTCGACCTGGACGGGGCCACCGCCACCTTGTCGTACTACGCCGAGCTGGGCCGGGGTCTGGGGGACGCCCGCTTCCTGGTCGACGGCGAGCTCGAGACCCTGGGACGGTCTCCTCGTTACGTGGGGGCCCACGTGCTCTCGCCCCGCCAGGGTGTGGCGGTCCACATCAACGCCTTCAACTTCCCGGCCTGGGGGATGTGCGAGAAGCTGGCGGTGGCCCTGCTCGCCGGCATGCCCTGCGTGGTGAAGCCCGCCACGTCCACGGCCATGGTGGCCGCCCGGATCGTCGAGCTGGTGGTCGAAGCCGGGGTGCTGCCTCCGGGTGCCCTCTCGCTGGTGGTGGGCGCCGCCGGCGACCTGGTCGACCACCTCGGGCCCCAGGACGTGCTCGCCTTCACCGGTTCCTGGGACACCGGGGTGACGCTCCGCAGCCGCCCCAACGTGGTCCGCGATTCGGTGCGGGTCAACGTCGAGGCCGACAGCCTGAACGCCGCGGTGCTCGGCCCGGACGTCGAGTCGGGCTCGGAGACCTTCGACATGTTCCTCCGCGAGGTCGCCAAGGACGTCACCCAGAAGGCCGGCCAGAAGTGCACCGCGATCCGCCGGGTGTTCGTGCCCAGGGAGCGGGTCGAGGAGGTGGCCGAGGCGCTCTCCGCCGAGATCTCGCTGGTCAAGGTGGGCGATCCCTCCGAGAGCGCGGTGCGCATGGGCCCGCTGGCCACCGCCTCGCAGCGCGCCGACGTGCAGGCCGGGCTGGCGAAGCTCCGGGCCGAGGCCGAGCCGGTCCTGGGCGACGGCGGCCGCGGCAAGCTCGTCGGGGTGGAGGGCGACCGGGGCTACTTCGTGGCCCCGGTGCTGCTGAAGGGCCGCGAGGACGCCAGTGCGGTCCACGACCTCGAGGTCTTCGGACCGGTGGCCACGATCGTGCCTTGGGCGGGGGACGCCACGGGTGCGATCGAGGGCGTGCGCCGCGGCCGGGGCAGCCTGGTGGCGAGCGTGTACTCCGACGACCGGGCCTTCGTGGAGGAGACGGTCTTCGGGATCGCCGCCTTCCATGGGCGGATCACGGTCGGCAGTGCCCGGGTGGCCGAGCACTCGCCCGGCCCCGGCACGGTGCTGCCCCAGATGGTCCACGGGGGACCGGGGCGGGCCGGGGGAGGCGAGGAGCTCGGCGGCCGGCGCGGCCTCGCCCCCTACCTGCAGCGGACCGCGATCCAGGGCGAGAAGCCGATGCTGGTCAAGATGCTGGGGCTCGCCGGGGAGTAGTCGGGGCGGATCCCGGACCCGCTTCGAGGCCGCCGGCCCTGGTGCCGAGGGCGATCCCCTGGGACTTCGTCAGGCCGCCTGCTCGCCGGGTTCGGGGTCCTCGTCGGCGGCCGGCTCGGACGACGGGGCACGCGAGGTGGCTTCCCGCTCGCTGGACCCGGCCCGTTCTTGCGCCGGGGGCCGGGGCATGGCGAGTGCGGCCAGGGCCCGGGCGTCGGCGGCCTGGATGTCGTTGGGCACGGCCTGGCCGGTGGTCATGTAGTGGACCGGCAGACGCTCGCCCACCAGCAGGTTGACCACCCCGCCGTAGCACGAGGTCTCGTCGAGCTTGGTGACCACGGCCCCGGCCACGCCCAGGGGGCGGAAGGCCCGGCAGATCGCGGTCAGGTCCTCGTCCTTGGTGGTGGCCGAGACCACCAGCAGCACCTCGGCGCCCGGGAGCTCCCCCATGAAGCGGGAGAGCTCGGCCAGGTCCTCCTCGTTACGGTGGCTGCGACCCACGGTGTCGACCAGCACCACGTCGTGGTTCGTGAAGGTCCTGAGGGCGCTGCGGAGATCCTCGGGGCGGAACGCCACCTTGATCGGGACCTCGATGATGTCGGCGTACTGCTTCAACTGGTCGGGGGCCGCCAGCCGGTAGGTATCGAGGGTCACGAAGGCCACCCGACCCTTGCCCTCGAGCCCCAGGATGGCGCCGAGCTTGGCGAGGGTGGTGGTCTTGCCGACCCCGGTCGGTCCCACCAGGACCACGATCCTGGGCCCCTCCGGGCCGCGCCGCGGGTCGATGGGCGGGCCGACCCGGAGCAGCTCGGCCAGGCCGTCGACCGCCGCCCGATAGACCTTCTCCGGATCCGCCAGCTCGGCCGGGGAGAGCGCAGTGCGCACCGCGTCCCGGACCATGGCCCGGATCCGGGTCTCGAGGCCGGAGGCCTTGAGGCCGCCGCACAGCCCCTCGAAGGCCTCCGGGAGCCGGGCGGGCGGAGGCATGCGGGAGAGGGTCTCCAGGGCCCCGGCCGGCACCGGCGCCGGTTCGAGCTGACCGGTTCGGGCGAGCACCGTCTGGAGCAGGCCCTTCAACTGGGCGAGCTCGTCGACCTGGCGCTTCAGGGCCGCCACGCTGCGCTCGACCTCGCGCAGCTCCGGTCCCGCGGGAGCCTGGGCGGCCGAATCCGGACCAGGACCCGGTGCCGGCACCGGGCCGAGGGCGGGCGGCGTCGCGGCGCCCGGGAAGGCCGCCGGGTGCGGACCGCACCCGAGACCGGATCCAGGACTGCCGGGCGGGACCGGACCCGGTCCGGTCGCCCCGGCCGCGCCCACGGCTCCCACCGCCACCGAGCGGAAGCCGTACTCGGGACCCGCCTGGGGGCTCGGTCCCGGGAACGGGTAGCCGGGCATCGACGGCGGACGGTCGCCGACGGGGCCGGGTCCCGAGGGAGGTGCGCCTCGGGGCGATCGGGGGTCGAGGTCCGGACGGACCGCGGCGGGCGCCGGACTCGGGTAGGCGCCGGAGGGCGATCCCCCGGATCCCGGAGCCGCCGGCGGGTTTCCGCCTTGGCCGAGGCCGGGCGGCACCTGGGCTCCGTAGCCGCCGGCCAGGCCGAGGGACGAAGGCAGGAAGGTCCGGCTGGGGGTCAGGGCGGGCCTGGCACCCGGCGTCGGTCGGCCGGCCAGGAGGGAGCCCGGGGCGGGATCGGGCCGGAGGGTGGCGGCCCCGGCCACCACCTCGTAAACCGGCGCCCGGAGCCAGCGCAGGAGCCATGGCCCGGGCCGGAACGAGCGGGTCGAGAAGATGCAGGCGTCGGGCCCGAAGGCCTTGCGGGCCTGGGCGTAGGCTTCCTCGGCGCTCCCCGCGGTGAAGGTCCGGAGGCTCATGCCGCGCCCCCCACCCGCAGGTAGGACTGGAGGCGGTCGAAGAAGCTGGGGGCGCTCCGACCCGGATGGGCCACCGGGAGGTCGAGGAGATTGGCCGCCAGGTTGGCGACGCAGGCCGAGGCCTCGCAGTTGGGGTAGGCGCGCACGAAGGGCTTCTGGGCCCGGACCGCCAGGGCCACGCTCCGGTCCTCGATCACGAAGCCGAGGTGCCCGACGTCGAGTTCCAGGAACTCCTTGGCGACCTTGCGGAGGCGACGACTGGTCGCCACCGCCTCCTCCGGGTCCCTGACCCGGTTCACGATGATCCGGACCGGAGGCCTCGGACCTTCATGGGCGGAGATGGTCTTCAGGACGCCGTAGGCATCGGCCATGGCGGTCGGCTCCGGGGTCGTCACCAGCAGCACCTCGTCGGCGGCCAGCACGAAGCTCATCACGTTCGACGAGAGCCCGGCCCCGGTGTCGAGCACCAGGTAGTCGGCGTAGCGCTCGAGCTTCCGGAGGTTCTCGATCAGGGATCGGCGGGCCGTCGGATCCAGGTCGGCGAGTTCCTGGATGCCGCTGCCGCCGGCCACGAATCGGACGCCTGGACCGCCTGCCATCAGGATGTCGAGCAGGTCCTTCTTGCCCTTCACGGCATGGAGCAGGGTGTGGGTCGGCCGGACCCCGAAGATCACGTCCAGGTTGGCGAGACCCAGGTCGGCGTCCATGGCCACCACGGTCCGCCCCAGCCGGGCGATCGAGAGACAGAGGTTGGCGGTGATGTTGGACTTGCCCACCCCGCCCTTGCCCGAGGTCACCGCCAGGACCCGACAGGCTCGTGCCATCGTCATCGGAACCACCGCATCCAACGTCCCAGGAATCCGAGGATACCGCCCGTCCCGTTGCCCTCGCCCGCCAGGTCCTCCGCCATCCGCCGCACCGCCCGGGAAGGCTGGGAGCCTGGACACTCCAGGAAGAAGGCCTTCTGCTGGCGCACGCACCGCGGCACGGTCTCGTCGTCGGGGATCGCCCCCAGACTGCGCAGCCGGGTGTGGAGGAAGCGCTGGGCCACCAGGTCGAGCTTCTCGTACACGGCCCGCCCCTCGAACGGCTGCATGGTCCGGTTCACCACCAGCCGGATGTCGGCGTCCCGCTTCTCGGTCAAGAGGGTCTTGATGACTCCGTAGGCGTCGGCGATGGCCGGCGGCTCGGGAACCGTCACCACCACCACCGTGTCGGCGGCCAACGCGAACCCCAGCACGTTGCGGGAGATGCCGGCGGCGGTATCCACGATCAGGATGTCCGCCAGGCCCGCGAGTTCGGAGAGCCCGCTCACCAGGCGTTGGCGTCCGGCGGCATCGAGGTCGGCGAGTTCCTGGACCCCGGAGCCTCCCGGGATCAGCACCAGGCCCTCGGGACCCTCGACCGCCACCTCCCGCATGGTGCGTTCTCCGCTCACGACCTCCTGGAGCGTGCTGCGCACCGGGAGGCCGAGCGCCACGTTCACGTTGGCGAGGCCCAGGTCGGCGTCGAGCAGCGCGACCCGCTTGCCCAGCGAGCGGAGCGCCAGGGCGAAGTTGATGCTGAAGCTGGTCTTGCCCACCCCGCCCTTGCCGCTGGTCACCGCCAGGATCCGGAGCGGGGTCTCCGGGGAGGGTGCCGGAGGAGGACCGGAGACCCGGGTCGCCCGGTTCTGGGCGGCCATCTCCCTCAGCTTGAGCGCCTGGTCCATCGGCTCCTCGCGGAGTGGCTCGCCACAGCCCCCTCCGGGGGTCCGATGGTAGCGGTCCCCGCGAGCCGCTCGCAAGGCCCGGGAGCCGCTTCCCATCGGCTCATGCACGGCCCGCCGCGGCGGCTCGCTCCCCATCATGGTTCGGGGTCCGTCGGGCCGCGAAAAAAATTTCGCGTCGGCTCTGGATGCGGATGTCCGCGATCACCTCAGGGAACCTGTCGGGAAATCCGCAGCTGGTGCCCGGTTCAGCCGACGGAGGCGGCGGCGCCCGGCCGCGAGAAACGGTCGATCACGGCCTCGGTACGCAACCCGATGCCGTCGGCCTCCTCGTAGGCGAGCACCCGGAGGTCGGCGACCCGGCCACGCAGGAAGTGGCGGAGATGGGGACGCAAGCGGCGCGACACGAGCAGCACCGGGACCATGCCGCGACGGGCCATCCCCTCCGAGCGGGCCCGGATCGCCATGGTGAGCTCGCCTCCGAGATCGGGGGCGATGGCCAGGAACTCGCCGCCATCGTCCCCGGGGGCGAAGCTGGCCCGGAGCTCGGCCTCCAGCGCCGGAGCCAGGACCAGGCAGCGGAGCTGGCGGTCGGCGCCCAGGAGCGGCTCCACCACCAGCCGGCCGATCTCCGCCCGGACCGCCTCGAGGAGCGCCCTGCCCTTGTGCTCCCGCTTGACCGCCAAGGCCTCCAGGATCCGGGCGTTGGAACGGAGCGAGACCCCCTCCGAGAGCAGGCCGACCAGGACCTCGCGCAGGGCGGTCACGCCCAGGGCAGAGACCTCGCGGGCCAGTGCCGGGAAGCGCCGAGAACCCTCGGCAAGCCAGGCCTTGGCCGCCTCGTGGTCGAAGAGGTCGGCGGCGCGGTCGAGGAGCACCCGGGCCAGCCGTGCCCCCAGTACCTCGGGGGGCGAGAGCACCTCGTAGCCCAGCGATTGGGCCTTGGCGGCGGCCTCGGGTGCGATCAGAAGGGCCGGGCGATGGCCCAGGGGATCGCGGTCGGGATCGCCGGGCAGGCGCTCGCCGGGAGCCTCGCCCGAGTGGACCGCCAGGTAGCGCTCGGGATCCAGGTCCCCTTCCCCGGCCAACAGGCCGTCGACGAGGACCCGCCAGCGGCCGGCCTGGAGGTCCGACCGGGGCCGGAGCTCGGGGACGGGGATCCGGATGCCGAGCTGGTCCCGGAGCCCGTGGCCGGCCGCCTCGAGGTTCGGCGCCAGGGCCTGGGGGAAGGCCTGCGCCAATCGTCGCCAGGTGGTCTCGGAGAGTTCCAACACCACCGGAGCGTCGGGTGCCTCGGCCTGGGCGGCGGCCTCCGCCTGCGAGTGGGTCCAGAAGAAGACGCCGGCACCGGCGAAACACAGGGTCGCCAAGCCCAGGAAGGTCAGCGGGCGGACCCCCGAGAAGGCGCCGAAGACCAGGAGCATCGACCCGGTCCCGAGCAGCGAGACCCCCACGGCCACCGGACTCTGCAGGACCTCGTCGACCACCCGCAGCGAGAGCGAGCCCTGGCCCGAGGTCTTGGTGGTGACCAGGCCGGCGGCCACCGCCACCATCATCGAGGGGACCCAGCCCACCAGGCCGTCCCCCACCGTCAGCAGGCAGTAGGTCCGGACCACGTCCCCGAGCGACCCCTCGCCCCGGGACAACCCGATGGCGATGCCCCCCACCAGGTTGATCCCGGTGATCAGGAACCCCGCCATGGTCTCGCCCTTGACGAACTTGCTGGCGCCGTCGAGGGCTCCGTAGAAGTCCGACTCCTGCTGGAGCTCCGCCAGTTCCCGATCGGCCTCGTCGGGGGTCAGGCTCCGGTCCTGGCGACGGGCCTCGATCATGGTCTGGCGCATCGGCAGGGCATCGAGGCGGAAGCGGGCCGCCACCTCGGCGACCCGCTCGGAGCCCTTGGCCACCACCAGGTACTGGACCGCCACCAGGATCGAGAACAGGACCAGCCCGACCCCCAGGCTCCCCTGGAGCACCCAGGAACCGAAGGCCAGCACCAGCACTCCCGCGAACGAACTGCCCTGGGTGAGGATCAGTCGGGTGGAAGCCACGTTCAGGGCCAGCCGCCCCAGGGTCATGACCAGGAGCAGGGTGGGGAGCATCGAGAGCCGGGTCTTCTGCTCGATCGAAGCGGCCAGCATCACCAGCAGGAAGGCGGCGACCAGGTTGGCGACCAGGCAGAGGTCGAGGAGCATGGCCGGAAGGGGGAAGAGCACCACCCCCAGGAGCAGCAGCACCAGCGGCCCGGCGAGCATCTCGGGCCTCATGGAGGAGAGGCGGTCGCGGATCACGCCGCCATCCCGTCACCCGGTCCCCGCAGGGTGGCCACCGGCTCGCGGGGCGCCCCCCCCGGGCCGGCCGCCCCCCCTGCGCTCCGCTCCGAGAGTTCCCGGATCCGGGCCCGCACCACCGGATTCCCGAGTTCCTCGATCGCCTCGCGCCGCCGCTCCTCGACGGTCATGGCGATCCGCTCCTCGTAGCGGCGGCGCTCGCCGAGGTACCCGACGATCCCGAGCAGGGCGGCGGCCAGGGCCCCGGCACCGAGGCCTTCGACGACCAGACGACGGCTGGCGGTGAGCGACCTCCCGAAGCTGGTGGCGTTCGCCACCTCGGAGAGGGACGGCACCAGGGCCAGGGTCCCGAGCCCGGCGGCCACCACCGAGACCAGGAGCGCCCAGCCGGCCCGGGAGGCATCGAAGCCCGGGAGTCT
>CAYOHP010000075.1:0-31059 GCA_964403795.1 uncultured bacterium | reverse complement strand
TTCCAGAGTGGTCTCCCCCGGCGGAGCCGGGGGCGCTACGGCTGCGCCCGTGGATCGAGACCCGCGGACGGGCTCCGGTTGCTCCTCCCGCGTCAGGCCAGGAGACGGGCGGTGTGGAAGGGCAGCATCCGGTTCCACCAGGCCCAGTCGTGGCTGGCGGCCTTCCACACGTCGACCTTGTAGGGGATCCGCTTCTGACGGAGCACCCGCGCCATGGTCCGGGCGGGGCGAGGGCTCTCCCGGCGCCGGCCGCTCACCATGGCGATCGAGCAGTGCTTCTTCAGGTCCCGCAGCAGTGGCCCCTGGAGCCCGGACACGAAGTGGACCGGACTGTTCAGGTAGCAGGTCCCTCCGAACCAGCCTCGCGACCAGGACCGCAGGTCATAGGTCCCGGAGAGCCCGATCAGGGTCGAGAACAGATCGGGCCGCCGGAAGAACTGGTTGGCTGCGTGGAAGCAGCCGAAGCTGGCACCGGCCAGGGCGATCCGGATTCCCGGGGTGCGGCAGTCCTCCTGCACGAAGGGCACGAGCTCCTCCGTGACCCAGGCGTTGTAGCGCTCCTGGATGCCGATCGAAACCCAGGGCGGCACCGAAGGGTCCATCCAGGACTCCCGGTTCACGCTCTCGACCGCGTAGAGCTTCACCACGCCCGCCGAGAGCAGGGGCCCCATGGCGTCGACCAGACCGAAACGCTGGTAGTCGAGGTGGTCCGCGGTGGCGGTCGGGAAGAGGACCATGGGCGTACCCCAGTGGCCGTAGCAGGCGACCCGCATGCGTCGACCCAGATTGGGGCTGTCCCAGGCCTCCTCCCTCACAGGGCGCCTGCCAGCTCCAGGGCCTCGTGGGCGGTCACCTTCCGACCCACCAGTACCGGACCCTCGAACCGGGCGTACTTGCCCACCTCGGTCTCGCAGAGTTCGCGGGCCAGCTCCTCGTAGTCTCCCAGGCTCGACGACTCGAACTCGAGCACCCACTCGGCATCGCCGAGGCCGAAGCCGTAGCTCGAGGTGACCCGGATCCCGGGGTGGCGGGCCACCACGGCCTGCCAGGCATGCACGATCCGCTTGCGATCCTCGAAGGGGAGGAAGAACCACTCGCCCTTCTTGGCATAGGGCCGGACCGCGTACCAGGGCCGCTCGCCCTCGCTGTGCTTGGCCTCTGGACCGCCCGGGTAGGGACCCGGCCGCTCGATCGCCAGCCAGTCGTAGCTCACGTCCAGGTAGCGTCCCAGGCCGGAGTTGCGGACCTTGACGGCGATCTCCTGGATCTCCTCCGGGGTCGGGGCCCGGTAGCGCACCAGGAGGTCGCAGTCGGAGCGGAAGCCGACCGTCGCGTAGCAGTCGACTTCGACCCGGTCGTGCGGGCTCTCCAGGATCTCGACCAGGAAGGCGCCCAGGCGGAAGCGGTCGATCTCGCCCAGGATGCGGTACTCGGGGCGGATCCGGTAGGCGATCCAGGCGACCCATCCCGACCTCGTCCCGGGGGCGGCTGCAGGCTCCATGGCGGTCCTCCTCGCCGCCTTTCTAGCACGCCCGGCTTTCCTCCCGCAGAGGCTGCGGGTACTCTCGACCCGAGGAGGGTCATGAGCCCCAGGCGAACCGCAGCGAAGCGACACCAGGACCTCGTCGAGCACCACGAGGCGAACGAGGAGGACGCGGCCGAGATCGGCAACGACCGGCTCGAGGGCGGGGCGCTCGAGGAGTTCGTGCAGCGGCTTCCCAAGACCGAACTCCATGTCCACCTCGACGGCTCGCTGCGCCTCGAGACCCTCCACGAGCTGCTCCGCTCGGTCCCGGCGGAGTCCCGCCGTCCCCAGGAGGAGATGGTCGAGGCCCTCTACGGCGACCGGATCGACCTGGCCTCCTGCTCGCTCGAAGCGCTCGGTCGGGTGGTGAAGGTCGGCGACCACACCCGGAACCTCGAGGAGTACCTCATCCCCTTCGGGATCACCGGCCTGGTGATGCAGGAGGCCGAGGGCATCACCCGCATCACCCGCGAACTGGTGATCGACAACGCCGTCCAGAACGTCCGCTACATCGAGATCCGCTTCGCCCCTCTGCTCCACACCGGGCTGGGACTCCAGCTCCCCGAGATCGTCGAGGCCGTGCTCGAGGGCATGCGCCAGGGCGAGGCCGCGGCGCCGATCCCGATCCGGGCCCGGCTCATCATCTGCGGCATGCGCCAGGACATCGAGGGAACCAAGGTCGCCGCCGAACTGGCCTGTGCCTACAAGGGCGAGGGGGTGGTCGCCTTCGACATCGCCGGCCCCGAGAACGGCTACCCGCCGAACAAGCACGCCGAGGCCTTCAAGATCGTCCAGGAGTACGTGATGCCGGTGACGGTCCACGCCGGCGAAGGCTACGGTCCACGTTCGATCCGTCAGGCGCTCTTCGAGTGCAACGCCCGCCGCCTCGGACACGGCACCCGGGTCTACCAGGACGGCGACCTGTTCCGGTACATCGTGAACCAGCGGATCCCGGTGGAATGCTGCCTCTCGTCCAACGTCCACACCCGGACCGTGCATGCCTACGGCAGCCACCCGCTGCGCGGCTTCCTCAAGAAGGGTGTGCGGGTGACCCTCAACACCGACAACACCCTGATCTCGGACACCTCCATCAACGGCGAGTACGTGAAGGCCGCCACCCACCATCTGCTGGGCAAGGCGGAGCTGAAGCAGATCGCACTCAACGGCTTCAACTCGACCTTCGACGACTACGAGCAGGCCAACCGCCTGCGCCATGAGATGCGCGAGCTGATCCGCTCGCTGGCCTGAACCATGGAGCCAGGCGGCACCGGCGCCGTGGTCCTGATGTCCGGCGGCCTCGACAGCTCGGTGTGCGCCACCTGGGCCAGGAGCCGGTACCCCGAGGTCGCCGCGGTCCACGCCGGGTATGGCCAACGTACCCAGGGACGCGAGCGACGCGCCTTCCGGGAGGTCACGAACCGGCTCGGGATCGAGCGTCGCCTGGAGATGGACCTCTCGCACCTGGGCCGGATCGGGGGCTCGAGCCTCACCGACCCCTCCCTCCCGGTCCCGGAGGCCGACCTCGGGAACCAGGGGATCCCGACCTCCTACGTCCCCTTCCGCAACGCCCACTTCCTCTGCATGGCGGTCTCCTGGGCCGAGGTCCTGGGCTTCGACACGGTGGTGATCGGCGCCGTCGAGGAGGACTCCTCGGGCTACCCGGACTGTCGCCGCGCCTTCTACGACGCCTTCGAGACCGCCATCGCCGCAGGCACCCGGCCGGGCCGGGCGATCCGGATCGCCACTCCGCTCATCCGCCTCTCGAAGGCCGAGATCGTCGCCATGGGAAGGCAGCTCGGCGCGCCCCTGGAACTCACCTGGAGCTGTTACCGCTCCGAGGACCCGGCCTGTGGGCGATGCGACTCGTGCGCCCTTCGCCTGCGAGGCTTCGCCCGGGCTGGCGTCCCGGATCCCATCCCCTACGCTGCCGACCGTCTGGCCTACGACCGGGAAGGACGACCGCTTCCCTCGTGAGCCTGCGGCTCGGCCGCAAGGGCCTCGCCAGCGACGGGCTACGCCTTCTCTGCTCCCCCCGGCTCACCGCCCGACGATGCGGATCGGGGTTCCCAGCCAGGCGGCAAGCCGTCCCTCGTCCAGCGGCCCGAGCCTGCCGGCCAGCTCCGCCAGGATCGTCGCCAGCACGCCCGAGTCGGTCTCCGGGTAATCCCGGCGCTGCGTGTCGGGGAAGGCGGAGAAGCCGTGCCCCGCCAGGTACTGACTGGTCGCTACCCTGTATCGGGCGGTCGGGATCAAAGGTCCGAGGCCCCCCTTCCCATCGCTCACCCGCAGCGAGCGGACGGTTCGGGTGGGGAACCCGGCCTCGTCCCTTCCGGTCTCCGCGACCTCGAGCTCGAGGCCTGCGAAGCTCATCCGGGAGACGTGCTGGATCCCCTTCTCGATCAGGGCCAGGAGGGCCTCGCCCGAGACCTCCATCACCGCCATGGTGTTGGCGAAGGGCAGGATCTCGTGGACCGCCGAGCGGGTCACGGCCTTGCCTCCCGCATACAGGCCGGTGCGGACCCCGCCCTGGTTCATCACGCCGATCTGCACTCCTGGATCGAGCCGCTTCATGTGCTCGAGGAAGGCGCGGGCGACGAGGTCTCCGCAGGGGGACACCAGGCGGGGATCGCTCCGGGCCAGAGCCGGCCAGGCGAAACCGTCCCTGGTGGCCGCCACCACCTTCTCCTCGAGGCGCTCGCGGGCCGCCAGGTCCTCTGCGAAACGGGTGAGCATCCGGATCGGGGGGGGCCAGTCCCGGCTCCGGAGCAGGATGCGGCGCGCATGGACCCGGCCGGTGGGGACCCGGTCGGGACCGATCTCCAGGAGGACCTCCCCGAGCCGCATCCCGTAATGGTCGGCCTGGACCAGGAGCGGACCGGAGGCGAGCCGCTCGGTGACGTCCCGATGGCTGTGGCCGTCCACCACCAGCACCACCCGGTGGCCGGGCCGGGCCGCCAGCATGGCGTCCAGACGGTTCCTGAGCTCGACATCGCGATCGAGACCGAAGTGGGCGATCACCACCACCGCGTCGACCCCGGAGGAGAGCCCGGCCAGGCAGGCGTCGAGTTCCGCCACCGGGTCGGTGACCTCCAGGCCGCCGGTCTTCTCCGGCAGGGCCTGGGCCAGGGCGCGGGGCGTGAGCAGCCCCACCACCCCGATCCTCGCCCCTTGGACCTCGACCCGGACCCAGCCGGGGATGCCGCGGGGCCGGGCGCCGTCCACCAGGAGATTGGCGACCACCACGTTCTTCCCCGAGAGCCGGTCCAGGAACCTTTCCAGCCCCTCGCGCCCGTAGTCCCAGGCGTGATTGCCCAGGGTGGTCACATCGAGATCGAGGGCCGGATCCGCGAGCAGACGCCCCATGGCCTCGCCCCGGGTGTCGGCGTCGAAGAGCGTCCCGCCGTACCAGTCACCGGCATCCAGGAGCAGTACACCGTCGTCCCCGCCCCGCACGTAGTCCCGGAGGCCGCGGGGATCGCGGCTCCAGAGACCCGCCCGGACCGCCGAGAGGTAGGCGGCCACCGAGAAGGGTCCGCCCAGGACCTCACCGAGATGCTCCTGCGGCAGCGCCTCCCCGGCATAGCGCCGCGGGAAGCCGTAGCCATGGAGGTCATTCTGGTGGAGGATCCGGATCCAGCGGCCGCCGGAGACGGCCTCCGGTGCCTGCCAGACGCCATCTGGCCCCGTCACGGGAACCTCTGCCGAGACCCTGGTTCCACCGAGCAGGGCCGCCAGCACCAGGGCTACGCCCCCCGCGGTCCTGCCGGGAGTCGCCGAGACGAGCCGGTCGGGTCGATTCGCGTTCCGGGAGCGCCGGGCCACCAGGGCCGCGACCATGAGGCCCAACACCAGGCCGGGCCAGAGCGGGAGGCCCCCCGGTCCCGGATCGACCCGGTACTCGAGGCGGAGGTCGGCGACCTCGAAGGCGTCGAACCTGGCTCCGATCCCCGCGCCCGAGACATCCTCCCCGGGTGCGATCTCGACCCGGTTGAGCCCGGCCGCCACCACTCCCTCGGGCACGGGTAGGTCCTCCTGGTAGCCGGTGCCTTCCTTCCCATGGCCCGGGCCCTGGAGGTAGGCGACTTGGGTCCCGTTGATCTTGACCCGGTTGTTCTTGAAGTTGACGTTCCTGGTCTCGAGCATGAGGTGCACCTCGCGGACCGCGTCGTGGGGAATCAGGGCCTCGACCTCCAGGGACTCCGAGTCGGTACTCGCGCCTGCCGGAGGCACCGAACGGGTCCCGGAGAACACCAGTGAGCGGGCCCAGCCGGTTCCGGTGCGGCTCAAGGGCGTTCCCGGCGGGGAGGCCGGCTGGGCGGAGGCGGGTGGGACTGCGGGTCCCGGTCCTGGGACCGGGAAGTCGAGGGCGAAGGACCCGGGGTAGGGCCACCGGGCAGGGGTCCGACCGGTCCGGCCAGGGAATCCCCGGACCGCCCCGCACCCTCGGCGGTCCCATCGGCCTCCTCGTCGCCGGCATCGGGGTCGGCCTCGCCCCGGAGCAGGCGGGCGAAGCGCTCCAAGGGGAGGCCGGAGCGGATGTGGAGGTCCCGCTGCGGGAAGGGAACCTCGATCCCGCGCCGGCGGAACTCGGCATCGATCGCGAAATTGAGATCGCTGGTGATGCGCGCGGCCAGGAAGGGATAGCTGATCCAGACGAGCAGGACGAAGTCGAGCGAGGACTCGCCGAACTGCACGAACTGGACCTCCGGGAGCGGGCGCCCCAGGACCAGGCGGTGCGAGCGGGCCACCTTGAGGAGGGCGTCCTTGACCGCCTTGACGTCCGATCCGTAGGCCACGCCGACCCGCACGTGCAGCCGCATGGTCGGGTCCGAGTAGCTCCAGTTCGTGACCGGTGCGCCCACGAACTCGGAGTTGGGGACCACCGTCTCGACGTTGTCGAGGGTCTTGATCACGGTGGCCCGGACCGAGATCCGGGTGACCTCGCCTTCGACATCGCCCACCCGGACCCTGTCGCCCGGCTTGATCGGTCGCTCGATCAGCAGGATGATGCCGGAGGCCAGGTTGTTGACGATGGTCTGCATGCCGAAGCCGATGCCCACGCCGGCGAAGCCCGCGAACCATTTCAATGTCTCGGTCCCCACCCCGAAGGTCTCGATCGAGAGGAGGCCGGCGATCCCGAGCAGCCCGTAGTGGAGGGCCGAATTGATGGCGTGGCAGATCCCCGGATCGAACGGGGTGTTGGGGAAGATCTGGCGGTCCAGGAAGCCGCGGATCATGGTCGAGAGGCCGGTGCAGAGGCCGAGGTAGATCCCCGCCTCCACCAGACGCGAGACGCTGATCTGGATTCCCCCCACGCTGAAGGTCGCCTGGTAGAGGCGTGCCACCAGCGAGAGGTCGACCAGGGCCCCACCCCAGGCCAGATAGGTCGCGGAGCCTGCGGCCACGCCGAGGACCGACTTCAGCGACAGGCGGGCCAGATCCTGGACCGTCCAGGTCACCCTCCGTCGGCGGGTCCCGGAGAGTCCCTCCGGGATCTCTTCCGACGGTTCGGCCTCGCCGGGATCCAGCCGGTCGCTGGCGGGCAGGATCCGGTCGATGATCGACCAGAGCGCCGCGGAGAGGATGGCGATGAGCGCCGTGCCGACTCCGGCCCGGGCCATGAAGGCGGCCGTCTCCTCGTAGCCTCCGCCCCAGAGGACGAGCAGCACGAGGACGAACCCCGAGACCAGGGTGTAGGTGTGTTCCAGGAGGCTGTGCAGCATCCGGTACCCGGTACCGGCCTCGGGCCGTACCAGGCGCACGACCCGGCGCTTCTGCATCAGTCCGGTGAGGATCAACCAGCTGACCAGCAGCTTGTATCCGAACCAGAGCAGGGGCTCGAGGCCCGGCCGATAGCCCAGGCGCGGCCAGAGGGCGCAGACCGGGACCAGCAGCCCCGACCAGAAGAGCAGCCGCCGGAAGAGGTCATGGAACAGGCCGGCCGCCGACACGTCCTCGACCAGAAGCCGGTCGGGATCGCTGGGATCCAGGAAGCGGTCGATCATGTGACGGGCCGTTGCCACCAGGCTGGCACTCGCCGCAGCCAGGGCAGCCAGATCCAGGTAGGAACGGGCGGTGGGGAGGAGCTCGCCCACGAGTTTGGCGAAGAGCCCTACCGAGAGCGGTCGGATCCCGGCTCCGATCGCCCCGAGGAGTACCGCCCGCCAGCGGTAGCGGTTGGCGAACCCGCCCATCACGGTGCCGTACTCGCTGCGGGCTCGATCCCACTCGAGCCCGGCCACCTGGGACTCGGCGACCCCTCGATCGATCCAGACCAGGAGCCGCCAGGCTGCCAGGTAGGCCAGCGTGGCGAGGATCAGGAGACCTGCCACGAATCCCGGCCGGAGGCCGATGGCCGACCGATGGGCGGCCGATGCAGCCCGGTACAGGACCTCGGCGAGTGCCCCTTTCCTCAGCCCCTCCGCCAGGTCCAGACCGAATCCCGCGGCATGGTCGAGCGGCGCCTCCTTGGGCGGCCCGGGTCGTTCCGGCTCCGAAGTCGCGGAGGCCCGTGCCCGTTCCGCGCTGCGGATCCGCTCCGCCAGGTCCTCGACAAGGTCCCGGATCTCCGAGACCCGGGTCGAACGGAGCTTCAGGATCTCGCGTCGAGCGTCCCGGATCTCGGCCGAGAGATCCTGGCGCTCGTCGACCTTGGCGAGGACCTGCCGAAGCACCCAGGCCGCCGGGCGCTTCTCCCGCGGGAGGTCCGGCGCGAGCAGGTCGGCCTCCCGGACCTGGAGTTCTCTCCTTCGTGCCCGACCGCGGTCCATGACCGATCGTGCCCAGTCGAGCTTGGCTTCCTCGGCAGCCACCTCGCGCTCGACTCCCTGGAGGTCGCGTCGAGCCTCCTGGAGGAGGTTGGCCAGCTCCGCCTCCGGCACCTCCCCTTGCCCGAGCCGGCGCAGGCGGGACAAGTGGGCAAGTTCCTCCCGGTAGCGCTCGGCCTGGGCCTTGGCCCCCTCCTGGCGGGCTCGGGCGAGCTCGGCGGCCTCGACGGCCGCCAGCCGCGATTCCTCGGCCAACTCCCCCTTGAGGACCAGGACCCGGCGGGTGGCGTCGTCCGAGGCCCGCGCCAGCTGCTCCTGGGCCCGACTGGCCTCCAGCTCGGCCACTCGTTGCGCCTCCCGGGTCTGGGCCAGCTGGGCCGCGGCCACCTCCACCATCCGGCGGACCTCGGCCTCGGCAGCCTCGATCTCGGCTCGTTTTCGCTCCAGGTCCGAGGCCTCGACCCGGATCCGGTTCCGCCCCAGGGCCAACTCGGTCTCCAGGAGACCGAGCCGCCGCTCGCTCCGCTGGAGGGCCCGTGCGGCCTCCTCCCGGGCGTCCGCCAGGCGCTTGCGGGCCGCGACCAGGCCCCGCCGCTCGACCGTGAAGCCGGGCGACGTACCGGTCGCCGGATTCGTCGAATCCAGCGAGTCGAGGTAGCGGAGGTCGCTCTCGAGGTCCGCCAACTCGGCGTCCACAGCGGCCAGATGGGCCGTGCGGTGCTGCCGGAGGGCACCCTCGGCCTCGAGACTGCGGCTGATCTCGGAAACCGGCCGGAGCTCCGAGGCATCGCCTGCCGGGTCGCGCAAGCGCTCGATCCGGGCCGCGTACTCGTCGAGTCCTTCGCGTCCCGGGTCACCACCGGTGTCCGGGGCCTGGGGAGCGGGACGGAGCAGCCGGAGCAGGAGGTCGACGCGCCGCAGTTCCGTCTCCACCCCCGGCCCACCCGCCTCCAGACGCCTGCGAGCCGCCTCCAGCAGGACACCGAGCTCCTCGGGGGTGGGCGCACTCGCGACCGGGGATGCCAGGATCGATCCGGTGGGGATGGCGGACGGAGCTACCGGGACCGCGGTCGCCTGCGGACTGGACGGGGCCGATCCCTTGGATCCCTGGGCGCCGGCACCCAGCCCCCCGACGGAGGGCGACGTGGAAGGGATGGAGGAAGAGCTCGATCCCTTGCTGGGGCTCGTGGAGTTCGCCGTCTGCGCCACGGACTTCGGGGAGTCCGAGCCCGGGGCGCCGGGCGCCCCGGAAGCCACCAGCAGGGCGATGGCGGCCGACAGGATGGAGCGCAGGGCGGAACCCATGGGGGGAGATCGTTCCTGAGTACCGCGGATCCAGGAACCGGGACAAGACCGACCGTCCCAGCAGGATCGGTCCTTGCAAGACGCTCCCGCGCCCCCCTACGCTGGGGAACCGGGCCGACCTGGCCCCCTACCGACCGAAGGGCCCGCCTTGGCGACCGTCACCGCATCCCTCGACAAGGAGAAGCGGGCCCGCCTGACCGTCTACGGCAACCTCACGATCCAGAACGCGGGGGCCCTGGTCGATGCGTTCGACAAGCTCTTCCACCAGGATGTGACCCAGTTCCAGGTCGACCTGGGCAAGGTCGCCTACCTCGATTCCACGGGCCTCTCGTGCCTGGTCCGGATCCAGCAGCGGCTCGGCCAGGTCCAAGGCCACCTGGAAGTCGTCGGGGTCACCCCGAGCGCCCTCGAGATCTTCCGCGCCACCCGCCTCGACAGGGTCCTCAAGCTCCGTGCCGCCGGTGCACCCGAGGGTCCCGGTGTCTGAACTCAAGCTCGAGACCAACGAGGAGGCCGGGCGGGTCGCGCTCGCCCCCCGGGGCTGGATCGACATCTCCAACGTGGGGGGGCTGGTCGCCCGCTTCGAGGCCGAACTCGCCCGCCCCGACCTCCAGGCCCTGGCCATCGACCTCTCGGAAGCCGAGTACATCGACTCCGCCACCGTCTCCGCCCTGATCCGGGCCAAGAGCCTGGCCGAGGACCGTCGTCGCGGCTTCTGCCTGATCGGCGTCGTCGACCAGGCCAGACGGGTGCTCGAGGAGACCCACCTGCTCCCGATCTTCCTCGTTCTCCCGGACCGGGAGACCTTCCGCACGTTCGCCTTCCCGGCGACCCGACCCACGCCCTAGAGGGGACCCCAGGTGCGCGTCCTGCTCATCCATACGGACTCGTTCCGCTTCCACGTGACCGGCGAGACCAGCGTCGCCAGGAGCGCCCGCGCCTTGGGCGAGGCGGACCGTGAGGGATCCTCCGGCGAGGCCCTGGTCGCCTTCGTGGCCGCCGAGGAGGGAGACGAGCGGGGTCTCGAGTCGGTCGCCGACCAGGCCGCCGCCGAGGTCCTCCGGGTGGCCGGCGAAGTGGCGGCCCCCGCGGTCTGGGTCTACCCCTACGCCCACCTCTCGAGCCACCTGGCAGCCCCCCGGGTCGCCCAGAAGCTCCTCGACATGGTCGAGGAACGGGTCCGCAAGGGGGCCGGCGAGCGGGCCGTGCACCGGGCTCCGTTCGGCTACTACAAGGCCTTCGAGATCGCCTGCAAGGGGCACCCGCTCTCGGAGCTGGCGCTCACCCTCGTCCCCAAGGCCGACGGCGAGGGCAGCGAGGAGACGGGCTGCGCGGCCCACGAATCGGAGGCACTGAAGAAGGAGAAGGAGCTCCGCTCCACCTGGTTGGTGATCCGGCCGGGCGAATCCGAGCCTCGACCCGTAGAGGGATTCGACTGGAAGCAGGAACCCGGCCTGCACTCGTTCTTCCAGTACGAGCACTCGGGGACAAGGGCCGTCGGCGAGCCCCCTCCCCACATCAAGCTGATGCGGGAGCTCGAGCTGGTCGACTACGAGCCGGGCTCCGACGCCGGGAACATGCGCTGGTACCCCAACGGGTACCTCTTCAAGAAGCTGCTCGAGGACCGGGTCGATGCGCTCATGGGTGGGTACGGGGCCATGCAGGTCGAGACCCCGATCATGTACGACCACGACCACCCGCACCTCTCGAAGTACCTGAACCGCTTCCCGGCCCGCCAGTACCTGCTGCGCTCGGACAAGCGGGACTTCTTCCTCCGGTTCGCGGCCTGCTTCGGGCAGTACCTGATGATGCACGACGGGCAGCTCTCCTACCGGCACCTTCCGGCCCGGTACTACGAGCTGACCCACTCCTCGTTCCGCCGGGAGCAGTCGGGGGAGCTGGCCGGCCTGCGCCGCCTCCGCTCCTTCACCATGCCCGACATGCACACCCTGGTGCGGGACGAGGCCGCGGCGGTCGCCGATTTCCTCGGCCATGTGCGTCTCGCCCGCCAGTGGCTGGAGGACATCGGCATCGAAGTCCAGGTGGCGATCCGGTTCGTGGACGACTTCTACCGGCGCCATCCCGGCCTGGCCGCCGAGGTCGCCTCGATCATGGGTCGCCCGGTGCTGCTGGAGATCTGGAGCCAGCGGTTCTTCTACTTCGTGGCCAAGTTCGAGTGCAATTTCGTGGACACCTCGGGCAAGGCCGCCTGCCTCTCGACCACCCAGATCGACGTCGAGAACGCCGAGCGCTTCGAGATCCGCTACGTCGACGAGCAGGGCGAGCGGCAGCACCCGCTCATCATGCACACCTCGGTGCCCGGGGCCATCGAGCGCAACCTCTACGCCCTGCTCGAGACCCAGAGCTCCCGGATGGCGTCCGGGAAGAAGGCCGAGCTCCCCTTCTGGCTGGCCCCTACCCAGCTCCGGGTGATCCCGGTGGGCAAGGACCACCTGGAGGCGGCCGAGGCCCTGGTCTCCCGGTGCAGGTACCGCACCGATCTCGACGACCGGGTCGACGAGAGCCTGGGCAAGAGGATCCGCTGGGCCGAGAAGGCATGGGTCCCGTTCATCGCGGTGCTCGGGGACAAGGAGATCGAGTCGGGTTCCCTGAATGTGCGGGTCCGGGGCCAGAAGGACCCGCTGGTGCTCCCCCTCGAGGAACTCGAGACCCGCCTCGGGGAACTCCAGGGATCCCGGCCCTGGCGCCCCTTGGCGGTTCCCCGGCACCTCTCCCGACGGCCCATCTTCGTGGGCTGAACCTCGGCCCCCTGGGCCTGGTCCGTGAGCCGGGAGGGACCGTCCCTCAGGTCGGCTCGACCAGGTCGGCCTGGGCGAGCGAGGGGAACGAGGTGTCCAGGCTGGCGCTGTTGCCCGCCTCGACCCCCCGGCTCTTCAGGGCCTCGGCGACCAGGCTGCGGGTCATCTCCGGTCCGATCAGGCAGCGCAGCGCCGCCACCATGTTCCGGAGCACCATGTCGTCGGTCTCCTCCACGATCCGGGCGGTCAACTGCCCCGAGAGCTGCCGGAAGGCGTCGTGCACCCGGTAGCCGCGCTGGTCGAGATCCTTGGCCTTCTCGGCGTCGAGGAGCTCGGCCGGGTAGCGGCTCGCCACCACGAAGCAGGCATAGGAAGCCGAGGCCCGCTGGAACCGGTCCGGTGAGCGCAAGCCCGCGGTCAGGATCTCCCGCACCTGATCGGGGTCCTCCTCGAAGAGGCAGATGGCGGCATTGGCCATCACCCGGTTGTTGGGATCGTGGAGCAGCGGCTTCACCGTGGCTCGTACCACCGAACCACCCAGCCTCTGCATGGCTTCCACGGTGTTGGCCCTCACCCGGGCCTCGGGATCGGCCAGGAGGGGCATCAGACCAGAGAGCGTGGTCAGATCGCCCAACGCCCCCAGGGTGCTGACCAGACTGGCCCTGACCTGGGAGCGGGACTCCGAGAGGAGCTGCTGGAGGAGACGGGCTGCCACCTCCCCGCGCCCCGGAACCTCCTCGGGCAGCTTCGCCCGGAGCCCCTTCAGGGCCGCCACCGCCACCTCTTCGTCCGGGTCGGCGGCCAGCTCCACCAGGAGTCCGATACTGTCCCGGCTCCCGACCCGGCCGGCCAGCAACGCGCCGCGGATCCGTTCGGACGCCTGGGGCGACTTCAGGCTGGCGACGACCGTGGACTCGTCGAGCAGGCGGACCACCTCGTACATGGAGACCGCCTCGGTCTTCCCCTTGACGTGCTGCTTGTCGAGACGCTCGACCTCGAGCATGCCTCCGGTGCCGTCCAGGGTGGACTGGCTGACGATGACCTGGGTGTGGCGGCCGTTCTTGCTCTCGCCCTCGAGGCGGGCTGCCAGGTTCACGGTGTCCCCGAGCACCGTGTGGTTCATGAACTCCTTCGCCCCCACGAACCCGGCGATCACCTCGCCGGTGTGGAGACCCACCCCGATCTTCAGGCCCAGGCTCTCCTCCCGGTCGAGGCGGCGGACCTCGGACTGCATCTCCAGCGCCGCCAGCACCGCCGCCTTGGGGTGGTCGGCTCCGTCGAAGATCGCCATGATGGCGTCGCCGATGAACTTGTCGAGCTGGCCGCCATTGCGATAGATGATCTCGACCATGGCGTCGAAGTAGCGGTTCAGCAGGTGGACCAGCTTGGTCGGATCGATCTTCTCGCACAGGGTGGTGAACCCCCGGATGTCCGAGAAGAGCATGGTGACGACCCGCCGCTCGCCTCCCGAGGCCAGGTTGGCGGTGACCTGCGACTCCACCGCCACCACCGCGCTCTTCGAGACCATCCGCATGTACTGCTCCTTCTTGCGGAGCTCGAGCAGCATCCCGTTGAAGCTCTCGGCCAGCTCGCCGAGCTCGTCCCGGCTCGAGACCTCGATCGGGTTCGACAGGTCCCCCTCCCGGATCCGGAGCATGCCCCGGGAGAGCGAGTCGACGGGCCGGGTGACCCAGACCCGGGTACCCACCGTGAAGAGCAGGATCGCCAGCACCGCGCCCAGGACCGAGATCCCGAGCAGGGTCCGCCGCAGGTCGACGATCACGTTCCCCAGCCGGCCGGTCAGATCCCCTTCGACGATGCTGACCACCCGATCGGCGCCCTCCACGGTCTCCACCGTCTGCGCCTGGGCGACGAACTCGCGATCGCGGTAGCTGATCTGGTAGGGAGGTCGGGCGTCACCAGGCTGGGCGGGCCTGACCTGGCCGAAGGTCACGCGCTCTGCATAGAGGTCGGGAGGAATGCGGAACTCGGAGCGGGCGGCGCTCCCTCCCGGGGACCGTCCGCCCTCGGAGGCACCCGCCACCACGGTGGCCGCACCGTTCCCCGGCGGAGTCCGCAGGAAGGTCACGTGCAGTCCCGCGGCGTCCGCGATGGTCTCGGCCAGGGCCCGGTCCATGGGAACGCCGGCCACCAGGGTCCCGGCGTAGGCCTCGGCCACATTGAAGGGAGTGATGGCGATCAGGTAGACGCTCGACCGGAAGCTCGCCACCAGGCTCCGACCCTGGTACACCCGCTCACGGGTCTCCAGGTCGCCGGCCCGCTGGACCGCGCTGTGGCTCTCCAGGTTGCTCTGTTCGGCAAACGAGAGGAGCGGGTCGCCGGCGAGGGTCCCCTCCAGGGGACGGACCGGCCACCCCAACCCCGAGAGCTCGAGCGGGAGCGGTGCGGAACCCTCGTCCCCCGACCCGAAGTCGAACAGCGATTCGCTGGCCGGCCTCACCACCCCTTTCCGGATCCAGGCCTCGCCGCGGTCCCCGTCGCGCACCAGCAGCGTGGCGGCGGAACTCCCGCCCGCGGGGAGGTTGTCGGGACCGAGCGGACAGGGGGGCACCCAGAGCAGCAGCTTGGCGGGCGTCAGCGGGAGGATCGAGGCCAGGGCCTGGGCCACCGTCACCGGATGGAAGGAGGCGGCGGCCGCGGCCTTGACCTGGGGACTCTCCGCGCAGAGGCGATTGGCGTGGGCGAGGGAAGTGTGGATCTCCCGCTGGAAGCTCCGGGTGATGCCCTGGGTGCGCGCCATGTCCTCGACGGTCCTCTGGAGGATGGCGTCACCCACGAAGCTGCCCCCCAGGCGGACCGTGAGCCCGGTCATCCCGGCGATCACCAGGAGCACGCCCGAGAGCATCTTGGTGCCGAGCCTCAGGCCGGGCACGGGCGGGTCTCCTCTCCTCGGCGCCGGGTCAGAACTGGAAGTCCGCCCGGAGGACCCCTGAGGCCGGCACTGTGACGGGCCTCACCTGAGGAGGAAGTGTATCGTGCCAGGCCACCAGGTTGTAGGAACCCGGAGGCACCTTCCCGATGCGATAGCTCCCGTCCCTCCCTGGGGTCGCGAAGTAGGGGTGGGGAAGGACCAGGATGTGGCCCAGCATGTGGGCGTGGATGTCGCAGTTCACCCGGACCAGGCCCGGGGCCGAGAAGCGGTGGGATCTCGACTCCGGCCTCGGGAAGCGACCCAGGTTGAAGGTGGCGGTCTTCGAGAAGCTGAAGATGTTGTGGTAGATGGAGTCCCGGTTGGGGAACTCGACGGTGGTCCCGACGAGGACCGGCAGGACCCTGGGGATGAAGTTGGCGTCGACCTGGGCCATCTCCGGACGGGTCGAGGGTGGTGGGAAGTCACCCGGGACGTTCTCCTTGAGGAACAGGATCACGTTCTCGTTCTCGGTGGCGGGACTGGGGCCGGGGCCTGCCCCCTCGCCTCCCGGGGAATGACCCGGTTGCGGGGTCGAGCCGGGGCCGTAGGCATCGCCTCCCCGAGGCTTGGTGTTGCGCACCACGGGGGTGACGACGCGGATCGTCCCTTCGAGATCCCCGGCCGGACTCCGGAGGGCCCCCAAGGCGAGGCAGGCCAGCGCCACGAGTCCGACCCGAGGAGCTCGACCAGGGCGGACGGCGGAGCGAAGATCTCGCATGCTCAGAACTTCCCGATCACCTGGAGGACGACCGAGTCGGCCTCGGGCTCGGGATTGGTCTCGGTCCCGTTGAACTGGGCCGAGAGCTTGGTCAGGAGGTTCAGGGTCGGCCGGTACCCGAACCCGACCTCGAGCCGGTCGGCATCGAAGTCCCAGGGAGCGGAAGTCCCTGCCCCGGTGGGGACGTCGTCGAAGGTGATCTCCGAGTACCGGAAGGCCGTGAACAGCTTGGGACGCAGGTTCCAGACTCCCTCCAGGTACCAGGAGAAGGACCCGAGCTCGGGCACTCCCGCGTTCGAGGAGACTTCCCAGTCGTTCCACATCAGCTCCGCATCGACCCGGAACCTGCCGCGAGAGTAGCGCAGCTCGAGCCCGATCAGGGTCTGGTCGAAGTCCTCGGGCGTCTCCCCGGCGGCCAGACCCGTCGCCCCGCTGGTCATGTACGGCGCGATGCTGGCGCTGGCCCCGAAGTGCCAGGAGGGCTTCGGGTCGAAGGTCAGCTGCCCGATCAGCCCGAAGGCGTCGTTGCGGGTGACGTTCTCGTTGGCCCCCAGCGAGCCGTTCTGGAGCCCGAAGGTGAAACGGCCGGTGTCCCCGACCGGCATGCTGTAGAGCATGTAGGTCTGGTAGAAGGCGGGACCGGCATGCGACATCCCGGCCCCGCCTCCTCCGCCTCCTCGCGCCGCTTGGATGGCGGCCAGACCCGCGGGCGCCTGGTCGGCCCGCAGGCTCGAGCGGTAGGAGTAGCCCAGGGGGTATCCGTACACGGGGTTCCGGTCCGCCAGGTTCCGGAGCACGAAGCTGCCGAAGGGGTGATGCTGGCGCCCCAGCCTCCAGTGGCGTCCGGACGGATCCCCGATCTGCAGCATGGCGACCCGCAGGTCGAAGTTGTTGAAGCGCACGGCCCGGATCTGGCCGAAGAACCGGGTCTGGTCGCCCATGTAGGCATCCAGATGGAGCACGCCTTCCCGGACCTCGAGCCCTCGATTGCCGCTCAACCCGGAATCGAAGACGTGGGGACTCGGGCCGTCTTCTCCGTTCATGAGGAGCACCTCGGCATACCCTCCCCAGCGCAGCGGGGTGGCCTCGTCGGCCCGCCCGGCCAGCAGACCTCCCAGGGAGTCGCCGAAGAGATCGGCCGCCGGCATGGCGGCCCCGACCGATCCGGTCTCGACCACGGCCTCGGCCTCGGGGACCGCGATCTCAGGGATCAGCGGGCCCCGCAGGCTCTCGGGGAGCAGCAGGTGGAGATCCGGGTCGAGTTCCTCGCCGGAGCCCCGGTCCCAAGTGCGACGTTCGATCTCGTTCCCGTCGCGATACCGGATCCGGGTCTTGCGCCCCTGGGCGACCACCCAGACTTCGCGGCCCGGTTCGTCCAGGATGTCCCGGGGGACCTCGGCGGGATCGCCGGTAGCCGGATCGGAGGCCTCGACCACCTGGACCCGGCCACCTTCTAGACCGACCACGACATGGAGGCCGCGGGCCAGCACGTGGACGAGCATGCGCTCCAGGCCCGGGGCGCCGCTCTCGTCCGGCTCGCCGCCGGATTCCGCCCGGACGGGCGGGACCTGGGCCAGCAGCATGCTCCCCGCCAGCACCAGGGCGACGGCCAGGACTCGGCGCATCCCTGAGGACCTCCGGTCCCACCATCGGCAGGGGGCCGGCTGCCGGACGCGCCGGATCCAGGGGATACGGCGGGCTTCGTGTCCTATGCCTCGAGGCTGCGGACCAGGTTCACCATCTCGAGGGCCGTCATGGCGGCGTCCCAGCCCTTGTTCCCCGCCTTGGTACCGGCTCGCTCCACCGCCTGCTCGATGGTGTCGGTGGTCAGGATCCCGAAGATGACCGGCTTGCCCGAATCGAGGGCGACCCGGGCCACGCCCTTGGCCGCCTCTGCCGCGACGTAGTCGAAGTGGGGCGTCGCCCCGCGGATCACCGCCCCCAGGCAGAGCACCGCGTGGTACCTCCCGGTCGCCACCATGCGCTGGGCGGCCAGGGGGATCTCGAAGGACCCGGGCACCCAGGCCTCGTCGACCTCGGCCAGGTCCACCCCATGGCGGGACAGGGCATCCTTGGCTCCCGCCACCAGGCGACCCGTGATGAAGTCGTTGAACCGGGCGGCGACGATCGCGAACCGGAAACCCTGGCCCGAGAACCCTCCCTCGAAGACCTTACCCATCGCGGCTCCTCCTCGTCGTCTTGCCCCTGGACCGGGAACGTCCCTCCCGCGCTGCGACCCCTGCCCGTTCCGGCCCGGGTGCCGGGCCTGGATCGGACCTGCGTGCGGACCGCCTCCGGGCGGCAACGGCCCCTGGGGGAGGCTGCTCGACCGGCTCCCCCAGGACCTCGGGAAGGTGTCCGAGCCGGTCGCGCTTGGCCGCGAGGTAGCGCTCGTTGGCGGCATGGCGGGCGCCCGAGAGGGACTGGCGTCCCGTCACCTCGAGGCCGAACCCCTCGAGGCCGATCAGCTTCTTGGGATTGTTGGTCAACAGGACCATTCGCTTGACCCCGAGATCCCGGAGGATCTGGGCCCCGATCCCGTACTCCCGGAGGTCGGGCTTGAATCCGAGTTTCAGGTTGGCATCGACAGTGTCGAGCCCCTCCTCCTGGAGCGCGTAGGCCCGGATCTTGTTCACCAGCCCGATCCCCCTGCCCTCCTGCCTGAGGTAGACCACCACCCCGGCCCCCTCGGCCGCGACCCGATCGAGGGCGGCCTCGAGCTGGGACCCGCAGTCGCAACGCAGCGACCCGAACACGTCCCCGGTCAGGCATTCGGAATGGACCCTTACCAGGACCGGGGTGGAGGAAGACACCTCCCCGTGGACCAGGGCCACATGATGCTTCTGGTCCAGCCGGGACCGATAGGCGAGGCACCGGAAGGTCCCGGCCCGAGTGGGCAGGGAACACTCCCCCACCCTCTCGATCAGGCTCTCGCGGGCCTGCCGGTAGCGGATCAGGTCCTTGATGGTGACGATCCGCAGGCGGTGGTGCCGGGCGAAGCGGTGCAGCTCGGGAGCCCGGGCCATGGTCCCGTCGTCGCTCATGATCTCGCAGATGACCCCGGCCGGCGCCAGGCCCGCGAGCCTGGCCAGGTCGAGGCTGGCCTCGGTGTGCCCGGCCCGGACCAGCACCCCGCCTTCCCGGGCCCGGAGCGGGAAGATGTGTCCGGGCCGGCTCAGGTCCTCGGGACGGGTGTAGGGATCGATCAGGGCCCGGACGGTGGCGGACCGATCGGCCGCCGAGATCCCTGTCGTGGTGCCCTTCTTGGCATCGACCGAGACGGTGAAGGCCGTCTGCAGCTGGTCGGTGTTGTCGGGGACCATGGACGGGATCATGAGCTGGTCCAGTCGGTCCCTGGTCAGCGGCACGCAGATCAGGCCCCGGGCATGGCGGGCCATGAAGTTGATCGCCTCGGGGGTCACCCGTTCGGCGGCCATCACCAGGTCGCCCTCGTTCTCGCGATCCTCGTCGTCGAGGACCACCACCATGCGACCGGCCCGGATGTCCTTGACGGCCGCCTCGATGGTGTCGAAGCCCTGGGAGCCGCGGCGTGTCAGGTCGACCTCCAAACCGGCGGTCTCTCGGGGAGCCCGGATCCGGGTGGGGATACGTTACCTCCCGGGGCCGGACCTGGGGAAGGGCGAGGCTGGTTCGTCTGCAGCTCACCCCAAGGGGTTCGCTCGCGGGCGGGCTTCGCCTCCTAGAACGGCATCTGGCCGCGGACCGCCCGGAGGCGGGGGGAGGCTTCCCCGGTGAAGACCAGGCGGGCCTCGCCCTCCTCGTGGACCTGGTGGTGCGTCTTCCGGATCCGGAAGGTCTTCTGCCAGCGCACCTCGGCCACGAAGCCGGAAGGCAGCGGCTCCACCGAGCGCAGTTCCATCCCCAGGGAGATCCGATCGTTCTGGGCGAAATACGCCTCGAGATCGTGGAGCATCCGGTGGTAGTCGTACTCGTAGTCGACGTCGAGATGCCGGGCGAAGTCCTCGACCGATCCCTCCTGGAAGGCGGTGGAGAGGGCGTGGAGGACCCGGGTCGCGTTCTGGGTGAAGCCGGTCCGGATCCGCTTGGGCAGCTCGACCTGGCCGGACCTCTCGGCCCGGAACAGGACCGGCCCGGGACCCGGGACCGGAGGAACCGTGAAGGACCGCCTCGGCCCGGTCCCCACGCGCCCCGTCAAGAGCAGGGCGACCAGACCGAGCCCCGCCAGCACCGGGAGGGTCCGGCGGGAGGAGGGATCCTGGGGGAGCGACGCAGGGCTGGAGGAAGGATGGGAGCGCATGCTCGGGTTCGCTTCCAAGGATCGGCATGGCGGCCCCGCGACCGAAGCCCAAGGACCACTCGACCCGGACACATCCTCCCGGGACGACCGCCTCCGGATCGCCTCCCCGTCCTTCTCAGGGGCAGCTCGAGGTGCCGGTCCCCACGCCCCCGGGCGAGGCACCCCCGAGGAACCACCGGGTCTGGACCTGGATCTGGGCGGAGCCGCAGCCTCCGACCAGGGTGGTGAGGACGAACTCGACCAGCGCGAAGTTCCCCTCCGCGGTCTGGAGCGCGTAGACCACGGTCTCGCCGGCGACCGGATTCCCGGTGCTGAAGTTGTCGCTGATGCCGAGCGACCCGGCGATCACGTCCCCGAAGTCGGTCACCACGGATCCCGGGACACACTGGCCGAGGGCCGGCGGCGGTCCGTAGGGAGGGTTGGCGTTCAGGGGATGCCCGCCCTGGAGCACCAGGAAGTCGAGGAACGCCGAGCAGGTGTTCAAGCCCAGTGTGAGGTCGATCGGGAAGGCCGTGCAATTGGGAGCGCAGCTGGAGGGGTCGTACACCTGGACCGAACCCGTCTCCAGGTTCATGCGGAGGTGGTCCTGACCCGTTCCCTCGTTCAGGACCACGGTCGGTCCGTTCACCACCACCGCTCCGCCGCCTCCGCCTCCGCCTCCCGGGAATCCCGACTGGTGCTGGCCGGCTTCGGCCTGGCGCACCCATTCCGGATCCCGGAGGCCGACCGGCATCTGGCCCCGGAGCATCTTCAAGCGCATGCGATGGTGGCGGTCGAAGACGATCTCGCATTCCCCGCTCTGGGCGGCCAGCGCGGTCCCGTTCGCCAGCCGGACGGCCGCCCGGTTCCAGCCCACCCTGGCGATCAGGCTATCGAAGGACATCCGGTACTCGAGGAGCTCGACGTCGACGTTGATGTTCCCGTCGTTCTGGAAGTCCTCCAGGACCGCGTTGCGGAAGATCGAAGCGTCCTGGGCGAAGTCCCGGCTCAGGCACTGCATGACCCCCGGCAGATCGCCGCGGACGTAGGCTTCGAAGAGGCGTCGGATCCAGTACTTGGCGCGTTCCCAGCGGGTGAGCTCGTCGGTCCCCGCCTCCGCCCGGAAGATCGCACTCGAGGTGGCAGAGCGGTCACCAGTGGGAGCGTCGGAGGGGGGAGGCGTTCCCAGGGCTCTGCGCCGTCCCCTGGGCAGATAGGCCGGTCCGGCGGCGCCGCCGAAGATCCCCTCGGTACCCGAATCCGAGACCCGGTCGTCGATCGTCCCCGGCCCCAGGATCCTGCCTCCCGAGGGAACCCTGGGGTCGCCGGATCGGGTCGGCGCAGTCTCGACCAGGTAGAGCCGGTCCTCTCCGGGGCCCGTCTCCCTGGGGACCTCCGCCCGATCGAGCGAGCCTCCGCCTTGCGGCTCGCGGGCAGCCCGGGCCGGTGCGTCCTTCACGAGTCCCCGGCGGCGGGCATGGGCGACCAGGCGGGTCTCGAGGTCCCGGATCCGGTCCTCCACCTGCCGCCGGCGCTCGACCTTCCCGGGATCCCGACCCAGCAGATTCAGCTCGCTCCACCCGAACTCCTGGAGCACGTAGCCGCGGAGGAAGTCCTCGCTGGGCAGCCGCCCCCCGAAGAGCAGGGCGTCGAGGTCGGCCTCCACCGGGACCCGGGGCGCCACCATGGTCTCGGCGGCTCCGGCCAACATCGGCAGGGACGCCGCCACCGCCAGCACCCCCGCGAGGCCCACCGCCGGATTCCGCCTCACGGTTCCCCCTCCCCTTCGCTCCCGCCGGCGACCCGGGTGCGGATGGCGAGGTCGAGGTCGGGGTAGCCGGCCGGGTCGAACTCGTAGCGGAAGCTCCCGGATCCCGGGGCATAGCGGGCATCGACCCAGGAGCGTCCCCCGTCGAGACTGACTTCCACCACCACCAGGTCCGGGGGACAATCCCCATCGACCCTGCCCCAGACCGCGAAGCGGCCTCCGGCCAGCTCGTCCCGATAGAAGACCAGGTCGGGGACATCGCGGAGCTCCGACCATGGATAGCCGTTCAGGAACACATCGCGGACGTCGGCCCGGCAGGGACCGCCCCCGAGGGGAGGCGGGACCGGGATCGCCCCACGGCGACCGCGCCTGCCGAACCGTTCCTGGAAGCGGGCCTCCTCGGAGCGCCCCCGGTTGTCCGGGAGCTCGGTGTCCCCGATCAACTGCCGGACCCGCTCGGCAGTCAGGCGGATGTCGACCCAGGTCCGCGGATCCGGGCTGGTCATGCGCCGCTGGTACAGAGTCTCGAGGTCGAGATCACCGGGAAAGGCCGATGGATCCCGGCTGGTGGTGAAGACCTCGCCCGCGAGGTTGGCCTGGTAGGCAACCCCCTCCCCGGAAGGCCCTCCCTCGGGGGAGTAGCGGACCACCTGCTCGGAACCCCGGATCCCGCACACCGCGACTCCGGCCCGTACGTTCACCGAGGAGGAACTGCCCCAGCCCTTCATGAAGGACCGGATCGTGCCCCGGATCAGGTCGAAGATGCCTTCGCTCCGGACCGGGTCGTCCAGCTTCACCTGGAACCTCTCGATCACGACCTCGGACCCCGGCCCCAGATTGAGGACCGAGGGCCCCGAGTTCGTCGCCTCGTCGCGATCGGTGAGTTCCAGGCGGACCCGCCCATCGAGCCCGGTGCGAACCGTGTCCCCGACCTCGACGGAGCCGCCCAGGGCGAGCCTCGACCAGCTCTTCGCACGCCCCCGGGGGAGGCGCTCCACGGTGCCGATCAGCCCCTGGGCATACCCCGCGATCTCGCCGGGGGCGGTGCCGATGGCCGGGACTGCGGTGGCCAGGATGCCGGCGAGCGCGAGGGAACCGAGGTTCTTCGCGAGCCCGCTCCCCCACCATGCCGATCCCGCGTCCATCGCAAGGCAACCATCGACAGGAAGCCGGCACTCCCGAGGTCCGGGAAGCCCGCCGAGGACATGCCTCCCCCCGTTTCCGACGAATTGGTCGAGGGCGGAGACCGGCTCTCAGGGACAGTCGACGGAGCCGCCGGGGTTCACGGTCGCGATCCCGCCCGGCCCGGCACCCGTCTGGTCGCTGAGGTAGACCGTGACGTTCACGGTGAAGCTGGTCGGAGGGGTGAGGAGACCGTTGTAGTCGAGCTGCAGGAACCCGTGCCTGTGGGTGTTGGTGGAGAACGCCACGAGGAAGCTCCCGTTCGGGAGGGAGAGTCCCGAGGTGGAAAGGTTGGTGGTCAGGAGGTTGGTGTCCATCCCCCGGAGCGACGACAGCGGGCCGGAGCAGAGGTTGGGCCCCACATAGGCGTCGCTCGCCCCGGTCGAGATCGCCGATTCGTAGGGGAAGGCGTAGACGTCCAGGAACCCGAAGGCCAGGCTCTCCATGTGGATCACCATGTCGAACCGGACGTTGTTGCCGCTGAGGGCCACCAGCGCCGCATCGAGGGCGGCCCCGAAGCCGGGGACGAGGATCGCCTCCTGGGCCTCGAAGTCGAAGAGGATGTGGCTGTTCTCCAGGGGGCGTGTCGGCGGAGCGAAGTCGTCGGTGAAGAGCGCCAGCGGACCGTAGTTCTGCACCGTGAACGACCCGCCCGAACTCCCCGAGAGGAGCGACGGGTCTCCGGAAGCGGCCTGTTGCTGGAGCTGCGGGTCCCGGAGACCGAACGGCAGCCGGCCCCGCAGGAGCTTGAAGCGCATCCGGTCATGCCGGTCGAAGACGAACTCGCACTCCCCGGAACTGGCGTTCAAGGCGGCGCCGGAATTCTGGTCGATCGAGGACCGATTCCAGCGGATCCTCACCACCACCGAATCGAGGGTGAGCCGGTACTCGAGGAGTTCGATGTCGACCCGGATCCCGGTCTCCTCCTGGAGGTCCCTCAGGGCCGCATTGCGGAAGATCGAGGAGTCCTGGGCGAAGTCCTGGGACAGGCACCGCATCATCCCCGCCACATCGCCCTGGGTGTAGGCGTCGAAGAAGCGCCGGATCCACTCCTTGGCCGCTTCCCAGCGGGTCCGGTCCTCGAAGCCGAGCCCGAATTCGGCCGGCGACCCCGAGGTAGGTGCGCTGGACTGCCCGCCCTGGTCGACCGGAGTGCCCCGGCTCCCCGGGCCCCGTCCTGCCTGGCTTTCCAGCCGCACGCCACCGGCTCCCGGCATCAAGCCTTCGGTCCCGCCCTCGAGGGTGCGATCCCCACCCAGGCCCAGGCCCTGGATCCGGGCGTCCCGGGTAGGCATCCCGTCCTGGGGGCCCGGGATCCCGGTTTCCTCCGCCCCCGGGGGAACGGGATCGGTGGCTGCGAAGTCCGGCCCAAGGCGATCGGCCCCGGGCGTTCGATCCGGGCGATCGGTCCCCGCCTTGCGACTTCCCGGCGACATCCTCATGGACCCGACCCGGGTCTCGCCTCCCGGAACCGGGAGGTCCGGGCCTACCGCCGCCACCAGCCCGGGAGCCGAGAACATGAGGGCCTGCGCCAGGGCGATCCTCGAAACCGCAGAGACGCCCCTGCCGGGCACTTGGATCTCCACGGGATCAGAACCGGTGGGTGTACGAGAACTGCGTCATGGTCTCGTCGAAGTCGTTGCCGGCGACCTGGAACTGGTTGTCGTTGTGCAGGTACCGGAAGGTCAGCTGGTCGTCGCGGTTCCTGCCCACGGGCATGGCGTAGTTCACCTCGAAGCCGTCGGTCTCGCTGTCGGAGGCATTCAGGCCGTCCTCCCGCTCGGAGACCCGGTAGGCGAACTGGAGGCTCCGGTTGCGCCGGAGGATCCACCCAAGGCGGAGGTTCAGGGTCGTGATCTCGTCGTCCACGCTCTGGTTCACCAGGTTGTCCTGCTCCCGGTACTGGTAGACGATGGCCGGCATGAACTGGACCCCGCTGGCATAGCGCTTCCGGGTGTCGACCGTGAGCGTGTACTGGTCGGATTCGATGGTGGCCGCGGTCAGCAGGTTGGCGTCCTCGCGGCTGTTGTAGTCGAGCACGCCCCGGATCGTGCCGAACCGGTGCTCGACCCGGAGGCTCCAGTCCTCGATCTCCTGGCTCTGGGAGTTGTTGGAGGCCTGGATGTCACGATCCTCCCAACGCAGATCCAGCCGGAGCGGGCTGGTCCGGGACCGGTAGGTGGCCGAGAGCGAGGGCACCTCGGTCTCGGTGGTGAACCCGAGCTGTCCGTCGAGGTTGTTCTCGAAGGTCTCCCACTTGGCCACGATCTCGACCTGGTCGCTCGCCTGGTAGCGCCACTGGGTGTCGAACTTCTCGAAGTCGGGGACCGGCGAGCCCTCGAGCGAGAGGAACTCGGGATCGGTGCTCTGGAAGCGGGTGCGCCCGAAGACCTTGCCGTCCTTGGGGGCGTACTGCACGTCGAGGTGGACGGCGCTGGCCCAGCGTTCCTTGGTGTTCAGGGCGATGTTGGCCTGGCTCTTCGAGAACGCCAGGGTGCCGAAGGCCTTCCAGTCGTCGTTCAGGGTCTTCTTGCCGTCGAAGGAGACCACCGTCGACTCGCCCGCGATCAAGCCGGGGTTCTGGGGCGCCGAGGTGCGCGAATCCTTGGACGACACGAAGTTGAAGGCGAAGGAGTCGAGTCCGCCCCGGAAGTCCCGCTTGGCCCGCATGCCGAAGGCCCACCGGGTCAGGCTCTCCCTGGGGGTATCGACGAACAGGTCCCGCCACCGGCTCTTGTCCACGCCGGCCAGCATCGTGTAGGTCCAGGGACCCCGACTCGGACTGGCGAAGCTGGTGTAGGCGACGCCCTTCAGGTTCCGGTTCAGCGTCAGGTGGTTGAACTCGTGGAAGATGTCGCCCACCTCGAGCATGAACCGCTCGTTCCACTCCCGGTACGAGAAGTTCTGCACCAGGAACGAGTCGGGGTCGACCCGGTCCTCGTTGGTCACCCGGAGGTCGACGTTGAACTGGAACTCGTTGCCCCGGGCGTTCCGTCCCGATTCCTGGAGGGAGACGTGTTCCTCGTAGAACCAGCCCTCCTGGAAGAACGACCGGGCCTGGTTGCCGCCGACCGAGTTGTAGCGGACGAAGGTCCGGCTCGACGCCTTGACCTCGCTCCGGGTCCTCCGCTTCTGCCGGGAGACCGAGGTGTCCTCGGCCCGGTCGGTCATGGTGAAGTTCTGGGCCCGACCGGGAGCAACCAGAGTCGCCAGCACCAGTCCAATCCCAAGTCCCCAGCCTGCTCGGATCCTCGTGCTCATCCGGACCTCCCGCCGCCTGGTCCCCACGTCGCCACTCCCCCCCGCCCCGCCCGCCGACCTGATCAACCACCGCCACCCTGGGCCGTGCGGTAGGCCTCGATCACCTCGCCCTTGAAGACGGTCCGGACCTTCAGGTCGAGGTCGGAGAAGCCCGTCGGGTCGAACGAGTACCGGAAGGTGAGGGTCTTCTCGCTGTACCGGGCCGCCACCCAGCTGCGACCGCCGTCCACGCTGACCTCCACCCCGAGGATGTCGGCCGGGCAGTCGGTGGTGATGCTCCCGGAGACCACGAACCGACCGTCGATCAGCTCGTCCCTGAAGAAGGCGAAGTCGCGGTACTGGCGGAGGTCCTTCCAGTCGTAGCTGTTCAGGTAGAGATCCGCCACGTTGGCCTTGCAGTCCGGCAGGCCATCCGGTGTCCAGCGCACGCCCCGGAAGAGTTCGCCGGTACCGGGAGCCGCGCCGCGCTGCATGCCCTTCTTGGAGCCGTGCTCCCGGGTCCACCACTCACCCAGGAGTCCCTCGCCCCCCGGAGCCCAGGTGGCCGACACCAGCGACTGGATCCGCACGTCCGAGAGCTTGCGATCCCTCCAGGTCTTCGGGTCCCGGCCCGTCATCATGCGCTCCATGAAGCGGTCGAGCGGCTTGGGAGTCGGGAAGGCCGAGGTGTCGTCGCTCAAGGTGAAGACGTTCCCGTCGAGGTTGGTCTGGATGACCCCGTCGCTGCCCTCGACCCGCTGGACCACCTGCTCGGATCCGCGGATGCCACAGACCGCCACCCCGGCCCGCACGTTCACGGAGGAACTGGAGCCCCAGCCCTTCATGAAGGATCGGATCTTCCCTTTGATGAGGTCGAACACGCCCTCGCTCTTGGTGGGGTCGTCGAGCTTCACGGAGAACCGTTCCACCACGAGCTCGGAGTCGGGCGCCAGATTCATCACCGAAGGTCCTGCATTGGCGGCTTCGTCGCGATCGGTGAACTCGAGGCGTACCCGGCCCGTGCCCCCGGTGCGGACGGTGTCCCCGACCTCCACCGCCATGCCCACGGCCAAGGGGTCCCACTTCTGCGTCTGGCCCCGGCGCAGCACCTGGACCGGCCCGAGGAGACCCTGGACATAGGCGGCGATCTCGCCCGGAGCGGTCCCGATCGCTCCCGCAGGATCCGCGGCAATTCCCGTCAGGAACACCAACAGGGCGATCCACCTCGATCGCGAACCTACGGTGCGGGTCACGTCAATCCTCCGAACCCCGTCCCACCCAGCCCCACCCGCGAGGCCGACACGGCCACCGTATCAGAGGCCTCCGGACACCGCAAGGCGACCTGCGAGGCGCACGATCCCGGCCCTTCCCGGGTCACTTCTCGGTCATCACCGCCACGCCGTCCCAGTCCTCGGGAGGGGGCTTGTGCACGAACTCCTCGCAGCGTCCCAGGTAGATCGCGGTGGGCCGATCGCCGGGCCTCCGCCGCTCGGCATTGCGGAAGCGTTCCAGGGCCTCTCCGAAACGGCGCTGGCGGTAGCTGGCCAGGGCGTCCTCGTACATGTGGAGGAAGACGTCGAGCTCCGGGTTCGGCTGGTCCAGCCTTCCCAACACCTCGTAGATCCGGGTGGGGACCGTCTTGCCGACCACCCGGATGAGGTCGATCTCGCGCCCTCGGACCGCATGCCTGGCTGCTTCCCAGGTCGCCTCGCTCACGGTGAGCGAGATCCCGTACTGCTTCCCGGCTCCCTCGAGGCGCGAGGCCAGGTTCACGGTGTCGCCCATCATCGTGTAGTTGCCCCGCTCCGCGGTGCCCAGGTGACCGGTGGCGCAGCGACCGGTGTGGAGCCCGATCCGGACCTGGATCGGGAACCAGCTGCCGCGCCGCTTCGCCATCTCCAGGAGTTCCGGGTAGCGGCCGGACTCCTGCCAGTCCTTCTCGAGCTCCTTCACCCGCTCCTGCATGGCGAGGCTGCAGAGGCAGGCATTGACCGCATGGTTGGGGTCTGCGATCGGGGCCCCGAAGAAGGCCACCACCGCGTCGCCCTCGAACTTGTCGAGGGTGCCCCCGAACCGGTCGAGCAGGTCGGCCATCTCGCCGAGGTACTCGCCCAGGAAGCGGAACAGGCCCTCGGCGGTGAAGGACTCGCTGATCGTCGAGAATTTGGCCATGTCCGAGAAGAACGGCGTGATCACCGATTCCCTGCCGGTGAGTTCCAGCCGGCCCTTGTTGCGCTTCAACTGCTCCACGTAGGCGGGCGAGACGTAGCGCTTGAACATGTCGTCGATCCAGGCCTTCTCCCGGTTCTCGAACATGTTCAGGTAGGCCATGCCCACGGCGTAGAGGCCGAGCAGCGGGACGATCAGGTCGATCGGGTTGATCACGCTCCCCAGGTGGAGGAAGGCCACCCCGACCAGCCAGGAGACCAGGCAGAAGACGCCGGTGACCAGGAGCCCCTTGAAGGCGTCGAGGCGGATCAGCAGGAGCGAGAGGGCCATCACCATGGCGAACTGGATCGCGATCACCAGCCGCGACTCCTCGCCCCGGAACTGGAGGGTCCCGCCGGACAGCAGGTTGGCCGCGGCGGTGGCGTGGGCCTCCACTCCGGGACGGATCTCGCCGAGCGGGGTCACCCGCAGATCCGTCAAGCCGGCGCTGGTGACACCCACGAAGGCGATGCGGCCGTGGATCCGGTCGGCGATCTGGCGTATCTCCTCGGGTCCGAGTTGCGACTGGAGCGGCTCGTTCCCGGCGACGTCCGGGAGGTCGAGGATGTCGCCGGCCGAGATGGTCACCAGGGGAGGACGCCGGACCTCGTCGAAGGAGACCTTGCGCGGATATCGGCAGCGGGCCGCCAGCTGGGCCTCGTTGGGGGCGGGATCCCCCGGGAAGAGTTCGGCCACCACGCGGGGTCGATCGGCGCCGTACCTGCGGCCTTCACGCTCCAGGTCGGCGGCCGAGGGAAGGGGAAGGCAGCCATCCTCTCCCCAGGGCGTCTCGAGGATCCGCCACACCGGGACCCTCCGGCCGCGGATGTCGTTGTCCTGCCAGTAGTAGTTCAGGAAGAAGGCTGCCGCATCGTCGCAGGGGAAGGCGTCGATCGCCCTCCTGCCGCTCGCGTTCCGCTCGCCGACCCCGATGCCGGAAAGCACCACCACCGGCTGCTCTTCCAGGTCGGTTCCCTTGAGGTCACCGCGCAGGACGGATCCGATGGCCTCCGGACGCCCGCCCAGCGAATGGGCCACGGCTGCGAACGAAAGGCTGGCCACCAGGTGGTTGTCGAAGGCCTTGGCCATCGAGATGGTGCGGACGACCGCGTCCTCCTCGACGTCGTCGTTCATGTACCCGACCCCGGCCGCCGCGGCCGCCAGTCGTCCCAGCGGAACGTGGAGGCCTTCCACGACCTGGCTGCGGAAGGCCAGGGTACGGAGGCCCTGGAGGAAGGCCTGGCGGGCCCGGGTCACCACCCGTTGTGCAGCCCGGTCCTCTCGGCTCTCCGCCAGCTGGATCGTGTCGATCCCGGAGACCATCCCCAGCGGGACCGTGGTCACGCCCCCGGCCTGGAGGAAGGCATCGCCGAGCATGGAGTGCCGCCAGAGTTCATCGAGTTCGGCCGTGCCCCTTACGACTCCCCGCAGCGTCAGGAAGTCGGCGGCATTGCGAGGGATGAGCTGGCCTTCTTCCGGATTCAGCCACGAGCTTCCCTGGTCGCGGCTGCCGCGGAACTGGAGGATGGAGCCGAGGATCACGTTCCCGGCCTCCCGGATGGCGGCCTCCAGCTCGCCGTCCGGCCCCTCCCTCTCGAGCAGGATCCGGAGCTTCCGGGCCGGCTCGCTGCCCGAGAGGCGGTCCTCGGCGGCCGCGGTCCGGAGGGCCTCGAG
Organism: uncultured bacterium; assembly: GCA_964403795.1. Classification (GTDB taxonomy): domain Bacteria; phylum Muiribacteriota; class UBA6191; order CAZXTJ01; family CAYOHP01; genus CAYOHP01. The sequence continues at coordinate 723 of CAYOHP010000075.1, read as the reverse complement.
CGAGACTTCCGAATCGGCGAGCAGGCGCGACAGGGCGGGATCGTCGATCTCGCCGGCCAGGCTGGACAGGTTCTGGCGGAAACTGGGATCCGGCTCGGCCAGCAACATGTCGAGGGCGATGGTGCGGGCCCCCAGCCGATCGAGCTTGCGGATCAGGTTGGCGACCACGTTGCGACGCCATGGCCATCGCCCGTAGCGCTGCAGGGCGTAGTCGTCGATGGCGATCACGCAGACCGTGGGCGGGTCGACGGCGGGGAACCAGGAGCGGTGGGCCCGGAGCGTCCGGTCATAGCCCCAGGACCTGGCCAACTGCACCGCCCGCCACAGGCGTTCGAGGGGTCCCTGCAGGCTCGGCAGGACCCCCGAGTAGAGGATCACGACCATGAACCCGAGCAGGTAGAGGTTGCGGCGGGCGACGGCCGGATCGGCGAAGCGTGCCCTCTGGTCGCGGGTCTTCTCGGCCCTGGGCGCAGCAGTCCCCGCCGATGTGGCAGGCCCGGGGGGCGGGCGCGAGGCGCCCGGGGGAACCGTCTCCGTCATGCCCGCAACCCGATGCGTGCCTGGTTCACGCCCCGAGTGCAGCACGCGGAGGTCGTCCCGGGAAACTGCCTTCGGTGGTCCTCACGCCCCCCCGGTAGGAGCCAGGGAGGATGAGGGCAGAGCCGGAGCGCCCCGGGCTCCGCCCGGGGAAGACCACTCTGGAGGTGGCCCGATGGGCCACCT
>CAYOHP010000074.1:0-31236 GCA_964403795.1 uncultured bacterium | reverse complement strand
TCGAGCAGCAGCACGCACCAGGGGCGGTGCCGGACCGCCGAGACGAGCTCGCCCTCGGGGCGTCCCCGTCCCCCGACCAGGCGCAGGGCGGCGCCGGGATCCCGGTACTGGTTCATGTCGAAGCGGACCATGCCCCGATCGGCGCCGAACAGCACCCGGGCCAGGGTCCTGGCGCACTCGGTCTTGCCGACCCCGGTGGGGCCGAGGAACAGGAAGACCGAGAGGGGTCGCCCCCGGTCCTCGAGGCGGGCCTTCGCCACCGAGACGGCGTCGGCGAGCGCGTCCACGGCCGCCTCCTGGCCCACCACCCGGCCCGCGATCCCGGCCCGGATCCGCTCCCGCGGCATGGGGAAGCGGGGGTCGAGGAAGGCATGGGAGAGCCCGGTCGCCTCCGCCAGCTCGTCGAGGAGCTGGTCCTCGCCGGCGTCCTTCCCGGCGTGCCGCTTCGCCACCCGCTGGAGGAGCTCCACCTCCGCCCCCGGGCTGGCCCGGTCGAAGGCCCGCCGGGCAGCCTCGGGGAGGTTCGCCAGGAGGCCCGGGGCGATCCGGCACCCGGTCTTCGCCTCCAGGTCGCGACGCACCGAGAGCACCGTGGTCATGGCGGTGGCCCGGTCCTGGGGACGGATGGGGAGGATGCGGAAGAGGTCGGCGAAGCCGCGGGAGAGTTCCCGCACCCGGGAGAACTCCTCGGGGGTCGCCTCGCCGACCACCATGACGCGGCCGGCCTCGATCCATGGCGCGAGCACGGTGGCCACCGCCAGCGAGGAGGAGGCCGAGATCCCGATGTGGAAGAGCGAGACCAGGTCGGTGAAGGCGAGCACCCGACCCTTCTTCTCGCACTCCCCGAGGATGGCCAGGACCCGCTCCTCCCACTGGCCGACGAAGCTCATCCCGGAGACCAGGCGCGGCGGCGAGATCGACCAGACCTCGGGTGCCTTGCGCTTGCCGGTGGCACCGACCGGGCGCGTCATGAGGCGCGTCACGGCCTCGCCGAGGACCGCGGTCTTCCCGACCCCGGGCGGCCCCAGGAGGACCAGGCTGCGCCGCGGGGCAGGCCGGGCGGGGGCCAGGGCCTCCAGCAGCTCCGCCACCTCGGGGTCCCGGCCGTAGGCCCTCTGCAACCCGTCCGGGACCAGGCGATTGAGATGCCGTCCCACCCGGGCGAGTTCCTCGGCGCCGGAACGGGTGGCGGGTCGCCCCAGGAAGGCGAACGGGGAGGCGGCAGGCCTCGGCAGGTGCTTCGAGGGCACCGCCACGTCGAGCTCCAGGCGCTCGATCCGGACCCGATCGCGGGAGGCGAGCCCGAGGGCGTCGGGATCGACCTCCTCCCCCTGCTTCTCCCGGGCGAGCAGGTGATGGGCGAGCACCTCGGCAGCCCGGGCCGGGAGCTCGCTGCCCCGGTCGACCGTGAACCAGAGGTCGGGCTGCCGGGGGAAGAGCGCCACCCGGGTTCCCTTGTGCCGGAAGGCCGCCACCAGCACCCGTATCTCTGGGGCACGGCGCCGGAGTTCGAGCCGGAGCGGGAGGGCGTGGGCCTCGACCTCGGGGGCGAAGGTCCAGGTGGCGAGCCGGTCGTGGCGCTCCTCCCGGGCCGCGGCCTCGAGCCGGGCGGAGAGGTCGCGGGCCAGGCGCTCCAGGGCCAGGCCGCGGGACGCCGCCCGGGCCGAGATGTCGGGGACGAAGAGGGCCCGGGCCTCGACCCCTTCGCCCTCCACCAGCACCACAGGCAGCTCGAACCTCATCCCGGGAACTCCTCGGCCAGCCGGCGGGCCAGGGCCTCGGCGAAGGCCCGGGCCAGCACCCGTCCCAGTTCCCGCCCGCTCCAGGGGAAGCTGCGTCCCAGGCGACGGTCCTCCAGCTCCCGGGTCGCCAGCCGGACCACCCGGTCCTGGTCCTGGGCCCGGGCGAGCGGGAGGTCGAGATCGACGACCGTCGGACGCCAGGCCGCGAGCCGCTCGGCTACGGCCCGGACCACCACCTGCTCGGGACCCTGGGGACCGGTCACCAACCAGCTGCCGGCCGCCGGCGAGAGCCGGAGCGCGAGGCGCGGGGCGACCAGTTCGAGCCCCAGCCCCAGGCCCTCGCCGGGGCCGCGGGCGAGCAGGTCCTCGGCCTGGAGGAGGGAGCCGACCAGCACCTCGGGCGGGACATCGGCCGACCCGGACCCGAGCGGGGAGCCGGGCGGGGCCGGGGCCGCGGCCTTCCCCAGCCGGTAGCCCACGGCCCGGGCCGTGAGGTCGCCGTCGGGACCGACGAGCCAGCGGGCGGCCGCCAGGATCGCGGTCGCCAGCTCATGACGCGACGGACCATGACGGCCGGCCAGGAGCAGGGTGATCCGGTCGGGATCCGGGACCTGGAGGCCGAGGAGATCGAGGAGGGCGTCCTCGACGCCGGCGGCGAAGGCCGAGGCGGCCTCCTCGTCCCCGGGGGCGGCGGCCGGATCGCCCTCCCGGGGAGCCGTCCCGGCGCCGGGCGGGGACGGGGCGGGCCCGCCCATCCCGGCCAGCGAGGCCGCCAGCCGGAGCACGGAGCGGTCCTCGGCGGCCTCGAGCCGGGCCGCCAACCGGTCCAGCCCCGAGAGCACCGGCTCCAGGCGGGAGAGGCGGGTCAGTTCCTCGGCCGAGGGGGGCCGTGACACCCGCCCGCGCCGTTTGACGCGGCGCGCCATGCCGCGCACCAGCCGGTCGCGCTCGTCGCGGAGCACGGCCAGCCGATCGGAGCGGAGCAGGGCGGCGATCCGGCGCCGCAGGCGGGACAGGGAATCGGCGGCCTGGCGGCGGGAGGCGAGACCCGCCTGGCGGGCCCGTTCGGCCTCGCCGCCGGATTCTTCGACCCGGAGCGAGAGCTCGCCGCCGGAGGCGGCCTCGATCCGGACGGTGCAGGCCGTCTCCCGGGACCGTTCGTTCAGCAGTACCGAGAGGGGGACCCCCACATGACGCGACACCGCGGCCCTGAGCGGTCGGGCCCCGTACCGCGCGTCATGCCCCAGGCCGACCAGCACGTCCAAGGCCTCCGGGGCGACCTGGACCGTGATCGGGCGCGCCGCCAGGCCTTCCCTGGCCGTGAGCTCCGCCAGCTCGCGGGCCGCCAACCGGCGCAGGGTGTCCCGCTCCAGGGGGAGGAAGGGGACGATCCGGTCGATCCGACCCACCAGCTCGGGTCGGAACCAATCGGTCACCGCGGCCGTGAAGTGGCGCACCGCGCCCTCGGGATCGAGGCGGGCCGGACTGCCTCCCTCGCCGGGCTTGCCGGGGACGGCCCTCCCGAACTCCCCGGCACCCAGGTTCGAGGTCATCACCACCACCGTGGACCCGAAGTCCGCCAGTCGACCCGAGCCGTCCGTGAGGCGCGCCTCTCCCAGCACCTGGAGCAGCAGGTCGAACACGTCGGGATGGGCCTTCTCCAGCTCGTCGAGGAGGAGCACGGTGAAGGGCTGCTCCCGGATCCGGGCGGTGAGAACGCCTTCCCCGTCGCGCCCTCGCCCCAGACTGCCCACCAGGCGCGAGGCCGAGCCGGCGTCGGCGTACTCCGAGAGATCGAGGCGGGTGAGACGGGCGGCATCCCCGAAGAAGAACTCCGCCAGGCACTTGGCGGTCTCGGTCTTGCCGACCCCGCTGGGACCGGCGAGCAGGAAGGAGGCGAGCGGTCGCCCCGGGCGCGCCAGCCCGGACTTCACCGCCACGATCGCGTCGGCGATCACCGAGACCGCGTCGGGCTGGCCCAGGATCCGCTCCGAGAAGCGGACCCGGAGCGGCTCCACCGGCAGCGGGCGGGCGTCATGGAGCAGCACGTCGGGGAGCCCGGTGGCCCTCCCGAAGGCGGCCTCCACGTCGGCGAGATCCACCGCTCCGGCATCCCGGTCCCGGCCGGCAAGCAGGTCCCGGAGGAAACGGACCGGTAGACCGGGTCGGGCCGAGTAGGGCGCGTAGCGGGCGTAGAGGTCGCGGACCCGGACGAGTGCCGCGGGCTCGACCGGCTCGGGAGCCCCCGGGTGGGCGTCCTCCCGGGCGACGGCCGCCAGGATCTCCAACATCTCGCCGGCTCCCGCACCCGGGACCGTGATCGACTCGAAGGCCGAGAGGAGGCGCGGCTCGTCGCGCTCGAGCCGAGCCTTCTCGCCGGGAGTGGCCTCTGCCAGGGCGGTGAAGCGACCCTGGTCGAGCGATCCCCGGAGCCAGCCGGCGAGCCCGGTCGAGTCCCCCTCGCCCCGTCCCACCTGGGAGAGCTCGAAGAGGTTGCCGAGGTCGAGGACCGCGTCCCGTCGGGCCGCCTCGGCCACCAGCCTGCGGACCCGCTCGGGTCCCTCGCCGAAGCCGCCCATGCCGGCGACCAGGCGGGCCCCGGAGGTGCGCAGGACCGGGCGGTCGGCGAGCCCGAGCTGGGCGGCCCGGCGGGCCAGCTCCTCGACCAGGGCGCTCTTCCCCGAGCCCGATTCGCCGACCAGGAGCAGGCAGGGCCGGGCGGGATCGGCGACCCGCCGGGCCAGGGCCTCGACCCGGGCCTCGCAGGCGTAGGCCGCCTGCCAGGGACGGCCGCGACGGGCACGCTGGCGGCGGGCGGCGCCGGCCCGCAGGTCGTCGGCCACCCGGGCGAGCTCGCCCTCGACGTCGGCGCCGGTCCCGGCTCCCCCTGCCTCCCCGGGGAAGGCGCCGGATCCGGAGCGCGCTGCCTCCAGGGGCGTGGGGAGCGAAGCGGCCACGGCCCGGGTCTCCAGGGTGAGCGCCGCTTCCCGGTCGAGCTCCACGAGGTCCGGGAGCGGGACCCCGGCGGGCCGCCGGGCCAGGGCCAACTCGGCGTGGCGCTCGAGGATCTTCTGGAGGTCCTCTTCCCGCTGGGCCGTCACCTCGATGCCGAGTGCCGGGAGTCGGGCGACCCAGGGGCCGGAAGGGGCGTGACGCCAGCGGACCGCGTGCAGCCGGAGCGGGAAGGGTCCGGTCCATGACCGGCTGCCCCGCGGCACCGGGACCGCGAGGTCGATCGCAAGCACCGCCGGCTCCCCGGGGAGGACCCGGGCCTGCGCATCCTTGGGGCCCTGGCGTTCGAGCCGGACCCGTAGGCTCTCGGCTAGCCCCTCCCCGAGCACACTGCGAGGCGTCCCGAGGCGGCTCACCTCGGGCGAGAGAAGCACCTCCCCGAGCAGGGTGGCCTCGGGATCCGGCCCTTCGGGATCGGGCGCGGCGTCGAGGTGGCGGATCGCGATCGTGATCGGCACCCGGTACTCGCCCACGCGGCCAGCGTGCCCGGAGCCCAGGGGAGCGTGCAACGCCGGAGGCTCGGACCGCCTGCTACGCTCGCACGGGGAGGGTCATGGCAGAAGGCCCGGATCGCCGCACTGCGGCTCGGGTGATGGGGATCGCGGCGGTCACCGCCGGCCTGCTGGCCTGGCTCGGTCGCGACCCGCTCTGCCTCCGGGGCGACGCCACCAGGATCTGGCATGGGTCCGCCTGGAGCCCGCACACCTCCCAGCACTTCCTGGACCCCTACTCCTTCACCCACCTGCTCCACGGCTTCCTGTTCCTGGCGGTGCTCTCCCTGGTCGGCCGGGCCCGGGGCTGGGGGATCCTCGGCCTGGCGACCCTGCTGCCGGCGGCCGTGGCCCTCGAGGGCGCCTGGGAGCTGATCGAGAACTCGCCCCTGGTGATCGCCCGCTACCGGGCCAACACCGCCAGCCTCGAGTACTCGGGGGACTCGATCCTGAACTCCATGGGGGACCTGGCCTGCTGCGGCACCGGGATGGCGGTGGCCTACCGGCTGGGACGGGACCGGGCGCTCGCGGTCTTCCTGGCGACGGAGCTGGCGCTCCTGGCATGGATCCGCGACTCGCTGGTCGTGAACATGCTGATGCTGGTCTGGCCGATCGCGGCCATCAAGGCATGGCAGCAGGGATAGCCGGGGAGCCGGCGGGAGGCGAAGGCCCCGGCACGGTTCCTAGGGACGCAGCTTGGGGAAGAGGCCCAGCCACGGCAGGGAGACGAGCCGGGGCAGCCCGGACACCGCTTCCGACACGTGGCGGCGGACCGTTCGCCGCAGCCGGTCGAGCAGGCTGCCCCCGGTGAGCTTCCGGTAGTCCCGGAACCCGTAGACGTACTTCCACCAGTTGTTCTCGGTGCCGTCCCGACCGTCGAGCCCGCCCTTCCCGGGAGCCCTGGGGAGGTGGGCCAACCACCACCGGATGTGGGCCTCCTGGCAGTCGCCAGCGGCGCCCCCCCAGGCTTCCGGCCCGATCTCCGTGGTCCGCCCGGTGAGCTCCGGGTAGGCGAGCCAGTCCTCGGCGGTGCTGGCCACCCGGACCGGCCGATCATCCTGGTACTCCTCGATCGCATTGGGGGGGAGGTGGACCGTGCCCACGCCGGCCCTCCCCGGATGGTCCCGGTCGATGGCGACGAAGCGCTCCCACGGGTTGCCTTCGGGATCGCCGAGCTCCCGACCGCCGAAGACCCGGTCCATGGTGCTCTCGATGCGATGGCCGAGGTCATGGAGCATGCACCCGAGACCGCGGGTCAGATTGAAGCCGAAGACCGCGAAGGGCGGGGTGCTGTCGTCAGGGATCGCCGGACCATTGATCCAGAACGCTCCCTGTCCGTACATCCAGCTTTCGTTCCATTCGAAACCGTGGAAGCCGAAGAACCAGACCTCGTCGATCTCGCCTGCCCGGACCCGCTCGGAGAGGCGGTTCTCCCGGTCGAGCGCCCGGTAGTCGGAGGGAGGAGGCTGGCGTGCCGGTGCGGCACGGCTGCCTTCCGGAGCCGCGAGGGCCGCCCGGTACTCGAGGTAGGCGTCCGGGGTCCAACGGAACCCGCCTTCGTGGGGCGGGAAGTCCCGCCGCACCTCGGTGGCCACCACCTGGTAGGCGACCATCCCGCCACTGGCCTGCCGGACACCGGCGACGAAGCCGTCGACCAGCGGGCCCGGATCGTTCGCCGCCAGCTCGGTGGAGACCGGATGGCCCTTCCCGGGCAGGTCCGGGTCGTACACGACCACCAGGACCCGGGGCCGGAACAAGGCGGCCCCATGGCCTGCCGCGGAGGCTCCCTCGACCGAGGCCCGGCCAGCCCTCGTGCCCACGGTGCCGGGCGCCGCGGTCCCGGGATCCGTTCCCGGGTCCTGGCCCATCTGGGCGAACGTCGAGGTCGCACCCAGGACCAGCATGGCCACCCGTCTCCAGACCGAGGACCCGAGTCGCGCCCGCCGCGCCATCGTCGCTCCGATTCCGCCCTGCTCCATGTCCGCCAGGACGGGACGGAATGTCGCAAGCCGCATGCCAGCCGCTCGGGAAGCGGTTTCTCGCGTCCTGGAGGGTCGCCACCACCCATCCGGACGGTCCCTCCCGACCCCGGTCATGGGTCGGAGCCGAGGTCCGGGAGGCTCAGCCGCGTACGGCCACGCCCTCGACGTGCGGGGACACCAGCCGCACCGCGGGCGGGACCGGGATGCGAAGTCCGGACGCCTCCACCGAGGCGAATCCCGCCTCCCGGATCGCTCCCAAGGTGTCGCGGTCCGGCCGGCACCCGTCGCCGCAGAGGATCCAGAAGGGTCTCACCAGCTTCTGGGCCAGGCGGAGCCAGCTCCCTGGCTCGGCGGCCACGTGCTCGCTGAACAGGAAGCGCCCTCCCGGCTTGAGGATGCGCAGGACCTCCCGGAGCGCGGCCTTTGGGTCGGGCACGGTGCAGAGCACCAGCGTGGAGATCACCACATCGACCGAACCGTCGGGGAGACCGGTCGCCGCCGCGCCCGCGCCCCGGATCTCGCCCGAGATCCCGTGTTCCCTCATCCGGGCTGCCAGGGTCCCGTGCATGAAACCGTTTGGCTCGATCCCGATCCAGCGGATCCCGGCGGGCAGGAGCGGGAGGTTGGGCCCGGGCCCCGGGCCGAGTTCCACCACGGTCCCTGCGACTCCCGCGAACATGGACCGCTTCCGGGGCTCCATCCAGGCGTGGTACCGGCGCATGAAGCGCCCGTAGAGGCGGGCGAAGAGCAGATCCTGCATCGGGCCGAGGAGCGCCACGGGAAGAGCGTAGCCCGGAGCCGGACCGGGTGACCGCGTCGGCAGGGCTGACCGCGTTGGCAGTACTGACAGTCGCCGGGGACCCGCTGCCGGAGTGCACCGATCGTCCTCGCGATCTCCGGCACGGATCTTCCATTCCGGGCCCCCGACTGCCAAGCCGAGAGGGGTCCTCCGATGCAGAAGAACGTCCAGCGAGTGGTCCTGGTCTCCGGGTGGATCGTGATCACGATCATGGGTTCGGGATGCGGGTCGCCGGGGGGGATGGCGGGCGCGGCGCAGCAGGCCCTGGCGCCATCGGTCGGTGCGGCCCTGGTGAAGACGCCGACGACGACGGCAACCCGAATCGCCGCGCCGGCCCCGGCTCCCCTCGCCCGTCCGACGCCATCGACCGGACCCGCGATGGGAGGCGGCGTCAGCGGTCCCCTCGGGATGGGTGGCGAGTTCCCCGGGGATCCGGGATCCGAGGGGGGAGGAATGCTCACCGATGCCGGAGGAATGGGGGGAGGCTCCTTGGGAGGACACGGATCCGAAGGAGGAGGTCTGCTCGCGGATGCCGGGGCCATGGGAGGCGGGTTCCTCGGCAGCCCGGGCTCCGCCGAAGGCTACGGCGTCGGCTCCAGTTCCGGGTCCGGGTCCGGCCCGCAGGCTGGCATCCCCGGCGACGACAGCCATTGAACGGAGCCTGCCGCGGGTCGCCCGCCGGCTCGGGACCTGGCTCCGGGAGCCGGCTTCCAGGTCGCGAGCCGGACCGGGACGCGGTAGAGTGGAGGGCGTGGCTCCCCCCGGGAAGGCTGGCGAGACCGAGGCGACCTGGACCGAGGTCGTCGCAGGCGACGGCGGCCCCACCTTGGTCGTCCAGACCGCGATCCTGGTCGTCGAGTCCGGACCGGACAAGGGGAGCGAGCGGACCGTGACCCATTCCCCACTGGTGATCGGGCGCGGTGCGGAGGCCGATCTGCGGCTCCGGGATCCCCTGGTCTCCCGGGAACACCTCCGGATCGAGCCCACCGGAACCGGCTGGTACGTCCGAGATCTCGACAGCAAGTCCGGGGTGACCCTGGCCGGACTCCGGGTCCGCCACGCCGAGCTCCCCTTCGACGTACCGCTCCGGATCGGAGCCACGGTGCTGGCCCTGCGACGGCAGCGGGTACCCATGCCACTCGGGACGGGGCCTGCGTGTCCGGGCATGAGAGGCTCCAGCCCTGCCATGCGCCGGTTGTTCGCGCTGATCGAAAGGCTCGGCCCCCTCGACCTCGCGGTCCTCGTCCAGGGCGAGACCGGCACCGGCAAGGAGTTGGTCGCCCGGGCCTTGCATGCCGCCGGTCGAGGTCCCAGGGCTCCCTACCGGGTGGTCGACTGCGGCCTCCTCGGCGACGAGACCCAGGCCCGAAGCGAACTCTTCGGGCACACCCGGGGCGCCTTCACGGGGGCGGATCGGGAACGTCGGGGAGCCTTCCGCGAGGCAAACGGGGGAACCCTCTTCCTCGACGAGATCGGGGAGTTGCCGCTGGGTGTCCAGCCTCAACTGTTGCGGATCCTCCAGGAGGGCGAGGTCCGCCCGCTCGGTAGCGATGCGACCCACAGGGTCCGGGTCCGGATCCTGGCCGCCACCCACCGAGACCTGGCAGCGGAGATCGAGGCCGGACGTTTTCGTCGCGATCTCTACCATCGGCTGGCCGGTGCCTGCCTCCGGGTGCCGCCACTGCGCCAGCGCGAGGGCGATCTGGCCGAACTCGCGGCGGGACTCCTGCCGGAGGGCATGCGCCTGGAGGACTCGGCGATCCGGGCCCTCGAGGCCTACCCGTGGCCGGGCAACGTGAGGGAGCTGGAGCAAGTGCTGGCGCGGGCGGCCGCCCTCGCTCGAGGTCCCGGGATCCAGGCGGAGGACCTCGGACTCGAGCCCACCGGCGAGCGCGGTCCTGGTCTCGCCTCGTCGGACGGGACCCGAGGATCGGCGCAGGCGCAGGCACAGGCGCAGGCGCAGGCGCCGGTGCCCGGCCTGGACCCTTCCTCCGATCCGGCCCAGGTGCTGGAGACAGCCCAGGACAGGATCGCCCGGCTCTCCGATGCCCAGGTCCTGGAAGCCATCGCCGGCGCCGGCGGCAACCGGGAGAGGGCCGCCCGCCTCCTGGGGATCAGCCCGTCCTCGCTCTACCGCCGGCTCCGCAAGCTCCGGCCGGACAAGTGACCCGAGACCCAGGAGCCGAGGGGGTCGGCGGCTTCCCCGAGGAGCTCGGGACCGGGTACGTCCCCCTCCGACTGCTGGGTGGCGGAGCCCAGGCATCGGTGTACCTGGCGGTCCAGCGCAGCCTGGATCGACGCGTCGTCGTGAAGGTCCTGCGCTCGGGCTCGCTGGCAACTCCGGCGTCCGAGCAGCGGTTCCGGCGCGAGGCCAGAGTGCTCCGTGACCTCCGCCACCGGAACGTCATCCGCCTGCTCGACTACGGCACCCGATCCCCGGTTGCATGGATGGTCTATCCCGATGAACAGGGACGAAGCCTGGCGGAGCTGCTGGAGGAGGAGCGCCAGGGTACCCGCCGCCGCATGTCGGTGGCCGAGGTCGTGGACCTCCTCGAGCAGGTCCTCGCGGGCCTGGAGGCGGTCCACGGCGCCGGTGTGGTCCACCGGGACCTGAAGCCCGGGAACCTGCTCGTCACGCCGGAGGGCGATCTCCGCATCCTCGACCTGGGTCTCGCCCTCTGCGAGGGCGACGTGACCGCACTCACCGCCGACGGGATCCTGGTCGGGACGCCTCTCTACATGGCCCCCGACCCGATCAACGGCGAGCCGGCCGAACCGAGGGACGACCTCTATGCGGTCGGGCTGATCGCCTACCGCCTCCTCTCCGGATCGCACCCCTTCATGTCCAGGGAGATCCCCGAAGTCCTCCAGGCGCACTTCCTGAAGACTCCTCCCCACCTCTCCACGGTGGTTCCCGGCCTACCGCACGGACTCGGCGATTGGGTCCAATCGATGATTGCCAAGACCCGGACCGGACGTCCGGCAGGCGCGACCGAAGCCCGGGACGGACTGCGGTCCGCCATGGGTCGCGACCCCGGCGTACCCGATCGGTTCGCGGAGGATCCGACCCTCACGCTCGACGAGGACCAGGGCCTCGAGCCGTCCGACCGTCCCGGGGCCGGGGCGCCCCCTGTCCTGGCCATGGAACTGGAGGTCGATACCCCACAGGGCCGATCGCCCCGCCTCGGGTCCCGGAGAGGAGCGATGCTGGCGACCTCGACGCTGATCACGGTCCTGGGACTGGCGATGGCCTCGCGATCCTGGATCGGAGTCGGCCAGGACGGGACGGGCGCCCCCGGGCCGACGCCACCGGTCCCTGGCGCAGGCCCTCCGACCCTTGCCCCCTCCCTCCTCTCTCCCTGGCCCCGGCTCGGCGACCGGGCCCGGAGCCAGCTCGGGACCTGGCTCGAGGCCTCGGCGGGGAAGGCCGATACGGATCGGGACGCGGATCCGACCCGCTTCGGGGTGGGTGCCGGCGCGATCGCGGCGGTGACCGAGGTGGCAGCCTGGCTCGATGCCGGAGGAGACCCCGACCGACTCTCCCAGGAAGCGCTCCAGGAACTCGCCGAGGTCGATGCCGTCTACCGGCAGGTGGACCTGCCGGCGCCGTTCCTGGCCCTGGAGCCGGGCCGGTCCGCGACGGATCCCCTCGAACTCACCGAGTCGGAGCGAACCGAGCTCGACCCCCTCCTGGCGGCCTGGGTCGAGGCGCCCAGGATGCTGGGAGGACTTGCCGGACGCTACCTGCAGGAGCTCCGTCGGGTCCGTGACCTGATGACGGAGGTCGCTGCCGACCCGTCGGCTAGGGTCGCTGCCCAGCTTGTCCGCTACGGCAGCGACCGCGACCGGATCGCGGTCGCCGCCACCTATTCGCAGGCCCACGCCCGCTTTCGCACCGCCCTTGCCCTGGCTGCCGAGTCGCTCCGCCGGGAGCCGTCCCAACGCATGGGCGTGCTCTTCCTGCTCTCCGTCCAGAACGCTACCTACGGTCTCGGCATGGCCAGGATCGGAGCCAGCCTGCTCCTCCCCTTCTCCCTGCAGATGCCGGGGCTCCCGGACTGCCTCGAGGGCCGGATGGCCGAGCTGATCGTGCTCTGCCGGATCGAGGAGACCAGGACCCTCCTCGGCCTGCCCCGGGGAGAGCTGGCAGGGAGGATCCGGGACCGGCTCCTCCGGGTGATCGGGGATCCCCGCAACGATCCTGACGCCCGGCGGATCCGCGAGACCGCGGTCTTCCTGTCGGTGCGATTTCTCCATCGCGAGGAGCGTCCCTCGGACCTCGTCCCCTGGCTCGAGGACATCCTCAGCGTCAGCCGCGAGAGCTGTGTCCGGGACGATCGCCGGCATCTGCTCTCGGTCTACCTGGGGAGTTCCCTCCACATGGGAGCCCGTTCCGACCCGCGGCGCAGGGAGGCCGTCCTGCCCTTCCGGGAGCCGGTCGCGCTCCTCCTCGAGGCAGAGTTCCCGGAGCTGGCGGCGACCGTCCGCGCCCGATGGCCGGACCTGCCCCAGATCCAACCGGGAGTCGGCGGGTAGGCACCGCTCTTGCGTGATCCGGGACACCGGGGTCCGAGGTGGAACCCGGATGCGGGCCTCCTCGCGAGGTCGAAAGGGTCTCGAACTTGCTCCTCCGTCAGCGCATCGCCTCGTTCCTCTTCCTCCTCTTGCTCGCCGGGACACCGCCTGCGAGGGCCCAGGCACCGACCGGTGCCGGGGGCGAGCCGAGCCTCCCCCGCCCCGGAGAGCCCGGCTGGTACCTCCTCCGGTTCCGGGGCTTCGCGATCGCGGGGACCCGGATGCAGCTGGCGGGGCTGGCCGTCACCGCCCGCGGCGGAGGCCGGATCCCCGAGAACCTGACCGGCTCGCTGGTGCTCGCCGGCTCGACCTACCGGCTCGTCTCCGTCCGCGCCAGCTGGGAGGAGGTCCCGGTCCCGATCCCGGCCGCGACGGCCCCGGGGCCAGGCGCGAGGTCGGAGTCGGAGGGAGCTCCCGGGCGACGACTGGTCGGCATCTCGGCCGGGCTGGTCGTGACGCCCGGGGCAGTCCCCGGCGCTACCCCACCCGGGCTGCCCGGTGGAGAACGGGGCCTGGCACTCGAGGACTCCCCTGGCGGAGAGGCTTCCGCCCGGCCATCCTCCCGACTGATCGGGCAGGTCGCGCTCCGGCTCGTGGAACGTCCCTACCGTGAGGGGACGGCCCCGCTCCTGCAGGGCAAGGTCACCGTCGGGGGCGTGGAGCGGTCCCTGCTGGGCTTCCGGCTCCCGCGCTGGCAGCCCCCCAGGGAGCCCTCCCAGCCGGTGGGCAGCTCGACTGCCCGAGCCTTCCTGGAAGCCGCCGGGATCGAGGCCCTGCTTCCCGCGGGCGGGGACGAGGATTTCTTCGGGATGTGACCACGGTGGCGGAGCGCCCCGTCAGCGACGCGCCAGACGCTCGGCCACCCTGGGATTCCCCGCCTGGGTCGCCAGCTTGCGGGGATCGATGTCGAAGCGGTTCCTGCGGGTCGGGTCCGCTCCCCTGGCGAGCAACATCTCGACCAGGCGGAGGCGCTGCTCGTCGTCGAGGTTGCCGTACCCGGCCGCCACATGGAGAGGCGTCGAGCCATGGGCGTCGGGCCCGTTGGGATCGGCACCGCGCTCCAGGAGGAGGCCGGTGACGCGCTCGGCACCCTGGAGCACGGCCCGGCCCAGCACCGGCAGCCCCTCGGGTTCGCGGGCGTTCGGATCGGCGCCGGCTTCGAGGAGGAGCCGGGTCGCCTCCACCTGGTCGGAGATGGCGGCACTGCGCAGCAGCCGGGTGGCGAGGGCCTTCCGATCGCCCGACCCCGCCAGTTCCTCGCCCAGCGCCTCCACCCGACCAGTCGCGGCGGCCCACTCGGCCCGGCTCCCGTGGAACATCCTCTCCAGGGCCGTGGGGACCAGGACGGCGAGGCCGACGACCGCCAGTGCCACCGCCGCCCAGGCCTTGGGCCCGCGCCGGCGCAGTTCGCCCACCAGGTCGCGCTCGACGGCTTCGGCGAAGGCGAAGGAAAGGCCGCCGAGCACCGCGATCACCACCAGGCCGACCGCGTCCTCGGGAGGGTCGATGGTCGACCCGCCGATCTTGACCGCCAGGCTCCACCCGAAGGCGAGGTTCAGGGCACCGAGGACGGCCGAGAGGAGGGTGGCGGCCCCGAAGAGGCGAGGCAGGACGATCAGGAGGAAGGGACGCATGGGTCGAACCTACTCCTCCTGTGGGTCGCGCCCGTCGACGCCGGGAACCGGCCCCTGGCACCGGCTGCCGCTCGGCTCCGCAGGCCGGAGCAGCACGATCCGGTAGTCGCCCACGAGCCGGAATCCGAGGGCGGCATAGGCCCGGATCGCCGGGATGTTGGCCTCGCCGGTGAAGAGCACGCCGAGCCGGGCCCCGGCGTCGCGGGAAGCTGCCAGCGAGGCCGCAACCGCCACCCGGGCATAGCCCCGACCCCGGGACTCCGGCGGGGTGTAGACGCCTCCCACCTGCACCGCGTCCGCCAGGGTGGCGTTGAAGGAACTCATGGCGACCGGCTGCCCGTCGACCGTGGCCACCCACCCGATCCCCTCGGCCACCCCGCGGGCCGCGTCCCGACGGGCCTTGTCCCGCACCTCGGGCCCGTCCTTGGCGCCCAGCGCCTCCAGGGCGTAGGCCAGGTGCCAGGCGGCCAACAGCTCGAGGTCGTCCTCCCGGGTCCGGCGGGCCTCCACACGACCCGTCGCCAGGTCGGCCGGAGATCGCAATTCGGCCAGGTCGAGGCGGTAGAGCCCTTCGGTCTCGTCCATCTGGACCCGCTCGGCGGGCGGACGGAGGAGCGCCAGTGCTCGTGCCACCTGGGCAGCCGGTCCCACCAGGCCGCCAAGCTCCCGGCGCCCGGGTCCGACCGCGGCCTCGACCAGGGGTTCGAGTTCGGGACCGGGAGCCTGGAGCAGGAGGTTCCCGTTCCAGCACAGGCAGACGACCCCGGCGAGCGGCCCGTGGCCGGGCAGGCCGAGGTAGGTCCCCTGGCGGTACCCGCCGTGGTCGTCCATGCCGACAGCCCGCGAGTTCGAGAGCAGGAAGAGCGAGGACTCCATCCGGGGCAGCAGGAAGGCTTCCAGCTCCGCCTGGTCTGCGGAGGTGAGGAGTCGGGGTGCCGGGGTGTCTTCGGGATCCATGGGAGGGAAGGCAAGGAAACGCGGCCCGGGGCAAGAGGGGAATCGCCTGTCCGGCTACCGCCCCGTGGTCTTGCCGGCGGAGCGGATCCGCGCTTCGAGGCGATCGAGCTCGCGCTCGACCCGGACCCGGTAGCGCTTCCGGGAGCTCCCTTGGGAATCGAGCCGGAACCGCACCGCCGCCAGCAGCGACCCCGCCGGATGCTCCTGCCCCTCGGCCAGGTAGGCGCCGACCTGGTCACCGATGGCCTCGAGCAGCATCTCGACCGGGTCGCCCTCGACCGGGAGCCCGAAGCGGTTCCGTCCCCGCGGCCCCTCCATGCTCCCCTGGAACTGGAGGAAGCGGTCCCGGAACCTCTGGGTCAGGGTGGTGCGGGCGTCGAGCATGCGGGTGATCACCGCCAGGGGGCGGGCCAGCGCCTCGTGGTGGACCTCCTGGTAGCCGGTCTCGCCGGCTACCATGGCGAGACGCAGCCCCTGGCTGATCCCCAGGTACTCGCAGAGCAGGACCGCGGCCCGGGTCGATTCGGCCAGCAGGCTGTCCGGGCGAGCCATCACCGCGTCGAAGAAGTCCATGGCCATCCCGTGCACCTGGAGCGCGCCGGCGCGATCACGGGCCGAGAGGTGGAGCCGGAGCAGGGTCTGGTGCTGGCGGGCCAGGCCGGGCAGGGCGTCGAGCAGCCGTTCGCTCCGGCTCCGCACCCCGGCCAGACAGTCGGCGAAGGCCTGGTGGAGCGCCTCCCGGCTCTGCACCCGGGGATCGAGGAAGCCGCAGGCCGCGTCCACGTCGATGGGCGTACCTGGCGCCCTGGCCGGGTCGGCCCCCGCGACCCCGGCAAGGGCCACTGCCAGGGCGAGGACCCGGATCACCGATCGGCCCGGGGCCATGGCTCGGCGTAGTCGAAGTGCTCGGCGTAGCTGCGGCCCCGCACCACCGAGCCGTCGGCGCCGGTGCGGACCGCGGTGCAGCTGCCTTCCCAGTAGCTCGGGGGGATGTCGAGCAGGTTCTTGCGCGGCATCTCCTGGTCCTCGAGGGTGGCCGTGATGCGCAGGGTCTCGCCCCGCTCGGGCAGCGCCAGGGTCCAGTCGGTCACGTACCAGTTGCCGGACTTCGGGCTCCGCCACCAGCGCTCCCGCCGGATGTCGAGGGCGGTGCCCACCTGGAGCGAACCGTCGGCGGCGAGCACGTTCACATGCGATCGGGTGGGAGCCCCCAACGCCTTCCGGAACGAGAAGAGGTTGTAGGCGGTCCCGTCCTCGAGCTGGATGCAGAACCAGTCCCAGGGGCGCAGCAGGCAGATGAAGTTCCCCCACTGGTGGTCGAACCAGACCTGGCCGGTCACCGACTGTGCCTGTCCCTCCCGGGTCACGGTGCCCTGGGCGGCGAGCGCGGTGCGGGAGTAGTAGCGCGAGTCGGTGCCCTCGGGCATGTCGATCACGCCGTCGCCGTTGACCAGCATCGGCTCGCGGGTCGGGGTCAGCGAGAGGTCGACCGCGTAGTCGCCGACCGGGAAGCGGAGCCGGGTTCCCAGATCGGCGCGCCCCTCGGCCCGGGCCTCGCCGTAGACCAGGTGGAGGAGGTCCTCGGCGGCGGTGATCGAGCCGGGAGCCACGAAGGTGCGGCGGTGCTGGAAGCGTCCGGTTGCCTCGTCGGTGACCGCGCAATGGATGAAGTGGAGCCCGACCCGGGTGCGGAAGAAGCAGATCTGGAAACCGAAGCGGGCGCCGTCTTGCGTCTTCAGGTGGCCGACCCAGTACCACCACTCGGTGAGCTTGCCGTGGGCGCCCTCGTCGCGGGGGAACTCCAGCGGGTCGGCAGGGGTGGGAGCGAGATCGGGGGCCGGCAACGGTCGGGAGAATCTCTCCACCAGGGTGCGGGCCCCGGCGTCCTCGAGGGCCGCGGACCGGAGCGCCTCCCGGGCCAGGCCCGCCAGACGGGTGGCGAGCCCGGCGTCGGGGACCAGACCCTGTTCGAGCGCTTCCGCCAGCTCCCGGGGTGCGTCGAGGCGGCCTTCCTCGAGATCGGCGGCGATCCGCTCGGAGACCATGGCGGCGAACCGCTCGGCCTCGGTCGAGGCATCGTGGGCCGGGACGGACCCGGCCAGGAGCGCGGCGGCGAGGACGTAGCCGACGAGGCGACGGAGCATGGAGGACCTCCGCTCCAGCAGGGGAGCCGGGGAGTCTACGCCATGCGGGAGCCCATGGCCAGCAGGTGGCTTGAACCTTCCGGCCGGTGGGGGAGTCCTCCCGGACGGAGGTGGCAGCGATGACGGGGAAGGCCGGAAAGGCGCGTCCCGACTCCGGCGGCGGAGAGGCCCCGGGTGCCTCCGGGGACCTGGCGCGCCTCGGACCCTCGTGGCTGCCGATCGCCGGCCTGTTCCTCGCCACCTGGGTGGGCTGGCGACTGGCGATCGGCCAGCCGTTCGACCGAAGCAGAGGGGCGCTGGCGATCGGCCTCGTCTTCCTGGGTCTCCACGGTCTGCTGGTGACCCTTCTCCTGGAACGGGCCAGGGGTCGGGCCGCCCACCCGGGGCGACGCCTGGGCCTGGTCGCGGGGCTGGTGGCGATCGAACTGGCGGTGCCCGTGTCGGGTCCGGTCCAGTTCCTCCTCGTCCGCTTCGACGGGGTGTTCTGCGCCACCCTCGACTACTGGCAGGACCAGGCCAGCGGCGGATCCGACTACTTCACCGAGGGGCGGCGCCTCCGGGTCGATCCCGAGACCCGGTTGCCCATGGAGGTGCGCTACCTGTGCTCCCGGGCCGGGTACGAACCCTCCCGAGGCAGCCCGGGCTACCGCCCCGCCCTGCTCGCCTGGATCCGGGCCTTCGGCCCGCCGGGGAACGCCTACCTCGGTCCCCTGCCCGATCGCGACACGGTGGCCGCGGCCTACGCCCGGGACCGCATACCCCTGACCCACGGACTCCTGGGCGACCTCTTCCCGCTCGGCCACCCGGAGGGTCGCGGGATCCTTCCCGACACCTGCGACCCACTTGGGGACCCCTCGCTCCCGTTGCGGAACCGTCGCACCCAGGCCCCGCTCCACGCGGTCCGGCTGGCGCCCGGTCTCGTCGCCCTCGACCTGGTCGGCGACCCGGCCCTGCTCGACTTCGGCCTCGATGGGGGCTTGGTCCTCGAGCTCCGCACCGTGCCCGAGGGGCGCTCGCTGGGTGGTTACCACTACTCCCGCGAGGAGGCCGCCCGGAGGCTGTGAGGTTCTTCCCGGTGGCGTCCGGAGCCACCCGTCACCGGGTATCCTCCGGCGGGGGAGGGAAGGCGTCATGGCGAGCCTCGACAGCATCCCCGTCCCGGTCCTGGTGGTCCTCTGCCTGACCCTGGGGCTCGCCCCGTTCGTTCCCGAACCGCACGTCCTCGAGAAGCTCCGCATGCTCTGTGCCGGGACCCTGCGCCGACCGCTCGACGTCTTCGACCTGGTGCTCCACGCCACGCCCTGGATCCTGCTGGTGGTGAGGCTGGCGCGACGGACCGGACCGCTGGCCTAGGTTCCCCGGTTTCCGGACCGCCCCCACCCGAGGAAGGCCGGCTACGCTCCTGGGGATGACCGACCTCGCAGCCGCCGACTTCCCTCCCGAGTTGCGCGCCCGCTTCCGACCGCTCCGGAAGCTGGGCGCCGGGGGCATGGGGATGGTCTTCCTGGCCGAGGAGCCGGCCCTGGGTCGCCAGGTCGCCATCAAGCTGGTGCTCGACGCCCGGGATCCGGCCCTGGCCGAGCGGCTGGTACGCGAAGCGCAGAATCTCGCCCGGGTCGAGCACCCCCATGTGGTGCGGGTCTACTCCGCCGGGACCACCTCGATGGGGCCCTACCTGGTGCTCGAGTACCTCGACGGCACCAGCCTCCAGCAGGTCACCCGGCCGATCGACCTCCTGGGGGTCTTCCTCCAGGTGGCCGAGGGACTCCAGGCGGTCCACTCCCTCGGGATCGTCCACCGCGACGTGAAGCCCTCGAACGTGGTGTTGACCCGGGACGACCGGGCGGTGCTGGTGGATTTCGGGCTGGCCCGGGGCGCCGGGAACCGGACCTTGACCCGCACCGGGGCGGTGGTCGGGACCCTGGGGTTCCTGCCACCCGAAGCCGTGGCGGGACGGGAGTGCACCCCGGCCGGCGACTGGTTCGGGTGGGGAGCCAGCCTCTACGTGGCCATCGAAGGCGTGCTCCCCTACACCACCCCCGAGCTCATGGCCATGAGCCGGGGAACCGCGGTTTCGCCGCGGCCGGTCTCCCGACCCGAGATCGGGGCCCCGGTCCGGGCCCTGCTGGAGCGATGCCTGGCGGCCGACCCCGAGCGTCGCCCCCGGGGACCCGAGGAGATCCGGGCGCTGCTGGCCGGTCCTCCCGGCTCCGGTCCTCGCCCGGCGGTACCCGTCACCATGACGCGGACCTTCGACCGCTCGCTGCTCGAGGCGCTGGCGGCTCCTCCCGAGGCCGAAGCCAGCGCCGACGCCCGGACCGAGGTCACGGCGTCCTTCGTTCCCGTCGCGGTGCCCCTGGCGCCCTCGATGCGCCCTCCGTGGTGGGAGGCCACTCCCGCTCGACGCCGGTTCGTGAAGCTCTACCTGCCGGTGATCCTGGCTTGGGTCTCGGCCGCGGTGCTCGGGTGGTGGTTGCTCGGCCGCGGGACGCCGCTCGAGCCTGACCGGCCCACGGCGGGCTCCGAGGCCCAGGTCGAGATCCACCTGCGACGGTCCAGGGACCAGTTGGCCCAGGAGCTCCGTTCCCGCACGGCGGATCTCCTGGCCTCTCCGACCTGGCAGCGGATCGCGGCATGGGCCCTCCACGACGTCGACCTCGATGCCGGATCCGGAGGGGACCCCTCCCGCAGGCGCCGACCCGACTTCCCTTCGGAGGTAGAACTGGTGGGCTTCTTGGGTGACCTGCGACGCCTCTGGGAGCGGGTCGAGACCTATCTCGTCATGGAGTTCGACCGGGACCCCCATCTCGCCTGCCTCGACGACTCGTCACTGCTCCAGGGCCTGTTCGAGCTCGCCGTTTCCCAGGTGGGGATCGAGTGGGCCCTCGGGCGGCTGGCCGCCTTCGGCAGGTCGTCCGAAGCCCTGATCCTGTTCCACTCCGACAGGCTGTCCGGCGAGCACACGATGGAGGCCTCGAGGTTCGCCGAAGATGTCCTCCACAGCCTCCGCGAGTTCCCCGCCTCGCTCGCCCCCTACGCCACCGCGTGCCGGAGCCTGGGCCTACTGGCCAGGGGCATGGAGCGCCCCTGGAGGGAGGGTCCGGACCGGACGCGGAATGCGAGCCTGGATTGGCTGGTCGCCAGGCTTTCGGAGATCCTGCCCGAGGACCCGCCCGGTGCCAAGCAGCTTGTCCTGGCGCTAGCCTGGGCCTGGAACTCCGAGCTCCCCGCCTCTGCGAGGGGGGCGGGCTGGGAGGCCCGCCTGTGCCCCGAGGTCGAGAGGGTCCAGCGCCTCCTACCGGTGCGCGGCGCGCTGCCTCAGGTGGTTGGTCCGTGGATCGCGGACCCTACCGGTTGGCCGGTTCCCCGGTGTCCTCGGTGATCACCCTTCCGGCTGGTGGAGCTGGATCCGATTCCCCTCGGGGTCCTCGACCATGACCGCCCTGCCCAGCGGCACGGCGTAGGGCTCGCCCACCTTCGCGTCATGAGCGCGCAGCGCGTCGAGACAAGCCTCGAGATCGTCGACGTCGAGGACCAGGAAGCCCGACCGGGGCGAGGGCGGGGCGTCGCCTCCCGCGGGGTAGAGCGCCAGCTCGAAGGCGACCCCGGGATGAGGGCGGAGGAAGGCGAAGGCCCCGGGTTCCCGGGCCACCACCGAGAAGCCGAGCACCGTCACGTACCAGTCGGCCAGGGCATCGAGCCGGATCGCGTCCAGGAACAAGTAGCGCGCCCGGGCGCCGGAGAGCGGACCGGGTTCCTCCGGCGGCGGTCCCGGGAAGAGCCCGCCGGCGTCCGGGACCAGCGGCTCCACCGCCACCACCGCCGCCACCGGGATCGGCCCGTAGACGTGCGGGAAGTCCTCGCCGGTCGAAGCGCTCCGCTCGTAGCGGAGCTCGACCGACAGGCGCGCCACCCGGATCGTGAGGAGCAGCAGGTCGGTCCGCCCCCGGAGGTAGCGCCCGGCCGTGGCCCGCACCTGGGAGGCGGTCGAGCAGTGGACGAATCCCTCGCTTGCCAGCGAAGCCGGGAGCAGCGCCCCGACCCGCCGCGCCTCGGCCCAGTCGGCGAGCGAGGTCAGGTGGAAGACGTGGGCGGGGCGGTCAGGTCCCCGGGTCACGACAGCACCACCACCATGCCGAGTCCGTGACCCACGGCCGCGGCCAGGAACTCCCGCAGGGAGCCGAGGAACTCCATCAGGTAGCCGAGGCTGTCGTCCTCGTCGGGATCGCGGGTCCAGATCGCCGAGGGGTAGATGTCGAGCTCGGTCATGCGGGCCGGGTCGAAGCGGCTCCGCAGCTCGTCGTCGGGGAGGCGGGCCAGGGCCTCCGCGAGGGTACGGGTCTCGGCGGCGCGGTAGAGGCGGGCCGGGCCGTAGCCCACCTCGAGGGTGCCGGCCTGGGTGCCTCCCTTGACCAGGAAGTCGAGCGGCGGATCGCCCTCCCAGGCGGTTCCGGTGAACAGGAAGTGGAGGCCGTGCCAGGCCTTGTCGAGATCGGTGGAGACCAGCTCGCCGGGTCCGGCTTCGAGATCCGGGACCGCCTCGGCCTCGGCGCGTCCGCCGCCCAGCAGGAGCGAGGGCAGGCAGCCCGTGGGTGGAGGCCCCTTCAGGGAGCGGTAGTACCCGGGATCGTCGGGGGCGATCGCCCGGGCCACCAGCGCAGGGTCGGCGAGCACCCGTTCGACGTTCCGGTCGGAGAGGGTCGCGAGCACCAGCACCATGCCCATGGGGGACCTCCTACCGACCCGCCGATCCAATGTACCCGAGGCAGCGGCTCGGAAACCGTGAGGACCTCGGCCTCGGGACCGTTCTGCCCGCCCGCCCCTCCTCGACTACGCTCCAGGTGATGGAGAGCCGCACCCCCACCCTCGGCGAGCGCTTCGAACTCCGCACCCGGCTGGGGAGCGGGGCGGCCGGCGAGGTCTTCCTGGCCTTCGACCGGAAGCTCGAACGCGACGTGGCCGTGAAGCTGCTCTCGGGCGAGGGCCCCCTGGCGGACTCCCGGCGCTTCCTCGCCGAGGCCCGGGCGCTGGCCGCGCTCCGCCACCCGAACATCCTCACCGTCTTCGACTACGGGGTGGCCGACGGCGCTGCCTACCTGGTACTCGAACTGGTCGACGGCGGCAGCCTCGCCGACCGGGCTCCCCACCAGGGCCTCGACCCGGACACCACCCGCCGGATCGCCGGCGGCATCCTGGAGGCCCTCGACACCGCCCACCGGGCCGGCATCCTGCACCGGGACGTGAAGCCCGAGAACGTGCTGCTCACCCGATCCGGCGAGCCCCGCCTCTCCGACTTCGGACTGGTCAAGGACCTCCATTCCAAGGTCCAGGCGAGGACCGCGCTCGGCACCATGCTGGGGACCCCGGCCTTCATGGCGCCCGAGCTCTTCCGGGGGAAGGCGGCCAGCGCGGCCTCGGACGTGTACTCGTGGGGTTGCCTCCTCTACTGGCTCGTCAACGGGCGGGTCCCGCACGACGGAACCCTGGAAGAGATCGTGCTGGCCCGCTCCCGTCCCGGGTACCCCCGCGGCCAGGAGCGCGGTCGCCTGGCCCTCCTCCTGGACCGGGCGCTCGAACATGACCCTCTGCAGCGCGCCGGGACCGGGGAGCTGCTCGAGTTCCTCGGATCGCCGGAGGAGAGCGCCAACCTGCCGACGCGGCTGGTGTCGTCACGGGAACTCGCGGGGCGCGGGTCGGGCCCGGAGCGGGGACGGACCGGGCGGGGCGGGGAAGGGAGGTCCGGGTTCCGGGGCGCGCGGGCTGCCTTCCCCCTGGTGATGCTGCTCGCCGGGGCATGGTTCCTGCGCCCGACCCCGGCCCCGGTTCCGGACCCCGGGTCGGAGGCCGTGCCTGCCCCGGCCGACCCGACCTCGGGAGAACGCTCGTCCTGGGAGGAGCGGCTGGGCAGGATCGAAGCCGAGCCATGGCTGGCGGCGCGGTACGCGGAACTGCTGGCGGGCCTCGACCGGAACTACCACGGGGTGCTCCATGGCTGGCGCCAGAAGGGTCCTCCCGCCGAGGTGAAGATCCGGCTCGAGACGCTCGCCGCGTCCCTGCCCGAGGTCACGGCCTTCGGGCGGGACCGGGAGCGCATGACCGGATGGCTGACCGATCCGGAGATCCCGATCCGCGAGCGCATGAGCCTGCTGGCGGCGCTCCAGCGGGTGGAGCCGTTCGATGCCTTCTTCCGGGCCGCGGGACTGCCGGCGCCCTACCAGGCGGACCGGATGATCGAGGCTCTGCTGCCCCGCAAGGGCTCCCACCTGGACCACGCCCGGGAGCCGACCGAGGCGATCCCCGAGGATCGCGACCCGGGTCCGGGGGAGCACCTGCTGTTCCGCTGGACCCATCCCGTCGACGAGGCCTATCCGTGCCTGACGCCGTACTACGGCACCCCGACCGGGATCGAGCAGGCGGTCTGGGGCCTGCCCATCCTCCAATCGGGCGGGCACTGGGACCCGGTGGTCCACAGCGAGATCCAGGCGCGGGTCTTCCTGGACCCGACCCCGGCGGGGACGAGGCGGATCGGCCGCTTGCGGTTCGAGGTCGGCAACCTGCTCCAGCCCAGCCGGCTCCGGATCGAGTGGAACGACGACCCCATCTCCTACTGGAGCGATCCGGGCTGGATGGTCCACCGCACCTGGTCGACCGACAAGCTGAGGGTCCACCGGGTCACCATGGACCTTCCCTCCGAGCTGCTGCTCCCCGGGCGGAACCGGGTGCGGATCACGGTGGAGCCGCTGCCCGGGTTCCCGCGGCTCCACGGTACCGACCTCGACTGCCTGGTCCTGGTGCTCGACCCGGTGGAGTGAGGGGTACCGACGATGCCGCGACGGCTGTGCACCCCAATCGGCGGCCGTCCGGCCGGCGCCGGCAACCACCATCCCCAAGGCCGATTTCCTCTCTCCGGGCACCCGCGGCTACGCTGTCTACCGTGACCCCCGACGATCCGCCGGACCCGGAACCCAGCTCGAACCCGGGAACCGGCCTGATCCTCTTCGGCCTCTGGATCTGGGCCTTCGGCCTGTTCAGCCTGCCGTTCCTGCCAGGCCTCGCCACCCTGCTGTTCGCGGTGGCCGTGGTCCGCACCTCCCTCCGCCTCCGTCGCAACCGGAACGGGAGGATCGCCTGGGCCTTGTTGGCGGTCCCCGTCCTGTACGTCGGTCTCGAAGGCGGCCACGGGATCATGGACTACCTCCACGGCCGCGCCCGCCTCGAGGTCGTGAGCTACGGGATCGTCTCCCTCCCCAGCCAGGTCGACGACGAACCGACCACCCGGATCCAGACCAGGAGCACCGGCGGGGGTTGCGTGGTCGGCACCCACGGCAGCGGTACCGGCCCGGGGCTCACCCCCTACTGGGACATGGTTCGCTTCCTCTGCGTCGTGATCGGTCCCATGCCGGGGCACTACCGGGGACCTTATCCACGGAAATCGGAGTGGTGCCGGCTGCTGGCCGACGAAGGGGTGCGGGTCTCCGGGCGCGACCTCGACGAGGGACGGGTCCGGCCCCACGGCGAGCCCCTGGCTGCCGATCCCCGTGCGATCGCGATCTTCGAGTTCCCGCCGGGAAAGTCTCCCGATACCTACTACGATCTCCTCCCTCTGGGCGAGACCGGCCTCCTGATCCAGGCCGTCCGGGTGCATGACGAGGACACCACGGTCCTGATCGACCTCGAGAACCGTCGGGTCGTCGCCAGGGCCACGCCCGGTCGCTGCAATCCGACCCCCGGTGCGACCCACCGGACCAGGCCGGGCTGGCTCCTCCCGGCTCCCGGAACGGAGCGGCCATGAGGTTCTCGGGACGACACCGGACCCGCAGTCCGCTCCTCCGGGTCCAGGCGACCCTGGCGACCCTGTCGCTCCTTTGCGGCGCCGCCAGGAGCCTGGCAGGGCTCCGCCCCTTCCCGGCTCCCGACCTCGGGTGCGAGTTCGAGACCGACCTGCCGGCCTTCTCCCTGAGCGGGTTCCCCGGACTCCGGATGAAGCGCGACCCCGCCCGCCCCTTCTACGCCTCGGTGTCGCGCTGGGAGCGGGGCCGACCCAGACCGCTCTGGATCCGCGGCTTCGGCAATCTCTGGACCCGCGACCCGAGCTACGACCTGACCCATCCCGGGGCCCGGGTGCGGGTGACCATGGAGGCACGGCTCACCCGCTTCGACCGGGCCGACGGGAAGAGCGAGGGCGCCGAGGCCATGCTCGGCTTCTCGGCCAACCGCGAGTCCTGGAACACGGGGACCTCCGACGCACTCTCGGTGCGGATCGGCTGCGATCCCCGCGACGGCTTCCAGGCGGCGCTGCGCTCCGGGATGTACGCCAGGTTCCACGCCACGTCCAGGGAGAGGGTGGGACCCGGACAGTGGTTCCGGCTCTCGGTCGAGCTCACTGCGGAGCGCCTGGTGGCCTCCCTCGACGATCGGGCCATCCTGCGCCAGGACCTCGCCGAGGTCCCCTTCCCCCGGAAGGGCTACGTGGGGATCCTCGGGTATCGCGACGTCCCCTGGGAGGTGCGGAGCTTCTGGATCACCCAGGGCGGCGAGGAGCCGGCCTCTGCGCCGGAGGGTGAGCCCCCGGTACCCGCCGGGCCGGAGGATCCGCCGTCCGATCGGGGTTGGTTCGGGAGGTAGCTGCCTCGGGGAAGACCCGCGCCTACCGAGGCAGGCGAGCCGTACCGGAGGCGGGAATCCGTCCCCGCGCTCGTTCCCGGAGCCGGGACCCCAGGGCGAGCCCCGGCCCGGCACCGAAGGCCGCGCCGACGACCGAGGCCCCCGCCAGCGACACGGCCCACCGGCGGGTCCCGCCCCGGACACGACCGGGGTGCCGCCACCCTGGTCCGGCCCGCCGTCCCCCCCCTTCCCTGGCTTCATCGGGAGCCTCTCGTCCATGCATTCGCCATGCTATCCGCGCCTCCTTCGCGGATCCTCTTCCGTCCCGGTGGGTCGGTGGGTACGCTGATCGCCGGTCGGACCTCGAGACCCGGGGCTCCCGACGGTGCGAAACGCACGCATGACAGGAGCCCGATGAAGGCGCGAAGCGATGCGATCACCGCCTATGCGCTGCTCGCCCCCTTCCTCTGCGTGTTCTCGGTGTTCCTGGCCTATCCCCTCTTCTACTCGCTCCAGTTGAGCCTGTTCACGGTGACCCTGCACACCGACTGGTACGACGCCTTCGGGGCCATGAAGTTCGTGGGCCTCGAGAACTACCGGACCCTGCTCTTCTCCGATGGGCGCTTCTGGTGGAGCCTGCTCTCGACGCTCGCCTACGGCATCCTGACCATCCCCACCGGGATCGCGGCCGGGCTCGGGCTGGCGCTCCTCATGCACGGCGAGTTGAAGGGCAAGTCGTTCTACCGGCCGGCCCTCTTCCTGCCCAACGTGCTCGACGTCTTCGTGGTGGGGACCATCTGGTCGGCGATCCTGGCTCCCGGCTACGGACTGCTCGACCGCTTCCTCTCGGCGGGCGGGGTGCGGACCCCGCTGGTCGAGGGCGGCTTCCTGGGAAATCCCTGGTGGCTGCTCCCCACCATCGCCTTCGCCATGGTGCTGAAGGGCGCCGGCTTCGGCATGGTGCTGATGACCACCGCCCTCGACCAGATCCCCGAGTCGCTCTACGAGGCCGCGGCCCTCGACGGCGCCGATGCCTGGCAGCGCTTCCGCCACGTGACGCTGCCTTCCATCAAGGGGATGATCCTCTTCATGGGCGTGACCGGGACCATGGCGTGCCTGAACGCCTTCTCGGAGATCTACGCCCTGACCGAGGGCAAGGGCGGGCCCCAACTCGAGATCCTGGGGGCGGCCTTCAGGCCCGGCGACCTCTCGGGCTTCTACCTGTTCACGGTCTTCAACCAGGGGAGGTACGGGTACGCGGCGGCCCTCTCCTTCCTGCTGATGGCGGTGGCCATCCTGGTGAGCGCCACCGCCCACCGCTTCCTCCGGGACGACGCATGACGCCCCGACGAAGGCATGCACTGCTGGTGGTGGCGTCGCTGCTCTCGCTGGCGCCCTTCTTCTGGATGCTGTGGGCCAGCCTGAAGCGACCCGGCTTCGGCACCGGGCTCGAGGTGCTCGGCCCCCGCACCGAGAGCTACGGCCCCTTCACGGTGCCCCCGGGCGGGAGCTTCCTCCGCTTCGAGACCTTCGAGCCGGGCGCCTCGCAGGTGGCGGTGGCCGGGACCTTCTCGGCCTGGAACCCGCTGCCGCTCGCCTCCATGGGAGCGGGGCGCTTCCGGGGCGACGTGGTGGCGGAACCCGGCTTCCACGAGTACAAGCTGGTGGTCGACGGCCAGTGGCGGCCGGACCCGGCGAACCCGGCTCCCCCCGACTCGAGCGGCGGGAACTCGGTGATCCTGCTCAAGGGCCGCATGGCGGTCTCCCACTCCGGGGTCCTCGACCGCTCGATCTGGTCGGAGGGGAAGCTCCTGCCGATCGTGGTGGCGCCCGGGGCGATCGGGGTCCGGGTCCTCCGGGAAGGCCACCCGCCGCTCCCGCTCCTCCCCGGTGTCGACTCGCCCGACGTCTCCGGCGTGCCCGACGGCCCCAAGGGGGAGATGCTGCGGCCCTCCGAGAGCTTCTCCATCCCCAGCGGAGTCGGAGTGGAGCTCTCCCCCTACCGCATCGAGGTGGAGCGCTCGCTGGCGGCGAGGATCGCGGCGTTGTACACCTTCGACAACTACCGGGAAGTCCTCACCGACGAGAGCTTCCCCTTCGGTCGCTTCTTCATGAACTCGCTGGTGGTGGCGGGGCTGGCCGCCTTCCTCACCACGCTCCTCTGCACGCTCGGCGGCTACGCCTTCGCCACCAAGGAGTTCCCCGGCAAGGAGCGGCTCTTCCAGCTCTGCATGGCCTCGATGATGGTGCCGGGGATGATCTACATGGTCCCCCAGTACGCGGTGGTCACCCGGATCGGCTGGATCGATTCCTACTGGGGGATGGTGGTCCCGCACCTCGCCAACGTCTTCGGGCTGCTGCTGATGACGAACTTCATCCGGGGCATCCCCAAGAGCCTGTTCGAGGCCGCCGACGTCGACGGGGCCAGCGAGTTCATGAAGGTGCGCCACGTGCTGATGCCGCTGGCCAGCCCGGCCATGGCCACGCTCTTCGTGATGACCTTCATGGGCCAGTGGTCGAACTTCCTCTGGCAGCTGATCACCAACACCCCGAGCTCGCCCTACCGCACGCTTCCGGTGGGCCTGGCGCTCTTCAAGGGCCAGTACGACCTGAAGGTCGAGGCCATGATGGCGGCCGCCACCTTCTCGGTGGTGCCGGTCTCGATCGTGTTCCTGCTCTCCCAGAAGAAGCTGATCGCCGGACTGACCTCGGGCAGCGTCAAGGAGTAGGCGAGGGGGAAGGCCGGGAGCCGCGTCCCGGAGCGGGTCGCGGCGGCCCCCGCGAGGCCAGGTAGGATCCCCGCCATGATCCGTCATCTCCGCACCGTCCTGGCCCTCCTCTTCCCGGTAGCCTTGGCCGCCGCACCGGCGGTCCGCTTCGAGGTCCGCTACCGGCCGCTCGCCTCCCAGGCCCGGGTGCTCCAGGCCCTGTCGATGGAGCCCGACGATCCCATGCATCGCTCGGTGCGGCAGGCTTTCGCGGCGGAGCTGACGGCCGATCCGGTGCTGGCGGCTTCGGTCGAGGATTTCGGGCGCCTGGCCGGCGGGTTCCTGGCGCGGGCCGAGGCCGCGCCGGCGCAGGAGGAGCTGCCCTGGGGCACCGGCGGGGTGCTGCCGCCCCGCTCCGGGGAGGATCCCGAAGAGCTCCTGCATCTCGCCTTCCTGCGGGCCGACACCCCGGCGGGAGCGGCCCGGAACCTCGGTCTCGGCGACCGGGACAGCCGGGTACTGGTGCGGACCTTCGAGGCCCTGGCTCCCGCCTGGGCACGGATCGCGGGCGACGCCCCTCGCCACCGGGCCGCCGCCGAGGCGATGACCCGCCTGGCGCGGGAGAGCGGGGCCGACGCGTTCCTCGCCCGGGTCGCCGACTTCTACGGGGTCACCGACGGGCTCGACCCGCGCCTCGAGGTCTCTCTCCTGTGGATGCCCTCGGGCCGGCACCAGCGCGCCACCCAGGCCAGCGAGTTCATGATCGTCCCGACCCCGCTCGACTGGCTCGACGAGGCGAAGCGGGAGGAGACGGTCGCCGGCAGCCTGACCGTAGCGGTCCACGAGTTCGGGCACTACTTCTTCTCGCTGGTCCGGAGACCGGGTCGCTCCGCCATGGCCGATCTGCTGGTCCACCATCTCGGAGTGCCCAACCCGGGCCGGGTGAACCTCTTCGACGAGGCCCTCCAGTCGACGCTGGGCTCCCTGGTGTTCCAGCGCGACCACCTGCCAGCCTGGTTCCGCGAGGACGAATCGGTCTACGGGTACCTGAAGGGGGAGCCCTTCCCCGACGCCATCGTTTCGGTCGCCCGAGCCCTGGAGCCGGTGGTCCGCGCCGGTCTGGCCGTGCGGGACGGATTCCGCCGTCGGGTGCTGCCGGCCTACCCGGGGGTGCAAGCCCGGCTCTTCGGTCGCCGACCTGCCCACTTCGCGGCGGTCTCGGTGATCTACGCGAGCCGGGACAAGGACCGTCACCGTTTCGGCGACCTGTTCCGGCTACGGGACCGCTACTCCTTCGGCCCCGGCGAGCGCGGCGAGTTCCTGGCCCGCAGTGCCGTCCACGCAGGAGCCTCGCGCTGGCTCCTGCTGCGCCCCGAGGACCTGGCTCCGGACCGCCTGGCGGCTCTCGGAGGCGTTCCGCCCCCCGGGGATGCACAGGAGGCGGTCCGGTCCGGGAGGTCCCGGGGCTTCTGGTGGGCCCGGCGCCGGACTCCCCGGGGGGGCTTCGAGTTCTGGCTGGTCGCCGGAGAGGGGGCGGCGATGCGGGATCTGCTGGTCGACGTCCATCGTGCCGGGGACCTTCCCGAGGATGAGGTCCGGGCGCTGGACCGGTGACACGGCCGGCCGGTGCCCCGGTGGCTCCGGCGGGACCCGGATTGACACTCCGGTAGGCCTCCCCAGAATGACGGCGGGACGTGCGGGTACCGGAACCGGTCGCGGATTCCGGGAGAGGTCCCTTGGTCGCGTCCTTCCGTCCGTTCCTGTTCGCCCTGGCGCTGGCGGCTTCGGTCGCGGTGCCGGCCGCGCTCGGTTCCTCGCGGGACGAGGCGCCGACGGGAGCGGGGCCCACCGCCCCGGCCGCCGCCGGCCTGCCGGCGGCTGCCGCCCGCGAGCTCCACCGGGTGCTGCACGGACTGCTGGAGCGGGCCGTCACCCGGGCCAACCGCTCGGAGCGGCTGAAGCTGCGGATCGGGGCCAGCCTGGTCGACGACCAGGGCCGCATGCTCCTCGACCTCCAGGGCACCGCCCGGGTGCGGGTCCCGCTGGCTGCGCTCCGGGAGTCGCTGGCCGCCCGGGCCGCGGCCCGCGAATCCTGGGTGGTGACCACCAATGGCGCCATCGCCCTCGACCTGGCGCTCACGCCCATGAAGGTCGAGGGCGAGGAGGCCACCTTCGCCTTCCAGGCCGATCTCACCTTGTTGATGCGCCCGGTCCTCGAGGAATTGGTCCGGACCGGGGCCTGCATCGCCGGGTCCGTGGCCATGGCCGGGGTGGCCGCCAAGGCGATCGAGGTGCTGCGGGGCCTCGACGCCGACGTCCTGGGGAAGGGCCTGGCGCTGGGAGTCCAGGAGCTCTCGGCATTGATGGGCGGCGAAGGCGCCGCCCGGGCCTTCGCGGGCGTGACCGACTCGGTCCGCCGCGGCTGGATCGAGCGCTTCCGGGGGAGCCTCGGGTTCGTCGGGATCCTCCGCCACCTCCTGGTCGGCATCCTGGTCTCGGGGACCAGCGCCGCCTCGACCCTGGTCGGCACCTCGCTGGGCTCTGCCCTGGGCGCCACCCTGCTTCCCTCCGGGGGCGCCTTCGTGGTG
>CAYOHP010000073.1:8968-31462 GCA_964403795.1 uncultured bacterium | reverse complement strand
GACCACGACGACGTGCGCCGCTTCGCCGATGCCGCCCGCGACGGGGTGCTCCGGGCCCGGGATGCGGGCAGTCGCAAGCCGCTGCTGGTGATCTGCCGGCCTCCCGGGGACGAGGACTACGCCCGGGCCGTCGAGGTCTCGGTGCTCGGGGCCCTGGCCGCCCTGTGGGAGCCGCTCGAGGCCCGCGAGTCCCTGGGCGAGACCAAGGCCGAGCCGGTGGCGAAGCTGGGCGTGGCGGTGCACGAGGGTGCGGACCCGACGGTTGCCGCCAGGATCGCCGCCGCCCTGGAAGAAGGCCGGCGGCTGGCCCGGGACATGGGTGGGACCCAGCCCGAGCGCATGACGCCCTCGGCCATGGCCGCCCTCTGCGTCGAGCAGCTGACCCCCGCCGGCGTGACCGTCGAGGTGGTCTCCGACCCCGAGGTGCTCTCCCGCGACTACCCGCTGTTGATGGCGGTGGCCCGGGCCTCGATGGCGGTGGAGCGCCACCACCCCCGGGTGATCCGGCTCGAGTGGTCGGGTCCCGGCGAGATCGAGGAGACCCTGCTCTTCGCCGGCAAGGGCCTCTCCTACGACACCGGCGGCTCCGACCTGAAGGTCTCCGGCCACCAGGCCGGCATGAGCCGGGACAAGGGCGGGGCCGCGGCAGTGGCCGGACTCTTCCTCACGGCTGCCCGCTTGAAGCCCAAGGGCCTCCGCCTGGTCGCCGAGATCGGGGCGGTCCGCAACTCGATCGGTCCCGACGCCTTCGTGACCGACGAGATCCTGGTCAGCCACGGCGGCAAGCGGGTGCGGGTCGGCAACACCGACGCCGAGGGCCGCCTGGTGCTCGCCGACCTGCTCTCCCACCTCCGGGTGCGGGCGCTCGGCGAGCCCGGTCCCCGCCTCTTCACCCTGGCCACCCTGACCGGCCACGCCGGTCGGGCCACCGGCTGCTACTCGATCGCCCTCGACAACGGCCCGGCCCGGGCGATCGGGATCGCCGACAGCCTGGAGCGCGAGGGCGACCTGTGGGGCGACCCCTTCACCGTGTCGCGGCTGCGGCGGGAGGACTTCGAGTTCGTGCGGCCCCGCTCCAAGGCCGACGACCTGCTTTCCTGCAACAACGAGCCCTCCTCGATGACCGCCCGGGGCCACCAGTTCCCCATGGCCTTCCTGGTGTTGGCCGCGGGCCTCGAGCGCCACGGCCGGGACGGGGCCCGCCCGCTCGCCTTCACCCACCTCGACATCGGCGGCAGCGCCACCGAGAAGACCGACTGGCAGCACGGCCGCCCCACGGCCGCCCCGGTCGTCGCCCTGGCCGCCCGCTTCGTCCTGCCCCGGGTGGGGTGAGGCTCCGCCCCACCCCGGCCCGGCCCGCCTCGCGGCGGGCGCAGTGCGCACGCTCACGGAAGGGGATCGTCCTCTCTTCCCGCGGGTAGTGTCCTCATGGCCCGCCACTGTGACGCGGCCTGGCGGCTCGCGGAGTCGTCGAGGAGAACGCCATGAGAGGCGTGCCCGGTCTGCTTCTGGGAATCTGGCTGGTGACCGGCTCGGCAGCGCGAAGCGACAGCTTACCCGCACCCTGGTCCGACGCCGCCCCCAAACCGGCCTTCGCCGACTGGCTGGCCACCCGCACCCTGCAGGCGAGCGCCGCAGGCCTCACCGCCCGCGGCCTCCCGCCCGAGACGCCGACGACCGCCGCGGTGGGCACCTGGAAGATCCCCGTACCCGGGATCAACCCCTTGGGAGCCCAGGACCTCTATGACCTCGGGACCAACCACCGGAAGTCCGGCAGCCAGAAGATCTCCTACCTGGCTGGCGCCGGCGAGGTCCACAGGACGCTGGGGGGGGAAGGCTGGACCCTGTCGTTCTCCACCCGGA
Organism: uncultured bacterium; assembly: GCA_964403795.1. Taxonomy (GTDB): domain Bacteria; phylum Muiribacteriota; class UBA6191; order CAZXTJ01; family CAYOHP01; genus CAYOHP01. The sequence continues at coordinate 29,599 of CAYOHP010000073.1, read as the reverse complement.
AGGGCGACGCGCTGCCGTTCCTGCGGGAATACGCACACCGGATCGGCGCCGAGATCCTGCCTTCAGGCGCCGACGATGCCTTCGTGTTCCGCCTGGCGGGCCCTGACGTCCTCTGGTGGTGCGACGTGGCAGCCCCCGGCCCGGATCGGGTCGAACTGCGCGTGCTCCGGCAGGCGTTCCTCCCGGTCGACCGGGAACTGCACCTCACCAAGGACATGTACGACAAGGACGGGATGTACCGGTTCCTGGTCGACGTGCCGGGACAGAAGCTCCTCCTCCCCCAGGTACACCTCTCGAACCGGGCGATCCGGCTCTTCGCCAACAACGACTCCGACCGGCGCAGCGGGAAGACGATGGTCCGCTACCTCAAGTACCTGGACTCGGCCGAGTACTCCGACTACGAGTTCTACGACTTCCCGCAGGATCCGGGCGTCTACGAGTGGACCGTGCAGAAGGTGGGCGACACGCCCCCCGACGAAGTCCGGCTCCGCCTCTTCGAGACCGCCTTCGACCTTCCCGGCTACACGCCCGGCGGCATGGGAACGCTCCGGGTCAAGGGCGTGCCCCCGGGGAGGCTCGGGGCCACGCCCCAGCGCTTCGTGAACCTCACCGAGGGAGCCAAGACCCTCGAGGGGAACGGCACCCGGGACTTCGGAGCGGCCGCCGGGACCGACGTCACCTTCCAGCTCCCCGCCGGCTACTACACGCTCGTGGGCGCGCTGGGCTGCGAGTTCCGCGAGGCCATGGCCCAGCTCATCCCCGTCTCCGCGGGCCAGTGCACCACCGTCCGACTCCCCGGGGACTGGGCCATCGCCAACCGGGCCCTCCAGGGCCAGGACGACGACCGCGAGGTGGCGGGCGAGATCACCGTCAACGAGACCAGGGACAAGGGGGAGACGGCCGAGATCGCCCTCTCGATCAGCGATCCCAAGGGGCGCGACGTGTTCCCCACCCGGGAGAACACGATCCTCACCGAGGGCGGGACCCGGGTCGAGATCCTGGAGATCCGTCGCGAAGTGGCCCCGTGCAGCGTGGTGCTCGCCATCGACTCGTCCGGATCCATGTGGCGCGACATGAAGGCCACCCTGGAGGCGGCCCGCTCCTTCCTCACCTCGCTGCCTGCCGGAAGCTGGATCCGCGTGGTCGACTTCGACGGCAGCCTGCGCGAGCTCCCGGGAAGCTCGGCAGCGGAGGCGGTGAAGGGCCTGGCCGGCCTCAGGGCCGGCGGTTCGACGAGGCTCTACGACGCCACCCTGCGAGGCCTGGAGCTCGTGAAGGGCAAGACCCGCCCTGCCGTGGTGGTCTTCACCGACGGCGTCGACTCGCGCGAGGACAAGCGGGGTACGGGGAGCACCGCCACCCGCGAAGCGGTCGTGAAGCGGATCCTCGAGGCCAGGGTACCGGTCTACACGATCGGCTTCGGGAAGCGGCTCAACGCCGGCGAGTCGGTGACGGCCGTGGACGGTGCCCCGGACATCGGCTGCCTGACCCAGTTCGCAGCCGCCTCCAAGGGGCAGTACTACCCCGCCAAGGACCCCGAGGCCCTGCGCTCGGTGTTCGCGGCCATAGGATCGCGGCTGGGGAACAACTTCGTCGTCGCCTATCGCCGCCCGACCGAGGACAACCTGGGCGTGACGCCCGTCGTGTCCCTGGTCATCGACAACTCCGGCTCCATGAGCACGGACCCGAAGAAGGGGGCCAAGGACTCCGGCTTCCGGCTCGAGAAGACCAAGCGGCTGCTCCGCGACTTCGTCGAGCGCCTCCCGCAGCCGGTCGTCATGCAGCTCACGACCTTCCAGGGCGGCGGGGCCAAGCGGATCGACGTCGACCGCGTCCAGGTCTCCACCACCGACAAGCTCCGGATCCTGAGGGCCTTCGCGGAGATGACCCCGGACGACGGCACGCCCATCGTGCTGGCGCTGACCTCGGCCTTCGAGAACCTCGTCCCGGTGGCGAGCTTGAAACGCGTGGTGGTCTTCCTCACCGACAGCGGGCTCGAGGTCCCGCCCCACGAGCGGCAGGCCTATGCGAACCTCCTGGCCAGGCTCCGCGCCGAGGGCATCTTCGTGCTCTGGCTGGGGATGGGAATCTCGACGCCGGAAAAGGAGAAGGTCTTCTCCGAGGCGGCCCGGGCGACCGATGGGGACTACGTCATCAGCGAGTCTCCCGGGGAGCTGGAGCGCAAGCTGGCGTTGCTGCTGGAGCGGCTCCGGACGCCGGTCACGCGGAAGGCGGTCCCGATCGGGATCGACATCGCCTGCCCCACCGCAGAGGGGGAGGTCCTCGAGTACCGGGCCCAGACCACCGCGAACTTCACCCCGCCCCGCAAGGCGGGCACACCCCGCGAGCCCGAGGTGCTCGCCCTCGAGACCGGGGAGCCGACCGGCCCCTCCGACCGGCACACCGCCGCCGCCGTGGGCGGCACCGCGCTGGAGGGCTGGGACAACGTGGTCTGCACCAGCGCCGAGATCGGCCGGACCCTGCGGAACCAGGGCATGGAGCTCACCCTGCACCGGGCCGTCTACCTGGACAAGCTGAAGGGCCTCGAGGGTCGACGCAACGGCGTGCAGTTCGTGGCGCTGGAGCTCGGGCTGAGGAACACCACGGCCGAGGGCATCCCGTACCTGATCCCCAGCATCTTCAAGCACTTCTACTTCGGCCTCGACGGGCGCAGCCGCTACCCGGCCTCCAAGGCCACCTGGCTCGTCGAGAAGCCCCTGACCCGGCGCGGCGACCCTTCGATCCGGATTCCCCCGGGCGGTGCGGTGACCGGTACCCTCGTCTTCCTCGTCCCCTGGCGCCAGTCCGGGTTCGTTCCGCAGTCGCTCCACTTCTACGACACCACCCGGGGCCACATCCAGATGCCCATCGCGGGCCCGGCGCCCACCTCCTGGCTGGAGCTCGCGAAACTCCCCGCCACCAGGCCCGCCTCCCTCTCGGAGACCTTCACGCTGGAGGTCACCGCCACCGGCCTCGAGGACCGGCTCGACCAGTACGAGGCCGGTGAATTCTCCCGCTTCCGGGTGGTCGAGGCCACCTTCGAATCCAAGGTGCAAGCCCTGCTCGACCTCGATCCGGCCGAGCGCATCTTCCTCCGGTTCCCGACCGCCTCGGGCGACCTCATGGGTCGGCTCGGCGAGGTCACCGGGTACATCCCGCTGGGGTTCGGGGATCCGGTCATGCTGGGCCCCGGTGCGGCCAACCCCATCCGACTGGCCTTCGACGTGCCCGCGGCCCTGGAGCCCTTCGGCTCCGAGCTCTACTTCGATCTCGCCAAGGGAGCCGCCGCCTTCCCCGTGACCGTCGGCCCGGTCGTCCCGGCGCCGGGTCCTGCGAACGAGGTCGAGGGCGAGGGCGTGGCGGTCCGCGTGAACCAGCTCGTCCACCTCCAGAAACCCCTGGTCCTGGCGGGCGACGACGGGACGCCGAGGAGCCTGTTCCGGGGCAACGTCCTGCTCGACGTGACCTTCCTCGATCGGCCCGGCAACGAGGGCACCCTCATCCCCGCGGACTTCTTCGCCCTGGTCGGCAAGGGGTACAAGCCGGCGGGCCAGGCGGCGGCCGGTCGCGTAGGCATGGGTGGTCCTTCGGGAAAGGGCCTGCTGAACCCCTCGCGGACCAACGACGGTCTCCTCTTCGGTCTCGGCGGGCGCTTCGGCGTCTTCGAAGGCCAAGCGAGGCGAGCCCTCGTGATCTTCGACGACCCGGGCCCCGACGCCGCGGACTGGACCCTGCAATCCCCCTACAACGACCGGCTCCGGGTGCCGGTGACCAAGGGCGATTTCGCAGCGCCCGAGCTGCTGGGCTGGCGGGCCAAGGTGCCCGTCCGGGAGAAGACCTTCGCACGTTCGCTCGACGAGGCGGTGGCGGCCGCGGTGGCGCGGGAAGCGGCCCGCGACGGCGGCCTGCTGGGCGTCCCGGTCCATCGGCTCGAGCCGGACGACGGCTACGACGCGATCGACCTCCCGTCCATCAACACCCATGGCCTGAGGGCCATGGAGGCCGTGACCACCGAAATGCAGTTCCTGGAACTCATGCGGGGCCTGACCTGCATTCCCAAGCAGGCGGGCGGCGACCGGATCACGGCCTTCGACGCCAGTCCCGAGAGCGTGGTCACGCAGGGATTCGGCGACGTCGGCGCCACCGCCAACCTGGCGATGTCGCTGCTCTCCCGGCTCGGCTTCTCCCCGAGACTCGAGCCCTTGGAGTACACCGAGGCCGGGGCCAAGGCCGTGTTCGACTACTTCGGCGTCGACGTGAAGCGGGAGCGGTCCGGCCCGGCCGCGATCTCCTACGCCGACGGTCCCGGGTCCCGGAAGACCTTCGTCGTCCCCTTCATGACCGACCTCGCCGGCCTGTCGGGCCTGGTCTACCGCCCGCGCCGCGACGACCGGGTCCAAGGGGCGCCCTCCGGCCACAGTGCCGATCTCTCGGTGGTCGCTGTCTATGAGCCCGGAACCGACGGGTCCGCCGGTGCCGCCGCGGCCAGCGCGGGCTCGGCCCTCGGCGGCGGCAGCAGCTCGGGTACCGCGGAACTCGTCATGCTGCGCAGGCGGGTGCGCTTCGACACCCTGAGCCGGGACCCGGTGGATCTGGCCTTCGCACCCGTGACCGCCAAGGGGCGCACGATCTACGGCGCGGTGCTCACCACCGCCGACGAGGTCGTCGTGGGCGACAAACCCCTCGCGGACTTCAAGTCGATCCGGTCCGTCAGGCTCGAGATCCGGAGTCTGGACAGGGACGCCTACACCCACACCGTGACCCTGTCGCCGGGACAGAAGCTCGAGGGCCTCCTGGTCACGGCCGGGCTCAACCTCCCCGACCTTCCCCGCGCCGCGGCGGGCAGCCTGGAGGCGGCCTTCCGCCGTGTGCGCGCCGCGACGACCAGACCCGAGCCCTATACCGTGGCCCGCTGGCACAACCGTAACGTGCTCTACCGTTTGATCGCCGGGCAGACCGCGTTCGATCGGGAGATGGCGCCGACCGGCGGGCTCCTCCTGGGGCGCATCGCCAGGCCGCGGGCGCTCGTGGTCTCCTCCGTGCTCGGGGCCGAGGGGCGCCTCACGACCACGGTGGACCTGCTCCAGCCCTTCAACGAGATCCACGCGGGCAGCGAGGGATTGCGGCAGGCCTACTCGATCCTGAACGGGCTCTACCAGTCGAGCCTGGAGGCGCGGATCCTGCCGGCGGGCTCCCGGATCGGCTACCTCGACCTGTGGCGGAACGCGCCGGCAGGTACCGAACTCCTCGCGATCCCGGTGTTCAAGGGTCGTCCCGCCCTGCGGAGCAGGCTGGAGAAGACCGGGACCTTCCCGCCCCGGCTGCTCGCGGCCGTCACCGAGAACGAGAAGATCCTCCTCGTGCCTTCGCTGCCGTCGACGGTCGCGGGCCGCGAGCGGCTCGCCTGGCTCGAGCTGGATCCCCGGACCTTCGAGATCCTGTCGGTGTTGGACGACGGCACCCACGGCGGCACGGCCGAGTTCTCCATGCTCACGGCCTCGCTGGGCGAGGACACCCGCGAGTTCGTGAAGGGGGCGTGGCTGGGCATCAACGTGGCCGTGTGGTCGGTCGTCTCGGTATCGCTGAAGACGTCCGACAAGGCGATCCTCATGATGGAAGGCAAGGCCATGGCGCTCAAGGTCGGCGCCATGCTCGCCGAGTTCCAGGACAACCTCGGCAAGGCCAAGGAGTACTGGGACAAGTACAACGAGCTCAAGGAACAGGTCGCCGACAAGATGGAGGAGATCGACTCCGGAGGCGGCGGGGACGACGAGGGGGGCGACGAGGGCGGCGGCGGAGAGGGCGACGAGGACGACCCCGGCGCCGAGATGAAGGAGAAGTGGGCCGAGTTCCTCGAGAAGGTCCCCAAGGTGAAGCTGTTCGGGGTGGACGTCAACGCCCTGGTCAAGGACGGGGGATTCCGCGGCTTCTCGAACGGCTACCAGAGTGCCGTCGACGCCTACTTCCACGCCTTCGGCGGCAGCAAGAAGCACATCGAGGTGAGCCGCGACCCGCCGGAGTGACGCCCGTGGAGCCGGTTCAACCGCGTCGGTGGGCCGTTGGACGTCGGCCGGGCCTCGCCGTCGGGGACCTGGACCCGGTCTCCGCTCCGCTGCGGCGCAGGCACCGGACAAGCCGGTCGAGGACCTCCCGGCGGGCCGTGGTCTTCCGCCACACCAGGCCGATCTCCCGGGACGGAACCGGTGCCCGGAGAGTCAGATAGCGGATCCCCGACTCGCCCTCCCGGACCGCGATCCGGGGCACCAGGGTGATCCCGGTCCCGGCCCGGACCATCTCCCGGAGCGTCTCCAGGCTGGTGGCCCGGAAGTCCTGCTCCTCGCCGATCCCGTGCCGGCTGCAGACCTCGAGGGCCTGGTCCCTCAGGCAGTGACCCTCCTCGAGGAGGAGCAGGTTCCGCTCGCCCAGGTCGTCGAGCGCCACTTCCCGGCGACCCGCCAGCGGATGGTCCTCGGGGACGGCCAGGAGGAACTCGTCCCGGAAGAGCGGCTCGGCGACCAGGAAATCGTCCCGCACCGGCAGGGCGATCAGGGCCGCGTCCAGGCTCCCGTCCCGGAGCCTGGCCAAGAGCGATTCGGTCTTCTCTTCGGAGAGCACGAGGCGGAGCCGGGGAAGTTCACGGCGCACGGCACGAACGAGATCCGGCAGCACATAGCTCGACAAGGTGGGGAAGGCGCCCAGGCGGAACCTCCCGGCCAGCGGATCCTGGGCGGCGCGGGCCACGTCCCGGATCCGTTCGACCTCGGCGAGGATGCGGCGGACCGACGCCAGCACCTCGCGCCCGGGCTCGGTCATCATGACCCTCCGATTGGTCCGTTCGAGGAGCTTCACGCCCAGGCTCTCCTCGAGCTTCTTGATCTGTCCGCTCAGGGTCGGCTGGCTCACGTGGCAGTGCTCGGCGGCCTTGCCGAAATGCTCCTGCTCGGCCACCGAGGCGAAGTACTCGAGGTCCCTCAGGTTCACGGCTCTCCCTGCCATTCATCGTCAGTTCCGATGATATCTATCGAAACAAACGATTGGAACGATCTCTGATCGATCATTAGTCTGGAATTGATAGGCAATGACTTCGGAAGGGAGCAGGATCATGCAGCGAGCCAAGCGTGGCAGGGCCGGGAGCGCGATGCGACTGGCGGCCCCCGCCCTGGTAGCCCTGGGGCTGGGGATCGGGACCGGGCAGGCCGAGATCACGGGCGAGCCCAGGCCCAATCGGTTCTGGTGGCCCGAGCAGGTGGACCTCACGCCGCTCCGGGCCCATGGCGAGGAATCGAATCCCCATGGACCGGGTTTCGACTACGCCCGGGAGTTCTCCCGGCTCGACCTGGGGGCACTGAAGAAGGACATCGCCACCATCCTGACCACCTCCCAGGCCTGGTGGCCCGCCGACTACGGGAACTACGGCCCCTTCTTCATCCGCATGGCCTGGCACAGCGCCGGGACCTACCGGACCATGGACGGCCGGGGCGGTGCGGCCGGGGGCCAGCAGCGCTTCGATCCCCTGAACAGCTGGCCGGACAACGCCAACCTGGACAAGGCCCGTCGGCTCCTGTGGCCCGTGAAGAAGAAGTTCGGCCAGGCGATCTCCTGGGCCGACCTGATGGTGCTCGCAGGCAACGTGGCGCTGGAGACCATGGGCTTCGAGACCCTGGGCTTCGCAGGAGGTCGCCAGGACGACTGGGAGCCGGACCTCGTGTACTGGGGTCCCGAAGGCAAGCAGCTCGCCGACGAGCGCCACGCCAAGGGGCGCCAGCTCGCCAAGCCGCTGGCCGCCACCCAGATGGGCCTGATCTACGTCAATCCCGAGGGCCCCAACGGCAAGCCCGACCCGGTGGCGGCAGCCCATGACATCCGGGTCGCTTTCGGCCGGATGGGCATGGACGACGAGGAGACGGTGGCCCTGATCGCGGGCGGGCACACCTTCGGGAAGACCCACGGCGCCCACAAGGTCGAGGGCTGCGTGGGACCCGAACCCGGAGCCGGGAAGCTCGAACACCAGGGCTTCGGCTGGAACAACGCCTGCGGCAAGGGGAACGCCGAGGACACGGTGACCAGCGGCCTCGAGGGTGCCTGGACCTCGGCTCCCGCCCGGTTCACCCACCAGTTCCTGGACAACCTGTTCCGCTTCGACTGGGTCCAGACCCGGAGCCCGGCCGGGGCGATCCAGTGGATCCCGGCCAAGGGCGCGGGTGCCGGGCTGGTTCCCGACGCCCACGTCAAGGGCCGCACCCACGCGCCGATCATGCTGACCACCGACCTGTCGCTGAAGTTCGACCCGGCCTACCGGAAGATCGCGGAGCGCTTCCACAAGCGGCCCAAGGACTTCGAGCAGGCCTTCGCCCGGGCCTGGTTCAAGCTGACCCATCGCGACATGGGACCGCGGGCCCGCTATCTGGGTGGCGAGGCTCCGGCGCAGGCGTTCTCCTGGCAGGATCCGCTCCCGGCCCCCACCGGGAAGCCGCTCGGCAGCCGCGACCTCGCCTCGCTCGAGAAGTCCATCCTGGAGTCGGGCCTCTCCGTGCCGGAACTGGTCCGGACCGCCTGGGCCTCGGCCTCCAGCTACCGGGACAGCGACATGCGGGGCGGTGCCAACGGAGCCAGGATCCGGCTGCAGCCCCAGATCGGCTGGGAGGCCAACGATCCCCGCGAGCTCACGAAGGTGCTGGCCAAGCTGGAGGAGATCCAGGCGAGATTCCACCGGGGTCGCAGGGACAAGGTCCGGGTCTCGCTCGCCGACCTGATCGTGCTCGGGGGCACGGCGGCGATCGAGAAGGCCGCCTCCCTGGCCGGGACCCCGGTCGAGGTGCCCTTCGAACCGGGACGGGTGGATGCGACCCAGGCTGACACCGACGTGGCCTCGTTCGCCCTGCTCGAACCCCGTGCCGATGGCTTCCGGAACTTCTTCCGGGCCGGGGAAGGCGTGCGATCCCCGGTGGCGATGCTGGTCGACAAGGCCGACCAGCTGGCCCTCTCGGTGCCCGAGATGACGGTGCTGGTCGGCGGCATGCGGGCGCTCGCCGCCAATGCCGGGGGCTCCCGCCACGGGATCCTCACCGACCGACCCGGGGTCCTCACCAACGACTTCTTCGTGAACCTCCTCGACATGGCGGTCGCATGGAAGCCGGTCGAGGGCAGCGAGGACCTCTACGAGGGCCGCCTCCGCAGCTCGGGTCGTAAGCGGTGGACCGCCACTCCGGTGGACCTCGTGTTCGGATCCAGTTCCGAACTCAGGGCCATCGCCGAGGTCTACGCCTCGGACGACGCCAAGGAGAAGTTCGTGAAGGACTTCGCGGCCGCCTGGGCCAAGGTCATGCGGCTCGACCGCTTCGACCTCGGGAGGAGGTAGTCCCGTTCGGGTCCGCCATCGGCCGCGGTGTCGGGCGGCGATCGGAGAGGCGTGGCCTCCACGACAGGTCCGCGGTGACCGTGCTGCGAGGGAAGTAGCGGTACACGGTCGCCGCGGGCCTGGAGTGCCTGAGGCTCCTGGAACGGGACCTCCGGCTCGGGTTCCGAGGAGCCTGGGGCCTCGGCCGGACGGCCGACGTGACCCACAGGCTCGTGGATCGCCGAGGTCGCTCTTCACGAGGGTCGGTGCGAAGGTGCATGCACGAGCGACCTGCAAGCCTCGCACCATGCGCATCGTTCCGGGGCCGGCCCAGGGAAAACGACAGTCCTGCCACCCCCCGTGCGGCAGGACTGTCGTTTTCGCCGGCAGAACCTGTCGTTTTCGCGGTCCGGCCAGCGCTAGAAGCTAGCGGGTCGCCTTCTGGGCACCGAGCCTGGCCTCGATCTGCTTCAGGCCTGGATCCATGGTCGAGTAGACGAAGGCCGCCTTGGGATGGGGGAGCTTGGCGATCGCGTCGAGTTCCTGACGGGCCAGGTCGAACCTGCTCATCATCATGTGCTGGCCGACCGCGAGGGTGTGGAGGGTCAGCGAGAGGGGGTTCTTCGCCAGCCCGGCCTGCAGGAGGGGGGCACCTCGGCGGACATCCGGACCTGCACCAGGGCGCCTGCCTTGGCCGCCAGCGCTTCCTCGAAGCCCGGGCGGGCGGCCAGGCAACGGTCGAGCTTGGCCAGGGCAGGAGCCCCTCTGTTCTCCTTGGAGTCGAGCTGGGCCAGCGCCAGCAGCGCATCGGGCTGGTCGGGCACGAGTTCCAGGGCCTTGGTGCCGCTGGCAGTCGCTTCGGCGGTCTTCCCCAGGGCGAACTGGACCGTGGCCAGGACGCCGTGGGCCTCGGCGAGGGTCTTCCCTCCCGCCGCCACCGCCGCCTTGGCGTCGGCCTCGGCCGCCGGCATCTCGAACCGGCCGAGTCGGACCCGGGCCCGCTGGATCAGGGCCGCGGCATCGGCAGGGTTCCGGGCCAGGGCGGCCGCGATCGCGGCCTCGGCCTTCGGGAAGTCGCCCGCCCAGATGGCGGCCTGGGTCTCGGTCTGGAACTCGGTCCGCACCTCGACGGCCACCGGACCTTCCGGCACGGCCTTGGCCGGGGTCGCCACGGTCGAGGTCGCCGCGGAGGCACTCGCCAGCAGCCCCTCGACCGCCGCCCGCTTGCCCTTGGCCCAGGCGTTCTGGGGATCCAGGGCGAGCGCCGCGAGGATGCAGTCGAGGTGCCCGCGATGGTCGCGGGCCAGGACGAACTCCTTGCTTCGCGCCTGCCAGTAGAGGGGATGGACCCCGGCTTCGAGGGGGACGGCGGCGAAGGCGGCCTTGGCGTCCGCCGCGGTCTTGGCTGCGTCCAGCTTCCCCAGGGAGCTGTGGAAGGCCTCCTTGGCCGGCCCGATGAGGGTGCCGACCACCTGGGTGGGCAACGCCGCGGCCTGGCGCAGGGCGACCTCACGGCGGGCAGCCGGCGCCCGCAGCGCGGCCAACATCCGCCTCGTCAGGGTGCGGCAGGCCGCCTCGACCGCGAGCAGGTACCGGTCCTTGGGCGTCTGGCCCAGGAGCGCCATCACCCCCAGCGCCGCCAGGCTCGTCTTGTCGGCCGGCTCCTCCAGCACGCCCGTGAAGAGCTCGGGGGCATTCTCCTTGAGCCGGGCCTCCCACTTCAGCGCCCGCGGGTTCTTGGGGTCGAGCGCCAGGGCTACGTCCAACGCCCGGAGAGCTTCATCCCGGCGGCCGCAGCGGGCGAGGACCTCGGCGTGTCTCTTGCGATCCGCCGGGCTCAGGCCCGGATCGCTGGCCTTCAGCTCGGCGTCGGCGAGCCGACTGACCAGCGCGGCCTGGGACCTCCGGTCGTCGTGCATCATCTTCACCAGGGCGGCGACGGCCGGTGCCTGGGGCGGCGCCGGGAGGGCCGGGGCAGGTAGGACCAGGCCGCACGCGTAGAGGACGAAAGGCCAGCGAAGTCGGAGCAGGTGCATCGGGACTCCCTCGACGCCGACGCGATCACGGCGGGGCCTCGGCCGTGGTCGGAGTACCGCCGCCGCTTCGCGACCAGGAGCCGTCGCTCTCAGAGCCTGGCGGCAGGCGGGCGGCGACTGGCCGCCAGGGCCAAGAGGCCGGCAAGCAGTTCCAGCATCCCCACGCCCCCGACGATCCGGTACTCGCCGTGGCGGAACTCCGGGTTCGGACTCCCGGAGAACGAGACTCCCAAGGCGATGCACCCGGCGAGGGGAACGAGGATGAGGCCCGCGGCGACGAGCTGCAGCCGAGCCGCCGTCCGAGGATCATGGGCGACGCAGTTCACGGCTTCCCGGACGCAGTGGAGCAGGCAGCCGACACACCCGATCGCAGCGAGCATGCCCAGGACCGAGAGGGGCTCGTAGATCAGGTACCAGAACATGACCGGGAACATCACGACCATCATCACGGCCGCGTAGAGCGCGGGGACCGCCAGGCAGACCCCGACCCCCACGGCTCCCAGATAGGACGCGATCCGTGCAACCCAGAGGAGCATGGGACCAGTGTGCCTCAGTCGGCTCCCGCCGGCACCAGTCGCCGCACCAGCACCCGGGCCACGGTCGGGGCCACCGCCGCCAGCTGTTCCACCGTCTGCACCACGTAGTCATGGACCGAGGCCCGGTCGAGGCGATCGGGGGGAAGCGCCTCGTGGACATCGAGCACGCCTTCCGACCTTCCCCAGGCGAGCTCGGCGAAGAGCACCGGCTCGATCCCGAAGCGGCTCCGCAGTTCGTCCCGATGGTCGAGCCCCATGGCCACCACCATGGCCGCCCGGCGGGCCAGGGCGGCGTCGATCCGGGTGGGCCTGTGGCGAGCCGCTTCCAGGCCCAGGGGCGCCAGCCGTTCCGCCATCTCGGGCCGCACCGGTTGGGGGTTCGCCACCGTGCCAGCCGAGCCGATCGCCAAACGCGAGCCCGGTCCCAGGGCGTGGCGGACCGTGACCTCGGCGGTCAGGCTGCGGAACACGTTGCCGGTGCAGACGAAGAGGACCAGGGGGAGGTCGGAGGGGGGTGGGACCATAGCCCGGAGCGTACCAACCGGAGCGCCTCCGCGGGCCTTCCGGCGGCCCGTTCCCGGGTTCCCCCTCCCGGCAACATGGGGCCCCTTCCCTCGTAGTCATGGACATGCCGCATCGTGCTCTCGCGTCTGCGCGCCGCTCGCTCCCCGCCCTGTTCCTCGCTCTCGCCTCCTTCGCCTTCGCCCAGGACAGCGTCGGGATCGTGGTCCTGCGCGGCACCCTGGCACCGAGCGGAGTCACCGAGCTCGCCTACGTCGCCGACCGCCAGACCCTGGCCGGGGCCTCGATCGCCGGGGTCACGGGCCAGGACCTGGCCGGCTTCCGGGGAGCCGCCTTCCGGCAGCTCCTCGTGAACTACGCCGCCGCCCAGCGGGCCGCCGGGGTGGCCCGGCCCGAACCCCTCTACGTGCTCCTCGACCCGGCCGGGAACTGGGCCTACGCCTCGCCCTGGGCAAGCTTCCGCTACACCCGGGACGGCCGGCAGGTAGGACCGATCACCTCGCCCGTGCTCATGCTCGGCGAGCAGAAGCCGGTGAACGCGGCCAGCCCCGAGACGGTGCCCGAGGTGGCGGCCCTGAACGAGCGGATCAAGGGGGCGGCCCGGGCCTTCTATCTGGAGCGGGCGGCCAAGGCCCAGGGCCCGGCGGCCCGACGGGCTCCCGACTTCACCACCGACGTCCTCAAGCTCTACACCCTGACCATGGGGAGCGCGCCCCCCTTCGACTTGGACGCCGCCTCCAACCGGATCGGGACCGCCAACTACCTCCAGTACCTGGCCGACGCCATCGCCACCGCGCTGGACCGCCGCTCGCTCGCCGGCACCGAGGCCAAGGCCGCCTTCCTGGCCCTCCCCGAGGTTGTCGCCATGAAGGCCGAGGGCGAGAGCCTCGGTGCCCGCCAGTCGGTCACCCACTCGGTGGCCCACGAACTCGGCCACGTGATCCACTTCGCCACCCTCGGGCTCTACGGCTACAAGGGCTGGGGCGAGGCGATGCACATGGACGGCAGCAGCCACTCGCTCACCACCCTGTCGACCCCCAAGTTCGCCTTCATCGAGGGCTTCGCGGAGGCCCACTCGATGTTCCTGGTCGGCGACCCCAAGGAGCCGAGCCCTGGGCACGCCAACCGCATCGACTACTCCTCGACCCATGACTTCCTGCACGGGCGGCGCCTCCAGGTCCCCGACGAGGACCCGCGCCATCAGCGCTGGCTGGCGCTGCGCGCCTATCTCGCCCACCTCCAGGGCCGGAAGGGCGAGCTGCGCCATCGCTACGACTTCCTGCGCTCCGAGTACGCGGTGGCCGCCACCCTGTCCCATCTGCGGGCCGCCCTGGGTGCGGAGGGCACCACCTTCCTGATCGAGACCATGGCGAAGCACAAGCCCGAGACCTTCGCCCAGCTGCTGGAGGCCTTCGCCCACGCCCACCCCGAGGCCCGCGACCGCCTCTACGCGGACCTGGCCCGGATCACCGAGGGCATCCTGGTGACCACCGCCCAGGTCGATGCGGTGCGCGGCCAGGACCTCGAGATCGACCTGGATCGCGACGGCCGGGTCCCGGGCCGCTCGGCCAACCAGGCCAAACCCGACGTGTTCCCGCGGGAGCCCGACCCGATGCCGGGGAACCCGGATCCGCTAGGGGACGGGGGAGCGGCCCGCGCCGCGGTCCCGATGGCGGCCCCCACCCTCCCGGACCAGGCGTACGACGACCTCGGCCTGCGGTAGCCGGGAACGGAGCCGAGGCCGGTCGTGGACCAGCCGCCCCGGGCGCCGGCCACTCCCCTCTCCCTCTACCCGCCGGCCAGCGCTTCCTTCAGGAGGGGTACCAGCGCCTCGGTGTAGCGCACCGCGTCCTCGGCGGTGAGGTGCGACCACTCGGGGCAGTCGAACCCCGCGAGCGAGGGGTGGTGCTCGAAGTGGATCCCCGGCGCCTCGGTCCCGGCGAGCAGCTCGCCCCAGTACCCGGCCGTGGGTACCGTCTGCTGTTCGAACTCCCGGAACCAGCCGGTCGACGGCGGCCGCACGAACACGACCTTCCCTCCCCGGGACCGGATCCGTCTCACCCACTCCGCGCTCTCGGCGACATGCTGGTCCCGGAGCTTTGCCAGCACCTCGGGCGCCATGGGAGGCGCGGCCTGGAGCAGCGGCTTCCAGATCCCCTTGATCCGTTCCTGGAACGCGGGATCGCGGGCGAGACGCTCGCTCATCCGGAGCTGGCGGTCGTCGTCGAGTCCCCCGATGTAGGGCGGCAACCGGGGCGGGATGGCGCTCTTCTCGCGGTTGGCAATCGGGAGCTCCCGCAGCATGGCACCGAGCGTCAGGTCCTCGGGGTTCAGGAACGCCAGCCGGCGGTCGAGCGGGGCGTAGAGGGTGGCGCTCGCCCGGCGGGAAGGCGACCTCGCCGATCGTTCCTTGACCCACTTCTCGGCCTTCTCGAGGAGAGGCCCACCGGGGACGAAGTAGAGGTTGGGGGTGACCCCCACGATCAGGGTCCCCCGGAAGGATTCGTCCCCCGCCAGGTCGGCGAAGAAGGGGCGGGGACTGCTCCCCACCACCGCGAGCTGCACGGGCCGCCTTCCCATGCCGCGTTCGAGGGTCGGGAGATCGAGATCGAAGAGGACCCGGGAGGACCCGATCACCACCAGGGCGTCGCCCACGGCCCGGTCCCGGTGCTCGGCCCAGAATTCGGGGGTGTCGTCCCGGCTCGGACCGTAGCCCCAACTCCGGCAGGCGGCTTCCCACCCGGCCACCACCACCAGCGAGACCACCAGGGCGACCGCCCCGAGCGTGGTCCAAGGCCGATCCGGTACCGGCAGGTCAGAACTGGAAGTAGAGGAAGGCATCACCGGCCCCTTGCGCCAGGCAGAGCGCCACGATCATCGCCGTCCACAGGACCGCCAGCAGCCACGACGGGAGCCCACCTACGGTCTCATGGAGGTGCCGCGACCGGTCGGCCATGAAGGCGTGCCCGGCGAGCAGCGCCGTCATCACTACCGAGACCACCACGATGTCGAGCACCGGCAGCACCTTGGCTCCGCCCGGGATGACACCGAGCATCGAACCCAGCATCAGGCCGGCGGCCCCGAACCCGCGAGCCCGGAAGAAGACCCAGGTCAGGCAGACCAGGACGAAGGTGAGGAGCCGGAGCCCCAGCCTCCCCGGTCGACTCGCCACCCAGGCGGCGCCCCCCCACCTCGATGCCACTGCCCGCTCGACCACCAGGTAGAGGCCGTGGAGGGCGCCCCAGGCCACGAAGGTCCAGGCCGCCCCGTGCCACAACCCGCCGAGCAGCATCGTGCCCATCAGGGCCGCACCGGTCCGCAGCGCGCCGTACCGGTTGCCGCCGAGCGGGATGTAGACGTAGTCGCGCAGCCAGGTCGAGAGCGAGATGTGCCAGCGACGCCAGAAGTCCCGGAAGCCGATCGCCGCGTAGGGGAACTGGAAGTTGTCGCAGAGCCGGAACCCGAGGCAGAGCGCCACCCCGATGGCGCAGGTCGAGTAGCCGGCGAAGTCGCAGAAGATCTGGCCCGCGAAGGCGAGCGTCCCGATCCAGGCGTCGAGCCCGTGGACCGGTCCGAACGGCCAGCCGTAGACGGTGTCGGCCGCCTTGGAGAGCAGCACGTCGGCGAGCACGACCTTCTGGAACATCCCCAGCGTGAGCAGGAAGAGCCCGAACCCGAGCTCGCTCGGGGTGGCCCGCCTGGGCTCTTCGGTCTGGGGCAGGAAGTCGGTGGCCCGCACGATCGGCCCCGCCACCAGCTGCGGGAAGAAGGTCACGTAGAGCGCGAAGTCGAGCGCCGACCCGCAGGGCTTGGCCCGCCCCAGGTACACGTCGAGCGTGTAGGAGAGCGTCTGGAAGGTATAGAACGAAATCCCCACCGGCAGCACGATGTCGGGCCGGGCCGCCTGGAAGGGGATCCCGAGCGCGGCCGTGAGGGCGGTGAAGTTCTCCAGCAGGAAGCCGCCGTACTTGAAGTAGCCGAGCATCCCGAGGTTGGCCACCAGGCTCACCCAGAGCCAGCGCCGGCGTACCCGCGGGTCGCCCGAGGCGGCGATCTTCCCGGCCGCATGCCAGTCGATGGCGGTCGAGATCCACAGCAGCAGGACGAAGGGAGGGTTCCAGGCCGCGTAGAAGAGGTAGCTCGCCGCCAGCAGCATCGCCTTGCGGGCCCGCCAGCTCGGCAGCACCCGGTCGAGGACCAGGACCGCGAACAGGAAGACCAGGAACGGGAGCGAGTGGAAGAGCATGGATGCGTCCCGGCGCAGGCCCAGGTGAGGGACCTCACGTTAGCTGGGGTCAGGCGGTCGCGTCCAGGACTTGCCGTACCGACCCCGATAGGTGTACATCCGTACAGTCCTCGGCTACACTCGGGGGAAGGCCGGGAGGGCGCGCCCCATGCACGAATTCCATCCCCTGGTGAGCGAATGGTTCTCGGGACGGTTCGCGGCTGGCGCGACTCCGGCTCAGCTCGGCGGGTGGCCCGCGATCCGCACCGGCCGGGACACGCTGATCGCGGCGCCCACGGGATCCGGGAAGACGCTGGCGGCCTTCCTCGTTTGCATCGACCGGCTGGTGAGGGAAGCCCTGGCGGGGACCCTCGACGACCGCACCCGGGTGGTCTACGTCTCTCCGCTCAAGGCACTGTCGAACGACGTGAGGAAGAACCTCGAAGTGCCGCTGGCCGAGATCGCGGCCCTGGCCGAGGTGCGCGGCACGCCGCTCCCGCGGCTCCGGGTCCTGGTCCGCACCGGGGACACCCCGGCCTCGGAGCGGGCCTCGATGGTGAAGCGCCCGCCCCACATCCTGGTCACCACTCCCGAGTCGCTCTACCTGGTGCTCACCTCCGAGAAGGGGCGGCGCATCCTCGAGGGTACGGAGACGGTGGTGGTCGACGAGATCCACGCCCTGGCCCGGTCCCGGCGCGGCTCGCACCTGGCCCTGAGCCTCGAGCGTCTCGACCGTCTGTGCGGAGCGCGCCCGGTGCGGATCGGCCTCTCGGCCACCCAGAAGCCGATCGAAGAGGTGGCCCGCTTCCTGGTCGGGGCGGCCGGCCCCGGCGGCGGAGACCGACCCTGCACGGTGGTCGACACCGGGCACCAGCGGGACCTCGACCTCGGGATCGAGGTGCCCGGGAGCGAGCTCTCGGCCGCCGCTTCCAACGAACAGTGGGACGAGGTCGACGCCCGGCTCGCCGAGCTGATCCGCTCCCACCGGAGCACCTTGGTGTTCGTGAACACCCGCAAGCTCGCCGAGCGGGTGGCGTTCCAGTTGGAGACCCACCTGGGGGCCGAAGCGGTCGCCAGCCACCACGGCAGCCTGTCGAAGGAGCGCCGGCTGGACGCCGAAGAGCGGTTGAAGAAGGGCGAACTCCGGGCCATCGTCGCCACCGCCAGCCTGGAGCTGGGGATCGACGTGGGGTGGATCGACCTGGTCTGCCAGATCGGGTCGCCCCGCGCCATCTCGACCTTCCTGCAGCGGGTGGGGCGCTCGGGGCACGCCTTGGGGGCGCTGCCCAAGGGCCGCCTCTTCCCGCTCACCCGCGACGAGCTGCTCGAATGCATGGCGCTGGTGCGGGCGGTGCGGGCCGGCGACCTCGACCGGATCGAGATCCCCGACACGCCCCTGGACGTGCTGGCCCAGCAGCTGGTGGCAGCGGTCGCCTGCGAGGAGTGGGACGAGGACGAACTCTTCTCCTTGGTGCGGGCGGCGCATCCCTATCGCTCGCTGGCCCGGAGCGATTTCGACGCGGTGGTGGCGATGCTCGCCCACGGCGTGGCGCCTGGCCTGCGGGCGGGTGCCTTCCTCCACCATGACGCGGTCGGGAAGAAGCTCCGGGCCCGGCGTCATGCCCGGCTGACCGCGCTGCAGAACGCCGGGGCCATCCCCGAGAAGGCCGAGTACCGGGTGGTCGACGTGGCCGACGGCAGCCTGGTGGGGACGATCGACGAGGACTTCGCGATCGAACGGCCCGCCGGGACGGTGTTCCTGCTCGGGACGACCTCGTGGCAGATCGTCCACACCCGGGGGCTCCAGGTCTCGGTGGTCGACGCCCACGGGGCGCCGCCCACCATCCCCTTCTGGTTCGGCGAGGCGCCGGGCCGCACGCGAGAACTCTCGGGCACGGTCTCCGCGCTGCGCGCCGGGATCGCCGAGCGTGTGGACCTGACGCTCGATGCCGGCGCCTCCCCGGAAGCCACCGTGGCCACCGCCGATGGGGCCGCCTCGCTCCGGGGTACCGACCCTCCGGCCTTCCGGGAAGCGGCCCGCTGGCTCGACGAGGCGGTGGGTGCGAACCCCTGGGCCAACCTCCAGGCCATCCACTACGTCACCGTCGGCCGGGAGGCCCTCGGCACCGTGCCGAGCCAGACCGAGGTGGTCTTCGAGCGCTTCTTCGACGACACCGGGGGGATGCAGCTCGTGATCCATGCGCCCTTCGGGTCCCGGATCAACCGGGCGCTGGGGCTGGCGTTGCGCAAGCGGTTCTGTCGCACCTTCGACTTCGAGCTGCAGGCGGTGGCGACCGACGACGGGATCCTCCTCTCCCTGGGGCCGGCCCAGAGCTTCCCGATCGAGGCGCTCTTCCCGATGCTCAACCCGGGGAACCTGCGGGGCCTGCTGGAACAGGCCATGCTCCAGGTCCCCTACTTCCAGGCCCGCTGGCGCTGGAACGCCACCCGCTCGCTCTCGGTGCTCCGCATGGAAAAGGGGTCCAAGGTCCCGCCTCCCTTGCAGCGCTTCCGTAGCGACGACCTGCTCACCGCGGTCTTCCCCGCTTGCACCGAGTGCTTCGAGCACCGCACCGGGGACGTGGTCTTCCCCGACCATCCCCTGGTCCGCCAGACGTTGCGCGACTGCCTGGAGGAGGCCACCGACCTCGCCGGCGCCGAGGACGTGCTGCGGCGGGTGGAAGGCGGGGAGATCCGCTTCGTGGCGCGGGAGAGCCGGGAGCCTTCGCCCTTCTGCTACGGCCTCTTGAATGCGGCGCCCTACGCCTTCCTCGACGATGCGCCCCTGGAGGAGCGCCGGGCCCGGGCCCTGGCCCAGCGACGCACCCTTCCGCTGGAGGCGTTCCGGGATCTCTCCCGACTCGACCCCGAGGTGATCGTCCGGGTCGGCGAGCAGGCATGGCCCCGCCCCCGCGATCCCGACGAGCTCTGCGAGGCGCTCGCCGACCTGGCGCTGGTCGCGGAGGACGAGACGCCGGATTGGTCGGTGCTGTTCGCCGACCTGGTGGGGACCGGTCGGGCCACCACCGCGCTCGTGGACGGTCGGAGGTTCCGGGTGGCGACCGAGCGCGTGCCGGTGGTTCGGGCCGCCTTCGACGGCGTGGAGTTCGAGCCCTCCGTGACGGTGCCGGCGGCGGCGGAGAGGGCCTGGGACCGGACCGAGGCCCGGCTCGAACTGCTGCGCGGGCAGCTCGAGGCTCGCGGGGTGACCGGGGAACCCGCGCTGGGGCGCGCCACCGGCCTTCCCCTGGAGGCTCTCGGCGATCTGCTTCCCGCGCTGGAGGCGACCGGCATGGTGATCCGGGGAGATTTCACCGGCCAGGGGGCGCGGGAGTGGTGCTCCCGCCGCTTGCTCACCCGGATCCATCGCCTGACCCTGGAGGCGCTGCGCAAGGCGATCCAACCGGTCTCGCCGGAGGAGTTCCTGCGCTTCCTGGTGGTTCACCACGGGCTGGCCCCCGGGTCCCGGCGCCACGGGCGCGCCGGCCTGGCGGACACCCTGGCCCAGCTCGAGGGCTTCGAGACTCCGGCCGGCGAGTGGGAGCGGGAGATCCTCCCGGCCCGGGTCGAGGGCTACCGCACCGCCTGGCTCGACGAGCTCTGCCATTCCGGCGAGGTGGCCTGGGGCAGGCTGTCGCCGCCCCGGCGCGACCAGGATTCGACGCCGTCGCGCTCGGGCATGACGCGGGTGGTGCCGGTCTCGTTCCTACTCCGGGAGGACCTGGTGTGGCTGGCTCCCCGGCGGGACGAAGAGCTGGAGGCCTCGCTCTCGTCGGCGGCCCGGACGACGCTCCAGGCCCTGGTGGCGCGGGGCGCCCAGTTCGTCGACGAGCTGCTGCCGCGGACCGGGCTGCTGCGTTTCCAGCTGGACGAGGCCCTGGGCGAGCTGGCCCGGCTGGGGCTCGCCACCGCCGACGGGTTCGCGGCCGTCCGTACCCTGGTCGACCCGGCGGCCAAGACGAGGGCCGAACGTCG
>CAYOHP010000073.1:0-8958 GCA_964403795.1 uncultured bacterium | reverse complement strand
CCGCGGCGGTAGTGGCGGGCCCCCGCCCCCGGCCGGGGGGGGGGGGGGTGGGGGGGGGGCAACTGGGGGGGGGGGGGGCGCTGGGCGAGGCTCGCCGAGGACGGGCCCGGTCCGGCGGCGGACGAAGTGCTCGAGAACTGGGCCTGGCTGCTGCTGGATCGCTATGGCGTGATGTTCCGGGACCTCTTGGCGCGGGAGGCGGTGGCGCCCTCCTGGGCGAAGCTCGCCCCGGTGTACCGGAGGCTCGAGGCCCGGGGCGAGATCCGGGGCGGTCGCTTCGTGTCGGGGGTGAGCGGGGAGCAGTACGCGGCCGAGGACGCGGTGGAACGGCTGCGCAAGGTCAGGGATCGGGACGGCACCACCGAGTGGGTGGTGGTGGGCGCCGCCGATCCCCTGAACCTGGTGGGAATCCTCACGCCCGGCGAGCGGCTCCCGCCCCAGCGGGTGGCCCGGATCGCGCTCTGCGACGGCCGGTTGGCGGCGACCTTCGCCGACGGCGAGGTCTCGATGCACCGGACCCTGCCCCCGGGCCTGTCCCGGGAGATCGCGTCCGCGCTCCGGACCCAGGCGGTGCTGCGGGACCCTCCGGGCGCGGGCGGTGTCGGATCGGCCCCGGATCCGGGATCCCGGCCCGCCTGAGGCGCTCCCCAGGCCCCGGCCGACCCGACCCTTCCGGAGCCCCCGGCGGATCGTCCGCGGCTCGGCCGGGATCCCGCCTGCGGCCCTCCTCCGGTGCTAAGATCGGGGGCCGGGACGGGGCAGGAGGCGGACGATGGACCGGACGGTCCGGGTCGGCAATGCCGGCGGCTACTGGGGCGATGACCTGGGCGCGCTGGCGCGCCAGGTCGAGGGTGGCGATCTCGATTACGTCGGGCTCGACTTCCTGGCCGAGATCACGATGTCGATCATGCAGAAGCTCCGCCAGCGGGATCCCGCCGGGGGCTACGCCACCGACTTCGTCGACCAGATGCGGACCGTGTGGCGGGAGGCCAGCCGCAAGGGCACCCGCATCCTCACCAACGCGGGGGGAGTGAATCCGCGAGGGCTGGGCGAGAAGCTGGTGGCGCTCGCCAAGCAGCAGGGGATCGACGCCCGGGTCGGAGTGGTGACCGGCGACGACCTCATGCACCGGCTCGACGAGCTGGCTCCCTACCTCTCGAACATGGAGACCGGCGAGGGGTTCGAGCGGATCCGGGGCCGGGTGGCCGCCGCCAATGCCTACTTCGGGGCCGGCCCGCTGGCTGCGGCGCTCGAGGGCGGGGCCGACGTGGTGGTCACCGGCCGCTGCACCGATACCGCCCTGGTGATGGCACCCCTGATCCACGCCTTCAAGTGGGACCTCTCCGACTGGGACAAGCTCGCCGCCGGCCTGGTCGGCGGGCACATCCTCGAGTGCGGGACCCAGTCGACCGGCGGCAATTTCTCCGACTGGCGCACCGTGCCGGACATGGTGAATCTCGGATACCCGGTGCTGGAGGGGCGTCCCGACGGCAGCTTCACGATCACCAAGCACGCCGGCACCGGCGGGCTGGTGAGCGTGGGGACCGTGAGCGAGCAGCTCGTCTACGAGATGGGCGATCCCTCGACCTACATCACGCCCGACGTGACCGCCGATTTCCGGACCATCCGGCTGGCCGCCGACGGGGTGAACCGGGTGGCGGTGACCGGGATCCGGGGCCGACCTCCCCCCGACAAGCTCAAGGTCTCGCTCGCCTACCGCGACGGCTTCAAGGGGGTCGGCGAGCTGCTGATCTGCGGCCCCGATGCCCTGGCCAAGGCGGAGCGCTTCGCCGAGCTGTTCTGGGCCCGCCTGCCCTTCCGGTTCGAGTCGCACCGGGCCGAGTACGTCGGCCACTCGAGCTGCCACGGGGCCCTGGCCCCCGCCACCGAGACCAACGAGGTCCTGCTGCGGCTGGCGGTGCGCGACCCCGACCAGAAGAAGGTGGCGGAGTTCGGGAAGCTGCTCCCCAGCATGGTGCTCTCGGGTCCGCCCGGGGTGACCATCACCGGGGGCCGCCCCAAGCCCCAGGAGATCCTCGCCTACTGGCCGGCGCTCATCCCGAGGGACTCCGTCTCGATGCAGGTCGAGGTCCAGGCCACCAGCGGAGAGCCGCCCCGGGTCTTCCCGGTTCCGGTGCCGCCGGCTCCGGGTCCCGGTGCAGCGCCGCGGCTCCCGACCCGCAAGGTGCCGAAGCCCGCCCGGCCCGAGCGGGTGCGGGAAGTCCCCCTGCACGCGATCGCCCACGGGCGCAGCGGCGACAAGGGCGATACCTGCAACATCGGCATCGTTGCCCGCAGCGAGATGGCCTACGGCTGGCTCCGCGGCTGGCTGACCGCTGCCCGGGTCAAGCGCTGGATGTCGGGCCTGGTGCTCGGCAAGGTGACCCGCCACGAGGTCGACAACCTGCTGGCCTTGAACTTCCTCTGCGAGCAGTCGCTGGACGGGGGCGGTACCCAGAGCCTGCGGGCCGACGCCCAGGGCAAGACCTTCTCGTGGGCCGTGCTGGCACAGAAGGTCGAGGCCCCGGTCGAGGTGATCGAGTCGTGCGTGCCGAAGGCTCCGGCGAAGAAGGCCTCCAGGGCGGCCCCTTCCCGGTCGAAGCGGTCCCCTACCCCTAGGAGGCGACGATGAGCGAGCCGGTGCGCGTCGAGATCGAAGGATCGCTGACCCGGGTCGTGCTGGCTCGTCCCGAGGTCCACAACGCCCTGGACGAGGCCACCATCGACGCCCTGCACCGGGCCATCAGCGAGGCCTCCGGGGCCTCCCGGGTGCTGGTCCTCCAGGGCGATGGCAAGTCCTTCTGCGCGGGGGCCGACCTCGCCTACATGAAGCGGGCCCGGGACCTCGACGAAATCGGGAACCTCGAGGATGCCCGGCGCCTGGCCCACCTGTTCGAGGCGATCCGCGGCTTCCCCGGGACCGTGATCGCGGCCGTCCACGGCGCCACCTTCGGGGGCGGAGTCGGCCTGGTGGCCGCCTGCGACGTGGTGCTGGCCTCGACCGCCGCCACCTTCGCCCTCTCCGAGGTGAAACTCGGACTGGTCCCGGCGGTGATCTCTCCCTTCCTGATCGCCCGCATGGGCGAGGGTCGCTGTCGGGCCCCGGCCCTGCTCGGCTACCGGTTCGGCGCCCAGGAGGCCTTGGCCCGCGGCCTGGTCGACCGGGTCGTCGAGCCCGAGACCTTCGCCACCGCGCTGCGCGAGCTCGAGAACGATGCCCTGGGCACCGCCCCCGAGGCGGTCCGCGAGACCAAGGCCCTGTTCCGGCGCATCGCCGACGGGCCCGAGGACGCGGTCGAGGAGACGGCGCGTACGATCGCGCGGATCCGGGCCGGGGACGAGGCCCAGCACGGGCTGGCCTGCTTCCTCGACAAGAAGAAACCCCGTTGGCAGATGGAGCCCCCCAGGGGGTAGGACGGTCGGAGGTCGACATGGCCAAGGCGAAGAAGAAGATCGGCGTCATCCTCGCGGGGTGCGGGGTCATGGACGGGAGCGAGATCCACGAGGCCGTCCTCACCCTGCTGGCGATCGACCGGGGCGGAGCCCAGGCGGTCTGCATGGCGCCCGACAAGCCGCAGGCCGACGTGGTCGACCACGCCGGCAACAAGCCCGCCAAGGAATCGCGCAACTGCCTGGTGGAGGCTGCCCGGATCGCCCGGGGCGAGATCGTGGCTCTCTCCAAGGTCAAGGCCGCCGACCTCGACGCGGTGGTCATGCCCGGCGGTTACGGTGCCGCCAAGAACCTCTGCACCTTCGCGATGAAGGGCGCCGAGTGTGCGATCGACCCCGAGGTCGACCGGCTGCTCGGGGAGATGCGCAAGGCCAAGAAGCCGATCGGCGCCATCTGCATCGCCCCGGCTGTCGTCGCCCGCCACTTCCAGGGCAAGGACGCCGGGGTGAAGCTCACCATCGGGACCGACGAGGGGACCGCCAAGGCTCTCGAGACCATGGGCGCTCGCCACGAGGCGCATCCGGTCGACGAGATCGCGGTCGACGAGAAGCACAAGGTCGTGACGACGCCTGCGTACATGCTGGCCCAGTCGATCGGCCAGGCCGCCAGCGGGATCGAGAAGCTGGTCGCCAAGCTGATCGCGATGGCCTGAGCGATGGGCTTCCGCCGGGTCTACGTCGCCAACCGGGGCGAGATCGCCTGCCGGGTGATCCGGGCCCTGCACGAGCGGGGCTGCGAGGCCCTCGTCGGCTTCTCCGAACCCGATCGGGATTCCCTGGCGGTGGCCCTGGCGGACTCCGCGGTCTGCCTCGGTCCGGGGCCGGCCGGCGAGAGCTACCTGTCGATCCCTCGGGTCGTCGAGGCGGCTCGTTCGCTGGGGGCGGAGGCGGTGCATCCCGGCTACGGCTTCCTCTCGGAGCGACCGGCCTTCGTGCGGGCCTTGGGGGAAGCCGGGTTGGCCTTCGTGGGACCCTCGGCGGAGACCATGGAAGCCCTCGGGGACAAGGTCCGGGGTCGGGCCGCGGCCAAGGCTGCCGGGGTGCCCATCGTCCCCGGGACCGGGCAGCCGGTCTCGCCCGAGGTGGCACTGGCCGAGGCAGGGTCGATCGGCTACCCGCTGCTGGTCAAGGCCGCGGCCGGCGGCGGGGGACGCGGCATGCGGCGGGTGGACCACCCCGAGGACCTCGAGGACGCGGTGCGCTCCGCCAGCCGCGAGGCGCTGGGATCGTTCGGGGACGGGACGGTCTTCCTGGAGCGCTGGCTGGAACGCCCTCGCCACGTCGAGATCCAGGTGCTGGCCGACTCGCACGGGCACGCAGTCCACCTCTACGAGCGCGAGTGCTCGGTCCAGCGCCGGCACCAGAAGGTGCTGGAGGAAGCGCCCTCGCCGGTCCCCGCCACCCTGCGCGAGCTGATGGGCGAGGCGGCGGTGAAGCTGGTGCGTTCGGTCGGTTACCAGGGAGCGGCGACCGTCGAGTTCCTGGTGGCCGGCTCCGAATTCTTCTTCCTCGAGGTCAATACCCGGATCCAGGTCGAGCACCCGGTCACCGAGGCCATCACCGGCATCGATCTGGTCGACGAGCAGCTCTCGATCGCGGAGGGACGCCGGTTGGCCTTCGACCAGGCCGACCTCGAGTTCCGGGGCCATGCCATCGAGGCCCGGCTCTGTGCCGAGGACCCGGCCCATGGCTTCGTCCCCAGCCCGGGCCGCCTGCTCGCCTTCGAGCTGCCGCGCCTGCCGGGGGTCCGGATCGATGCCGGGTTCCGGGAAGGCGACCGGGTCCCCGAGTACTACGACTCGATGCTCGGGAAGATCATCGCCTTCGGCCGGGACCGCGAGCATGCCCGGCGGCGCCTGGTCCGGGCCCTGGAGGAGACCTACGTGCTCGGGGTCCGCACCAACGCGGCGTGGCTGCTCTCGATCCTCGAGCACCCCGAATTCGTGGCGGGTCGCGCCGACGTG
The DNA here is from genome assembly GCA_964403795.1 of uncultured bacterium. Lineage (GTDB taxonomy): Bacteria > Muiribacteriota > UBA6191 > CAZXTJ01 > CAYOHP01 > CAYOHP01. The sequence goes on along the minus strand of CAYOHP010000073.1, from coordinate 3,544 downwards.
CAGTGCCTCGACCGCTGGATGCCCGACCTGGCGGGCCGGGTGAGGACCCGGCCGGTGGCGCTGGCAGTGGGTGCCCTGGCGGACCGCCTGGGGCTCGCAGCGGGGGTGCCGGCCTCCGGCGGTGCCGCCGCCGGCGGTGGCAGCAGGATCCCGAGCCCCTGGGAGACGCTGGGAGGAGCCCGGCTGTGAAACAGTCCTGGAAGCTCGGAGAGACCAGGGTCGAGCTCGGGTGCGAACCCGGCGACGCACCGTCGCACTTCACGGTGACGGCGACCGGGGTCGGCGCGGGCGGCCATGGTTCCGGGGGGACCGGGGTCGTCGAGAGCTTCGGATGCGAACTCCTGGAGGCCGGGGCCGGGGGATGGGTGAAGCTCCGGATCGAGGGAGTGACCCATCGCGCCCGGGTGGTGCGGAGCGGCGACCGGCTGCTCGTCGCCTGCCGGGGCGAAGCCTGGACCCTCGAGCCGGTGCGCCGGGGTGGACGGTCCGGTGGCGACGCCAGCGACGGGCGGATCGAGGCTCCCATGCCCGGTGCCCTGCTCCAGGTGCTGGTGGAGGACGGGGCGACGGTGGCCGAGGGTGACGACCTGATCGTGGTCGAGGCCATGAAGATGGAACACCGGATCCGGGCCCCCTTCGCAGGAGTGGTCCGAGGACTGACGGCCAAGGCGGGCGAGCGGGTGGCGCCGGGCGAACCGATCCTGGTCCTGGAGCCCCTGGCTCCCGGGGCGTGACCCGAGGTGTCGCCGGGGACCCGCCTCCCGGCCCGGGGGATTCCCCTCGCGCCCGGAGCCGACCCGTGACGGGGAGTCCCGCGATGAACCTCGGCCTCTCCCTGCTCGGCGGCTGGGTGCTCGTGTGCCTGCTGGTCATGGCCATGGAGCCGTCGCTGATCTTCCTCCCGAGCCGCTCCGCACCCGGCGACGAGTCGCTGCCGGAACGCCTCCCGGGCCGCGCCCGCGACGTCTTCCTCGACACGCCCTCGGGCCAGCGCATCCATGGCTGGGTGGTCGACCCTCCTCCCGGCGCGGCGGCCGAATGGGGACTGCTCTACTTCCACGGCAACGCCGGCAACCTCTCGGGGCGGGGCGGCTGGGCGGCTTCGCTGTCGACCCTCCCGGCCCGGGTGCTGGCGATCGACTACGGCGGCTACGGGAAGAGCGTCGGACCGCTCTCGGAAGCGGCCGTCTACGAAGCGGCCGAGGCGGCCTACCGGCACCTGACCGGCGAGTTGGGGATCCGACCGGAACGGGTGGTCCTGTACGGGAAGAGCCTGGGAGGAGGTCCCGCAACCGAGCTGGCGAGCCGGCTGCCCTGCGGCGCGCTCATCCTCCAGTCGGTCTTCACCTCGGTGGCGGCCATGGGCCGCGGCATGTTCCCCTTCCTCCCGGTCTCGCTGCTGGTCCGCAACCGCTTCGACAACCTGGCGAAGATCGGCAAGGTGACCTGCCCCAAGCTGGTCGTCCACAGCCGGGACGACGAGGTGATCCCGTACTCGATGGGCGAAGCCGTGTTCGCGGCGGCCCGGGAGCCGAAGACGTGGGCCGGCTTCGAGGGCATCGGACACAACGAACTCGTGATGGTCGCCGAGACCCGGCTGCTCGAGCACTTCCGCCGGCTGCTGGCCGAGGCCGAGGCCGCCCGGACTCCGGCCGCGAACGGGCATCCCGCCCCGCCGGCCACGGCCGGTGCGACCTCGGTCACTCCCGGCGATGGGCGACCGACGCCAGCACGGTGACCGCCGCCAGCGCGAAGATCCACGCGAAGGGCTCGGCACCCCAGTAGCCGATCCGGCCTCCGTAGGCCGCGATCGGGACCGAGACCACCCCGACCGTGAGCCCGATCCGCGACACCGCCTGGAAGACCCGGAAGGGAGGCAGACCCTTCTCGCCGGCCATGCCGAGCCAGGCCAGCACCACGGCATCGAGGCTCACGAAGACGTAGACCTTGGCCACGTCGCCCACCAGCCCCTCGACCGAGGTGTCGAGCAGCTCGGACGAGCAGGGTAGCCCCAGGCCCGAGATGGCCAGGGACTGGCCCGCCATCATCCGGGCGGGTCCCAGGACGTGGAAGAGCCAGGACCAGATCGAATGGCGCCAGTAGTCGGGCGAGGTCACGCCGCCCAGGACGGAGAGGATCGCGCCCCCGACGACCACGAGCCCGATCCGGAGACCGAGTCCCCGGACCAGATGGCGTGCGAAGCTCCGACGTTCCTTGCGGGGCCGTTCCCCGACCGCCACCGCCACGAGTGCCAGCACGATGCCGAGGATCGCCATGTCGAGGCGATGGATCGCGAACTGGAGCTCGGTGGGGATCTCGGGCGGGGCCGCGGCCGGCAGCCACGCTGCGAGGGCCGGCACCGAGGCCATCAGGACCACCAGGAGCAGGCTCGCCGACCACAGGGAGGAGATCACGGATCGCACCTCCCGCCGGCCGCGGACCTGAGCCATCGGAACGAGCGCGGCCCGAGCTTGATGGCCGAACCGCCCTCGAAGGTCTCGCCGCTCCGGAGATCCCGCACCGTCACCGGCACCGTCACCGTCGCTTCGGTGTCGCCGAACTGGAACCAGCACCACACGTCGGCCCCGTCGGGCCCGCGCCGACGGTACCCGAGGACGCTGGCGGCGGGCGTCGCCAGGATCTCGGCCCGACCGGGTCCGAAGGCCGGCTGGCTCTTCCGGATCCGGACCAGCTCGCGGGTCAGGCCGTGGATCCGCGCCTCCTTCGACTTCGGGTCCCGGAGCCGGTCGAGCCCGGCGCGGGGCAGCGGGCGCCGCTTGGCGAAGCGGGTGTCGGGGGCCTTCACCGGATCCTCATGGAAGCGGTGGTCGCTGGCCAGGCCCAGCTCGGCCCCCGAGTAGAGGAGCGCGGGTCCGCCCAGGCTCTGCTTCACGGCCTCCATCAGGGCGGTGCGCTCGATGGCCCGCTCGACGCCCGCGGCGTCGCCCGCCAGCTCCGCGGTCTCGCCGTCGAGCATGGTCCAGCGATTCGAGGAGATCCCGTGCCCGAAGGCCTCCCGCTTCGGGTCGAAACGGAACGGGATGCCCCGCCCCTCCCGCGTGAAGTGCTCGAAGAGGCCCCGCGCCAGCCGTAGTCCTTTGGGACCGGGGAACATGCCTTCCACCGCGTCGAGGGTGACCTCGTCATGGACCTCGTCGAAGACCAGCCAGGCACAGCCCGGCGGGAGCTGGGGCAAGCGGGTGATGGCGGTCATCAGCGGCTCGGCATCGCCGGTGGCCGCCGCCAGCCACACGAAGGGCATGACCGGGAAGCCATAGGCGAGCTGGGCTTCCCCGCCCCAGCGGGGACCGGTCCCGAAGTACTCGGTGAGTCCGGCCAGCTGGTCGTTGGCCTCGGCCAGGATCACCGCCCGGGGGGCGATGGCCTCCACCATCATGCGGATGATCCGCAGCACCAGGTGGAGCTCGGGCTGGCTGGTGCAGGAGGTCCCCGGGGTCTTCCAGAGGAAGGGGATGGCATCGAGCCGCAGGCAGTCGATGCCCCGGTTCAGCAGGTAGCCCATGGTCTCCAGCATGTCGAGGAG
>CAYOHP010000072.1:2629-31946 GCA_964403795.1 uncultured bacterium | reverse complement strand
GGCGGGGGGCGGTGCAGCCCTCGAGGTAGCTCACGTAGCTGTCGTCGTCGGCGATGATCAGGGTTCGCTCGAACTGCCCGGTGCCCGAGGCGTTGATCCGGAAGTAGGTCGAGAGCTCCATGGGGCAGCGCACGCCCTTGGGGATGTAGCAGAACGACCCGTCGCTGAAGACCGCCGAGTTCAGGGCCGCGAAGTAGTTGTCGCCGACCGGGACCACCGAGCCGAGGTACTGGCGCACCAGCTCGGGGTGCTCCTTGACCGCCTCGGAGAAGGAGCAGAACACGATCCCGAGCTCGCCGAGCTTGTCCTTGAAGGTGGTGGCCACCGAGACCGAGTCGAAGACCGCGTCCACCGCCACCCCGGCCAGCATCTCCTGCTCCTTGAGCGGGATGCCGAGCTTCTCGTAGGTGGCGAGCACCTCGGGGTCGACCTCGTCGAGGCTGGCGAGCTTCTTCTTCTGCTTGGGAGCCGAGTAGTAGATGATCGACTGGTAGTCGATCGGCGGGTACTTCACGTGGGCCCACTTGGGCTCGGTCATGCCCAGCCACTTGCGGTACGCGGCCAGCCGCCAGTCGAGCAGCCACTGCGGCTCTTCCTTCTTCGAGGAGATCAGCCGGATGATGTCCTCGGAGAGCCCGGGGGGAGCGGCGTCGGTCTCGACCTCGGTGACGAAGCCGTGCTCGTACTCCTTCTCGGAGAGCTCGTCGATCTGGGTCCGTTCCGCGTCCATGGCTCCTTCGTGCCCCCGGGGCTCGCCCCCGGAGAGCCCGGGAGGATAGCATGCGGGATCATCCCGGGCACCTAAAGAGTACCATTTCAATCCTGTTTTAGGGGAAGGCCGGGAGCCGCGGCCCGGGAGGCGTGGCGGGACTGCCCACGGGCGAGGGGGGGGCCGATGCTCTTCTATCTGGTCACCAGGGCGCACCGCTACACCATCGACTGGTTCCTGGAGACCTGGGGCCGCGACCTCGTGGACCGGATCCGGGTGATCTGCTACGAGGAGCTGCCCGAGGGCGGCACCGTGCAGCTCCCGAGGGGTACCTACCTCTTCTCGGACCTGGAACGCCTGGGGCCGAAGCTCATGGGGAGAGCCCAGCGGGTGGCCTTCTTCCTCGAGGAGGCCCTGGGACCCGGGGCCGTGCTCAACCGGCCCGACCGCGTCATGCTGCGCTACGAGTTGCTCCGGACCCTCCGGGAGCGGGGCATCAACGACTTCGACGTCTACCGCCTCGACGAGGTGCGGGTCCCGAGACGATGGCCCGTCTTCCTGCGTCCGGAGAGCGACCACGGGCGCGGGATCTCGGAACTCCTCCCCGATGCCGCCGCCCTGGAGGCGGAGATCGCAGCCAGGGTCCGCAAGGGCGTTTCCCGGCGTGGCCAGCTCGTGGTCGAGTTCGAGGACGTCTCCGACGCCGACGGGAGGTTCCCCAAGTTCGGGACCTTCGTGGTGCGGGGCCGGGCCCTGCCGAGGAACCATTACCTCGGGACCAGCTTCAACGTGCGCTACTCCACCTCGATCCCTTACGGGGACGAGCTCCGGGAGAGGGAGAGGCAGTACATCGCCGAGAATCCGATGGCGAGGGATCTCGCCGAGGTGGCGGCGCTCGCGGGAGTGGACTACGGGCGCTTCGATTTCTCGATCAAGGCGGGCCGGCCGGTGATCTGGGAGCTGAACACCAATCCCACGATCGTGGTCGCCGACCGGGCCTACACGGACCTGCAGCAGCTGGCGATCCAGAACTTCCTCCCGGCCTTCCGCTCCGAGCTGGAACGGCTGGCCGCCGGGACGGACTGATCAGCTCCACAGCACCGGGTTGCCCGTCTCCAGGCTGGCCTCGACCAGGCGGGCGAAGCGGTCGAGCATGGCCTCGAGGTCCGGGAGGCCGAACGGGCGCAGCTCGACCTCGAGCCAGGGGGCGAAGGTCGCGAGGGCACGCGGTCCCGAGCGCTGGGTGCCGGCGGGACCGAAGGCCACGGTGGAGAACCAGGTCCGGCCGCTGTCCCGGTCGCGGAGGTCGGCGCCCCGGACCCTTCCCGTCCCGTCCAGCCAGATCCGCTGGTCGAAAGCCCGGGAGCTGAAGCGCAGCAGTCCGTCCTTGCCGCCCCGGAGCTCCAGTCCGCGCCGGACCAGCGAGATCTCGAGTCCCGTGGAGACCCCGGTGGCGAGACGGGTCCGGCCCCGGCCCACCACCTCGAGCAGCGGGACGCGGCTGTCCCCCGTCACCAGGGCCGCACCCGGGAGCCCGGCCGAGAGCGCTTCGCAGGCCGCGAACAGGTCGCCGAGCACGGCCTCGGCCCGCCCGGGGTCGAGCCGGGTGCCGGGAGCCCGGGGGAAGCCGTCGTCGAGCTCGGGGAAGCGCTCGGGCCCCAGCTCCCGGAGTGCCTGGAGGAAGAGCTGGAGATCCCGCCAGGTCCCCAGCCGGTCGGCCCGCAGGGTCATCCCGGGATGGCGGCAGCCGGTCCCGATCCACCGGAGGAAGGCCAGGGCCGAGCGCGCCTCGGGCAGGCCCCCCTCGACTTCGAGCAGGCCGGTCTCGGCCACCCGGATCCGGTCCCGGGGGACGGGAGGCGCCGAGACCGTACCCTCCTCGAAACAGCGGCAGCGGACGCGCCCTTCGATCATCGGGGGCGGGAGCCGAACCCGACCGGGGCCGGGTTCAATTCCCCTCGGAAACGGCCTGCTGGATCAGCTGGTCGAGTTCGCGGCAGGCGGCCGCCTCGTCCTGCTTGAGACCGCTCTTGACCTGGAGCAGCTTCCCGTAGGTGAAGAGGTTGCGGCGTCGCGCCGGGGGCAGCGAGAGGATCCATGTCTTCAGGGTGTCCCAGCGCGGCCCGAAGCTCTGGGCGTCGGTGGGCCCGGCACCCTTGAGGCCGGAGATGTCCCCGGGGGCGATCGGAGCGGAGGAGGCGGCGGGCGAGCCCGCCGGCGTGGCGGTCGGCGTCCCCGGGGACGGGCTCCCCGTGGGAGGGGGACGGCTCGGCGGGGGGCGATCGGTGGCCGGCGGGCGGACCGGGGTCGGTCCAGGATCCCCGGAGGGGCCGAACAGGGGGGAGAGCACGAGGAGCGCGATCATCCCCACAATCATCCCGAGCGCCTTGGGCGAGAGCGGGATCGAGGACAGGATCTCGGCGGGGCCGGCAGCCGGCGCCTCCGGTCCTTCCCCCGAACTGCGGCGCTTGCGCTGCTCCTTCTTGCGGGCGAGCGCCGCCTCCAGCATCTCCTGGGGGATGACGATGGAGGAGACGCTCTTCTCGAGCTCGGACCGGACCTTCTGCTTGGCGAGCACCTTCTCGAGGGCGGCGGCCACCTCGGAAGCCGAGCGGGTGGCCCGCTCCCGGTCGACCTCGAGGGCCCGCACCATCACGTCATGGCTGCCCTCGACCGCTCCTCCGGCCGCCACTGCGGTCGAGGTGGAGCCGGGGGGGGCGTCCCCCAGCGGGGCCGAGCCGGTCAGGATCTGGTGGAGCAGGGCCGAGAGGCGGTAGAGGTCCTCGCCCCGACCGGGTGCCTCGCCTTCCCTGCGTCCGGCCGGGATGGGGGCGCCCTCGTGGCCGATCTCGCGCCCGTCGACATCGGCGATCGGCAACCAGGCGAGATAGGCGAACTGGCGCTTCTGGTCCCAGTACACGGTCTCGGGACCGACGGCGCCGTGGACCAGGCCCGCGTCATGGACCGCCTGGAGGCCCCGGCAGAGTTCGATGCAGACCGAGAGCTTCTTCTCCTCGGCCTGGAGGTCGAACTCGTGGCTGGCGAAGGCCGCGGACACCGGAACGGCCTCGCGGGGCGAGGTCGTGTAGTAGCCCTTGTCCATGACCATGTTGAAGTCGAGGATGCCGAGCACGTTGGGATGGTCGACCGCGGCGATCCTCATGAGGCGCTGGAGGAACGCCTGCTGGCGGGGACTGCCCTGGGTCAGGGGTTCGCCGAAGACCCGGAGCTCGACCGGGCGCTCGAGGGCGACCTCGACCGCGTCGAAGACCGCCCAGGCGCCGCGCTGGGCCAGCTTGCCCACGATGCGGAACTTCCCGAAGGCGGTCATCTCGCCCATCGGACCCGATCACCTCCCGGAGCCGACCGTCCTAAGAAGCGTCGCCGGGGGCGGGCCATGAATCAAGGAGTCCCGGGCTTCGGACGAATCGTCGGGCCTCCGGGCGGACGTGGGTTGAGGCGGTCCTTGTCGAAGGGCGGCTTGCCCCTCTCCACCCGTTCGAGCATGCGTCCGCTCAGGTAGGAGGCCTCCATGAATTCCCAGATGTGGTCGGCCACGAACGCCTTGTCCACCTGAGGGGTCCGGGCCGGGCGTTTCATCAACTCCTGGCAGACCGCCATCTGCACGTCGGAGACCAGGCCCTTCGCCAGCTTCCGGGACCGGTGGAAGCTGAGCGGGTTCTCGCGGTTGTAGGTGTAGAGCACCTCGTCGAGGTAGAGGCGCTTCATGGTTCCTTCCAGCACCGGGAACGACCATGCCACGTCGCATCCGGCCTGGAACCACTGCCCCTTCTCGTCCTGCAGGTCCTCGGCCCTCACCGCCCGCCCCAGGCGGGCCCGGAAGGTGAAGAGGTGGGTGGAGACGAAGGGCTGCTTGCGGACCTGGAGGAACGGGTTCAGGTGGTAGGAGTACCCCTTGAAACCGTCGCTGCCGATCCAGTTCGACCAGACCACCTCCCAGCCGGCGGAATAGACCTCATCGAGGCGGGCAAGGGCGTGGGGCACGGATAGCCGATCATCGCCGTCGACCAGCGCCACCACCTCCTCGTCGTCGGGGGCGTGCTGGGCGAAGGCGTGGAAGAGGTTGAAGGCCTTGCCCCGTCGCTGGTCGGTACGCAGCACCACGATCCGGTCGCGGACGCCGTGCCTGGTGGCGGCCTCGACCACCGCGTCGCAGGTGCGGTCGGGGCTGGCGTCGTCGATCACGACCGCGCGCCAATGCGGGTGGGTCTGGGAGGCGAAGGACGCCACCAGGGGGTCGGCCCACCGCGAAGCCTGGTAGGCGGGGCAGAGGAAGAGGAAGCGGGTCGATCCGGGCACGGCGTGGGGTAGCATACCGCCTCCCGCCGGCGGGGCAGGGTCCGGCGAGGGGAGGAGTAGGCCATGCGGAAGCTGCGGGATGCGATGGGGTTGGCCCTGGCGGGCGTACTCGGATGCGGAGTGGCGGGCGCCTTCGAGGGCCTCGAGGGCGTGGTCGCCGAGTCCCTCGAGACCCATCCCGAGGTCCGGGCCGCGGTCGAGGGCCTGGTCGGGGCGCGGGCCGACCGGCGGGAGGCGCGGGGGCAGTTCGGACCGCAGGTGTCGTTCCGGACCGGGTACGGCCGGGAGCGCTCCGAGAGCACCATCCTGCGCAACGCCGGGGTCGACCACCGGACCTCGACCCGCGAGGAGTACGGGCTGACCGTGCGCCAGTTCGTGGCCGACTGGGGCGGCGTGCGGGGGCGGTACCGCGCCTTCCAGGCCCGGGAGAGCGCCACCTCGGTGGCGGTCGACGAGACCAGGCTTCGGGTGGCCCTGCGTGCCTGCGAGGCCTTCCTCGAGGTGCGCCAGCAGCTCGAGCAGGTGGCGATCGCCGAGGAGAACGTGGCCCGCAAGGACGTGTGGCTGAAGCGGGTCGAGGCCCTGAAGCGCGGCGGGGTCGGCCGGGAGAGCGATGTGGCCCAGGCCAGGGGCCGGGTCAGCCTGGCCCGCAGCTTCCTCGTCCAGCGCCAGGCCCAGCTCGACGCCGCCAAGGCGCAGTTCGTGGAAGCGGTGGGACGGCTCCCCGGGGAGTTCCGACTGGAGGACCCGATTCCCGAGATGGCCCTCCCCGACGGCCTCGAGGCGGCCATCGCCGAGATGCAGGCCGAGCACCCCAGCCGCCGGCGCCAGGTCCACGAGGTGGATTCCAGCCGACACCTGGTACGGGCCGCCCAGGCGAACTTCCGGCCCCGGGTGGACGCCCAGTTGAGCGCCAGCGAGACCGAGGACGTGGCGGGACTGGCGGGGGACAACAATGATCGGCAAGCCCTGCTGGTGTTGACCCACACCTTCTCGTCGGGCGGTGCCTTCCAGGCCGCCCGGGAAGGCGCCCAGGCCGACCTCCGACGCAACCGGGAGAGCCTCGACGCCCTGGACCGCCGCCTGCTCCGGGAGCTGGCTGCCGAATGGGCCAATCTGGTGGGCAGCCAGGGCAACGCCCTGCAGCTCGGATTCAAGGTGGACGACGACCTGGCCGTGGTGAGGGCCTTCGACGAGCAGTTCCAGCTCGGCAAGCGCACCCTGTTCGACCTGCTGAACCAGGACGACCAGCTCTTCCAGTCTCGTTCGTCCCTGCTCTCGGCCCGCTACGCGGCGGCCCGGGGCACCTACCGGGTGGGCTCGGCCATGGGGAGCCTGGTGCGCCGGCTGGGGATCGAGGAGTAGTCCCGGTCGCCGGTCCCTACCTGAGTCTCCGGCCGCTGGCGATGTAGCTGGAGGCCAGGGCCGAGGGATCGAGGACCAGGGACTTCCAGGACTTCTCGAGGCGCTGGCGGAGCTGGGGATCACCGTCCCGAGCGGGGTCCACGTTGGTGGGCGGCGGGACCTTGATGCGGTCGGGGGACGTGCCTCCCCGCAGGGCCGAGACGAGGCCGACGACGGGCCCCGGATCCGCCGTCACGCTTCCCAGGTCGACCCGATGGAACCGGAATCGCCGGTCGTCGGCGATCCGCTGGCGGTAGTACTCGACCCGGGTGCGGAGTTCCGCCAGGTACCAGATCAGCCGGCCGTCCTCGCCCAGGGTGTCGAAGCCCTTGAAGCCGAGGACGATACGAGCCTGTTGGGGATCGATCAGTCCGGTCTCGGGGATCCCGCCTCCCCGCCATGAGAAGGTCCGGACCAGGCTCGCGAGGGTATCGGCGGGACCCCTCTCGAGGGCGACCAGATGCACCTCGGGGATCCTGGGGTCATGCATCAAGGCCTCCACCAGACCCGCTTGCATGAGCCAGGGCGAGGTCTCGACGTACATCGAGGCAGGACTGGCCTCGATGCGCCGGAGCTTGGTCTCCCAGAACTGGCGGACCTCGTTCCCGAAGCCCTCGGTCTGGAAGAGCCGGTAGGTCGAGCCGTCGGGGGTGTCGATCCCGGAAACACCCGGTGAGGCGTGGTGGTGGTGGCACTCGGCCTCCGGCAGGTTGGCGGCAAGCAGCCGCGCCAGACTGGCGGTCCCGGTGCGCGGCGGGGCCAGGACGAAGGCCAGGCGTGCCGGACCCGACCAGGCCGTAAGGGAGCCCAGGCGTGGTCCAGGACGCCGGGGCCATTCCCGGACCACTTGCAGGGGCATACGGGGTTCTGTCGCCATCGGGCTGCGGGGCGGACCGCGGTCCGCCCGGGCCACCATCTCGGCGTAGGCCGATTCCAGGTCCGAGACCAGGCGGTCGGGGGAGAAGAGGTCCGAGTTGGGGAGCTGGGAGAGGAGGCGGGTGCGGACCTCCCTGCGCCGGTCGGGGTCCTTCACCAGGCATCGGACCAAGGCCATGGCGGTGGCGAGGTCCGGGCAGGCCAGTTCGCGCATCCCGACTGCCGAGAGCAGGCTGGTCCCGACCCTGGTCGCGAAGTTCGTCCCCTGGACCAGGACCACCGGGACGCCGGCCCGGAGGGCATCCGAGGTGCTGGTATGCCCTCCGCAGAAGCGGGTGTCGAGGACCAGGTCGGCGAGCTGCAGGCGGCGCAGGTGCTCCTCGCGGCTCTGGCTGGGAGCGAAGAACAGACGATCCCGGGCCACCCCGGATCGGTCCGCGGCGTCGAGGAGGCGACTGCGGGCCGGCTCCCCGGGATCGAGCATCCAGAGCACGGTCTCCGGATGGTCGCGCAGCAGCTCGAGCCATGCCGAGAAGAGTTCCCGGTCGAGCTTGTAGCTCTGGTTGAAGCTGGCCAGCACGACCGCGGACTCCGGGAGGCCCGCTTCGGCCCGGGAAGGGGGCGGCAGCAGGGGGCGCCAGACCTCGTTGGCCTGGAAGCATCCGGGGAGCCAGACCGGGGTCTCCGAGAAGTGCGGGACGTGCTCCTCCGGGAGCACCGTGCGGTCTGCCAGGATGTGGTCGATGGCGTCGAGGCCGGTGGTACCCGGGAAGCCGAGCCACGACGCCTGCACCCGGGCGGGCCGGAGCCAGAGGATCCCCAGGCGGGATCCCCCGGTGTGTCCGCTCATCTCGACCAGTACGTCGATCCCGTCCCGGCGGATCCGGGAGGCGGCCTCCAGGTCGTTCATCGGCGAGACGTCGACGAAGCGGTCGCCGAGCCGCTCGATGCGACGCCGCGCCGGGCTCCCGTCGTTGCGCCCCGTGGAGTAGAGGTGGACCTCGAAACGGTCCCGGTCATGGCGACCGAACAGGCCTCCCAGCAGGTGCGCCACCGCGTGGTCGCGGAAGTCCCCGCTCAGGTAGCCGATCCGGATCCGCCGTCCCGGCGGGCGGGCCGGCGGCAGGGTGAGGTCGGCGGTGCTGTGGACCAGGGGCGCCACCTTCTGGGCGGCAACGCAGCGGGAGATGGCCAGGTTCTCGGCCGGGTCCGGCCACCGGACGCAGGCGGTGTGGGGAGATGCGATCACGGACTCACCGGCTTCGAGGCCCCGACGGATCCGGTTCCGGACGCTCGTCTCGAGCCTGTCGGCGAGGTCCCAATCGCACTCCCAGAGGGCAGCCTCGAAGAGCTCGGCTTCGGCGCCCGCGTGTCCGGGATCGAGCTCGAGCACCCGGCGGAAGGAGGACCGGGCATCGCCGGACCGGTAGCAACCCTTGAGGGCGGTGCCCAGCGCGTAGTGGCCCTGGGGGTCGTCGGGACGGCCCTCGGTGTACTCGCGGGCGACCTTCTCGGCGTCCGCGTAGCGTGCGTCATGGAGGTGCCGCAGCGCGCGCTGCAGGACCTCGATCCCCACCGCTTCCGCCACCCCGCGCCTCCCCGCCTGACGCGCACCGACCGGAGATGCCGAGGGCCGCTCCCGAGGGGGCGTCGCCCGGAGTCTAGCAGGCGGGTGACCGGGAAGAGGCCCGAGGAGCCGATGCAGGCAACCGCGGGGAGGCGGGAGTGTGGGACTGGATCGGGCGCCCGGTCTCGGCTAGGGTTCGGTGCCGGGTGGGGCCGAGTCCGAGGAAGGACGAGCGGAATGCGGACCGTGGTGTTCCAGTCGTACCGGGTCGTGGACGTGCCGCCGTGGCTCGCGACCTGCATGGAGAGCGTGCGCGCCTGGGCCGGGAGATCGGGCTTCGAGTACCGGTTCTATGACGACCGGTTCTTCGACCGGGTGTCCCGGGAGTACCGGGAGCGGGTGGCGGGCCGGATGCTCCCCATGGCGGACCGGGCCCGGCTGGCAGTCGCCGGGGAGTTGCTGGAGGAGGGGGCCGACCGGGTCGTCTGGGTCGACGCCGACGTGGTGGTCTTCGATCCCGAGCGCTTCCGCATCGAGGCCCCCGAGGGCTTCGCCTTGGTCCGGGAGCGCTGGAGCCATGTGAAGCAAGGCAGCATCCAAGTCGAACCCCGGGTGAACAACAGCGTCATGGTCTTCGATCGGGACAATCCCTTCCTCGACTTCCTGGTCTGGGCCACCGAGAAGACCTCCCTGGTCGAGGGGACCCACCAGTGGGCCTTCAGCACCGGGCTGCTCACCTCCATGCACATGAACGTGATCCGGCTGCCGCTCCTCGATTGCGTCGGGATCCTCTCGCCGTGGGCGATCAAGGAACTGGTCGGAGCGGGGGGGGGGCCGGTCCTGGGGGCCTACCTCACCGTGGTGAAGGAACCCCTGGGGGCCTGGAACCTCTGCGGATCCTATGCCGGCAAGAACGCCTCGGGGGTCCTGAACACCCACGCCGACTACGGGCAGGTCGTGGAACGCTTCCTGGCCGGAGGTGCCGACGAGCTGGAGCGCCTCCGTGAGCAGGTCACGCGGCTGGTGATCCGCAACCCGTCGCGAACCTGATCCCGTGGCCGTGGGGTCACAGCCTCCGGCCCGCGAGGTAGTGGTCCCGTCCCAAGGTGGCGGCATCGCCCTTCATGGAGCGCAGCACCTCGCGCAGCGTGGCGCGGTCGGAGTCGGACACGGTCCCGGAACCCGGCCTATCCGGTCTTCCGGCCGGGAGTTCCGGGAGAGGGGCCTCCGCGGGGGCACCCCGGATGGCGTCGACCAATGGTTCCGAGCCGGCCGCGGTCGAGAGGTCCTCGAACCGGCAGGAGTGGATCCGGATCCCGGGGCGCCCGGCCAGCAGGGCCCGGTAGTAGCCGGCCCTGGCCCGGTGCTCCTGCACGTACCAGACCACCTCTCCGATCCGGCCCCAGCGCCGGAAGGGCTCGGGCGAGAGGAGGTTCCGTGCCCACGCCGGCTCCATGTACTCCGGCCAGGGATCGGCCTTGGATCCGGGTCGAGCCCGGGAGAGCAGGTGGAGGGCGGTCGCTTCCGGGTCGCGCTCGACGGTCACGACGTGGATCCGCGGCCTGCCCTGGGCTCCTTCCGGAGCCTCGGCCAGCATCCCCGCCAGGGTCTCGAGCAGGCCGCTGCGGGCGGCCTCGGGCCAGGGTTCGAGGAACCAGCGGAAGGGTGAAGCCAGCATCGACCGGATCCGGGTCCGCCAGTGCTCGACCACCTCGCGGGTCGCCCCGAAGGAGTGGAAGCGCACCGCCGCGGTCCGGTCGTCGCACCAGGTCGCCTCGGGTAGCGGACCGTCGGGGCCTATCCCTTCCAGCGCGGAACGCAACCGGGCGGAGAGCAGGCCGAGGCCGGTGCCCCGGGCCCCCAGTCCCAGGAGGACGCCGCGGACCTCGCTCTCCGGGAGCCGATCGCGAGCCCGCCGGGCGCGGAGGCCGGGACTGGGTCCGGAGGCACCGGGGGCAGCGGAGAGCTCGATGGGCGAGGGAGGGAGCCCGGACCGGGCCCTGGAGATGGCGGCCAGGCAGGCCTCCTCGAGGTTCCGGGCGAACCGGGTCGTGTCGAAGAGGGGAGACCGGTACCGGGCCGTCGCCAGGCGCCGACGCACGCCCCGGAGGCGGACGGGATCCCTGGCCAGCGCCAGCGCCAGGGCACGGTACCCGTCGCGGTCCTGGGCGACCAGCTCCTCGAGGCCCAGGGAGTGGAGCAGGGAGGCGGCGACGCGGCTGGCGAAAGCGCGGCCCAGGGTGGTCACCACCGGGACGCCGGCCCACAGGAGATCGCTGGCCGTGGTGTGCCCGTTGCAGTCCAGCGTATCGAGGGCCAGATCGGCGTGGCGGAGGCGCGCCAGGTGCTCGGGCTTCGCCAGGGTCGACACGAAGCGGAGCCGGGCCGGGTCGATCCCGGCGTCCTCGGCGCGAGCCTGAAGGCGCGGGCGCACCTCGGCCTCGGGGGCGTACATCCAGAGCACCGAGCCGGGACACCCGGCGAGGATCTCGAGCCAGAGCGAGAAGAGCCCGGGATCGATCTTGTAGGGCTGGCACATGCTGGCGAACACCAGCCCTTCCTCGGGCAGGCCGCATTCCCGGCGGCTCACGGGAGGGACCGAGATCTCCTGGTCGAAGTCGTTGACCTGGTAGCAGTCGGGGAGGAAGATCGGGGCCTCGGCAAGGAAGCGCTCGTCGCCCGGAGGCGTCACGATCCGGTCGGTGACCAGGTAGTCCACCCCGGGAGTGGCGACCGTGCCCGGGAACCCGAGCCAGGTCATCTGGACCGGGGCGGGGCGTGCCGCCAGAACTTCCAGCCGGTGGCCGATGCACCAGCCCTTCAGGTCGATCAGGACATCGACCCGGTCCTCCCGGATGCGGGCCGCGATCGTCCCGGGATCGGCATCCCCGAGGTCGACGAAGCGATCGGCCCAGGCCATGGAGCGGTGCCGGTACATGCTCTGGTCGTGGGCGCCGTAGGCGTACACGTGGACCCGGAACCGGTCCCGGTCGTGCTCTCCGAGGAGGGCGTGGGCCAGGTGGGCGGTGGCGTGGTTGCGGAAGTCGTCGCTCAGGTAGGCCAGCACCGGGCGCTCCCGGGCGGGGTCGCGGGGGGGCGGCGGGGCTCCGACCAGGGGCACGGTCCGTCGGGAGAGGATCCTGGCCCGGGCCCGGGCGCTCGCCAGTTGTCGGTCCGGGTCCAGGTGGAGGAGGAGGGCGTAGATCGAGAGTTCGGGAGGCGGGGCTCCCGAGAGGAGGGCGTCGTCGCTGGCCTCCCGGGTCCGCGCTTCGAGTTCGTCGAGCCGGTCCCACTCGCACCCCTGACGCGCTACCCAGGCGCGGCTGGCGAGGGCACGGGCCGAGCCCGGGAGCAGGGCGAGGGACCGGTCCAGGCTGGCGGCCGCGTCCCCGAGCCTGCCCATGGCCTGGAGCAGGATGCCGCGCTCGGTCTCGGGCCAGGGCGAGGCGGGATGGCGGCTCGCCAGGGCCGCGAACTCGGCCTCCGCTTCGGCATGTTTCCCGGAGGCGGCCTTGCGGATGGCGGAGCGCCACTCCGGCAGGATCCGGGGGTCGAAGCGCTCGCTCCGGGCCCGGGCCAGGGCGGCTTCGAAGCTGCGGGTGAAGGCCTGGGGGTCGAAGGCGGGATGGCGGTCGGCGAGCTCCCGGATCCGGTCGGCGATGCGGGAGAGGTGGTCGGGGTTCCCGAGCAGCCGATCCGCCGCTTCCAGGTAGGCGCCGGCGGAGGTGGCGACCAGCTCGTCGAGGCCCAACCAGCGCAGGGTGGAAGCCGCCGCCGTGGACGAGGGGCGCGAACCCTCGAGGCAGAGGACCGGTCGGCCGGCCGCCAGGGCCGAAGGGACCAGGTCCCGGGAGTCGATCTCCATGGGTTCCAGAACCAGATCGGCACCTGCAGGGCCGGCCGAGGGATCGCCCAGCGGCAGGATCCGGAGCCGGGACCGGGCGATGCCCCGGTCGGCGAAGGCGGCCTCGATGGCCTCGGGGCGCAGCGTGTCCGGGACCTCGATCCGGAGGATGGCCTCGGGGTGGCGCTCCAGGAGGCCGGCCCAGACCGAGACCGAGGTCCGGTCCAGGCGGCTGCCCACCAGGGAGGTGGCCAGGGTACGCGGACCCCTGCCCGGGGCGGACGTCCTCGCGGTCGCCCGCGGGTCCGGCAGCAGGCCGTAGGCGCTGACCCCCGAAGCGACGACCATCTCGGTGAACACCGCGCGCTGCGGGTCGGCGATCCATCCCTCGCCGGCCATGAAGCCGTCGTAGGCCTCCCCGCCGGTGGTGCCCCGGAAGCCGAGCCAGTGGAGCTGGATCGGGGCGCTCCGGCCGGCGACCAACGCCGGCCCGAGAGGCTCGCCCGGCCCCGGACCCTGGAGATCGACCAGCACCTCCACGCCGCGCTCCCGGAGCGTCCGGGACAGCTCCTCCCGAAGCCGACCCCGGGTGTCGAGGAACTCGTCGCCGGGGCGGAGCGGGAACCGCGGCCTGCCCGGACCCTCGTCGCCGCCCGGGATGGACGGGGCCAGGAGCAGGATCCGGAAGCGCTCCCGGTCGTGGTGGGCGAGCAGGGCCAGGAGGGACCGGGCCACCAGCGGGTCCGCGGGTTCCCCGACCAGGTACGCCACCAGGGTCGGAGGGCGCGGCGGGGACAGGGCCAAGGGCGGCATGCCCGCCGGCTCCGGTCGCACCAGGCCCTGGGCATGGGCGCGGGCGACCCGCGCACTGCGCGCCGCCTCGCTGCCCCGCCAAAGCGAGAAGGCAGGGTCCTCCGCCGGGGTGAGTCCTTCCGCGGTGGCGGCGTCGGTGGCCCGGTCGAGGTCCCGGGCCCGTTCGTCGGCCTCGTCGAAGCGGCAGTTCTCGAGGGCGCGACGCAGGTGGAGGACCAGCGATTCCGGGGTCTCCATCGGGGTTCTCTTCCCCTTCCCGTCGATCACCTCGCGGCGGCCGGCGGTCAGCGGGCGCGACCGGGGATCAGAGCCTGCGGCCGGCCTCGTACCACTCGCGCCCGAGCTGGGCCGGGTCGCCGCGCATGGTCCCGAGCACCCGGTCGAGCGAGTTCATCTCCTCCTTGGAAAGCGTCAGGCCCTTGGGGTTCTCGTTCTTGGGGGGCGGCATCACGATCTCCTTGGGGATGTTCCCCTCGATCCCCCGGATCAGCCGGATCACGCCCTTGGGCTTGGCGAGCTCGTCGAGGTCGATGCGGTGCACCTTGATGCGGGGATGGCCCTCCACCATCGCCTGGTAGTAGGCGGCCCGGGCCCGGACCTCGAGGATGTACCAGACGGTGGTGCCGGTCTGGTGGAAGGGCTCGAACGGCGAGTAGTCGACGATGGAACGTCCCCGCTTGGCGTCGATGTACCAGAGCCAGACGTTGCCCGAGTTCTGCATCTCGGCCCGGTGCAGCATGCTGAGCGCGGTCTTGCGGATGTCGCGTTCGAGGGTCACCAGGTGCACCTCGGGGTGGTCCTCCCAGGCGAGGATGTTCTCGATCAGGCCGCCCTTCATCAGGGCATGGGAGGTCTCGACGTAGTAGGGAGCCGGGCAGTGGAAGACCCGGTTCAGCTTCTGGGCCCAGAAGGCGCGGACTTCCCGCATGTCCCCGTAGGCCTGGAAACGGCGCATGACACCGATGTCGGGCGACTCGACCCCGAAATCGTGGGGTGCGAGGTACTCGTGCTGGACCCGGGACCCGGGGAGGTTCGAACGCAGGACCTCCGCCAGGAACTGCGTACCCGACCGGCCCGTGGACATGGAGAAGACGACCTTCTTGGGGCCGGCACCGGGTTCGGCCCGGAGCCGTCTCCCGGTCCGACGGAGCACCGGTCCCACGGCCATGCCCGGATCTTCGACGACCTCCAGACGCTCCACCGGGGCCCCGGACCGGAACCGCTCCCACATGGTGCGGTAGGCCTTCTCGAGGTTGCGGGCGAAGCGGGCGGTGTCGTAGAGGGGCGAGCGGAACCGGGCGGCCTCCAGGCGGCGGCGGAGTTCGGCCCGTCGCTCCGGATCCCGGGCCAGCGCCCGGGCCAGTTGGCGATAGCCGTCCCAGTCCTGGGCCACCAGCTCGCCCATCCCCAGGGTCCGCGCCAGGCTGGCGGCCACCCGGGTCGGGAAGGTGGGACCCAGCATCGTCACTACCGGCACCCCGGCCCAGAAGAAGTCGCTGACGGTGGTGTGGCCGTTGTAGTCGAGGGTGTCGAGCGCGATGTCGGCCAGGCGCATCCGGGCCAGGTGGTGCTGCTTGGGGATGTTGCCGGCGAACAGGATCCGGTCGGGGTCGATCCCGGCCCTCTCGGCGTGTACCCGGAGGTTGCGGCGGATCTCCGTCTGGCGGGCGTAGGCCCACAGGACCGAGCCGGGGTTCTCCGCCAGCAGCTCCATCCAGAACCGGAAGAGCTCCACGTCGATCTTGTAGGGCTGGCTCATGCAGGCGAACACCAGGCCGTCCTCGGGGAGCCCGTGCTGCTTGCGGGTGTGGGGGACGGTGGCGATCTCCTGGGCGTGGTCGTTGACCTGGTAGCACCAGGGCATGATCACCGGCTTCTCGGAGAGGAAGCGCTCGTGCTCGGGCGGCACCACGTTGGGGTCGGTGATCACGTAGTCGATGAAGTCGGCTCCGGTGGTCCCCGGGAATCCGAGCCAGCTCACCATGATCGGCGCCGGCCGGTGGGCCATGACGTCGAACTTCTGCCCCGCGGTCCAGCCCTTCAACTCGACCAGGATGTCGACGCCGTGCTCGCGGATCACGCGGGCGGCTTCGCCGTGGCTCATCTCCGAGATGTCGACGGAGCGGTCGGCCCAGGTCTCGACGCGCTCCCGGTAGATGCTCCGGTCGTTCTTGCCGTAGAGGTAGACATTGACCTGGAAGGACTCCCGGTCATGCTCGGGGATCAGGGCATGGGCCAGGTGGGCGATGGCATGGTTGCGGAAGTCGTCGGTGAGGTATCCGATCACCAACCGACCCGTCTTGGCCTTGCGCTCGGCGAAGGCCTCCATCGGGGTGGGCTCGACCTTGGCGACCATCTTCCGGACCCGGCTCCGGTAGGACTCGAGCTGGCGCTCCATGTCGCGGTGGAGGATCGCCGAGAACATCGAGCTCTCGGGGGTGGGCTCGTCGTTGTGGATGGCGTCCTCGCTGGCCAGCATGAGGTCGGGATGGATCCGCTCCGAGACGTCCCAGTCGAGGCACGAGCGGGCGGTCTCGTAGCGGATGCCCAGCGCATGGGCATAGCTCGGCCGGATCTCCAGGGCCTTGTCGAGGGCGGCGGCGGCGTCGTCGTAGTGCCCGATGGTCTTCAGCAGGCCGCCGCGCTCGGTCAGGGGGAAGACCGAATAGGGGAACTCCTTGGACATCGCCTCGTAGGCCTGGGCGGCCTCCAGGTAGGTCCCGGCCGCGGCCAGCTTCACGGCTTCCGGCCAGGCGGGGAACCGGCGGGGGTCCTGGAGCCGGAGCTTGGCGTCCATGATGGTCGCTTCGAAGGTCCGGGCCAGGGCGGCCGGATCGAAGGCAGGGTGCTTCTCGGAGAGCTTCTGGATCCGGGCCCCGAGCTTCTTCAGCGCCTTCGGGTGCCGGCCGAGTTCGATGGCCCGGTCGCGGTAGGCGGCGAGGTCCGGGACCGCCAGGTCGTCGAGCTCGAGGCAGCCCAGCAGGGCCGAGGAGAGCCGACTCGCCATCCGGTTGCCCTTCACCGCCAGCACCGGGACCCCGGCTCCCAGGGCATCGTGGGCGAGTCCCCGGACATTGGTGGCGGCGACGTCGAGGACCAGGTCGGCGTGACCCAGTACCGCGGCCGCGTCGAGCCCGGGCTTGGCCTGGAACGGGACGAGTCGATCGGGGCGGATCCCCCGGGCCTCGGCCCGCCTGGCCAGTTCCGCCAGGGCCCGCGGGTCCCGGGTCTGGATCCACAGGACGCTCCGTTCCACCGCAGCCAGGATCTCGCACCAGGACGCGAAGGTCTCCGGGTCGAGTTCCTGACCCAATCCGATGCAGGCGAAGACCGTCGCAGCCTCCGGGAGACCCAGCTCCTTGCGGCTCGACGCCGGCTCGGGAGCGGGCCGGGCGATCAGGCCGTGGAGCCCGCCGGTGGGTCGGACCACCACCTCGTGGATCCACCGGCGGTCCGGGTCCGGGACCTGGGCCGGATCCGCGATCAGGCCGTCGAGGAAGGCCCCGCCGATCGAGCCCGGGAAGCCGAGCCAATGGACCTGGACCGCCGCCGAGCGGAGCGCCAGGGCGCCGAGCCGGTTGCGCGCCCCATGGCCGGTCAGGTCGACCAGGAGTTCCACCCCGTCGGTCCGGACCCGGGAGGCCACCGCGGTGTCGTCGAGGCCGTCGATCGGCACCAGCTGATAGGCCTTGGACCCGAGCTTGCCGCGCTCCCCGCGCTGGCTCGGGGAGGCCGCGGCGTAGAGGCTGGGTCGAAGCTTGTCCTTGTCATGGTGCTCGAGCAGGGCACCCAGGCTGCGTCGGACCAGGGGATCGACGAGGTCCTGGACCAGGAAGCCCATGCGCAGAGGTCCGTCCGCGGCCGGGCGGGCCAGGTTGGGCATGCCCTTCTTGGCAGCCTGGGGAAGGCTGCGGGCCCAGGCCCGGGCGATCCGCAGGTTCTGGTCGGGATCCGGGGTGCGCAGGAGCGAGAGCATGGGGGACTCGGCGGGGAGCTTGCCGGCGCGGAGTTCCCGGCGGGTCACCTGGTCGAGGCGGGCTCCCGTCTCGGCGGCTTCCTCGAAGCGGCACGCCTCCCGGGCCGACTCGACGAGCTTGGTCAGCACCGTGCCGTTCTCGGGGTCCGCGGCCAACGCTTCGCGGAACGCCTGGTCGGCATCGTCGGTGGCGCCCGCCGCCCTCCGTACCATGCCCAGGTTCGAGAGCCATGAGCTGTTGCCGGGCCGGAGGGCCACCGAGCGTTCCACCGGCTCCCGGGCCTCCTCCGCCCGCCCGCTCCGGAACAGGGCCAGACCGAGCTGGTGCCAGCTCTCGGCGTCCTCCGGGTTGGCCTCGACCGCGTCGAGGTACATCCTGGCGGCGGCGTCCAGGTCGGGCTTGGCGCCCGGCTTCCGGCTGGCGGTCCCGGAGGGGGTTTCAGAGCGGCTCATGGAGCGTCTCCTCCTGGTAGGGAGCGATCGAGAGGGTGCGTCGGATCTCGTCCGAGACGGTGCCGATCGCCATGGGACGTCGGACCCCGGGCATGGTGACGACGTCGTAGAGCTCCTGGACCATTCCCTCGATCCGGACCCAGTGCACGACGTCGTTGGTCTCGAGATCGACCACGAAGAGACCGCAGCGGGCGTCGACCCCCTTGGCCGAGAGCCGGTCGTCGAGGTCGAGACCCTGGAAGGTCTTGTTCTCCCGGGCCTTGGAGCTCCCGATGATCGCGAACCGGCCGTGGAAGGCGAGTCCCCGCAGGTAGCCCGGGCAGAAACAGACCGGGTTGAACTTGCCCTCGGAGGGGTCCACCCACCCGAGCTCCCCGGTCCCGGAATTCAGCAGCCAGACCTTGCCCCGGTACCAGCGGGGCGAGTGGGGCATCGACAGACCCTCGCAGACCACCTTGCCGGTGGCGACCTCGATCAGGACGCCCCCGTCCCGGCGGCGGTCCCGCCAGCTGTCGACCGCGTCGGAACGGCTGACCGCGGTCACGTAGGCGGGGGTCCCGTCCTTCATCGCCATGCCGTTCAGGTGGCAGCGGTCCTCGGCCGCGATCTTCGACACGAACGACGGCATCCACACCGGCTCGAAGCTGTGGCGGTCGTGGAGACGCGCCAGGCAGTTGAAGAGGGTGTTCACGAACACCAGGCGCCCGGAGCGGTCGACGCCCATGTCATGGATGTCGATGTCGCCGGTGGTGCGGGCCTCGACCGGGACGTAGCAGCGGTCGTACCCGTTGACGAGCTGCCCCGGCTGGAGGAAATCGACGAAGCGCCAGACCTGCCAGAGGGTGCTCAGGTAGAGATCTCCCTCGTGGACGCAGAGGCCCATGCAGCGGTTGAAGGTCCGCTCGAAGACCGAGAGCTTCCCGCCCTCGCCGAGTCCCAGGAAGAAGATCTTCCCGGTCTGGTAGGTCGAGAAGGCGAGGCTCAGTCCCTGTTCCGCCATCCACGACAGGAGCTGGCGGGAGGTGAGGATCTCGACGCCCTTCTTGTCCTGACCTGCCTCGGGTGCGGCAGCGGCGGGCGTCGGTGCCGTCGGCGGGGTCGGAGGGGCATCGTACTGGCTCACGGGGGAGCCCTCCTCTCGGATTCCAGGGGCGGCCATTCTAGGCCGGGGGAGTACCGCATGGAAGGTCCATGCCGGCCTGCCGCGCCGCCGAGACCGTCCGCCACCGCTCGCGGATCCCGGCCTGGAGTTCGCGGGCTGCCCGCGGTCCATCGCAGATCGGGGAGGCCTCGAACCGGGATCGGAGATCCCGGCGCAGGGCTTCCAGGGCGTCGAGATCGCCGGCGAGATTCCTGGCTGCGGTCGCGAAGGCCTCGGGATCCCGGGTGACCAGGGAGTCGAGCCCGACGTTGCGGAGGAGGCTCGCGCCCATCCGGCTCATGAAGTGTTCCCCGGCCATGGTCACCACCGGGACACCCATCCAGAGCGATTGGCAGGTGGTGGTGCCACCGTTGAACGGGCTCGGGTCGAGGGCGATGTCCAGCGACTGGTAGGTCGCCAGGAAGTTCTCGAAGGCCATGCTGGGTTCATCCACCAGGATCCGGGCCGGATCGATCCCCAGCTCCCGGAACCGCTCCCGGATCGCCTCCCGCCGGGCCGGGTCGGCGAAGGCGAGCGACTTGAGCCGGAGGCGCGAGTCCGGGACCGCGTCCAGGGCCCCGGCCCACAGGCGCAGGGTGGTCGGGGTGAGCTTGGGGAGGTTGTTGTAGGACCCGAAGGTGACGAACCCGTTGCGGCGGGCGGGTAGCTCCCCGACCGGAGGACCGTTCTCGGGTGGCCGGAAGCACCAGAAGCTCCCGGGCATGCGGAGCACCGACTCCTGGTAGAGGCTCTCGCTGCCCGGGGGGCTGACCACGGCATCGGAGACGACCAGGTCGACCTCCGGAAGGCCGGAGGTGCACGGGTACCCGATGTAGAGCGCCTGGAGGGGGGCCGGACGGGCCCGCAGGACCGGGAGCAGGTTGCCGGCGGTGTGGCCGGTGGTCTCGAACACCACGTCGACCGCCGCGGCATGCAGGTGGCGGGCGAGGCGGTCATGGGGCCAGCCGGCGCAGTCGACCCAGCCGTCGACCCGGGAGCGGAGGCGGGCCGTGGTGGCGTCGGGGGCACCGACCCGGGAGTAGCAGACCACCTCCCATTGGGAGCGGTCGTAGTGCTCCAGGATCGGCTCGAGGAAGAAAGCCACCGGATGGCTGCGCAGGTCGGGCGAGAGGATCGCCACCTTCAGGCGTCGCTCGGGATCCGGCGATCCCGACCATGCCCGGTAGGGGGGCACGGCCGGCGCGATCCTGGCGGACAGGGTGCGGTGCCTGGCCGTCAGCTCGGAGGGCGGCAGGTCGTCGAGATAGGTGCTGACGAAGAGGGTGTTGGAGATGGCCGGAGGGGCCCCGGGCGAGAGGGCGAGGCCTTCGAGGTAGACGTCGACGGCCTGCTTCAGCCGGCCCGAATGGGTGTGGCAGAAGCCCATCACCAACCGGGCGTCGACCGACTCCGGGTCGAGTTCGAGGGCCCGGCGTCCCAGCCGCTCGGCCTCCTCGACCTGTCCCAGGTCGAGCAGGCTGAAGGCCAGGTTCACATGTTCGAGCACCCCACCGGGAGTCGCTGCCAGCGCCTTGCGGAGCATCGGGACCCCGTCGTGGGGACGGTGCAGGATCCGGTAGAGGACCCCCATGTTGTTCAGGGTGGCGGCGTGGTCGGGGAAGCGTCGCAACACCCTCCGGAACGCCTCGAGCGCCGCCTCGACCCGGCCCGCACCCTGGAGGGCGACGCCCAGGGCGTTGCCGTGGTCGGGGACGTCGGGTTCCAGCTGGGCGAGTTTGGCGAAGAGCCTGGCCGCCTCCTCGCCCCGGGTGTCGCTGCGGCGTTCGACCAGCCAGCGCGCGGTCCTCTGCAGCCATGCGACATCCTCGGGAGTCCTGGCCAGGGCCTCCTCGCAGACCCGCAGGGCCTCGTCGGTCCGCTTCGCCCGGTACAGCATCTCGGCGAGCTGGACCCGCGCCTTGTCGACCTCGGGCCGGGCCGCCAGGAAAGCGCCGAAGTCCCGCTCCGCCCCCTCGACATCGCCGAGTTCGCGCCGGCACCGGGCCCGGTTGAAGAACGCCTCCACCAGGCCCGGCTCCAGCTCCAGTGCCCGGTCGTGGGCCTTGACCGCGGCTTCGGCGTCGCCCATGCGTTCGAGCAGGTTGGCGTAGTTGAAGAAGGCAGCGGCGGGTGCCCCGGGGCGATCGAGAAGCTGGCGGTAGCGTCGTCGCGACTCGTCGAGCCGGTCGGCCTGGCGCAGGCAGCTGGCCAGGTTGGCCAGGGCGTCGAGGCGATCGGGAGCCTCGGCCAGGGAGGCTTCGTAGTTCCGGATCGCCTCGGGGATGCGCTTCGCCTGCTGGTGGGCCAGGGCCGCCTGGAAGGCCGCCTCGCCGGGGGCCGGGCCCCTGGCCGCGGTGGGCACCGCCTCGAGCGCGGGTGCCCTGTGCGGCTGGTGGCCCGGGCGGAATCCCGGTCGGAGGGCACGCGGGCCTCCGCCTCCCGGAGTGCCGCCCCGGCGCCGGCGGCGGGAAGTCATCGTTCCCGGAGCGCCTCGGCCCTGGCCCGGAGGAACGGCTTGAGCAGGTACTTCAGCACCGTGCGGTGTCCGGTCTTGACGTCGACCGAGGCGACCATGCCGGGGATGATCTGGTGCTCGCCGTCCTTGCCCAGGGAGGTCGTCTCGGTGCGCACCCGGATCTGGTAGAAGGTCTCGCCCCGCTGGTCGGTCAGGGTATCGGCGCTGACGTGCTCCACCTTGCCCTTGAGGCCCCCGTAGAGGGCGAAGTCGAAGGCGGTGATCTTGACGGTGGCCGGAAGCCCGACCCGCACGAAGCCGACGTCCGTGGGGAGGATACGGGCCTCGACGAGCAGGGTGTCGTCGAGGGGGACGATCTCCATGATGGGTTCGCCGGGCCGGATCACTCCGCCCAGGGTGGTGATGTAGATCTTCTTGACGGTGCCGCGGACCGGAGAGACGACCACGGCGCGGTTGACCCGGTCGACGGCCGAGCGGCGGGCCTCCTCGAGGCGGGCGAGTTCGACCGAGAGCTCCTTCAGGTGGGTCTCGGATTCGGTCCGGGCCTGGTTCCGCCGTTCCCGGATCCGGACCTCGAGGTCGGCGTTCTGGCGCTGCTGGCGGTAGAGTTCCGCCTTGGCGGCCTGGAGCTCCTCGGCGGCCCGGGACCGGAACCGGTTCTCGTCATCGACGATCCGGCCTTCCATCTCGTTGGCCTGGCGCTTCAAGCGCAGCAGTTCGATCTCGCTGACCACGCCCTCCTTGACCAGGGGGGCGTTCATCTCGACCTCGCGCTGGGCCATCTCGAGGCTGCGGCGCATGGTGGCGAGCGAGGTCCGGAGGGTCTTGGACCTGGCCTCGAAGAGCGCCTCCTCGGCCTTGACCAGGACCGGCTGCAAGGCCCGGAGCGAATCGGAGAAGACGGGCTTGGAACCTTCCGCCTCGGCCGCCAGGCGGGTGACGGTGGCCTCCACCGCCCGCTCCCCCCGGATCCCGGCATCGAGACTCGCCTGCAGCGACTCGAGGGCCTGTTCCACGCTCCGCTGCCGGGTCTGCCAGAGCCGGAGCTCGTTGGAGCAGACTTCCGAGGCGGCGGCCGCCAGGTCCGGCGGGAAGACGGGAGTGCGCTCCTCGACCTCGGCTTCGAGACGGGCGATCGCAGCCCGCACCGCGGTGATCCTGGCCTCGGTGTCGCCCAGGTTGGCCGACAGGGCGGTGTCGGCGATCCGGCACAGCTCCTGGTCCTTCTCGACGACCTCGCCCTCGGTCACCGCCAGCCGGGCGAGGAGACCGCCTTCGAGATTCTGGATCACCTGGGTGTGGCCCGAGGGGACGACCTTGCCGATGCCCCTGGCCACCTCCTCGAGGTCGGCGTTGGCAGCCCAGATCACGAACAGGATGAGGAGCAGGGTCACCAGGTAGAGCACCGCGTGGGCCAGCGGGTGGGTGTAGCGGAGCTCCGCCTTGCGGAGCAGGGAGAGCTGTCCGAGGTCCTCGCGGGAGAGGGCGGTCCCGGCACTCACGGGGCTCCCCCCTGACCCATGCTGTTGCGCCTCAGGGCGTCGAGCACCTGGGCCTTGGGCCCGTCGGCCACGATCTTCCCCTCGTCGAGGATGATCAGGCGGTCCACCAGCTGGAGCAACGGGATCTTGTGGGTCGAGAGCAGCAGGGTGCGCCCCTTGGCGTAGCCCTCGAGCTGGCCGATGACCGCGGCCTCGGCGGTGGAGTCGAGACTGGAGGTGGGCTCGTCGAGGAGCAGGATGGAGGCATCCCGGATCAGAGCCCGGGCCAGGCCGACGACCTGGCGCTGACCTCCGGAGAGGGCCCTGCCGCCCTCGCCGACGGGCATGTCGAGACCCTGGGGATTGCGGGCCACCAGGTTCATCAGGCCGGAGATCTCGAGGGCCCTGCGCAGCGAGTCCTCGTCCAGGCCCCGGGGGGCGGCGGCCGCCAGGTTCTGCCGGATGGTGCCGGAGAGGAGCAGGGGCTCCTGGGGCAGGTAGGAGACGTGGCTGCGCAGCTCGGCCGGGTCGATCTGGTCGGAATCGGTCCCGTCCACGAGCACCACGCCCTCGGTCGGCGGGTAGAGCCCGAGGATCAGCTTGAACAGCGTGCTCTTGCCGCTGCCCATCCGCCCCAGGATCCCCACATGCTCCCCGGCCTTGATCTTGAAGGAGACCTTCTCGAGGGCCGGGAGCTTGCGGTCCGGGTAGGTGAAGTTGACCCCTTCGAACTCGACGGCGCCCCGGATCATGGGGCGGGAGAGGTAGCTCCGGCCGGGATCCCTCTCGGCGGGCAGGGCCATCAGCTCGTCGAGCCGGGCCAGCGCCAGCTTCGAGCGGTGGTAGCGGGAGAAGAGGCTCGCCACCTGGCCCATGGGGGCCAGGGCCTTGCCGGTGAGGATGCTGGCCGCGATCAGGCCGCCCAGGGTGAGCTGGCCGACCAGCGACTGGTAGAAGCCCACGATCATCACGCCGGTGGTGGCGAGCTGCTGCACCAGGCTGGCGGTGTAGATGCTGATGGTGCTCCACTTGCGGCCGGTGGCGGCCGCCTCGGAGGTCGCCTCGACGTTGCGCTCCCACTCCCGCTGGAAGAAGCCCTCGGCCCCGATCGCCTTGATGGTGTCGTGGTTCATCAGGGCCTCGGAGAGGAGCGCGAACTTCTCGTAGCCCTGCTCCATCTCCATCTTCACGGCCTTCTGCATGGGGCCCTGGGCGAGGAAGCCGGCCGCGATCAGCAGGGGCGCCGCCACCAGGGGCACGATCGCCACCGGCCCGCAGAGCATGTAGAGCACCCACATCACGAACAGGCTGAAGGGCAGGTCGAGGAGGAAGGACAGGGTGACCGAGGAGAAGAAGTCCCGCAGGGTCTCGAACTCGCGGAGCGCGCTGGCGAGCTGGCCCGAGTTCTTGGGACGGTCGAGCAGGCGCAGGCCCATGACGTGGGCGAAGATGGTCGAGGCCATCACCGCGTCGGCCCGGGTCCCGGCCTCGCTCAAGAGGTGGCCGCGGATCATCCGGATGGCGGCGTCGAAGACGTAGACCGTCCCGACGCCCAGGGCCAGCACCCACAGGGTGTGCTCGGCCTGGTTGGGGAGGATCCGGTCGTAGACGTTGAGGGTGAAGATGGTGCCGGCCAGGGCGAAGACGTTGGTGAGCAGCGTGGCGAGGCCGACCTCGGCGTAGAGCCGCCAGTACTTGCTGAGCACTCCCCAGAACCAGTCCGAGGTGCGGCCCTTGCCCACGTAGCGGTGGCCGAGCAGGGCGTCGGCCTCGGGGACCGGTTGGATCAGGGCCGCGTAACCGAGGTAGCGGCCTTCGATCTCCTTCAGGGGGACCGCGGTGGCGCCCCCGCCGGCGTCGGGCCACATCACCACCAGGCTGTCGTCGTCCTGGCGCCGGACCATGACGCAGGCATGGTTGTCCTTGAGGAGCAGGATGCAGGGCAGGAGCAGGTGGGAGATGGCCTGGATGGGCCGCTGCACCACCCGGGAGGCGAAGCCGATGCGCTCGGCGGCCCGGAGCAGCACCGGGGGCGAGAGGCGCTTGCCCTGCTCGAGGGGAAGGCCGGCCACCAGCGTCTCGGAGGTGAGGTCGCGCCCGTGGTGCTTGACCAGGAACCGGAGGCACTCGGTCAGGGGGTCGACCGGGACCTTGACGCCTACCGCCGCCACCTCCAGGGGGACGGCCACCGGGGCAGCTGCGACCCCTTGGGGGGCAGCGCCCTCCAGTTCCGGAGCCTTCTGGGTGGCCGGCATGAGGGGGGAAGGAAACCATGCCGGACCCGGGGTTGGCTACTCGGGGCCCGCCGGAAGGTAATCTGGGGACATGGCCGACGACGTGTCCGAACCGCCCGCTCCGGCCGGGGCCCCCGGGGGGGCGTCGGCCGGTCCCGAGCGCCTCGACCGGCGCAGCCTCTTCCATCTCGTGTGCCGGGAGACCTTCCGCGACGGCGAGATCGACGAGGCCGAGAACAAGCTGCTGAACCGGCTACGCAAGTTCCTGCGGCTGGACCGGGAGACCGCCCGCCAGCTCGGGAAGCTCGCCCGCCACGAGTGGAAGCTGGGGAACCTGCCCCCGGGCGGCACCCTGCAACCCAGGGAGCTCTACCGGAAGGTCTGCGAGCGGGCATGGGCCGATGCGGTGCTGGACGAGAACGAGAAGAAGCTGCTCTCGGGTCTCGCCCGCCTGCTCAAGCTCTCGGACCAGGAGGCCGGGGACCTGCTCGCCAGGGCCGAGCAATGGGCGGGCGCGCTCCGCAAGGATCCGGACGAGGTGCTGGCGGCGGAGCCCGGCGAGGAAGGCCTCTCTTCCCGGGAGATCGCCCGGGAGCGACTCCAGGCGATCAAGGATTCGGTGTCGGTCCTGGACTGGAAGCTGGTCGAGAAGGCCCCGCCGCCGCCTCCTCCTCCCTTGAAGGAACGGCTCGGGGGATGGCGCGGGATCACCATGCTGGTGTGGGTCTGGCTCTCGATGGTGGTCCTCACCTGGCTGTCCATGGTCCCGGCCCGCGGCCTCCGGGGGGCCGTGGCAGGCCGGGAGTACGACCGGGACCGGGGGATGCTCGCCTTCACGGTGGAGGGCGTGCGGTTCGAGACCCGGGAGCCCGGCCTGATCCGCTGGGTCCGCATCGGGGACCGGGTCCAGATCCGCTACCGCAATCTCCCGGGGAGCGGCACTCCCTGGATCGACTCGATCGTGCAGCTACGGGAAGGCCGCAAGGGCTACCGCTACGACGACTACGGTCCCGACCTGGCCAGGGCCGCGGGCGCCCTGGGGGTGGTGTTCGGGCTCATGGGTTTCGCCCTGGCGACCCGGCGGAGGCCTACGCCTCCTCCGGTTCCCGGGCCGGTGGGGTGACAGCCTGCCGGGATTTCCCCGCGGGGAACTCCCCAGGCTCCGAGAGGGGAGACCGGTGGCCGGGTGGCTGGTGGTGCTGGAGGCGGGGAAGCTCGCCGGCGTCCATGACCTGGGGAGGCTCCCGGCGACCGTCGGGACCGGACCCGGGCAGAGCGTCACCCTGTCCGGTCGAGGTCGGGACGGGCCGGTGGCCGAGGTGCGCCCCGGCTCCAAGGGTGTCCCCGAGCTCCGCCTGGTGGCGGGCGAGAGCTTCCATCGCCTGCGCCCCGGCAAGCGCGTCGACTCCGGCGACCTGACCTTCCTCTGCATCGAGGCGCCTGCCTCCGGAGCTTCTCCGGTGGCTCCGCTGCTCCGCCTGCTCGAGGAGCTGACCACCGATCCCGATCCGGGACGTTGGCTCGAGCGGGTGCTCGACGCCCTGAGGGAGGCCCTGGGGGCGCGCTTCGCGGCGCTGGTGTCGAGGAGCGAGGACTCGCGAGCCGAGACCCTCTGCCACGCCGGGTCCCGGCCTCCGGGGGTCGGGACCGGGGTGAGCCGGACGGTGCTGGACCGGCTCGTCCGGGGGCGTACCCCGCTGCTCACCGCCGAGGTCGGGGCCGATCCCCGGCTGGCGGCGGCGGCCAGCATCCCGAGCGAGGTCTGCTCCGTGATCGCGGCGGAACTCGACGGCGAGGCCGCCCTCTACCTCGAGAGCGCCGGGTCGCTCTCGGGCTTCGACGAGGCCCAGGCGGAGCTGCTGCGGCGGCTCTCCGCCATGGTCGCCTCCGAGCTGCGCCGCCGGCGCGAGGCGAGCGAACTCCGGGCCGCCACCGAGCGTCTCGGGGAATTGCACCGAAGGGCCCGGGCCGGGAGCCGGCTGGTCGGGTCCTCGTCGGCCATGGCCGAGGTCCGGGAGGCCATCGCGAAGATCGCCACCTCCGGGGTGACGACCCTGGTGCTGGGGGAGACGGGTACCGGCAAGGAACTCGTCGCCCGCGCCATCCACGAGGCCTCGTCCCGGCGGGACGGCCCCCTGGTGGCGGTGAACTGCGCGGCCCTGCCGGGGACCCTGGTCGAGAGCGAACTCTTCGGCCATGCCCGGGGTGCCTTCACCGGCGCGGGGTCGGATCGCCTGGGCCGCTTCGAGCTGGCCCACGGCGGCACGCTCTTCCTCGACGAGGTGGCGGAACTCCCGCCCCCGGCCCAGGCGAAGCTGCTGCGGGTGCTCCAGGAGCGCACCGTGGTGCGGGTGGGCGAGACCCGGGAACGTCCCGTCGACGTGGTCGTGGTGGCGGCCACCCACCGGGATCCCGAGGCCCGGATCGCCTCCGGGGAGCTGCGCTCCGATCTCTACTACCGGCTGGCGGTCTTCACCCTGCGCCTGCCCGCGCTGCGCGAGCGCCGCTCCGATCTCCGGGAACTGGCCCTCCACCTCCTCGAGGCTGCCTCGACCCGCCACGGCTGTGCGGTGGAAGGCTTCACGCAGGAAGCCGAGGCGGCGCTGGCAGCGCACTCGTGGCCGGGGAACGTGCGGGAGCTGGCCAACGTGATCGAGGCCGCGGTGGTGCGCCGGGGCCGGGGACGCATCGAGCCCGCCGACTTCTCGTTCCTGCCCGCGCCCCGGGCCGGCGCTCCCGGGAGCCATGCCCCACCCGACGAACCCCTCGACCATGCCGGTGCTCGCCATGCCTGGGAGCGCGGCTTCCTCGAACGCGCCATGCGGAGCGAGGCCGGGGACCTGAAGGCGATCCTGACCCGGCTCGGTCTCTCCCGCAGCACCTTCTACGAGAAGTGCCAGGCCCACGGGCTCGACCCTGCCGACTACCGGCGGTAGGCTCCCAGGTCGCTACGTCCCGCCGCGCACCACCCGGAGAAGGCTCTTCCAGAGGATCCCCGTGTCCGGTGCCGACTCCAGGAAGGCGGCCGCGAACTTCTCCTCCCGTTCCACCCAGGAGTCGAAGGCCCGCCCGCGCAGCGCGCTCCGCAAGCCCGCGGCCTCCGGCGCCTCCAGCAGGCTCGCTACCCTGAGCAGCTGGGGGTGCACCAGATCCTCCCGCCGGTCGCGGCAGTTCATGGCCGAACGCATCACCAGGCCCAGGGTGCGCATGACGCGGTCGGGGTCGAGCGGTGCCTTGCCCCCGCGTTCGAGCCCCAGGTCGTCGATCAAGGTCTCGACCGCGGCAGCCCGCGCCCGGCAGGTCACGAAGAGGTCGAGGTCGCGATGGAGCATCAGGTGCTGGACGGCCTCGAAGAGGGGACGGGGTGCGACCGAAGGGGAACGCGGGTCGACCAGCTTCGGGACGACTTCCGCCAGCCGGGCCGAGGCTCCCCACCGGATCGGGAGCGCCAGCTGGGAGAGCGCCGCGTAGCGCCAGTCGTCGGCGGGTCGATCCGGGATCGGGGTCCGAGCGAGCACCCCCTCGACCATGGCCTGCAGGGTCGACCAGGCCGAGAGCACCGGCTCGATCTGGTCGGCCGCCAGGAAGAGGTCGTTGTCGAACCGGAGCCCGGTGGCCTGGACCCTCGCCTCCTGGTGCAGTTCGAGCATGTCGTCGAGGACGTGGCCCAGGATGGGTTCGATCCGGGTCGCCACCCGCTCGAGGTTCCGCTCCCGGGCGCCCGGTGCCGCGTTCTCCGGATCGCGGAGCCACTCCTCGAAGGCGGCCAGCCGTGCTTCCCAGGCGGCCTCGCTGCCGGGAGCCGTCAGCAGTTCGAGCTGGAGCAGGGAGTGCTGCTTGCGCTCGCGATGGCCCTGCAGGTCAGGGGCATGACGCGCCGAGAGGTCCTCGAGCAGGGCGTCCAGCCGCTCCCAGGAGCCGCCCGCTGCGACCGCGTCCTCGCTTGCCTGGGGCGTCACCGTGGGGACGGGTTCCCGGGGGGCCTTCCCCACCAGGGACGCGGCCATGACGGCGAGCACCGAG
>CAYOHP010000072.1:0-2619 GCA_964403795.1 uncultured bacterium | reverse complement strand
GAGGCCGCCAGGGCGGGTGCGAGGATCCAGGTCCCTCGGGGGGAAGGCGGGGAGCCGCGCCCCCGGCCTTCCCGCATGGTCGACTGCGACAGGGCAACGGCCCGGGGTGCCTGGGACCGCGACGGCGAGACCGACCCGGGGGGCCGGTGTGCCACCGGCGCCGAGACCCGGGTGCCGGCCAGGCGGTCGGCCAGCTCGTCGGCATCCGGGAAGCGACGGTCCGGGTCCGGGTCCAGCGCGATCTCCAGGACCTCGCGGAGGGTCGCCACCCTGGCAGGGTCGCCCGGGAGGTCGGGGAGCGGGGTGCGCTCCGAGGCCAGGGCCCGGCGATGGAGTTCGCCCACGTCGGCTCCGGGCCAGCCCCGGCGAGGGACCAGGAGATCGACCAGGGTGACGGCGAGCGAGTACTGGTCGGAAGCCGGCGAGGCGGTGGCCCCGCGCCAGACCTCGGGCGCCAGGAACCGCGGCGTGCCGACCATGACTCCCGTGGTGGTACGCCGGTACTCCTCGTCGAGCGGCAGCACCAGACCGAGGTCGCAGAGCCGGGCCGTACCCTGGTGGTCCACCAGCACGTTGCCCGGCTTCACGTCCCGGTGGACCAGGCCCGCCCGGTGCAGGGCCGCCAGGCCGCGGGCGATCCCGATCCCCCAGCCGAGCACCTCCCGCACCCCGTAGCCGGGGCCGCGATGGGCGCGGGTCGCCAGGTCCACGCCGGCGACGTACTCGAACACCAGGAAGGGCGGGTCTGCCTCCAGGTCGTGGTCGAG
Source organism: uncultured bacterium (assembly GCA_964403795.1). Taxonomy (GTDB): domain Bacteria; phylum Muiribacteriota; class UBA6191; order CAZXTJ01; family CAYOHP01; genus CAYOHP01. Next base: position 1,852 of record CAYOHP010000072.1, on the reverse strand, counting down.
GAGAGCGACCAGGTTGGGATGCGAGACCCGGCGGGCGGCCTCGGCCTCGTCCCGGAAGCGGCGCATCTCCTTGGGACCCGGTCGCCGCTGACGGAGGAGCTTGATCGCCACCTCGTGCCCGAGCTCCGCGTCCCGGGCGGCGAACACCATTCCCATGCCGCCGGCGCCCAGGGGTCGGGGCTGCTTGAAACGGGCCGGCAGGATCGCCATGGCCGACGAACCGGTCAGCCTCGAGGAGGCGAGGTCCTTCCCGGGTCCACCCTCGGTCCCCTCCATGGTGGGGTTCTCAGCTTCCCGGGAGCTCGGAGAGGGTCGCCAGGGCGCGCCGCAGGACCTGGATCGAGCGGGTGTAGTCGTCGAGCGGCACCTGCTCGGTGGGGGCGCCGGCCTGGCGCGGGTCGCCGGGCCCGAAGCCCAGGACCGCGACCCCGGGATGGAGACGCTGGGCCAGGTTCATGCTGCTCGCCCGGTCGCGGGCCTCGAGTTTCGGGGTCCCCTCCAGGTCGGTGATGGCGCGGGTCAGGCAGCGGAGCATGGGCAGGTCGTCGGGGACCCGCACCGCGGGGAGCTCGCCGCGGGACATGAAGGTCCCCCGGTGGTCGGCGGCGGCCCGCTGGCAGATCTCGCGGATGCGGGCGAGCGGGGGGTCGGGTGGGAGCGAGAGGTCGATCCGGACGTCGACCCGGTCCCCGGGTACCGCGCCGCCCTCGATCCGGCGGAGGCGCGCCTCGATCGATTCCCACTCGCTTCCGGCCTTGCCCTCGTGCCGGCAGAAGTGGTCGATCTCCGACCAGAAGCGGACACCCCGTTCGCTGGCGGTGGGACCGTCGAAGGGAGCCTCGCTGGCGGTCTCGGCATGGAAGGAGAGTTCCATGCTCCCCTTGCGGCCCACCGTGACCGAACTCCAGCCCCCGGCCTCGGCCACCAGGATGGCCTCGGGACGGTACTGGGGAAGGGCATGCAGGAAGCCCTTGGAGGATCCGTCGAGGGCCTCGACCGCGCCGAGGAACACGATGCGGAGACGTTCCAGGACCGACGAAGCGAGGTCGGAGGCGCCCTCCACGAAAGCCGAGAGCGGGCCCTTGCCGTCGACCACCCCCCGGCCGAAGAGCAAGCCCTGCTGGAGCACCGGTTCGACCCAACCCGGGCGGGTGTCGAGATGCCCGACCAGGAGCACGGTGCGGGAACCGGTCCCGATCTCGCCGATGGCATTGCCGGCACTGTCGATGCGGGCCGAGAAGCCCCGGTCCTCGAGGGCCGCCACGAAGTACTGGGCGACTTCCTTCTCGTAGCCCGAGGGGGAGTAGCGGTTCAGGGCTCCGTGGAGCAGTTCGTAGGCACGGCGGGTAGCGGGGGTGACGGTGGCCATCGCCGCAGCGTACCCCGGGGAGGGGGTGTGGTAGCGTCCTCGGCCCCGCCCATGGATGCCCTCGAGATCGTCCGCGACTACCACCGGCGCACCCGCCACCACCTCGATCGCTACGCGCCGGGGCCCGGGTACATGGATTGGGCCAGCCAGCCCGATCCGTTCCTGACCTTCCCGGGGGTGGAGGGCATCCCGCTCCCGATCCCGGAGTCCTGTGCGGTGCCTCTGCTGGACGATGTGGCCGAGGGGCGCGGTGCGGGACCGGCGCCGCGGCTCGATCCTGGCAGCCTCTCGACCCTGCTCTACCACTCGCTTGCCCTGACCGCCTGGAAGGAAGTACCCGGGGCCCGCTGGTCCCTCCGCGTGAACCCCTCGAGCGGCAACCTCCATCCCACCGAGGGCTACCTGGTGAGCGGCCCCATCCCGGGGCTCCTCGAGCGCCCCGCCGTCTGCCACTACTCGCCGTTCCATCATGCCCTCGAGGTG
>CAYOHP010000071.1:0-32004 GCA_964403795.1 uncultured bacterium | reverse complement strand
GAGCGTCTTCCCGCTCGTCCCCCAGTACCTCCGGAACGTCAAGAACGACCCCTGGGGGAACGTGTTCCGGATCGACCGCACCCGGAGGGTCGTGATCAGCTCGGGGCCGGATCCCAGCACCGAGAGCGACGACATCGAGTACTTCTTCGGCGCCGCCGGGGACGTCGCCCCCCGACCGCCCCAGAACCTCCGGGTCCGCCTCGAGGGCACCAACATCGTGGCCGAGTGGGACCCCCCTCCCCAGGACGTCGACGGCTCGAAGCCCGTCAAGGACCTGAAGCACTTCGAGGTCGAGATCCGTCCCTCCGACACGGTCGAGACCAAGCTCTGGACGATCAAGGACATGGCGGCCGACGGCTTCCCTTGCCCCCAGTCGCTGGCGCAACTGGTCGGGACCACCAGCGTGGCCCGCAACAAGGGAGACCTGGGCACAGCAGGCTTCTACCCCGCCCCCCCCGATCCCGACGACCGGAGCTACTACTTCACGGTCCGGGCCGTCGACTGCGCCGGCAACCGTTCCCTGCCTTCGAACCAGGCCGGCCTCTTCGTCGCCAAGGAGGTCAAGCCCCGGATCGTCGCCTTCCGGCCCTCCAGCCTGACCCCCGCGGTCAGCGGCACGCTGTCGTTCTACATGGACGTCAGCGACGCCGACTCCAACCTGGTCGAAGTCCGGCTGCTTGGCTGGCGAGGCGGTACCCGCACCTGGCGACATGACCTGCCGCCCCCCTGGAACATCGACAACCGCTTCCGCTTCCTCCGCAACTGGGCCTCCGAGCCGGCCCACCTGGCGACGATCGGCGTCGAGCCGGCGGTGTACCTGGAAGCGGTCGATCCCGAGAACGTCGCCACCTTCACCGTCCCGATCGCCATCACCGTCACCAACACCGCACCCCGGGTCACCGCCCTGAACCCCGGAATCCAGCTCCTGACCGTGAATCCCAACGATCCCTTCGGCGGAACCCGGACCATCGACTTCACCTTCGAGGCCAACGACCCGGAAGCCAACATGAGCCTCATGCGGGTGCGCTTGCTCGAATACACGCCCGCCGAGGTCGTTGTGCCGGCGCCCGACAATCCCCAGGACTTCGCCCTCGACCCGCCCGGCTCGGTCATGGTCCGGACCAAGTCCTTCGTCTTCGACATCACCAACCGCCACGACTACGCCATCGAGGTGACGGCCCGGGACACCGCCGGCGCCTGGTCGGTGCCCCGCAAGGCCTCGGTCCAGATCAAGGAGGACACCACCCCGCCCGATGCCCTCACGGTCTCGGTCGACGGCTCGAACATGCTGCTCGCCACCTCGGCCTGGGTGGGCGGCTGGTTCTTCCGGACCCAGAACTCGCTCCGCTTCGGCCCCGACGCCTTCGAGGTCGAGTCCCCGCCCATCACCTACCAGGTGAAGATCACCACCCAGCCGCTCCGGGTCGACGGGGGGTCCCCGACCTACAACTTCGACACGATCGGCGATGCCCAGTCGATTACCCAAGGCGCGGGATCTTCGGATTCCGAAGGATGGTACGATTTTCCGGAGTCGGCTCTGGTCGCAGATCCGGTCCTGAAGGCCGGCCAGATGACGATCAGCGTGGGCGCGGGCCTGAAGGCCCCCGGCTTCAACGAGTACGACAGCTACTTCCTCGGCCTCCGGGCCAAGAACAGCTCCCAGCTCACGAACTTCGTGACCGCCACCCCGGTCCATGGGATCTCGTTCCAGCGCCAGGTCCCGATCCGCATGGACAAGACCCCGCCCCGGATCGAGCAGGTCCTGATCGAGGGCCGCCAATACGCAGGGACCACCTGGGTCACCAACCTCATGGACGCCGGCTGGACGGTCACCGACCCGGTGGCCGGGATCCCCGGCAATCCGCCCGCGGCCGGCTCCGATCGCTACCGCTACCAGCTCTCGAACAGCAACAACTCGGGTGGACCATGGACCGTGCTCGAGCCCTTCACCGAGGTCCAGACCCTGGAGCTGAACTCCCACCCGCTCCCTTGCTGCGACCTGCTCCTCCACAACAACAAGTACATCCAGCTCGAGATCGAGGCCCGGGACCGGGCCGGCAATTGGTCGGTCGCCCCGGTGGCCTCGGTGGCCCGGGTCGATTTCACCAGCCCCGACATCACCGCTCCCCCGGTGGTCTCCAACCAGGTCGGCGGGGTGATCTCGGTCCTCGACACCTTCGCTGCCTCCTGGGGGCCACCCGGCTCGCCCTTCTCCCACATCGACAACGAGTCGAACGTCGAGTCCTGGGAGTGGGGGATCGCCACCACGGCCGTCTTCGTCGGCTTCCCCGACATCTTCGGTTGGCAGCCCGTCATCTCCTCCGTGACCTCGGCGTCGATCTCCCAGAACAACCTGCTGGTGAACGGCGACCGGGTGCATGCGGTGGTGCGGGCCAGGAACTACGCCGGCTCGGTCTCCTACCACTCGGCCTCCACCGCCGCCCTGGTCGACGCCTCGCTCTTCACCACCCTGCAAGGCACCCCCTCGGCCGGCCTCTCGCCCCTCTCGGTCCAGTTCACCGCCACCGTCAGCGGCGGACTGCAGCCCTACGAGGTGGCCTTCCAATTCGACGGCACCGACCGCAAGCAGTACGTCTACACCGGGGTCACCGGGGCGCCCCCGGTCGCCCTCTCCACCGGGTTCCAGTACGACCTGGCGGTCGATCCCCTGTTGCCCCGGCCCGAGATCATCTGCCGCTTGATCGTGCTCGATGCCGAGGGTCGCGAGTCCCGCAAGGACTTCATCGTGGACGTCCGCGACGATCTGCTCATGGGGGTGGCCTTCGAGAACAAGCCGCTGGTGCAGATCTCGTCCTACAACGGATCGGGCTTCACCGAGCTCTTCACGGTCTCGAAGTTCCAGTCCACCCGCTTGACGGAGGCCACCGACCTCGGGATCGAACCCAGGGGCGGGTGGCTCGCCCAGGTGGGAGCCCTGGAGGACCGGGTGGTCTGGTCCCGGCTCGACCGGGTGGAGATCGGCCCCACCCCGACCGCCATCGTGGCCGCCGGCAGCGTGGGCCTGCAGCGCCCCGATGCCAACAGCTTCACCTTCGCCCGGGGTGTTCCGTCCGGGAGCCTGGTCCAGACCTTCTCGGGTTCGGCCGAAGGGGTCTCCGGACTGGTCGGTGGCCAGATCCGTCGGGTGAGCTTCAAGGAGAGCGGTCCCCAGGGCTCCAAGGCCTTCGGGTCCGACGTCTCCACCGCCCGCGACTTCCGGGGTGCCACCGCCAGCGGGACCACCCTCTCCGAGGGAGTCCTGGTACACCGGGACACGGTCTCCGGACAGTTCCGGCTCCGCTTCGTCGGCGCCCTGGGGACCCTGAACCCGGCCGTCGATTTCGCGGCCACCGCGGCTCCCCAGGCCCTCGACCTGCCCGATGTGGGCTTCACCTCGCTCACCCCCCCGCCGTCCCCTACGGGCGGCAACCTGCCGGACTTCGGGACCCGGGTGGTCGGCAGCCGCAGCGGGATCTACCTGATCTCGCTCAACCAGTCGACCGGGACCCGGGGCCTGATGAAGGTCGTGCCGGCCCCCGGGGGTCTGACCTCCGTCACCAACATCGCCTATGGGGCACCCCAGACCCCCAAGGCCCCCATGGGCCACCTCAGGGCCACCGAGGACGGACAGTTCTACGTGGTGGGGATCCAGGACGGAGCCAACTGGCGCCTCTCGGCGGGACGGACCGACCAGACCACCTTCACCGATCCTGGCGGTACCGTCGCAGGGGAGCTGCTCGCCCTCGAGGTCGAAGAAGGCGGGACCCGCTTCGCCACCGTCTCCGACAACGGCGGGACCCGGTTGGTCAGGGTGGGGAAGATGGAATACGTGTCCGGGAATCCGGTGGTCACCTACGCAGCGGTCGGAGGGGGGGTGCTGAACTACCCCATTCCCAGCTTCGGAGGGCCGGCCGCCCTGCCTTCCTCCGCAGTCCTCTTCCGCCGTCCCTTCAACGGCTTCCCGAAGCTCATGGCGATCCTCAGCCAGGACGAGACCTCGGTGGCCGGCACCCTCCAGGTCACGGTCCCGAACCTGCTGCTCCGGGGCGCCAACCTGGACAAGGCCCTCCAGGTCCGGCTCGAGTCGGGTGCCAACAACGTCCTCTTGTCGGGTGCCTCCCTGGACCGGACCGGCCTGCCTCCGGCCGCCCCGTTCAACCCCAACGGCCCCTACACCCATGTCCCGACCGACGGCGACGGCTTCCACTTCCTGATGGTCTCGGTCCCCTTCTGGGGAAGCCTCCCGCCCGGGCCCCAGAGCCTGAAGGTCACCGCCATCGGAGCCGGCGGCAGCGCCGGCGCCTCCGAGCTCACCACCACCATCTGCAAGCCCGGCTCCTGCTAGTGACCGAGCCGGCCCCGTCCGTGGCCCCTCGGCCCGATCCGGAGACCTTCCGTCGCCTGGTCGAGCGCTACCAGGGCCTGGTCTTCCAGTACGTCTTCCAGGTGGTGCGCGACTACCACCTCACCGAGGACCTCTCGCAGGAGGTCTTCTTCAAGGTCTACCGGAGCTTCCACGCCTACGATCCCCGCTACGTGCTCTCGACCTGGCTGCTCCGGGTGGCCCACAACCACACCATCGACCATCTGAGGAAGCGTCGCCTCGCCACGGTCTCCATCGACGAGCGCCAGAAGGGGACCGGCGCGCCCCTCTCGGAGGCGATCGCCGATCCCGAACCCGAGACGGCCAAGGTGGTCGAGGCCCGTCGCACCGAGGCCGCGGTCCGGGAGGTCATCGACGGCCTTCCCCCCGAGCAGCGCGGCCTCCTGGCGCTGCGCTTCCTGGAGGGCCGCAAGATGGAGGAGATCGCCTACATCCTGGACCTCCCGCTCGGCACCGTGAAGTCGCGGCTGAACCGGGCCCGGGCCGTCCTGCAGCGGCGCATGGGCCGGCTCGGCTACGAGGAAGGATCGAATCCTTGACCCGGCGTCGAACCTCGCACCCGAGGGCCGCGGCACCTGCCGCCGAGGCATGCGGTCACGTCCGCAACCTGCTGCCGCGCTACCTCGAGGGGGCTCTCCCGGAGCCGGATCGGGCCGCCGTGGCCCAGCACCTCGAGACCTGCGCGGGATGCCTCGAGGAGGCAGGCCTCGACCGGGAGCTGCGCTCCGCCCTGGTGTCCCTGCTCACGGCCCCGGCTCCGCCCCCCGGGTTCGCGGCCGGAGTCCAGGCCGGCCTGGAGCGCCGGCTCCGCGAGGGCGAAGGGTCGTCCCCCGGAGTCGGGTCCGCCCCCGGGGCCGACCCGGGAATCGGTCGGGACCAGGGCCCCTTCGCCCCGCCTCCGGTCCGCAGGGAGCGCCCCGAGCGTCGTCCCAGCTCGCGCTTCGACCTCGGCACGGGGAGGAGCGCCCGCCCGCCTCGGACCCGTCGCCGGCGATCCTGATCCCGCCGATGGAGGAGGTATGCGTCGGCTTCGTCTCCGGTCCTGGCTGGTCGCCGGCCTGCTCGCGCCCGGCCTGGTCCGGGCCGGACCCGTGGAACCCATGGTCCCGGTGCGGTCGGGCCCCTCCGGGCCCGAGCCCCGGATCCTGGCCAGGATCCACACCGTCGCTCTCGGGGGCGGGACGGTCCAGGAGACGCGCTGGTATCGGCTGATCCAGGCCGATGCCCGGGGCCGCTTCGGCCCGGTCCTGGCGATCGAGGTCGCGGATCCGGGAGCCGACCTGCGGATTCCCCTGGCCAGGATCCTGGAGCCGACGGGGGCTGTCGACCTGACGGGGGTTCCGGGCGCGGTGGAGGTGTCGGCCCCGACCCCGGGCGCCCGGGTGGTCCGGGTGGTGGCGCCGGAGGCCTCGCCGGGTTCCATGCTCGAGGTGGCGGTGGTGAGCCGGCGAGGGCTCGACCCGGAGGCCCTCGATTTCGCCCCGGCCCACTGGTTCGGCTCCGATCAGCCGATCGGGTCCGACGTCTTCGAGATCCGCGTGCCTGCGGCTCGCGCCTTGGATCTGCGCTGGATCGCCCGCGGCCTGGGGGCCGCCAGCACGCCGGGCGAGAGCTGGGAAGAGGGCGACCGGGTCCTCCGCTGGCAGGCGCGCGACCTGCCCCCGAGCCGACACGCCTCGAGCCGGCGTCCCTACGTTCGCACCACCCTGCTCCCGGGCTGGGGGCCGGTCTCCGACTGGTATCGCGAGCGCTACCGGTCCCGCCAGCGCGCCGATCCCGGCATCGAGGCCCTGGCCGGTCGGCTGGCTCCCCCCGGGACCGGTCCCGACGAGGCCATCGCCCGACTCTCGGCCTGGGTGTCCCGGAACATCCGCTACCGCCAGGTCGAGACCGGGGACGTGAGCGACCTCTGCGGGAGGCCGGCCTCGGTGGTGGTCGCCGACGGTCGCGGCAACTGTGCCGATCAGGTCAATCTCCTGGTCGTGCTGCTCCGGCTCGCGGGCCTCGAGGCCGAGGCGGTCCTGGTGGCACGCCCCGGGTTCCGGCCCCTGGATCCGGAACTCCCCACGTTCGTGCCGGCGGACCATGTGGTGGTCCGGGTGCGGGACCGGGGGAGCGATCGCTTCGTCGATCCCACGGCTCGCCACTTCCGGTACCCGGCGCTGCCCCGCGAACTCCACGGCGCCCTCGGGTTCGAGCCGGCGGGAAGCCGCTTCCTGACGCTCGCCCCGGGTGTCCCGGACCGGCTGGACCGGCGCCTCGACCTCCGCCTGGGACCCGCAGGAGGTCTGGTCGGGACCCTGGGGATCCGTGCCCAGGGCGAGCCCGCTGCCCTCCTCCGGGCGCAACTCGAGGGGCGAGGGGAGGGCGAGCGGACCCTGCTCGAACTCCTGCCCGCCGGCTTCACCCCGGCTCCCGGGGAGGTGGAAGAGCAGGAAGCCGCAGGGGGATTCTCGCTCCGGCTCCCGGTCGTCCGGTCGGTGCTGCGGTCGCCGGAAGGCCGGCCTCTCTTCCGGATCCCCCTGCCCGAGAGCCTGCTGCCCCGGTGCCTCTCGTCGCGCTCGTGGCCGGACCTGCTGGTCACCGACCGGGCCCGGATGGTCCTGCCCCCGGGAAGCCGGGTCGAGGAGTTCCCGGTCCTGGAGGTGGAGGCGGGTTCCACCCGGGTCCGCCTGGCGGGCCAGTCGGCGGGTTCCCTGTGGGAGACGGTCGCCAGCCTGGAGGTACGCCAGGGTACTCCCCATCCTGGTCCACAGGCGGCCCTGCGCCAGCGGGCGGCGGGGCTCCTGGGCCTCGTCGGGGAGGTCCTGGTCAGGGGTTTGCCCGGCTCGCGCGTCCCTTGATACACTGGCGGGCACCCGAGGGGATCCGCCATCCCGAGCCTCGAAATCGATCTCGCAGCGCTCCGTGCCCTGGTTGCCCAGCTCGATGCCGCCGAGCGGTCGATCCTGCGGGGCGACCTCGACCGGCTCGACGGCACGGTCGCGCCCGAGGACTCCGCCTGGCCCGATCCGGAGGTCGAGGTCGAACCCGTCCTTGAACCCGCCCCGGTTGCGGTTCCGGGGCCCGGGGGATGGTCGCAGGACCCCGACTCGCGACCGCACCCGGAGGCGGTCGGCCACCGCTTCGAGGACGAGGAGCATCTGGTCGACACCAGTTGGCTGGCCGCCGCCGAGGACCTCGAGCGGACCGGGGCGGAGGACTTCGCGGCCCGGCCGGGGAACCCCCCGGATGCCTCCCCCGAATGGGATCCCTTCGCCGGGACCGAAGCCGCCGCCGAGTCGCCGGATTCCGCTCCTCAGTCCCCCGATCCTGGCCTCGAGGCCCTCCTCGGACCCGAGGAGGAGAGCGATCTCGACCACCTGATGGAGACCTTCCTCCCCAGCCGCCCTCCGCCGGGCCCTGCATCGGGTGTCCTTCGGGAGGCGAACCCGCCCGGAGCCCGGCCGGTCCTGTCCGTGGAGGAGGTCTTCTCGCCGGGTGCCCTGGACCTCGACCTTCCCGGGGTCGACCCGGTGGCCGTCCCCGAGCGGAACGACTTCGACCCCTTCGAGGGACTCGGGCCGGAACCGGCTGCCTTCCCGGCTCCGCGGTCGTCGCCCGGCTCGTGGGCTGGAGAGCCGGAGACCCGGCCCGACCCCTCCGACTTCGATCCGTGGAACTCTCCCCCTCCCGGTCCTGGAACCGCTCCCGTACCCGAGGGGATCCCGGAAACCGACCCCGGGTCGGAGTCCGGATGGGATGGACCGCCCGAGCCTGCCGCTTCGCCGGTCGCTGCCGATCCGGACCCGTACCCCGAGCCCGAGCCCGAGCCGGATGCGGGACCGGGAGACGATCTGGCCTCGCTGTTCGCACGCCCCCAGCGTTCCAGCGTGGCGGTGCCGGGCTTGGATGCCGCAGGCTTCGGCGAGGGTCCCGGTGACGAGGTCCCCCCCGAGCCGGAGTCCTTCCCTGGCCCCGCGCCTGCCTTCGATCCGGCTCCCGGTCTGCAGGGAGATGTCTCCGCGGCCCTGGCCGACGAGTTCGATCCTTTCGCCGGGATCGAGGAGGAGGCCCCTCCCACACCCTCTCCCGAACCCCCCTCGGACGGTATCGACCTGGGAGCCTTGGTGCGCGCCCCCTCGCGGCCTAGGGCCGAGGAGGAAGAGGAGGAGGGCGTGATGACCAGCATCTGCCTCCCCTCCCAGGTCCACGGGGCCCGGGGCGAGGCGCCCCCTGCGCCGCACCGGGCCGATCCCGACGATGTGGGCGACCTGCCTCCCGGGTGGGAGGACGAGCCGGTCCGGGAGCCGGTGCCCGAGGTGCAGGCGGCGGGAGCCGACCTCGCGGCCGCCGAGGATCCCGGCGACCTCCTGGAACGGCTCTTCTCGGACCGGGAGGAGGGACCCGACGAGGCGAAAGGAGCGGTCCGGGAAACGCCCTGGTTGCAGAGGTTCCACGGACTCTTCGCCCCGGTCCGCGAGGAAGCCGCCGACCTGCCTCCGGGACGCCTCACCCAACTCGTGGCGGCAGCCCTCTCCGAGGTCAGGAAGAAGCGCGGATGAAACGGGTCTTCTACGACACCTCGGTCTTCCTCCTGGGGCTCCTGTCGGCCGAAGCGCCCTTCGATCGGCTCTTCCGCCTGGATCCCTCCCGGTTCGAACTGGTCCTCTCGGACGCCATGTTCACCGAGGTGCTGGACGTGGTCCGACGCTCTGCGACCTTCCAGCGCACCCTGCCTTCGGTCACCGGCATCTCGCTCCAGGACGTCTTCTCGTGCCTCCAGGCCGAGGTCCCGAGCCTGCCGGCCAGCATGCGCCTGAACATCTGCGCCGAGGAGCACGACAACAAGTTCCTCTCCTCGGCGATGTACCTCGAGTGCGACTACCTGGTGACCCAGGTGCCCGATCTGCTGGAGCTCGAGTCCAAGGCCAAGTGGCTCGAGTTCAAGCGCAAGAACGGGGTCTCGGTCGAGGTGGTCGACGTGGCCCACTTCGCCGCCCTGCATGGGGATTGAGGCCCCGGCCAGGGCGAAGAACCTGGTCCTGTGCGGGTTCATGGGGGTGGGCAAGACCTCCCTGGGGCGCCGCTTCGCCGCCACCTATGGACTCGGGTTCGTCGACACCGACGAGCTGGTGGCTGCCAGGACCGGCCTTCTCCCCGCGGAGTGGATCCGGAGCCGCGGGGAGGAGGTGTTCCGCGAGCTCGAGGCCGAGGCCGTCCGGGAGGCGGCCGGGCGGCGAGGGGTGGTGATCGCCACCGGGGGAGGGGTTCCGCTGCGGGAAGGGAACCTCGCGGTCCTCTCCGCAACCGGAGTCCTGGTGCTGCTGGAGGCCCGTCCGGGGACCTTGGCGAGACGCCTGGCCGCGGGCGGCGACCGACCCCTGCTGGCGGCTCCCGACCCGGAAGCCATCACCGCCCAGCTGGCCGCCCGGGCCGAGGCCTACTCCCGGATCCGGGAGCGGCTCTCCACCGACGGACGCGACCCCGAGGACCTGGTCCGGGAGCTGCACCGGATCTGGCTACGGACCGGGTGATAGACTCCCGCTTCCGACCGAGAGGATCGTGATCTTCGTCCATGGAGCGGGAACACTGGGGTGGAAGACTGGCCTTCGTGCTGGCGGCCGCGGGCAGCGCGGTGGGCCTGGGGAATGTCTGGAAGTTCCCGTACATCACCGGGATGAACGGCGGGGCCGCCTTCATCCTGGTCTACCTGGCCTGCATCGCCCTGGTCGGCATGCCGATCATGATCGCCGAGCTGGCCATCGGGCGTTCCACCCAGACGAGCCCGATCGCGGCCTTCCGGAAGCTCGCTCCGCAGAGCATCTGGTGGCTGGTGGGCGCCATGGGCGTCATGGCCGGCTACGTGATCCTCTCCTTCTACAGCGTGGTCGCCGGCTGGACTCTCGAGTACATGGTGCGCTCGGTGCAGGGCGATTACACCGGGCTCCGGTCCGAGGCCGCCGTCCTCGCCTTGAAGGACGAGTACGTCAAGGCCGAGGTCGAGAAGGCCCTGAAGGAGGCCAAGGCAGGCGGGAAGGGGAACGACGCCTCGGCCCGCAGGCTGGAACGCCAGGCCGCGGCCCTGGAACTCGGCGGGGTCGAGAGGATCCAGGCCGAGATCGAGAAGGGCGTCGAGAAGCATGACCTCCACCGCTTCGCCATCGGCAAGGCCTTCGGCGCCTACGTCTCCTCGCAGACCTGGCCGGTCCTTTGGCAGCTGGTGGTCATGGCCTTCACCATGCTGATCGTGGCCGGGGGCGTCGGCGGTGGCCTCGAAAAGGCCAACAAGATCCTGATGCCGGTCCTGTTGCTGATCCTGGTCGCGCTGGCGATCCCGGGAGTGACCCTCCCGAACTCCTGGGCCGGGGTCGAGTTCCTGGTCAAGCCGGATTTCGCGAAGCTCACCGCCAAGGGGGTCCTGGAGGCGCTCGGGCACGCCTTCTTCACCCTCTCGCTCGGCATGGGGGCGATGCTCACCTACGGCTCCTACCTCGGCAAGGACAACAACCTCTACAAGAGCGGCTTCCTGGTGGTGGCCGCCGACACCGGGATCGCCCTGGTGGCCGGCCTGGCCATCTACCCGGCCGTGGCGGCCTACGGGCTGGATCGGGCGGCCGGTCCCGGACTGGTCTTCATCTCCATGCCGGTGGTCTTCACCCAGATGCCGGCGGGATACGCGGTCGGGGCCATGTTCTTCGGTGCCCTGTTCGTGGCCGCGCTCACCTCGGCGATCAGCCTGCTCGAGGTCTGCGTGGCCCACATGATCGACGGGTGGGGCTGGAATCGCACCCGGGCCACCCTGGTCGCCGGCGTGGTCATCACCGCCCTCGGCATCCCCTCGGCGGTCGGGGTGGAGATCGAAGGCCTCGGCAAGAGCTTCTTCGACGTGATGGACTTCCTGTCCACCAACATCCTGCTGCCGGTGGGGGGGATGATGACGGCGGCCTTCGTGGGCTGGGCCTGGTCCCCGGAGCGGGCCCTGGGTGCGGTCGAGGAGGGCGACGAGGGACTGACCTCGACCTTCGGAGCCCCCTGGATCTTCCTCTGCCGCTACGTCTCTCCCTTGCTGGTCCTGGTCGTGATCCTCTACTCGCTCGGCATCCTCAAGGTGGGAGGCTAGGTCCAAGTGGCCCGCGACCTCCTCTCGGGAACCGAGGTCCTGGCCAGGGTGGCCGCGGCGGCCGGCTTCGGCCCGCTGCTCGCGGCCCCCGGGGCTCCTCTCGACGATCTCGAACGAGAGCTCCCCCGGCACGGGTACCCGGTCCTCTCCCAGGACCTGGAGGCCGCCGGGATGGCCTTCGGGGCGGCCGCGGGCGGCTCGGTCCCCCTCCTCATGGTGAGCGGATCGGGGCTGGCGCGGGTCTCCGAGGTGCTCTCGGCGGCGGCCGCGGCCGAGCTGCCCATGGTGATCGCGGCCTGCACCCGGGCCGGCCCCGGGTCCGGCAACGACTCGGCGGCCCAGACCGACTACCTGCGCGCCACCCGGGCCCCCGGGCCCGGTGGCATCCGGGTACCGGTGCTGGCGCCCGATTCCCCTTCCGAGGTCGGCATCCTCTACCTCGAGGCCGTGGAGTGGGCCCTGGCCGAGCGCACCCCGGTGATCCTCCTGCTCGATGCCCTGGTCGCCAGGTCCCGGGAGGCGGTCCTGCTCCCGGGCGCCCCGGACCGGGCCAGCCTGGCGGCCTTCCCCGGGCTGGGGGACGGTCCAAGCTCCTCGATCCTGGGGGCCGCTCCGGCCACCCGGGAGGCCGCCGAAGCGCTCTCGCTGCGGCTCGTGGACAAGGCCCGGGGCTGGGCCGGACGAGGCAGGGCCGACCTCCGGGAGGCCGAGGACGCGGAGCTGGTGCTGGTGGCCTTCGGCTCGGCCGCCCGGATCGCCGAGACCACCGTCGAGAAGGCCCGAAAGCGCGGGATCCGCCTGTGCCGCTTCCGGCCGGTGCATCTCAGTCCTTTCCCCGAGGCCGAGCTCCGGGAGCTCCTGGGACGGGTCCGAGGCGCCTTGGTGGTGGAGCTCTCCGAGGGGCAGCTCCTGGCCGACGTCCGGGCCCTGGCCCCTCCGGGTTTGCCGATCGCCTGGCACGGCCGCCTGGGCGGGGCGGTGCCGTCTCCCTTCGAACTCATGCACAAGGTCCAGGAACTGCTGGAGGCGCTGCCATGACCCTGCTCGCCCCGGTTCCCCGGCATTTCGCCGCGGGATGCCCGCATGAGACCGCCCATCGGCTCCTGGGCGAGGCGCTCTCCGTCGGTTTGCCGGGACGGAGCTGGGCGGGGGTCTCGGGCCAGGGCTGCGGGTCCCTGATCCACGCCTACCTCGGACTCCCCTTCGTGGCCGCGCCTCCCGGTCGGGGACCCTCGGTCGCCCGGGGGCTCTCGCTGGTCCGCCCCGGGATCCTGCCACTGGTCTATCTCGACGAGGGCGAGCTGGCCGGGGAAGGACTGGCCGACCTCCTGAGAGCCGCTCGCGCCGGAGCTCCCATGCTGGTCGTCTCGCTCGCGGTCCGCGGCGAGGCCAGCGGGATCGAGGTGCTGGCGGAGGCGGCGGGAACCCGGTGCGTGGTGACCACCGGGGAAGAGTCCGACATCTCGGCCGGGATCGAGCGGGCTCTGGCGGCGCTCCGGGAGGAGCCGTTGACGACCTTGCTCCTGATCCGCGGACAGTGTCCCGCAGCCCGTTCCCCGGGGGCTCCCCCATGACGATCGAGAAGATCCTGGTGAGCGGAGAGGCCGGGCAAGGGGTGCTGTTCGCGGGCCGGGTCCTGGCCAGGGCCGGCATGCTCCGGGGGCTCGAGGTGAGCTTCGTCCCGGATGCCGGACCGCGGGGAAGCCGGGTCGGGGTGCTCTCCACGGTGATCCTCCACAGCTCGCGGATCGGCAGTCCCCTGGTTTCGGTTCCCGACGCCCTGGTGGCCCTGGATCCCGAATCCGCCGACCGGTTCTCGGGCAGGGTCAAGCCGGGAGGGCTCCTGCTGCTTCCGCCTCCCCAGGCCGCCGAAGGAGAGAAACGGACGGGGCCCGGCACCCGCGATGACGTGCGGATCGTGGTGGTCCCGGCCCGGAGGTTGGCGATCGAGCTGGGGGATCCGCGCTCGGCCAATCTGGTGGCCCTCGGGGCCTTCGCGGCCCTCTCCACCATGATCGGTCCCGAGGACCTCGCGGCCGGCTGGCGGAGCGAGCTCGACGTCGATCCTGCCCGGGCGCCCGGGGCGGGGGCTGCCGCCCTGGAAGCCGGAACCCGCTGGGTCAAGGAACGGCGCTACATGCGGGAACGCTATGCCCTCTCCCTCTTCGCCCGCTGACCCGGGGCCCGGTGGGGTCCTCCTGCTCCAGGTCACGGCCGGTCCGGCCCGGCTCGCCTGGGTGCCTCCGGGTGCGGATCCCCGCCTGGCCTTCGGGACCTCGACCCGGGCCGGGGCCGAGGAGCTACCCGCCCTGGTGACGAGCCTCGGGCTCCCCCGGGCTCCGGGACCGGCGACCCGGGTCGCCGTGGTGGTGGGGCCCGGCAGCCTCACCGGGACCCGGATCGGGCTGGCCTTCGGGAGGGGCCTGGCGCTCGCCTGGGGAGCCCGCCTGGTGGGGCTCGATGGTCTGGCGGTGCTGGCCGCGACCAGACCGGGCGCCGGGCTCGCGGCCATCGACGCCCAGCGGGGTGCGGCCCTGGTCGCCGAGTTCGGCCCCGACGACCAGGGGCTCCCGGTGGCCGGGGAGCCGGCCCGGCTGGTGCCCTGGGCAAGCCTCGAGGGGAGCGACCCGATCGTCGATCCCGACCTGGCCGGAGCCTGGGAAGGGCCGTGCCCGAGCCGGGAGGCGATCCTGGCGGCCGGGATCCGCCTGGAGGCAGCGGGTCGGGTCGTGCCGCCCCGGCCGATCTGGAGCCGGGAGGCCTGGGCTGCCGAGGTTCGCCGGCGCACCCACGGGGCCTGATTTCCGCTCCACCATCTTCCCCGGGGGTGGTCCGTCGTGGTAGAACGTCGGGGACCGAGCGGGAGTAGCTCAGTGGTAGAGTCCTTGCTTCCCAAGCAAGTGGCCGCGGGTTCGAACCCCGTCTCCCGCTCCAACCGTCCTCTCTCCGGTCGATGAGCGAGCCCCAGAAAACCCCTCCACCCCCCTCCCGAGGCTGCGGCTGCGGTTGCGGCTGCCTGGGATGCATGGGCGGCTGCTTCTTCACCGGATTGGTCCTCCCGGTCGGCTTCCTCCTGATCCTCGCCTTCCTCCCCACCCTGGCGGCTTCGGGCCTCGGCTTCGCCGGTCCGGCGCTGGCCGGTCTCGAGGCACGAGTCCTGGAGGCGGTGGCCAGGGCCTCCCAGGATCCGCTCCCGCTGCCGCCGCCTCCTGCCCTGGATGGGGGGCAGGTGGCCGCTCGGGTGCGCGACCAGCTCGCGGGTCCGGCCGGCGGGCGGACGGTCCGCCTGGGGACCGAGGAGGTCAACGCCCTCGTGGCCACTGGGATCGCTGCAGCCGGAGCGGTCGGGCCCCTCTCGGCCGTGAAGGGGACCCGGGTCGACCTCGAGACCGGTTCGGTCCGGGTCCGGGCCGTGGTCTCCGGGCCGGATCTCGCCCGGACCCTGCCGGATCCGGCCGCCGGCGCCCCGGAGCTGGCCCAGGTGGCTCCGGTCCTGGGTGCGCTCAAGCGGTTCCTGGCCGCCGCCCGGTTCGTGAACGTCGATACCCGGCTGGCGCCCCGGGTCGAGGCCGGCTCCCTGCGTTTCGACGTCTCCGAGCTCACCCTCCAGGGACGGAACCTCCTGATCCCGGGCGCCGGCTCCTACCTCGAGGGCCTCGCCTCGGATACCGCAGGGGCGGCGGGCATGGGGGGCCTCCGTCGGGTGGAGGTCCGGCCCGGGGAACTCGAGATCGAACTCTCGGACGAGTCGTCCTCGGCCACCGGAGAGGACCCTGGGTCCGGCCCAGGGGACGGAGTCCGGGTCGAGGATCCTTGACCCGGTTCCCTCCGGGGGATAACTTCGGCTCCAGGGCAACCGGAAGCCGAGGCCAGGTGGGCGGGCCCAGGACACTTCGCCGCGTACCGTACCGGACGACCAGTTCCGAGGGCTTCTCCTTGGTCGGACTGGTCGTCACCTTGACGATCGTGGTCACGCTCTCGGGCCTGGCCGCCATCTACTACGAATCGGTGGCCGAAGAGCAGCGTACCGTCATCGCCACCAACGACGTCGACGACTACGCCAAGGCGGTAAGGGCCTATATCCTGCGTCGCAACGTGCGGCTCTCGCCGGACGATCCCACCCCCAAGCTCTGGCGCATCGACGAGCTCGACGACCCCCAGCCCGCCCCCCCGGCTCCCCAGCATCCCGAGGGCTACGTCGCCGACGACTGCGACGAGGGCTACCACCTCGGGTTCCTGGTGGACGCCGGCTACTACCGGGAGATCAAGCTCGATCCCTGGGGGCACCTCTACCGCTTCGATCCCAACGGGGCGGTGGTCTATTCGCTGGGCGAGGGCAACGGCGACGCCTGCAAGGACGCCTTCAACGACATCCGGCGCAGCTACTCGGGTGTCTCGGGGACCGCCGGCGAGGCGGGCCTGGACGTCATCCCCAGGGACGAGATCCCCCCGGTCATCTCCAGCGTCACCCCGGTGGGCGTGATCAAGATCTCCAACCCGGTGGTCCGGGCCGCCTTCTCCGACCACTTCGGCGGGACCATCCCCCAGGATGCTACCAACCCGCTCCTGTTCGTGGACCAGCGGGAGGTCCGGGAGCTCGCCCTCTCGGGCTCCGGGACCAAGGACACCTCGAGCGCCGGCCAGGTGAGCTATACGACCAATGGCCTCTACACCGAGGGGCCCCATGTCTGCGTGGTGCAGGTCAAGGACGAGGCCGGGAACATCGCCCGGCGGGAGTGGACCTTCATCATCGACACCATCCCGGCCCAGGCCAAGATGCTGCTCCCGGTCCAGGGGTCGGCGATCCGGGGGACCACCGTCGTGGCCGAGGCCTTCGCCACCGACGACAACCTCCGCAAGGTGACCATGCGGCTCGACTTCGGCAACGTCACCTCGAACTTCCGGGGCGTTCCCCCGACCTCCCCGGCGGGCATGCTCCCGCCCCAGAACGGGGAAGCGACCGTCTACCACGGGCGATGGTTCCCGGTCGACACGACCAAGTACCAGGACGGTCTCCACTATTTCACGGTGTCGGCCGAGGACGATTCGGGCCGGGTGGTCTCCGAGCAGAACGTGGTGCTGATCGACAACCAGCCTCCCACGCTCTCCTGGGTGCTCGCGGTCGACCCCTTCGCCCAGCCTCCGACCGCGACCGACTCCCAGGTCATCACCACCAACGTCCCCCACTTCGAGGTCCGGGGACGGGACAACATCCAGATCAAGCGCATCCACTACCGCTACGAGGACGTGGGGACCGGCCTGCAGGTCGGCAGGCAGGGGTCGGTCGTGGTCACGGGTCCGCAGCCCATGGTGCCGATCGAGTGGAAGGGCATCCCGGTCGCGGACTGGCAATCCCTCTTCAACTCGACCGACGAGCACGCCAGCACCACGGCTTCGAGCCTCGCCGTCTATACCCCGGTCACGGTGCCACCGGGCACCATCGAGCTCGTGACCTGGGCCGAGGACCTGGCCGGGAACCTCTCCTCGGTACTGACCACCCGGTTCATCGTGGACCTCGCCCAGATCGGACTCTCGGGTCTCGCCCTGGTCGACCGCCCGAAGCCGGCGCCGGCCTCCTTCCCGGGCGTCGCGGGACGGACCATCTCGGCCCTGAACCCGAACTCGCTTCCCCTCTCCGGAGCCCTCTACTCGAATGCCGAACACACCGCCTACCTGCGTTACGACCTGCTCCGGGCCCAGCCGGGATCGCTCGTCGACGCCGAGATCAGCGACTGGGTGACCAGCACCAACGTGGCGGGATACGACAAGCGGTACACCCCGTACACCAACTCCTCGAGGGGCGACTGGAAGACCACGGCCTCCATGCCCCTGACCAGCGGCGCCACCACCGTCGACCAGGAGTACTACGTCTTCGGACCGGTGAAGCCCGACTGGGATCCCCTGGTGAACCACCTTCCCGGAGGGCCGGCGCCGGCAGCCTTTCGACGGGACAACAACGAAACCTCGAACATCCCCGGCGGCGAGTACGAGGCCCGGGTCACGCTCCGGTTCGCCAGCGGGCCGCCCAAGAGCGCCATCACCACCTTCTACATGGACGCGGCATTCCCCGACTACCAGGCTCCCAGCACCTTGCAGTACGAGACCGCTTTCGGGAACTTCGTGGATGTGGGCGCGGTCATCCCCAGCCTGACCTCGTCCGCGGTCGGAGGGCTGCTGCGCCTCGGCGGGCGCCTGACGGACTCGCTCGGCGGTTCGGTCTCCCCCCTCGTGAACGCCAACGCCCGGGTGGTCCAGGTCCAGGGTCGGCTCATCTCGGGCCCGGCGGCGCTGACTCCGCCCCCGATCACCGACCCGGCCGGCTGGGTCGACGTCTTCCCCAAGACCGGCGCGGCCCCACCCAGCAAGGTCGCGACCTACGGGTGGATCGGGGGGGCTCCGGGCGATGCCACCAAGGAGGCGATCTTCACCCTCCAGAACGCCAACCCGGCGGCGCTCGACGGCAACTACGTCCTGGATCTCAAGGCGGTCGACGGTGGGGGCCACACCACGGCCTGGCGGCGGGCCTTCGCGGTCAACACGGTGGGACCCATCATCCAGAACGTCACCATCGAGAACGCCTACCCGACCGTGGTGTCGTTGAATTCCTCGAGTCCCACGGTGCTCTCCACCATCCAGGACCCCTTCGTCCGGTTCACGATCTCGGCCTCGGACGAGCAGGCGATCTCCCGGATCGAGTTCCGGATCCTGGAGATCGGCGGGGTCTCGACGCTCGGCACCAGCATCATCCCGGTCCCCTGCTGCACCAACTTCTACACGACGCCGATCCCGGTGGTGCAGTTCCGCGACCAGGTCGGGTCCGTCTTCCGGTCACCGCCTTCGAGCTACCGGGTCGAGGTCTTCGGGGTGAACAACGCCAACGTGGCCGGTCCGCTCTTCGTCACCAACCTCGAGTTCCGCTTCCTGGTCGACCTGGCGATCTTCGCGCCGCTCTACGGGATCGCGACCCAGACCCCGCTCGCCATGTCGAAGAAGGAGCAGGAGGCGATCGCCGACTACCTGGTCGACAACGTGGAGAACGTGCGCTCGCTGGCCATCTACAACCGCGACGGACTGGTGACCGACCAGCCGTCGGGCAGCGGGGAGACCGATATCCGGGCCTGGCTCTCCACCAACCGCACGGACGGGAACACCGACGTCCTGGTGGTGCTCGACGGACTCTCCGACGAGATGAAGACTCCCAACGGCAGCGACGACCTGATCGAGGACTTCCTCGAATCCGGGGACGGCAACGCCATGGTCTGGTGCGGGAACGGGAGCTTCTACCGCAAGCGCTACCAGGACGGGTCCGACACCTACGTCAACGGGACCAACACCCCCGCGGGCCTGATCGAGGGCCTGACCCAGCTCTTCGATTTCTCAGGGACCGGGACCAGCGTCAATCCCCATGCCGACGAGGTGGATGCCACCAAACAGATCTACCAGCGCCCGACCGCCAAGGCCCGCATGCTCCTCCCCAGCCTGGCGGCCTACCGGATCGACGCCCTGGCCGGTTCCCCGACCACCGACCACTACGTCCTGAAGGGCCCGCAGTTGACGCCCACGCCGGTAGGCTCGCAGGGGGAGTGGGAGGCGAACCTCGAGTATTTCACCCGGGACAGCCACGTCGGGGCGGACCCCGCGGGCGAGGTTCCCTTCGACGGCAATGCCAACCTGGCGGCCCACAGCGGCCACTTCGAGAACGAAGGCGCGAATCTGGTCTTCCGGGAGGACGCAGGCGGGCGGCTGGCGATCTTCTACTCCTACGGTCCCAAGGACTTCGGTGGCGATCGCAAGCCGGTTGCGGCCGCCGGGCCCGTGATCGAGGAGTTCATCGAGAATTTCCTGACCGCCGAGGACCAGCCGGATGCTGTGGAAGCCCGGATCGGATTCGTGGGACGAAGGTTGGGAGGACAGTGCGTCCCGACCGTCGCCACCGACGAGGTGGATGCCCTGTTGTTCCCGAAGTTCTCCGCACCCCAGGCCAGGTACTTCTCGCTGACCAACGGCCTCTCCGGACTCGGCTCCAGCTCGGTGGAACGCCATGCGGCGGTGGTCCGGGACATCACTCCCGATGGAGGCCAGCTGCTGGTCGCGTCCCGCCAGATCCAGGACACCGACGGGCTGATCGCTTTTGGCCTCGAGCAATTCAACTCGGGAGTCTACGTGATCGGCTCGGACGGGAACCGCAAGGCGCTCTACAAGAACCTGGCGAGCGAGGCGTTCACCACCCAGCCCAAGCTCTTCGCCCGCCTGGCCTCGGACGTGACCAAGGCGATCGTGATCGGACCGACCGTCCAGTCCGGCAGCTTCAGCGGCTACGTCGGGGGCCTGGGCGAGCCGAACTACCAGGAGGCCGTCTGGCTCTTCGACCTCGGGAGCCTCCAGGCCTTGCAGGTCTCGACGGTTCCGGGTTCGACCTTTCCGCTGGGCACGGCCCGGAACCGACGGGCGGCGATCTCGGCCGATGGCCGCTACGTGGTCCACGTCTCGGACATGCGCTATCCCGCCTCGGCGGGACCCGGCAACTCGTTCGCGGGGGCGACCACCACCTCGCCGCTGGCCCTGGTCCGCTTCGACACCGGTTCCAGTCCCCCGGGCAGCTACCTGAACGGGTACGTGAACGACCCGGCCTACGGGTCCGCCAACGTCCCGAGCGGCGAACCGGGCGATTTCTTCCAGCACGTGGAGCCGATGGACGTGGCCGTCAGCCGGAACGGGAACATCGTGGTCTGGACCGCCCGCCCCACCTCGGCCGGCTACTTGAACGACACCCCCCAGCTGCTGATCAGCGTGCTCGCCGGCGGCTCATGGACCACTGGCAAGATCACCGACTGTACGGTCGCCAACCCCTGCGGGTTCGGGACCATCCTGGTCGACGCCGACCACCACCTCGACATGACCGACGGGGCGATCGAGGGGAGCTTCCCCTACGTGCTCTTCGCCACCAAGGCGAACTTCCGGAAGACCGGCAACAGCTGCGGCTCCTGCTCGACCACCGACGTGCATCTGGCCGCCGGGACCGCTCCCAACGCCACCGCCCATGCCAAGCGGGCCCTCTACCTCTGGCGTGGCAGCTTCTCGAACGACCAGTTCGTGAACGTCGCCCTCTCGGCGGACGGGGACATCCGCAACGGTCGGATTTCGGCCGATGGCCAGAGCTTCGTGTTCGAACTGGACGGGCACGACCTGGTCGGGCTCTTCGGCTGGGACCCCGACCAGACCGACCCCGACCTGCGACGGGTCGAGCAACGCTTCCGGGTGACCGAGGGCGGGACGCTGAAGACCATGGTCTGGGACTCCACCAACCTCCGCAAGGTCGTGCGAGGTCGCCTCCGGAGGTCGTCCGCCACGGGCTTCGGCTTCTCCTCGATCCTCCAGATCGTTGCCCCGAACACCGACACGGTGGCCAGCGACATCATCCCATTCACGTCGGTCGGCGCCTACCAGATCACCACCTGGAGCCTGCCGGTGATCTCCAACTAGGTCGGAGCGGGGGAGGGTCCGCCGCACACCGGCGACCCAGGGCCAGGGATCGGGAACGGCAGCCCTCCCCCTGCGCACCCCCCTCCCGCCAGGGCTTTCGGGTCCGGAGCGCGCCTCAGGTCTTCATCCGGGGATCGAGGGCGTCGCGCAGCCCGTCCCCGAAGACGTTGAAGGCGTAGACGCTCACCATGATGGCGAGGCCGGGGTAGACCGAGACCCACCACTTGGGATCGATCGCCTCCTGGCCCTGGGCCACCATCAGGCCCCAGGACGAGAGCGGGGGCTTGGCCCCGAAGCCCAGGAACGAGAGTCCGGCCTCCGAGAGGATGGCCTGGGCCATGCCGAGCGAGACCTGGACGATGATCGGGGCCATGCAGTTGGGCAGCAGATGGCCGAGCAGGATCCGGGTGTCCCTGGCCCCCAGGCAGTGGGCGGCCTCCACGAACTCCCGCTGCTTCAAGGTCAGCACCTGGGCCCTGACCACCCGGGCCAGATGGGGCCAGCCCACCACCCCGATCACCACGAAGATCACCCAGAGCGGCGGCGTCCCCAGCACCGCCACGATCACCAGCACGAAGAGCAGGAAGGGGAAGGCCAGCATCACGTCGGTCAGGCGCATCAGCAGCATGTCGAGCCAGCCGCCGTAGTAGCCCGAAAGCAGTCCCACCGTGATGCCGATCGTGGAGGCGACCAGCTGGCTCACGAACCCGACCTGGAGCGAGATCCGGGTGCCGTGGATCAGCCGGCTCAGGTTGTCCCGCCCCTTCAGGTCGGTGCCCAGCCAGTGGCGGCCCTCGCCGTCGTAGATCACGCAGACCTCGGCGCGCTCCAAGTCCATGGAGGCCGGATCGTGGGGCGAGATCCAGTCGGCGGAGAAGGCCACCAGGGCCAGGAGCACGATCAGGTAGTACCCGGCGAGCGCGGTGCGGTTGCGGCGCAGGCGCCGCCAGGCCTCGAACCAGAGGTCGTGGCTCTTCCTGGGGGGGACCGCTCCGAACACCAGGAGTCCGATGCAGGCTGCGGTCCCCAGCACCCGGATCGCCAGCGAGGCCTGGTCGAGGAACTCGGAGAAGCTCATCATGTCAGCCGGATCCTCGGGTCGAGCCATGCGTAGAGCAGGTCGACGATCAGGTTCGAGATCACGAAGAAGAGGGCGATGAAGACCACGGTGGCCTGGATCATGGGGAGGTCGAGGTCCCGGAGCGCCTGGACCGCCAGGCGCCCCAGCCCCGGCCAGGCGAAGACCGTCTCGGTCAGCACCGCGCCCGTGAGCAGGCCCGCCAGTTCGAGCCCGATCACCGTGACCACCGGGATGAGCGCGTTCTTCAAGGCGTGGACCAGGACCACCCGGCTCTCGGGCAGGCCCTTGGCCCGGGCGGTGCGCACGAAGTCCTGGCGGATCACCTCCAGCATCGAGGAGCGGGTCATGCGGGCCAGGTTCGAGGCGGGCCTGAGTCCCAGGGCGATCGAGGGCAGGATCAGGTAGACCGGCACCCGCCACTCGACCAGCATCCCCGGGAGCCAGATCTGCAACAGGGGCGCCAGGCTCTCCTCCAGGCCCACCCCCGGGATCCAACCCAGGCGCTTGACGAAGACCAGGATCAGGATCAGGCCCACCAGGTAGATGGGAGCCGAGAGCCCGAGGATGGCCCCGGTCATGGCGAAGCGGTCGATCAGCCGGTCCTGCCACACGGCACCCATCACGCCGGCCGAAACCCCGACCACCACCGCCACCAGCATGGCGGCCACCGCCAGCATGGCGGTCTTGGGCAGGTACTGGAGGATCCGGTCCAGCGCCGGCTGCCTGGTCTTGAAGGACACCCCGAGATCGCCCCGGAGCAGGCCGTAGCGGACCCGGTGGGCCTTGTCCTGGGGGTCGGCGGCACGCTCGGCCGCCGAGCGGGGGTCATGCCCGACCAGGAAGGTCTTGTACTGGACCCAGAGCGGCTGGTCGAGGCCCAGGTCGCGGCGGATCTCGGCCACCGTGTTCACGTCCCCGTGCTGGCCCAGGAGCAGCCGGGCCGGGTCGCCCATGCCGAAGTGGACGGGTTTCGACAGGTCCATGCCCAGCGCGATCCGGAAGTCCTCCCGGACCGCCGGCCAGGAGAAGGGAGGGCTCTCCCGGACCCAGTTCACCGGCGCCTCGAGCACGTCGATGTGGGTGAGCAGGAAGGTGATGGTCGCCACCCCCCAGATCACGAAGGCGGCGAAGACCAGGCGCCGGAGGGTGTAGGCGATCAACCCGCCGACCTCTTCCGCTGCGCCTCCTCCATCTCCTTCCTATCGAGCCAGACATCCTTGAAGCGGATGGCGTCGGCCCCCCGGCCGGTCAGCACCGCCCCTCGCACCCAGCTCTTCCGGAGGAAGGGCTCCTTCTGGTGGAAGACCGGGATCCAGATGGCCTCGTCCACGATCTTCCGCTGGGCCTTCTGGTAGAGGGCCACCCGCTCCGGCCCTTCGGCCATGATCCGGGCCGACTCGAGCATCCCGTCCAGCACCGGATCCCGGTAGCACGAGGTGTTCGACTGACCGATCGTCGAGCTGTGGAAGAGCACGTACATGAAGTTGTCGGCATCGGGGTAGTCGGCGACCCAGGCGAGCCGGGCGATGGGCGGCTCGCAGCGGTTGATCTTCTCGAGGTAGGTGCCCCAGTCCACCGAGTTCAGGCGCAGGTCGACCCCGATCTGCTTCAGGTTCTCCTGGAACACCTCGGCGATCTTGGCGTTCACGTCGCTGCCGGTCGAGCTGTTGAACCAGAAGTCGACGGTGCCGAGCTTCCCCGGCGGATCGAACCCGGCCTCGGCAAGCAGGGCCTTGGCACGCGCCGGGTCGTAGGGATAGCCCTCGAGCCCGGGGTCGTAGCCGGGGATCCCCGGGGGCAGAGGTCCCTTGGCGAGCTGGCCGCGACCCTTCCTGATCTTGTTCAGGATGGCGGACCGGTTCACCGCGTGGTTGAAGGCCTTGCGGACCCGGAGGTCGCCGAAGGGCGCATGGTCCTTGTTCATGGCCAGGTAGAAGGTGTGGAGGATGGGCTTCTCCTCGAGCACCCCGGGATAGTCCTTGGTCGCCTTGATCTGCTCGTACTTCTCGTCGGGCACCCGGTTCATGCTCTCGAGGTTGCCGGTCTCGAACTCGATCAGGGCGGTGACCTCGTCGGGGATGATCCGGAACTCCAGCCGGTCGAGGTAGGGTCGGCCCGCGAAGTAGTCGTCGTTGGCCTCCAGCACCATCGAGACGTCATGCTCCCAGCTCACGAACTTGAAGGGGCCGGTCCCAACGGGGTGGAACCCGAACTTCTCGCCCAGGCGCTCCACTTCCTCCCGGGGAACCACCGCGGCGTTGACCATGGCGAGCACCGAGACGAAGGGCGTGAACGGCTCCTCCAGCCGGACCACGAAGGTGCGCGGGTCGGGGGCCTCGAAGCCCCTGGCCAGGAAGTCCCAGGACGAGAGGCTGCCGACATCGGCCTCCAGCACCGCCTCGCCCCGCCCGGCCCTGGCGCCCCGGGAGCCGACCCAGGCCACGAGCTCGGCGGCCAGGGCCGCGGCCGGGCCCGGATCGGGGTGACCGAGCCCGGAGAGGTGCTCGGCATCCGCCGCGGCCAGCAGGCGGGTCTCGGCGGAAAGCGCCTCCCAGTCGACGGACTTCCCCTGGAGCCGGCTGCGCACCGCGTCCCCGACCCGGCGGTAGGCCGAGAAGAGCGGGTACCCGAGCACCCGGTCGAAGAGCCAGACCCGGACCGAGGCGGTCTTGGGGTCGAGGATCCGGCCGAACGAGAAGACGAAGTCCTTGGCTTCGACCTCCCGGCCGTGGTGGAACCTCACTCCGCTGCGCAGCTTGAAGGTGTAGGCCCGCCGGTCCTCCGAGACCTGCCAGGACTCGGCGATCAGGGGAATCGGCTCGAGTTCGGGACCGAATCCGACCAGGCCCTCGAGGATCTGGGCCCCGACCCGGTGGCTGGTGGTGTCCTCGAGGTGGGCGGGATCGAGCTTCGGGGGGTTGGTCTCCAGGGCCTGGCGGTACACTCCGCCGTAGCGCTGGGCCTCGCCCCGGGCCGGGGCGGCTCCCCGGGTGGGACCGGGTCCCATCGTCGGCGGGAGCCCGACGGATCCGGTGCCGGACCCGGTCCCCGGGCCGCTGGAGGCCCCCGGCGTCCCCGTCCCGCCAGACCCTCCCCGGCCGAGGCCCGAGAGGTAGCCCTCCAGCCAGGCGTTCCTGGTCTCGAGGTCCCGGATCCGACCCTCGAGTTCCTGCATGGCGCTCGACCGGGCGCGCTCCTCGGCCCGGAGGCGGGTCTCGAGCTCGTCGAGGGCGCTCCGCTTCTGGACGTTCACGCAGCCCGGGCCGGCCAGGAACGACAGGGTCACGAGACAGAGCGGCAGGGACCTTCGGAGGCGGCGGGGGTCGGGCATGGGGTTTGGTTCTCCGGGGGCTACTAGCGGGTCGGGGGCGTGGAGCCCGGACGGGTCTCGAGCCAGACGCCATCGTAACGGATCATGTGGGTACCCAGGGCGGTCAGGTTCAGGCCCTGGACGTCGGAGCGCTTCAGGAGCGCCGACTGGTAGTAGTAGAGGCAGACCCAGGGGGCGTCCCGGGCGATGGCCGCCTCCGCCTTGGCGTAGAGCTTCAGGCGTCGGCTGGGGTTGTTGATGCGGCGGGCCTCGAGCAGCAGCTCGTCGACCTGGGGGTTCTGGTAGTAGTTCCCGTTCGAGCTCCCGATGTTCCCCGAGTAGAAGTTGTAGAAGAGGAAGCTGTCGGGGTCGAGGTAGTCGGCCACCCAGCCGAGCCGGTGGAAGAGCGACTTGCCTTCCCGCACCGCCTTGAGGTGTTCGGGCCAGCTCCGGCGCTGGATCCCGATCTTGATCCCCACGTCCATGAGGTTGGCCTGCACCGAGCGGGCCACCCGGAGGTCGGACTCCTCGCTGTGGATGTCCAGCGCCACGGCCGGGAATCCGGTGCGCACGCCGGTCACCGGGTCGCGGGGGAATCCGGCCTCGTCGAGCAGGCGTTCGGCCGCCGAGGGGTCGTACTCCCAGGTCTCCAGCGGGTACCTGCGCTCCTCGAGCATCTCGTTGTAGCCCGGCATGTTGGGCGGCAGCGGCCCTCTGGCCCGCACCACCCGGCGAGCCCGGATCTGCTTGACGATGAACTCCTTGTCCACCGCATGCGAGAAGGCCCGCCGGATCCGGTGGTCGGAGAAGGGGGGCGCCTGGCACTGGAACCCCAGGTAGTAGGTCCCGAGCTGGTTGATGCTGTGGAAGTTCGGGTCCGAGGACACCCGCTCGTACTCGGGGTCCGGCACGTCGGTGTGGTTCAGCTCCTCGGCCTCGAACATCCGGAAGCGGCGATCCTCGTCGCCTTCGATCACGAAGACCACGCCCTCGAGGTGGGGCCGGCGCGGACCCGACTCGGGCTGGTCCCAGTACTCGCGATTGGCGGAGAGCTCGATCCGCACCCCGGGGACGTGGTCGGAGAGGAAGAACGGCCCGGTCCCCACCGGTCCCGGTCGCCGCGACAACCCGAGGCCCTTCTCGATCCCGGCCTTCTCGAGCTCGACCGCTTCCTTCTGGACCACGAAGGCGTTGGGCATGGTGAGCGACGCCAGGAAGGGGGCGAAGGGCGCCTCGAGTTCGATCTCCACGGTGCGGGGATCGAGGACCCGGATCCCTTCGAGGTCGCGCCGACGTCCCCGGATCACGTCGTCGGAGCCCCGGATGGGTGCGAAGGTGGTGGCCGCCGGGCTCTCGATCTCGGGCCACAGCACCCGCTCGAACGAGTACTTCACGTCCGCGGCGGTGACCTCCCGGCCCAGGTCCGGCCCCAGCGCGGTGCGGATCGCGGGCCGGGGATGGAAGCGCACCCCGGGGCGCAGCTTGAAGGTGTAGGTGAGCCCGTCCTCGGACAGGGTCCAGCTCTCGGCAAGGGCCGGGGCGACCTTCATCCCACCCTCGTGGAAGCGAACCAGCCCGTCGTACATCTGCAGGATGCAGGTGAGCGAGGTGGTGTCGCCGGCCAGCGCCGGGTCGAAGGTCGGCACGTCGCTCCCCAGCGGCGCCCGGTAGATCCCTCCCGCCACCGGTTGGGGCGTGAGCAGGGTGGTGCCGCCCACCCGCCGGGCCGAGACCGGACCCGGGGCGAAGGCGGCGACCAGCGCCAGCACCACCGCCGCGAGCGCCAGGAGCGGGATCGACCGGGGCATGGCCCCACCGTATCACTCCCCCAGCCGGTTTTCCCGGGGGAAGGCCGGGAGCCGCGCCCCGGTGAGCCTGCAGCTCGCCCGCAAGGGCCTCGCCAGCGACGGGCTACGCCTCCCGGCTGCGCCCTCGTGCCGGAGACGGTGGTCCCGGTCCGGCGACCCCGGTTTACATGCCTCGGGAGTGCGATCTAGCCTTCCCACCCCTACGAACGGAGACCCCCATGTCCGCCGAGAGAACCCTCATCCTGGTCAAGCCCGACGGCGTGCAGCGGCGCCTGGTCGGCGAGATCACCCGCCGCTTCGAGTCCAAGGGGCTGCGCATGGTCGGCCTGAAGCTGATGCGCATCGACCGGAAGACCGCCGAGAAGCACTACGCGGTCCACAAGGCCCGCCCGTTCTTCGGCGAGCTGGTCACCTTCATCACCTCCGGGCCGGTGGTGGCCATGTGCTGGGAGGGCAAGAAGGCGATCGAGATCTCCCGCAAGGTGATGGGTGCCACCAAGCCCGAGGCGGCCGAGCCGGGGACCATCCGCGGCGACTACTCGATCGACACCGGGATGAACCTGGTCCACGGCTCCGACTCCCCGGAGGCGGTCGCCCACGAGCTGCCGCTCTACTTCTCCGAGGACGAGCTCTGCGCCTGGGAGCCCACCGACCGCTCCTGGCTCGGTGCCTGAAGCCGGCTGGCCGCGGCCAATGCCGCGGCCACCCGCTCCCGTTCGGCCGCCGCCTCGGGTCCCCGCCCCAGCCGCTCCAGCAGCTCGGCCCGGGCGCCCCGGAAGCGCACCGTGCCCGGCTCCAGGGCCAGGGCGGCCTCGATCTCGGCGAGCGCTTCCCGGTCCCGCCCCGTCGAGGCCAGGGCCACCCCCAGGTTGAACCGCGCCCCCGCCTCGTCGGTGGGGCGCAGCGCGCCCGGGAGGGTGGCGGCCTCGGCGAGACCGCGCCGGAGTTCCTCCATGGCCGCCTCCCGGTCGGCTGCCATCCCGGGACCCGGCCGGCCCGCCCGTGCCAGCAGCACCTCGCCCAGGGCCAGGCGGGCCCGGGGGGCGGGCGCAGGATCCGCCAGCAGGCCCCGGAGGACCCGCTCGGCCTCCTCCAGGCGGTGCTGGCGTCGCCACAGGTAGGCCTCGAACAAGCGGGCGTCCCCGGCTCCCGGGGCCCGGTCGTCGATCTCGCCCAGGGTCGCCAGCGCGGCCGCGAACTCGCCGCGCTGGGCCAGGTCCCGGGCCGCGGCCAGTCGCTCCGGCATGCCTCCTGCCGGTGAGGCCCGGCCCGACCCGGAGGCCAGCTCGGCCTCCCGGAGGTGCTGGGCGTCCCGGAGCAGGTCCAGGAACTGGGGCGCCACGTAGCGCTGGGTCATGAGCACCCGCAGGAACTCGTCGCCGGTGGCGAAGGCGGCGTTGCGCTGCTGGAGCACGAGGAGGTTCCCGGACGCCAGGCAGAGGACCAGGACCGAGGCGGCGCCCTGGATCCGGACGTCCTCGAACCCATGCCGGAGCGCCAGGCCGAGGAGCATGGCTACCCCGACCAGGGGGCCCGCCAGGTAACGGTCCGAGTAGGGGAAGGGGAGCAGCCGGGGTTCCAGCAGGGGGAGGATCGGGATCACCAGGAGCGAAGCCGCGGCGACCAGGAGATGGGGCGGGATCCGGGCCCGGCCGCGTACCAGGCCGAGGACCGTGAAGGCCGCCAGGACCACCGTGATCCCGACCGGGAGCGCGCTCACCACCTTCCACTCCGAGGGCGAATAGGAGAGGAGCTGGAGGTCGTAGGGGCCGAGCACGTGGCGCAGGCAGAGGAAGGCCGAGCCGAGGGCCACGTCGGGGGCGGGGACCAGGGCGCGGGCCGAGCCGGGGAGCACCGAGCCGAGCACCGCGGCGCGGGCGACGAGCGCCAGGATCCCCACCAGCGAGACCGCCGCCAGGGCCGAGAGACCCCGGCGGAGGCGGTCGCCCCGGGGCGCCGCCAGGGCGGCCACCACCGGGACTGCCGCGCCCAGGGGGAGGGCGATCTCCTTGGAGCCGGCGGCCAGCGCGAACCCGAGCGCGATCCCGGCCAGGGCGCGGGGACCGGTGCCGGTGGCCGCCGCCAGGGCCAGCGAGACCCCGACGATGGCCAGCAGGTCGAAGCGGTTGGAGAACAGGCCGACCAGCTCCGCACCCAGGGGATGCGAGGCCACCAGGGCCCCCGCGGCCAGGGCGGGCAGCGGCTGGCCGCCTTCCCCCGACCGGACCACGACCACCGCCACCCCGACGGCCAGGCCGAGGAGGAAGAGCAGGTTCACCAGGCGCTGGGGGCGGGGGTCCTCGCCCCAGAGGTCGCGGCCCCAGGCGATCGAGGCGAGCGCCAGGGGGCGGTAGAAGGCGCCTCCGAAGCGGGAGACCCCGGGGCGATCGACGGGATCCCAGACCCCGAGCTCGGTGGTCCAGAGGTGGGGGCGCAGGGCGGGCTCGACGATCCGGCGGTCCTTGGCGAGGAAGTGCAGGTCGTCGAGGATCAGCGTCGGGGCGGTGAGCGGGACGCGGTAGGCCCAGAAAACCGCCAGGACGCAGACGGCCAGGACTCGGGCGACCACCGACCGAAGGTAGCACGGATCGCACCATTCCCCGTCCGGGGGGCCCGGCTTCGGCCGGTCCGCCGACATGTCGATGGAAGAACCGGGTCCTTCTGTCTCGAAGGGGTCGCGCGCTTGCGTCGATTTCCGGTGGTGCGGTTGCTGGCGGTGCTCCTGGCGCTCTGGTTCGCCCTGCCCGCGGCGCTGGCCCAGCCGACCATGCAGATCGTCGACACCGTCCCGCCCGGGCTCACCATCACCAACCTCGGGCAGGTCACCGTCTCCTACACCGCTACCGCAGCGGCGGCCGGGAACACGGTGCAGATCACCTTCTTCCGGGACGACGGGAACCCGACCACCATCGCCCCTTTCGACCCCCAGGTGACCCCCACCCCGTTCACCGCGGTGCTCCCGCTCCGGACCGGGGTCGACCGGGACCTGAACACCTTCAACGCGGTGATCCAGGACCTGGTCCAGCCGGTCCCGCCCGGACTCTCCAACACCTTCTCGATCCTGGCCGACGACGTGGGGCCCGAGGCGCCGGTGATCACCTCGCCGGTGTTCCCGGCCACCGTCTTCACCGACAGCCTGATCATCCGCGGCACGGTCCTGAACCAGGGAGCCGGAGGGCCCACCCTGCCGGAGACCTCGGGCCAGGTCTTCGTGCGCCTGGGCGGGACGCTCACCGCCATCGGGGGGGGTGCGATCACCACCGCTTCGATCTTCGTGGCGGTCGCCGACCTCTCGGGCTTCGTCACCGGGACCCCGACCGACATCGACATCTTCGCGGTGGACGCCGCCGGCAACGCCGGGACCACGCTCACCGTGCAGGTGACCCGGCTCGACGCCGCCGCCCCCACCATCGTCGCCACCCTCGAGCCGCCCGGCGGGACCATCACCCGCAATCCCGGCGTCACGGTGCGGGGAACCATCACCGGCCAGGTGAGCCCGCTGACCGTGAACATCTTCGTCGACGGCCTGCTCGAGAGCCAGGTGACGGGCCTCTCCAGCGGGCAGGAGTTCATCCACACCCTGAACCTCCCCAACGACGGGCCCCACGTCATCTCGATCCAGGGCGTGAACGGCAACGACCCGCCCCAGGTCGGCCTCGCCCAGGTGCTCGGGACCGTGACGCTCGACCGGGTGGTCCCGGCCCCGCCCTCGATCCTGGAGCCGCGCTCCAGTTCCGGGCCGCTCATCATCGCCTCCGGCACGATCCGCATCGAGGGCCTGACCGCGGAGCGGGACACCGTGACCACCGACACCTTCCGCCCCGCGGTCCTGATCCAGGGGCCGCCCGGGGTGACCTTCGCCCCGCCCGTGCCGCTCACGCCCGACAACTCGACGGGCCGGTTCTCGACCATCGCCGACATCTCGAACCTGCCGGACGGCGACTACGTCTTCGACGTGATCGTGCGGGACGAGGCCGGGAACCTCGGTCCCGAATCCACGGCCCGGATCCAGATCGTGGTCGACCGGCTCCCGCCCCAGGTCGACCGGATCCGGGTGAACGGGATCCTGGCCCCCTCGGCCAATCCCGAGATCTACGTGGGTCTGATCTCGGTCCCCATCGAGGTCACCTTCTCGGAGCCGATCGTGACCCCGCCCGACCTCTTCACCACCCAGAACGGGGGTGCCCGCACCCCGGCCGGCCGCTCCGGGGTCACCACCCGGGTGCTCACCTGGAACCAGGGGGTCATCCCGGGCTTCGACGGTCCGGTGCTGGTGGAGATCACCGGAGGCACCGACCGGGCCGGCAACGGCGTGAACGCCACCTTCAATCGCCTGTTCGTGGTCGACAGCGTCCCGCCCAACGTGGTGAGCGTCGATCCCTCGGACTCGACCACGGTCTCGTCCTCGCCGGCCCGGATCCGGGTGCGGTTCGTGGATCCGCCCTCGCCGGTCCAGACCTTCTCGGGGGTCGACCTGCTCGACTCCACGATCTCGCTCTTCGGTCCCATCGGGAACTCGGCGGCGGCGACCGTGCCCGGCACCCAGACGCCCTTCGATCCCTTCACCCTGGACTTCGTGCCGACCCGCCCGCTCACGGTGGACGGCACCTACCGGGTGACCATCGTCCCCGAGGACAAGGTGAACAACCGGGGCCTGTCGGTGACCCGCACCTTCATCCTCGACACCACCCCGATCGTCCTCTCGGACGCCAACGTGATCGTGAACCCGCCCCGGGGCGGCTGCGTCAACGAGACCACCCATCCCGGGACCAGCCGGACTCCCTTCGTCGAGGTCACGGTCACGGATCCCCAGTTCAACGTGGCCCTCAGCCGGAT
>CAYOHP010000070.1:24650-32032 GCA_964403795.1 uncultured bacterium | reverse complement strand
CCTTCGGGAACATCCGGCTGAAGAACCGGCTGGTCCCGGGCTCCGAGGGCAACGTCACCCTCCACCTCAGTGCAGGATCGGGAGGCCAGGGCGAGAAGATGTCGATCTACGACGCCGCCATGCGCTACCGCGACCAGGGAATCCCGCTGGTGATCCTGGCCGGCAAGGAGTACGGGACGGGAAGCTCGCGGGATTGGGCCGCCAAGGGTACGATCCTCCTGGGAGTGCGGGCCGTGATCGCCCAGAGCTTCGAGCGGATCCACCGTTCGAACCTGGTCGGCATGGGCGTCCTCCCCCTCCAGTTCCAGGCGGGCCAGTCGGCGGAGTCGCTCGGGCTGACCGGGCACGAGACCTTCCGCATCGAGGGGCTCGCCGGGGTCCAGCCGGGTTGCACCCTGGCCGTCGTGGCCCAGGGTGGCTCGGGGGAGGAGAAGCGGTTCGAGGTCCAGTGCCGGATCGACACCCCGGTCGAGGTGAAGTACTTCCGTAACGGGGGCATCCTGCACTCGGTGCTCCGGGACATGATCAAGGAGTGAGGCTTGAAGTCGATCGACTACCTCAGCGGTGCCAACGCGGCCTACGTCGACGAGATGTATGCCCGCTGGCAGAGCGACCCGGCCTCGGTGGAGCCGCTGTGGCAGGCCTTCTTCGCGGGCTTCGAGGCGGGCTGGAAGCGGCCCGCCCCGGCTTCGGACAGGGGTGAGGCCTCCGGGGATGCCGGCGTGCGCGGCATCTTCGGCCTGGTCAACGCCTACCGGGAGTTCGGCCACCTGGTGGCCCGTCTCGACCCCCTGGGCCGCCAGGCCAGGACCATCCCCTTCCTCGACCTCGGTCGCTTCGGCTGCTCGGAGTCCGACCTGGGACGGGCCCTGGGTGCGGGGGGATTCCGCGGGCCGGAACCCAGGGACCTCGGCCACCTCCTGGAGATGCTCCAGGCGACCTACTGCCGGACCATCTCGGTGGAGTGCATGGACATCCGCGAGGACGACCACCGGCAGTGGATCGCGGAGCGCGTCGAGCCCGGCCTGAACACTCCGCGGCTCACCAGCGAGGAGAAGCGTCGCCTCCTCTGGAAGCTGCTGGAGGCGGAAGGCTTCGAACAGTTCCTGCAGACCAAGTACCTGGGCCAGAAGCGGTTCTCGATCGAGGGGGGCGAGAGCCTCCTCCCCCTGCTCGACACCTTGATCGGCAAGGGGGGCGAGGGCGGGGTCCTGGAGATGATCTTCGGGATGGCCCACCGGGGTCGCCTCAACGTGCTCGCCCACGTCCTCCGCAAGCCCTACGAGGAGATCCTCGGGGAGTTCGAGGGTCTGGAGCGATCCGGGGACAGCGTCGGGGACGGAGACGTGAAGTACCACCAGGGGTACTCGCACGACCTGGTGTCGTCCGACGGGAAGAAGATCCACCTCTCGCTCAGCCCCAATCCCAGCCACCTCGAACTGGTCGACCCGGTGATCGAGGGCCTGGTCTGGGCCAAGCAGGAGTACCTGAGGGACCGGGAGCGGCTCCGGGTGATCCCGGTGCAGATCCACGGCGACGCGGCCTTCGCCGGGCAGGGGATCGTCCCCGAGACGCTGCTCCTCTCCGAGCTGCAGCACTATTCCACCGGCGGGACCATCCACGTGGTCGTGAACAACCAGATCGGGTTCACCGCCATGCCGCACGAGACCCGGTTCACGGCCCACCCCACCGACATCGTCAAGATCATCCAGGCACCGATCTTCCACGTCAACGCCGACGATCCGGAGGCGGTCGTGCATGTCGCCCGGATGGCCTTCGACTACCGTCAGCGCTTCAAGGTCGACGTGGCCATCAACCTCGTCTGCTACCGGCGCTACGGGCACAACGAGACCGACGACCCCAGCTTCACCCAGCCCCTGATGTACCGGAAGATCGACGGCCACCCTTCGGTCACCCGGATCTACGGGGACAAGCTGGTCCAGGAAGGGGTGGTGACCCCGGCCGAGATCGAGGCCGAGAAGGCCCGGGTGAGGGATCGGCTCCAGGGTTCCCTGGAGAACGCCCAGCGCACCCGCAGCCTTCCCAAGATGAGCGCCTTCGGCGGGGTGTGGAGCGGGATGTCCCGGGCCGGGAGCGACTGGGGGGCCGACACCGCGTTGCCGGCCGAAGAGGTGCAGCGCCTCGGGGAGGCCCTCCTGGCGGTACCCGAGGGTTTCAAGGTCCACCGCAAGATCGAGCGGGGCGTGCTCGGGGAACGTCGCCGCATGTTCGCCGGCGAGCGCGGCGTCGACTGGGCGACCGCCGAATCCCTGGCTTTCGGCTCGCTCCTCTCCGAGGGATTCCCGGTGCGACTGGCCGGGCAGGACAGCGAGCGCGGGACCTTCAGCCACCGCCACTGCGTGCTCCATGACTTCGAGACCGATGCCCGATGGGTCCCGCTCCAGAACGTGCGGGAGGGACAGGCCCCGTTCGTGGTCGTCAACACCATGCTCTCGGAGCTGGCGGTGCTCGGTTTCGAACTGGGGGTGAGCTGGGCCGATCCCCGGAGGCTGGTGGTCTGGGAGGCGCAGTTCGGGGACTTCGCCAACGGTGCCCAGGCGATCATCGACCAGTTCCTGGCGACCAGCGAGACCAAGTGGGACCGGATGAGCGGCCTGGTGCTGCTCCTGCCCCACGGCTACGAGGGCCAGGGGCCCGAACACTCCAGTGCCAGGCTCGAGCGGTTCCTGCAGCTCTGTGCCGAGGACAACATCCAGGTCTGCAGCCCGACCACGCCGGCCCAGTACTTCCATGTCCTGCGCCGGCAGCTCCACCGTCGCTTCCGGAAGCCGCTGGTGATCATGGCCCCCAAGAGCCTGCTCCGGCACCCCGAGGTGGTCTCGAACCTCGAGGCCTTCTCGGAAGCGACCTTCCAGCCGCTGCTGGACGACGCCCGGGTCGGGGATCCGAGCAAGGTGCGTCGGGTCGCCTTCTCGACCGGCAAGGTCTGGTACACCCTGGACCGGGCGCGGGTCGACCGGGGCGTCGAGGACGTGGCCCTGGTGCGGCTCGAACAGATCCATCCCTTCCCCGAGGACGCCGTGATCGAGGCCCTCCGTCGCTACGGAGAGGCTCGGGAGGTCCTCTGGGTGCAGGAGGAGCCCCGCAACATGGGAGCCTGGACCTTCGTGGAGCCCCGCCTCAGGGAACTCCTCGGAGGTGCCCGCCAGGTCGAGTACTGCGGTCGGGATGCGGCTTCCAGTCCGGCCGTCGGCTCCTACAAGGTCCACCAGGCCGAGGAGGCCGAACTCCTCGACCGTTTCTTCGGGTCCAAGACCGCCCACCAGGACCTCGACGTCGTCGGGGGTCGCAGGGGCGCCACGGCAT
This sequence comes from uncultured bacterium, assembly GCA_964403795.1. Lineage (GTDB taxonomy): Bacteria > Muiribacteriota > UBA6191 > CAZXTJ01 > CAYOHP01 > CAYOHP01. Next base: position 28,705 of record CAYOHP010000070.1, on the reverse strand, counting down.
GACGAGGAGCGAGATGGCGACGAACGTCCAGGTGCCCGCGGTAGGCGAGTCGATCACCGAGGCGGTGCTGCTCCGGTGGTACAAGAAGGACGGCGAGGCCGTGAAGGCCGACGAGCCGATCTGCGAGCTGGAGACCGACAAGGCCAACGTCGACGTACCGTCGCCGACCGGCGGGGTCTTCCGTCGCCTCAAGGCCGAAGGCGAGATGGTGAAGGTGGGCGAGACCATCGCCACCGTGGACGGCTCGGCAGCCGCCGCCGCCAACGTCCCCGCCGCGACGGTTGCCACCGCATCCTCGGCCCCGGCAGCCACCCCTCCGCCTGCCGCGGCCAAGGCCCCGACTCCACCCAAGCTGATGCCTTCCGCGCTCCGCCTGGCGGAGGAGAAGGGTGCCGACCTCTCCGGCGCCACCCCGACCGGCCCCCGCGGGCATTTCCTGAAGGGCGACGTCATGGCGGTGCTCTCGGCCCTCCCCGCCACCGCCGGCCCGGGCGCCGCCACGGCCCCGGTTCCGGCCGCGGCGCGGCCGGCGGAGGCCCGCACCGGCGGCGACCGGCGGGAGCCGATGAGCAAGCTCCGGCGGAGGATCGCCGAGCGCCTGGTGGCGGCCCAGCAGGAGACCGCCATGCTGACGACCTTCAACGAGATCGACTGCTCGGCGGTCCTCGATCTCCGCAAGAAGTACAAGGAGGCCTTCGAGAAGCGCTACGGCGTGGGCCTGGGACTGATGTCCCTGTTCACCCGGGCGGCGGCCCAGGCCCTGGAGGCCTTCCCCGAGGTCAACGCCTTCATCGACGGCGACGACATCGTCTATCACGACTACGTGAACATGGGCATCGCGGTCTCCACCGATCGCGGGCTGGTCGTGCCGGTGGTACGCGACGTGACGCGGCTCTCCCTGGGCGGCGTCGAGCTCGAGATCAAGCGGGTCGCCAAGGCCGCCCGCGAGGGGAAGCTCGGCCTGGCGGAGCTCTCGGGCGGCACCTTCACCATCACCAACGGAGGCGTCTTCGGGTCGCTGATGTCGACGCCGATCCTGAACCGGCCCCAGAGCGGCATCCTCGGCATGCATGCCATCAAGGACCGGCCGGTGGCGGTCGACGGCGCGGTGGTGGTCCGGCCCATGATGTACGTGGCCCTGTCCTACGACCACCGCATCATCGACGGGGCGCAGTCGGTGGGATTCCTGGTGCGGGTCAAGGAGCTGCTCGAGGACCCGGCCCGGATGCTGCTCGAGATCTGAGGGATGTGAGGAAGGGACCCCGGTGGAGGACAACCGCTTCGACCTGGTCGTGATCGGGGCCGGCCCCGGCGGGTACGTGGCCGCGCTGCGCGCCGCCCAGCTCGGCATGAAGGTGGCGTGCGTCGAGAAGGAGGACCGGCTGGGCGGCACCTGCCTCCGGGTCGGGTGCATCCCCTCCAAGGCCCTGCTCGACTCGAGCCACGTCTACCACGAGACCAAGCACCGGCTCGCCGACCATGGGATCCGGGTCCAGGGCGTCGAGCTCGATCTCGCCGCCATGATGGGGCGCAAGGACAAGGTCGTATCCGGCCTGTCCACCGGGATCCAGGGCCTGTTCAAGAAGAACAAGGTGACCCGCGTCACCGGTACCGCCAAGGTCGCGTCGCCGGGCGTCGTCGAGGTCCAGGGCCCGGAAGGCGTCCGGCGCCTCGAAGCGGCCCGGATCCTGGTCGCCACCGGCTCGGTCCCGCGTCCGCTCCCGGGCTTCGAGTTCGACGGGAAGCGGCTGCTCTCCTCGACCGAGGCCCTGGCGCTCCCGGCGGTCCCGGGACGCATGGTGGTGCTCGGCGCCGGGGCCATCGGCCTCGAACTCGGCTCGGTGTGGAGCCGGCTGGGGACGAAGGTGGTGGTGGTCGAGGCGATGGAGCGGATCCTCCCCGGGATGGACCGGGAGATGACCCGGGGCCTCCAGCGGATCCTCGAGAAGCAGGGGCTGGCCTTCCGCCTCGACACCCGGGCCAAGGCCTGGCGGGCCGACGGCGAGTCCGTGGTGGTGGATCTCGAGCACGGCGGGGAGACGGCCCAGGAAGTCGCCGACGTGGTCCTGGTGGCGATCGGGAGGGTCGCGGCCGGGCGGGGACTCGGCCTGGAGGAACTCGGGGTGGAACTCGACCGGGGGGGGAGAGTGGTGGTCGATGCCGGCTACCGGACCCGGGTCCCCGGCATCTATGCGATCGGGGACGTGATCGCGGGTCCCATGCTCGCCCACAAGGCCGAGGAGGAGGGGATCGCGGCCGTGGAGCTGATGGCCGGCCATCGCGCCCACGTGAACTACGGAGCGATCCCGATGGTGGTCTACACCCACCCCGAGCTGGCCAGCGTGGGTCTCGACGAGGAGGCCGCGGGAGAGGGCGGGCGGGCCGTCCGGGTGGGACGCTTCCCGTTCGCGGCTAGCGGGCGGGCCCGCTGCATGAACGACACCGACGGACTGGTGAAGGTGATCGCCGACGCGGCTTCCGACCGGATCCTGGGGATCCACATCCTGGGTGCCCGGGCCGCCGACATGATCGCCGAGGGAGCGGTGGCGATGGAGTTCGGGGCCTCGGCGGAGGACCTGGCGATCTCGGTCCACGCCCATCCCACACTGCCCGAGGCCGTCAAGGAGGCCGCCCTGGCGGCCCTGGGACGGCCCCTTCACGCCTGACGCGGGCGGCGAGCCCGTCCTGCGGGAGGGGGAGGAGGTACCGGTGACCGACCGCCCCGGATTCCCTCCCGACCTCGAAGCCAGGTTCCGCGATCCCGTGCCCCTGGGCGAGGGCGGCATGGGCGCGGTGTTCCGCTGCGTCGACCGGACCTCGGGCCGGGAGGTGGCGGTCAAGGTCCTGACGGCCCGTCGCGACCAGGCCGTGATCCGGCGGTTCCTCCGCGAAGGCGAGCTGCTCGCCCGGATCGAGCACCCAGGGGTGCTCGAAGTCCTCGACGCCGGGACCGTCGCCTCGGGTCCCTACCTCGTCACCGAGCTGCTCCGGGGCCAGTCCCTGGACCGGCTCCCCCGACCCGAGGATCCCCTCTCGCTCATGCTCCAGGTGGCGGACGCCCTCCAGGCGGCCCATGAAGCGGGGCTGGTCCACCGGGACCTGAAGCCCGGGAACATCTTCCTGGAGGACTCCGGCCGGGTGGTGCTGATCGATTTCGGACTGGCGCTCGACGACTCGAAGACGCGCCTGACCCGCACCGGGTCGGTGGTGGGGACCCTCGGGATCATGGCTCCCGAGATCCTGAAGGGCGACGAGGCCACCGCCCGCAGCGATTGGTACGCCTGGGGTGCCAGCCTCTTCTGGCTGTTGGAGCGTCGTCCTCCCTTCGAGTCCAGCGGCCTGGTGGCCTTCGCCCAGCAGCAGACCTTCCCGAAGCTCCAGCTCGGACGCATCCCACCGGAGTCTCCCGAGGCCCGGGTCCTCCGGGCCTGCCTGGAGCAGGATCCCGGGAAGCGTCCCGGCAACCTCGACGAGCTGACCCGGCTGGTCACGCTTGCCCGCAGCGGTGCCTTCCCGGTCGAGGGGTCGTCGTCGGTCGCGATCACGGCTCCGTCCGGCGGCCGCCTGCCGCGTGGAGCGAAGGTCCGGATCGGTTTCGTGCTCGTCGCCGGATTCCTGATCGGACTGGCGGCTCTCCGCGATCCGGGATCCCCGCCTCCGAACCCTGCCGGCGGGTCCTCCCCCGGGACGCCGGTGTCGCCCACCCCGGGCTCCCCGGCTCCGGTCCGGGAGCCGGACCCAGGCTCCGGGAGCCTCCCTAAGTGGCTCGGGCCCGACCTGGCGCGCGGGCTGCGCGACGAGCTCTCGGAAGCCGTCTCCTGGGTCGTGGACTCCACCGGGACCGTGCACCGGGGGGAGATCCCGCCCGAGGTCGGGGAGATCCGGGAGTTCCTCGACCCCGATCCCACGGCCTGGGCCCGGATCGCGGCCGGGCTCCCTCTCCTCGACCGGTTCCGGTCCTGGGTGGCGTCGGGCGGCCGCCCCGAACTCCTGCCCCCCGACCTGGTGGCCGAGCTCCGGGAGCTCGACGGTCGCTACCTGGAGCAGGGCCTGGA
>CAYOHP010000070.1:0-24640 GCA_964403795.1 uncultured bacterium | reverse complement strand
GGTCGCACCCCGGCGCGAGGTGTTCCGCTACGCGGGCGACCCGGGGGATCTCCCGGGTCTCCCTCCCGAGTGCGACGGCTGGCTGGGGACCGCCATCGAGGAGCTGGTCCAGGGCCTGCTCGCCTTCCGCGCCCTCAAGGACGACTACGAGGCGGTCCGCAGTTCCGGCCGTACCGAATCCCGGATCCTCGAGATCGTGCCGCGCAGCGTCATGTTCGGCTTCAACCTGAACGGCGCCCTCGAGGCCGCCTTCGTCGACCCCGAACGCCGGCGCAAGGTGACCGCCTGGCTGCGCCCCGCCGAGCGTCCCTTGCGCCGGGGCCTGTACGCGGCGATGCGGGCCTTCCGGGAGGATCCGGGCCGGTCCGAGGACGCCCTGGTCTGGGTCTTCAACGCCATCGGACGCCTGCACAGCTGCTTCCATGCGGCCTTCGCCTTCGCCGACCTCCCGGTCCTCGCCGGTCCCGAGCCCCTGGATCCTTCCCGGGCCATGCTCATGGCCCGACTCCTCCGCACCTGCAACACCATCCGGAGGAAGATCGAGCACGAGGATCCGGCGCTCCTCTCCCGGGAACTCGATCTCTGGGAAGTCGCCTCCCGGGATCTCGACCGGGGCGGGACCGCATCGGTGGCCTCCGCCATGTGGTGGATGGAAGGCCTGGGAAGGGTCGGGCGGGATGCCGAGGGCCTGGGTGTCTACCGACGGATCGAGCCCCACCTCCACCGCTTCGACGAGGACAACCGCAAGCGGCTCGCCGTCGAGTTGTTCCGGACCTGGAAGGCCCTCGGACCGCAGGTGCTCCCGGACTGCGCCAGGGTGGAGGCGATGGCCCGCGAGATCCTGGGGCTCGAGGTGGAATGGGATCCCCGGGAGAAGAAGTGGTTCGAGACCCTGGTGGCGGATGCCCGTGGGGCCTGTCCGGCCCGCCCGCCTTCGAGTACGATGGCGGTCCAGGACGGAGGCCGGTCCGGGGGAGGCCCTGCCCGCTGAGAGGACTGCGTGGTCAAGCTCGACGATTCGATGGACGAGACCTCCACCGGAATCCGGATCGTCGGACCCAGGCGCGAGGTGCTGGCCGCCACCGCCCAGGGATTGGTCCGGCTCGTCGGCACCTTGACCTCCGAGGTCGAGTGGGTAAGGGAGGACCTCCTTCCCGGGGTCGGTCCCGTCGAGAGCGTGGTCCGGGAACCGCGGCACCGTGCCCTGGTGGCCGGGGTCGGCGGCATCGAACCGCGGCTCGAGGCCTCCGTCGATCGGGGGAAGGCCTGGAGCCCGGTCCCGGGGTGGGAGCGAGGCGAGGTTCCGCTGGCCCTGGCCGCGACCGGCGACGGGAAGATGCTGGCAGGAACTCGTTCGGGCCGGATCCTGGTCGGGGGAATCGACGGTGGGACCCAGTACCGCGTCGCCCTCGAGTCCGAGGCCGGACCCGATCCCCGCGTCGTCCAGTTCGGCCGCAATCCTCGCAAGCCCACCCAGTGGGCGGCCGCCTGTCGCGGCGGCGCGGTGCACGCTTCCATGGACGACGGAGCGACCTGGCGGTCCCTGTCCCCGCCCTGGGGAGTGTCCGCGGTCCTCTTCACGCTCGACGGGACCCTCTTGGCGCTGGTCGAGGGCGCCATCCAGGCGAGTTCCGACCTGGGTACCTCCTGGGCACCCCTGGAGAGCCTCCCGGGTCGTCCCTCCAGCATCGCCCGGGACGCCGCGGGTCGCCTGTTCACCTCGCTCGAGGCCGCCGAGGGGCCGTCGCTCTGGTCGTCCTCCGACGGAGGACGGACGTGGGAGCGGGGGGCACGCGACCGGATCCTGCCCGCCAGCCCCCGCGGTACCCCGGGACTGGTCGCCGATCCGGTCCGACCCGGGGTCCTCTACCTGGGACTCGAGCGCGAGATCTGGCTGCTGGACGAGGCGGGTGTCCGCCGGCTCGCGGGCGACCTGCCCCCGATCCGTACCGTCCTCGTCCTGTGAGGTGAAGCATGTTCCGCGACAACAAGTACCGCTCCCATGCCTGTGGCTCCCTGGCCGAGACCCCTGCCGGGACTCGGGTCCGGATCGCGGGTTGGATCCACCGCAAGCGCGACCTGGGAGGCATCCTCTTCCTGGTGTTGCGTGACCACTCCGGCCTGGTGCAGGTGGTCGTGGACCCGGACTCGCCGTTCAAGGCCCTGGCCGACGAGACCCGCGTCGAGAGCGTCGTCATGGTCGAGGGCGAGGTCGTGGCCCGGGCCGAGCGCGAGGTCAACCGGGAGATGGCGACCGGGACCGTCGAGGTCCGGGCCGCCTCCTTCGACGTGCTCTCGGCGGCCGAGGTCCTCCCCTTCACGGTCGCCGACGAGACCAATGCCGGCGAGGCGGAACGGCTCCGGTACCGGTTCCTGGACCTCCGGAGGGACCGGCTCCAGAAGAACCTGATCCTCCGGTCCAAGGTCGTCGCCAGCATCCGGCGACGCATGACCGGGATGGACTTCCTCGAGTTCCAGACCCCGATCCTGACCTCGAGCTCGCCCGAAGGGGCGCGGGACTTCCTGGTCCCCAGTCGCCTGCACCCGGGCAAGTTCTACGCGCTCCCGCAGGCGCCCCAGCAGTTCAAGCAACTCCTGATGGTCTCCGGGTTCCCGCGCTACTTCCAGATCGCTCCCTGCTTCCGGGACGAGGACGCCCGGGCCGACCGGTCGCCCGGCGAGTTCTACCAGATGGACATGGAGATGGCCTTCGTCGAGCAGGACGACGTGTTCCACGTCATCGAGACCCTCCTCGAGGGCTTGTTCGCGGAGTTCTCGACCTGGAAGCGGACCCCGCCTCCCTATCCGCGGATCGCCTACCGCGACGCCCTGCTCCGCTACGGATCGGACAAGCCGGATCTCAGGTTCGGGCTGGAGATCCAGGAACTCACCGAGGTCTTCCGGGGGAGTGGCTTCAAGGCCTTCGCCGGGGCGGTGGCCGAGGGTGGCGTGGTCCGGGCGATCCCGGTTCCGGGTGCTGCCGACCGTTCCCGCAAGTTCTTCGACTCCATGGATGCCTTCGTGAAGGCCCAGGGAGGCAAAGGCGCGGCCTGGGTGGCCTTCCAGGCCGACGGGACCCTCAAGGGATCGATCGCCAAGTTCCTGGAACCGGGTGTGGTGGAGCACCTGCGGGGGCTCCCGGGCTCGGGTCCCGGGTCCGCGATCTTCTTCCTGGCGGGACCCGCCAAGGACGTCACCACCCAGGCGGGACGCCTGCGCCTGGCCCTGGCCGATGAGCTCGATCTCCGGGAGAAGGATGTCTTCCGGTTCTGCTGGGTGGTCGACTTCCCCATGTACGAGTGGGACGCCGAGAACCAGAAGGTCGAATTCTCCCACAACCCGTTCTCGATGCCCCAGGGCGGGATGGAGAGCCTGGTCTCCATGGATCCCCTCGAGATCCTGGCCCACCAGTACGACGTGGTCTGCAACGGCGTGGAGCTCTCCAGCGGGGCGATCCGGAACCATCGTCCCGAAGTGATGTACAAGGCCTTCGAGATCGCGGGTCACCCCCCCCAGACCGTCGACGAGAAGTTCGGCGGGATGATCCGGGCCTTCAAGTTCGGGGCCCCTCCCCACGGGGGGATCGCCCCGGGTATCGACCGGATCGTGATGCTGCTCGCCGATGCCCCCAACCTGCGCGAGGTCATCCTCTTCCCGATGAACCAGAACGCCGAGGACCTGCTCATGGGTGCGCCGTCGTCGGTCACCGAGAAGCAGTTGAAGGAGCTCTCGATCCGGATCGAGATCCCCGAAGGGCGCTCCATGGCCAAGGCCGTCCTGGAAGGCACCAAGGCGTCCCTCGACGGGGCGGGCTGATCGAGGCGAGGCCTTCCCACTAGGCGTTTCCCGAAGGATCCCTAGGATCATGGGCGCTCCGCCCATCGAAGGGGATTCCCATGCTGCTCGTGAAACCAGGGACCGTCGCCCTCCTGTCCGGACTCGTGCTCCTCTCCGGGGCAACCGGGGCGGTCGCCGGCAACGACGTCGTCAAGGGACTCTCCGCGACCTTGAAGGGTCAGGCAGACGCCGCCCACCAGGCAGCCACTCCGCCGGACCAGGGTCCCAAGCCGCCCGCGATCCGCAACTGGGCCTTGCGCACCGAGTTCAAGAACCTGCGGGGGCTGGCCGAACAGATGGAGTTCCTGGCAGGACGCGAGCATCCCTCGAAGATCCTCATGCGAGCCCAGGGCGCCAACCTGAAGATGACCGGCCAGAAGATCCGCTTCCTGATCCTGACCGGAGGGGCGCGGGGCATCGAAGCCGCGGTCCAGCCCGCCTGGGAAGCCTGTGCCGCCACCCTGAAGCAGATCCAGGAAGCGCTCTGGGCTGCCCCCGGGGCTGCTCCACCGGCACCGCCCGCGCCTCCCGCCGATCCGCCTCCCGCCCCGCCTCCCTCCGATCCCCCCGCGGACCCTCCCGCCGATCCTCCGGCTCCTCCGCCCTCGGATCCGCCGCCGGCGCCTCCCTCGGGGGATGCCCCTCCCGCCGATGACGCGCCTCCCGGCGACGGCGGCGACGAGCCTCCTGCCGATCCTCCCGAATCCGACGGATCGGTCGAGCCCTCGCCCGGGACCACCTCGCCCGCACCGGCGGAGAATCCGTGATCGGAGCCGGGCAGCGGATCCGGACTCCGCTGCTCCTTCTCGCTCTGTCTGCGTCGTCGTCCGCCGGCTCCGAGCTGCCTCCTGCCGAGTACCTCCCTCTCCATCAGGGTCCGGTCTTCGAGGCCACGGTGGAGGCGGCCCTCCCGTCACGCGAGGGCGACCGACCGCAGCAACAGCGGTTCCGCCTGAAGGTCTCGGCCGTCCATCGGGGCACCTCGACCACCACCATCGAGGCGATGTTCAACCTGCTGCCGCCTACCCAGTTCGGCCCGCGGCCTACCGAGGACCAGTTGGCGGCGCGCCGCCAGGCCCTGGGCCTCGTGCCCGGGCGACGGATCCTGGTGGTGGCGGTCCTGGTCGATCCCGCCAACCGGCGCTATGTGGCCGACTCGTTCGGCGACCCGGCCGGGCCCCGGTCGGGGACCGAGAGTTCCAATCTCGATTTCGTGAGGGGCCTGGTCAAGGAGCCCCATCCGGCTCCCATCCTGCCCGATCCCGATCCCGTGCCCTCCGCCGGGACCGGACCTACCGACTCCGCCCTGGGCCAGTGACCCCGGCCCTCGGCAGGCCAGCCGCCTCCCGCTCCCGGTCCAGCCGGATCGGGTCCCGCACCAGGACCATCCGGGCACCGTAGTTCGGGGCCCGGGCGAAGAAGAGATCGGCGAGCCGCACCCCCGGGCCGAGCTCCCGGTCCGATTCGGCATCGGCCTCGGAGCCTCCCCGTAGCGCCCTTCCCATGGGCAGGCCGGCCGGCGAACGGGTCCACTCCCATGCCCCTCCCGAGACCCGGGCAAGGCGGCTGCCCGCAGCCGAGGCGGCGTGTTCCCATTCGGCTTCCGAGGGCAGGGCGTACTCCCAACCCTCGGGGAGTCGCCCGGCCGCCTGCTCGAACCGGGTCAGGGCATAGCCGGTCTCCCTCGCGTCCAGCCAGCTCAGGCCACCGACCCCGGGAGGCAGGGTGCGGGTCGCCGGTCGGACCTTTCGGATGAGATCCATGTCGACCTCGTCGCGGGCCACCCAGAATCCCTCGTCCTCCCCCGGGAGCGGTGGCACCCACACCATGGCGAGACCGACGGCGGCTTCGAAGTCGAGTCCCGGTCGGGGCGGCGCAGCCTGGCCCGGCCCGGCCGATCCGACCAGGATCATGAGGGGCGACAGGAGGCTTCGGGCGAGACGGACGTGGAGGAGCCGGACCATCCGTCCCAGGATAGCTTCCCGGGCGGATCCGCCCGCGGCGGTACACTCCGGGCGCATGGCATCGCCCCCGCCCGGACCCTGCCTGGAGGTCGAGGACCTCGGCTTCCGGGTCCGGGAACGGGAACTCCTGGCGGGCCTCTCGTTCCGTCTCCATCCCGGCGACGTCGTGCACCTGGTCGGTGAGAACGGCTGCGGCAAGTCCACCTTGCTACGACTCCTGGCGGGCCTCCTCCCTCCGGACCTGGGTGCGATCCGGCTGTGCGGCGAGAGACTCTCACCCGCCCGGGCCAGGATCGACCTCGCTTACCTGCCCGACCACTGCCGCCCGAGCGCCTGGCTCTCGGCCCGCGAGTACCTGGAGTTCCGGGCCCGGTTGCGCCTGGCCCCCCAGGAGGTCGGCCCGGCGATCGACGCCGCGATCCGGGACTGGGATCTCTCCCCACTCGGCGAACGTCCCCTGGGCGTCCTCTCGGCAGGGGAGACGCGGAGGGTGGAGCTGGCGGCGACCTGGCTGGGCGACGCCCGCCTTCTGCTCCTCGACGAACCCCTGTCCCCCTTGGACACTGCGCATGCGGGCCTGCTGCTGGACCGCATCCGCGCCCGGGCCGAGGCCGGGACCTCGGCGGTGCTGCTCACCGGCCATCTCCGGGATGCTCCCCTGGCGATCCCCCACCATGCATGGACGCTGCGGGCCGGCGCCCTGGAAATGCCCTCGTCGCACCCGGCCCCGCCCTCGTCCTCATCCCTGTCCCCGGATTCCGCCGACCCCGGGAGTCCACCATGAGCGAACCGGGGTCCCCTTCCCGCCTCCGCGCCGTCCGGGCCCTGGCCTGGCGCGAGGTCCTGGCCTGGATCCGCTCTCCCCGCTACTACGTGCTCCTGGCCTTCTACCTCTTCCTCCAGGGATTCCTGTTCGCACTCGCCTTCCCGCAATCGGGGGCGGCCACCCTCCGCCAGCTCTGCCGCGAGCTGGCCCTGCTCTACTGCCTGGTGGGACCGGTGGCCGGCGCCTCCTGCCTGGCCGGCGAGCGCGAGACGGGCGAGCTCGACGTCCTGCTCTCCCAGCCGGTCGAGGATCTCGACCTGGTGGTGGGGAAGTTCCTCGGCACCCTGGCGGTGCTGGCTCCGCTCCCCTTGTCCCTGGGGATCCCGGCGGCGGTCGTCGCCCACTACACCGGGACCGGGACCGGACTGGCCCTGGGATCCTTCCTCGGGCTCTCGCTGCTCGGCGCCGCCACCCTGTCTGCCGGCCTCATGGCCTCGGCGGTGGCCACCACTACGGGTGGAGCGGCCGTGCTCGGGGTGCTCCTGGTGCTGGCCTTCGGAGGCATCGGCGGCGAGGCGGGGCGGGTCCTCGAGGACGGAGCGCTCTCGCCCCTCTGGCTCGCCGATGTCCTGTTCCGGGGGCGCCTGGACCTGCGACCCCTGGTGCTCTTCCCGATCCTGTCCGCGGCCTCGGTGTTGGCGGCTTCCCGACTGGTGCGAGCGGTCCGCCAGGTGCATCGGGCGCTGCACCTGGCGGTCTCGACCCTGCTGGTCGGCCTGCTCCTGATCGCCCTCGCCCGCGGCCTGCGCCGGATCCCCTACTCGGTCAGCCTCTCCGACCACCTCGGGGTCGACGCCGCGGCCCTCGAGGCCCTGGCATCGCTCCCGCCCCCGGTCGAACTCTACGCGCCGCGCCCCCGGTCCGGTACCGGCCGAAGTCTGGTCGAGGACTGGCTGGACGAGATCGAGCGGCTCTCGGCCGGTCGGGTCCGGGCCCTCCCCATGACCCCCCAGCGGTTCCATGCGGTCCTGAAGCCGCTGGGACTCGTGCAGCCGAGGGACGACGGGATCACGCTGCGCGCCGGCGACAGGATCGCCACCCTGGCGCTCGATGATTTCGACATCGAGAGCCGGATCGCCGACTCCGTCCTCCGAGGTCTGGTCGCCAAGGTCTCCTCCGTCGCTGCCCGGACCCGGGTCACGATTCTCGGCGGGCAGGGGCAGCCCAGCCCGGGAGAGCGCTGGACGCGGATCCTGGAAGCCGAAGGCTTCGACCCGGTCGAGGCCGAGCTGGCTCTGTACCACCCCGATCCCGGCTCCCTCTCCCCCGCGATCCTGCTCGGTCCTCGTCGCCCCGCGAACCCGGAGGAGCTGCGGCGATTGCGGGAGTTGCTGGACGCCGGCGGCAGGCTTCTCCTGGCGGTAGACCCGGACTCGGGCCCGGCCGCGGCAAGCCATCTGGAGGCGCTCCGGGTGGTCTCCCTCGAAGGGTATGTGGTGGCTCCCGGGCGCTCCCTGGCCGGTGTGGGGCCGAGCGGCTTCTTGGCGGTCCCGGAGGCCGACCACCCGTTCGCCCCGGCCCTGGGACGGGAGGCCCTGGTCTTCCTGGGAGCTCTTCCCGTGCGCCTCAACGAAGGGCTCCCGGGCGCGATCCGCAAGGCCCTGGTCCGGCCTCCCCCGGGTGCCCGGTGGGCCGCTACCTGGGAGGACACCCGCCCCGGAAGTCAGTGGCGGGACTTGCCCGCGTTCCCCCCGGTGGTCCTCGCCATGAGTCTCGAAGGTCCCCATGTCGGCAGACCGTGGCGGGCGGTGGTCCTGGGGGACGCCGATGCCATCGGCGAGCAGGGCCTCTCGGCCTGGCCGTCCAACGCCCGGCTCCTCATCGAGTCGCTGGCGTGGCTGGCCGAGCGCCGGGACCCGGTGGAAGGCCGGCGACCGGTACGGGTGAGGCCGGCGATCTCGGAAGCCGAGGCGACCCGACTCCTCCACCTGGTCTCGAGCCTGCCTGCCGCGCTCGCCCTGGCGCTCGGATTCCTCCCCTGGTTCGCCTGGCGGAGGAGAACCGCTTCATGAAGCTCGGCACCAAGATGGTCCTGGGGGTGGGTCTCCTCTCCAGCGCCTTCCTGCTGGTCCAGGGCTTCACCCACCTGCGGAGCGAACTCCGGGTCCTGGAAGGGGACGTGCGACGTCACGACCACCTCCTGGGTCGGACCCTGACGGCCGCGCTGCGCGAGGTCTGGGCGTCCCAGGGAGAGGCCCGCGCCCGGGACCTGCTCGCCGAGATCGACCGGGAGGATCCTTCGGTCCGTGTCTCCTGGCTCGACCTGGAGGGAGCGATCCTCGACGCCGCGGCCCTCCGCGAGCTGCGCCAAGGACGCGAGCTGCTCCGCATCGGCGAGCTCCCCGACGGCACCACCGTGCTCCGGACCTATCTGCCGCTGACCCTCCCGGGGAGGGGCACCGGAGCCGTGGTGGTCGCCGAGGCCCTCACCTCCGAGGTTCAGATCGTGGGCGACGTGGTGCGGCGGACCGCAGCCCTCGGTCTCGGATTCCTCACCCTGGCGCTCTTCCTCTCCTTCGCCATGGGCAAGCAGGTGGTGCAGAGACCGGTGGCGGCCCTGGTCGATCGCCTGCGACGGGTCGGGGAGGGACGCTTCGAGGGCCCGGCCGCCCTGCCGACCGGGGACGAGCTCGGACTCCTGGCCGAGGAGATCGAGAAGATGAGCCGGCGGTTGGCCCTGGCCCGGGACGAGCTGGAGGCGGCCCAGACCGCCAAGCGCAGGGCGGAGACCCACCTCCAGCACGCCGCCCGGGTGGCGGTGGTAGGAAGATTGGCCGCCGGCCTCGCCCACGAGCTCGGCACGCCGCTCGGGATCGTGGTCGGACGCGCCGCCCTGCTGTCCGAAGACGAACGTCTGCCGTCGGACGCCCGCTCCGGTGCCCAGGCCATCCGGGAGCAGACCCAGCGGGTCTCCGAGCTGGTGCGACAACTGCTCGACCTGGCGCGTCGTCGCGAGCCCAAGAAGGTCCCGCACGACCTGGGGAGGACGATCGCCGAGGTCGCCGACCTGCTCGGGCCCGAAGCCAACCGGCGCGGTGTGGAGCTCTTGTCCGAGGCCCCGTCGGACATCGCCGGGGTCCATGCCGATCCGGTCCAGATGCGCCAGGTGGCCTTGAACCTGGTCCTGAACGCGATCCAGGCCTCCGGTCACGGAGGCTGGGTGCGCGTGACCCTCGAAGAGGCGCGGGCCGCCCCTCCCACCGCTCCCGAGGCAGCCTCGACCCCGTGCATCTGCCTCCATGTCGAGGACCGCGGGTGCGGGATCGCGCCCGAGCATGTGGAGCACCTCTTCGAGCCGTTCTTCACCACCAAGCCCGAGGGCCAGGGGACGGGACTGGGCCTTCCCATCGCCTGGGGGATCGTGGAGGACCACGGGGGCTGGATCGGGGTCGAGAGCCGACCCGGGCAGGGCAGTCGCTTCACGGTCTACCTCCCGGTCGAGCCGGGTGCCGCATGAGCCGGCACGAGCCCATGGAGGGTGCGAGGGTCGTCGTCGTCGATGACGATCCCGCCATGCTCGAGTACCTGGAGGTCGGTCTCGCCCGCTGGGGCTTCCAGGTGTCCACGACCCGGTCCGCCGACGAGGTGCGGCGCCTGGTGCTCGAGTCCGGGACCGAGGCCGTGGTGACCGACATCCGCATGCCCGGCCAGGACGGCGTGGCCCTGTGCCGACGGCTGGTCGAGGCCCTGCCCGGGCTGCCGGTGCTGGTGATGACCGGGTTCGGGAGCATGGACACCGCGATCGCGGCGCTCCGGGCCGGGGCCTACGATTTCCTCACCAAGCCCTTCGAACTCGAGGTCCTGGTCAAGGCGCTCGGTCGCGCGGTGGAGAACCGACGCCTGCGCGAAGAGGTCCGGCGCCTGCGCGAGGAGGTCCCCTCCGCCCTCGCCACCCGGGAGCTGGTGGGTGCCAGTCCTGCCAGCGAGCGCCTGCGCACCGTGGTCGCCCGGCTGGCGCTCTCGGACGCCACGGTGCTCCTCAGCGGAGAGACCGGCGCCGGCAAGGAAGTCGTCGCCCGGTTGCTGCACCAGGCGAGCGCCCGGAGGAGCGCCCCCTTCGTGGTCCTGGACTGCGCCGCGATTCCTGCCGGCCTGCTCGAGAGCGAACTCTTCGGCTACCGGAGGGGTGCCTTCACCGATGCCCGGGAGGATCGCGACGGGACCTTCGTGCGGGCCCATGGCGGGACCCTCTTCCTCGACGAGATCGGGGAACTCCCGCTCGACCTCCAGCCCAAGCTCCTCCGGGCCATCGAGGAACGTCGGATCCATCCCCTCGGGGGCAGCGACCCGATCGGCTTCGACGTCCGGATCGTGGCGGCGACCCACCGCGATCTCGAGGCCGAGGTCGCGGCCGGCCGCTTCCGGGAGGACCTCTTCTTCCGGATCCAGGTCGTCCAGGTCGAGGTCCCTCCGCTCCGGGCCCGGGGCGAGGACATCCTCCCGCTGGCCCAGCACTTCCTGACCGCGGGCGCCTCCCGGGCCGGCAAGGCGATCGCCGGCTTCACCCCCGAGACGGCCCGTCGACTCCTGGGCTATCCCTGGCCCGGCAACGTCCGGGAGCTGCGCAACTGCATGGAAAGGGCGGTGGCGCTGGCGGAGCACGACCTGGTAGTGGTCGAGGACCTGCCCTCCCGGATCCGGGAGTTCCGCCAGTCGGGCCTGGTCGTGTTCGGGGACGAGGAAGGCGATTTGGTGCCCCTGGCCGAGATGGAGCGCCGCTACGTCCTCCGGGTCCTCGAGGCCATGCAGGGGAACAAGACGGATGCGGCCAGGGTCCTCGGTCTCGATCGCAAGACCCTCTACCGCAAGCTCGATCGGTGGGAAGGCCGGGAGCCGACCTCCGAGATCGTCCCCCAGGGCCCCAGCGGCGACCCCGGCGCCTGACCCGGGGCAGCCGCGCCGCCACCGGTCGCAGCCGGTCGCGAGCGAGCCCCTTGGTGGCGAGCTGCAGGCAAGGACTGGGGCACCCCGCCACGCGTGGCGATCCGCCACACCGATCCGTGCGCCGCGCCGGCGAGACCCCGCATGCGAGCCTCAGCCCGCTTCTGGCATCGTCCTTGCGAAGAAGCCCCCAGAGGAGTCATCCCATGCGCAAGATCTTCGAGGGCCTTCATCGCTTCCGTTCCGACGTCTTCACCGCCGAGCGGGAGCTCTTCGAGCGCCTTGCCAAGGGCCAGAACCCCGAGCTCCTCTTCATCACCTGCTCGGATTCCCGGATCGTCCCGAACATGGTCACCCAGACCCCGCCGGGATCTCTCTTCATCCTCCGCAACGCCGGCAACATCGTCCCGCCCTTCGGCCAGGGCGAACTCAGCCAGGCAGGGACCATCGAGTTCGCGGTGACCAAGCTGGGCGTGAAGGACATCGTGGTCTGCGGCCATTCCCATTGCGGCGCCGTCAAGGGCCTGCTCGATCCTTCGATCCTCGAGGACGCTCCTCTGGTCAAGGAGTGGCTGCGCTTCGGGGAGACCACCCGGAGGATCATCACCGAGAACTACCAGCACCTCTCGGGGGCCGAGCTCCAGCGCATGGCGACCCAGGCGAACATCCTGGTGCAGTTGAACAGTCTCAAGACCCATCCGTCCGTCGCTTCGAAGCTGGCCCAGAAGGCCATCTCCCTCCACGGCTGGTACTACGAGTTCGAGACCGGCGAGGTCACCTTCTACCACCCCGAACGGGAGCGCTTCGTCCGCCTGGACGACGAGTCCCCGACCGCGGCCGAGAACGGCGATGCGCTGAATCTCCGTTCCTCTCCCACCGCCACCGCCTGACCCGGGTCCCCCGGCGTCGAAACCCTCCCCTAGGAGTCTCTCTTGAGCACCCTCGAAGCCAGCCCGACCCAGGATTCGGATTCCCGCGGCGGGCTCGGGCCCGACCTCCTCGCCTCCGTCGTCGTGTTCCTGGTGGCCCTCCCGCTCTGTCTCGGGATCGCCATCGCTTCCGGCGTCCCGGTGGGCCGGGGCCTGGTCTCCGGTATGATCGGCGGCCTGGTCGTCGGCTTCTTCTCGGGCTGTCCCCTCCAGGCCAGCGGACCCGCTGCCGGCCTGGCCGTCATGGTCTGGGACTTCGTGACCAAGCACGGGCTGGGGGCCCTGGGTCCCGTGATCCTGGGTGCCGGGGTGGTCCAGATCGTGGCCGGCCTCGCCGGGGTGGGACGCTACTTCCGGGCGGTCTCGCCGGCCGTGATCCACGGCATGCTGGCGGGGATCGGTGCCCTGATCTTCGCCGGCCAGTTCCACGTCATGGTCGACGACGTCCCCCGGGGAAGCGGCATCGCCAACCTGCTCTCGATCCCGGAGGCGATCTACAAGGGGATGATTCCGGTCGAGGGGACCGCCCATCACCTGGCGGCCTTCGTCGGACTGGCGACGATCGCGGTGATGGTGATCCACCACAACTTCCGTCCCAAGTGGGTCTCCTGGCTTCCCGCCCCGCTCTTCGGAGTGGCGGTGGGGACGATCCTGGCCCAGGGGCTGGGCCTGGGGATCCAGTACGTGAAGGTGCCCCCGAATCTGGGTGACGCAGTGGCCCTGATCTCTCCCTCCGATCTGGGCATGCTGGCCGACACCAAGCTGCTGATCGCCGCCCTGGCCTTCGCCCTGGTGGCCAGCGCCGAGACCCTGCTCTGCGCCGCGGCGGTGGACCAGATGCAGGCGGGGCAGCGCACCGACTACGACCGGGAGCTCTTCGCCCAGGGAGTCGGGAACTCGCTGGCAGGAGTCCTGGGCTGCCTCCCCATCACCGGCGTGATCGTTCGCTCGACCGCCAACATCGAGGCCGGCGCCAAGACCCGGGCATCCACGATGTTCCATGGACTCTGGCTCCTGGTCCTGGTCGCCGCGGTCCCCCAGCTGCTCGAGCTGATCCCCCGGTCCAGCCTGGCCGCGGTCCTGGTCTTCACCGGCTACCGCCTCATGAACCCGAACCCCGTCCGGATCATCGCCAAGTTCGGCCGGAGCGAGCTGGGGATCTATCTGGTCACCGTCTTCGGGATCGTCGCCTTCGATCTGCTCACCGGCGTGGTCCTCGGCTTCGTCCTCTCGCTGGCCAAGCTCCTGATCAAGTTCTCCGACCTCGACATCGCGGTGTCGCGACCCGCCGACGGCAACCGGCACAAGGTCGCCCTCAAGGGTGTCGCGACCTTCGTCGGCCTCCCCAAGCTGGCCCGGGAGCTCGAAGGCCTGCCCTCCGATGCCGAGGTCGAGCTCGAGCACCGGGATCTGGTCTTCATCGACCACGCATGCCTCGATCTGCTCGCCGCCTGGGAGAAGCGCCACAATGCCAACGGGGGCAAGGCGCACGTCGACTGGGCGGAACTCTCCGAGATCTCCGACCACACCGGGACCTTCAAGAGCGGAGGCGGCGGGCACTGAGCCGGACGGCTCCCCGCGGGCTCACGCCCGGCAGCGGGGGATCCGTCCGGGGCTCGGACCGCGACCGCGGTCAGCCCGAGTACTCCTCGTCCTGCTCGATGGTGTCGAGGATCCAACCGAACTCGCCGCTGACGATCCGGGCCTCGCAGTAGCCGCAGACCCCGGTCTCCCCGATCCGGTCGAGCGGCGCCCCGCAGGCCGGGCAGGTCCCCGGCGCGGCTTCGGCCCGGGAGCCCGCGCTCCCGGTGCGGAGGAAGGTCCAGTACTCGCTGAACCGTCGGGCCGAGCCCCGGCGCCCGCCCACGACCTTGCCGTCGCGGTCCTCGGTCCAGTCCTCGAGGCTGGCGAAGATCCTCACCGTGACGGACTCGTAGTGCACGTCGAGGTCGACCCGGACCACCTGAACGTTCTCGATCGTCACGTTCTCGATCCGGTTGCGGAGACCCTCGGACCGGTAGCGCTCCAGCCAGAAGCGGTGCGCCTCGAAGAGGCGGTCGGACTCCAGCGGCCTCATCCGGTCCGCCGAACCGGCCGACCAGGCCGCCTGGAGTTCGCTGAAGATGCCCCGGACCCGCTCCAGGAAGACCACGAACGTGAAACCCGGATGGCGCTCGACCAGGGCACGCTTGTGCGCACCGATCCCTGCCTGGACCACGGTCGGCAGGCGGGTTCCCTCCTCGACGCCTCCCACCCCGAGCGAGAGCGGCGGCCGCGGCACCCGCGAGACCAGTTGCAGGGTGGCGAGCTTCCAGCCGGGGCCGGCCCGGACCACCGGCTGGTCGCAGTAGGTACAGAGCCCCTCGGGCGTGAGCTCGACGGGGGCGCCGCAGCCCGGGCACCCCAGGGTTCGCGCCGTCTCGGGTGCCGGGGAGAGCGAGCCCGAGGGACGCTTGAGGGTCCACTCCTCGTCGACCACCCAGGCCGAGGCCGTCCCCCCGGAACGCTCGACGTAGTTCGCCTTGATCCGCAGGCGTACCCAGTCGCTGCCGCTCCCGGTCTCGACCCCCACCACCCGGATCCCGCCGATCACGATGTCCTGCACCTGGTCGACCCGGGGCAGCCCCAGGATCCGCTCCCCGGCGTTCTCGACATGGCTCTGGGCCACCGGGCCGAGCCAGGGGAGCAGCGGTGCCCAGTTCCCGTGCCCGCGGGCGGCATGGAACCGCACGAAGAGCGAGTGCACCAGGCTGTGGAAGACCGGCCGGGAGAAGTTCGGGTCAAGTCCCCCCAGGCGAGCGAGCACCTCGGGTGAGGTGCGGATCGGTGCGGGTGCCGACCCGCCTCCGCCCCCGGATCCAGAGAGCGAGACCGTCTCGCCTCCGTCGTAGGCATGGCTGATCGCCGCCAGGACCAGGAAGCCGCCCACCAGAGGGATCCCGAGCTGGGGGTAGTACCAGCACAAGCGGAGCAGGTGGAAGAGGATCTCGATCGCCAGATCGTCCCCGCCGCCGCCACCGCTCCCCCCTCCGCCGCCGCCACCGCCGCCGCCCGAGTACGAGTCGCCTCCGCCCAGCCGGGCCTCGGCCCCGATCGCCAGGACGGCAGCCGCGAGCACCGCCAGGCCCAACCAGCGCGGGACCCGGAACACCGCCGGGAGCCCTCGCCGATGCCGCTCCGGGTGGGACTGTCCCAGGCAACCTCCGGGTCCGGGTACCGGCCGGGTCATGGCGGCACCTCCCGGATCCGGGGCGCGTCCTCGAGTTCGTCGCGGTCGTCGCTCCGTCTAGGGGCCGCCTCCGCCAGCACCGGGCCGAGTCCAGCCAGGAGCGCCAGAAGCCGGTCCTCCAGCGGTGCCCGCGAGATCCGGGAGCGGGTCGAGAGCTCGTTCAGGTGGGCGATCCCGGGCCCCGAGGCGAGGCCCGCGTCGGGGATCACCACGAGCTCTCCCTCGGCGGCCGAGGCGTAGACCAGCAGTCCCGTCCGGTCCCGGGTCCCGGTCACATGCTCGTCGAGGAACGCCACCTTGGCGGCCCCGGCCACCGCCCTCGCCCGGCGCGACGCCGGCAGCCAGCGGATCCAGGGTCCGGGCGCCCGTCGCATCACCCAGGCGACGGCCAGGGCGACCACTGCGGCCTCGGCGAACGCGGCTCCGGGATGCACGACCCAGGGAGCCCAGACCGCGCTCGCCAGCACCGCCGCGAACCCCGCCAGGGCCGCCCAGGCGGCCAGTTCCGGGTATCCGTCGGAGCGGGGCGCCAGCACCACCACGACCTCGGCCGACGATCCGGCCTCGGCCTCGGCGACCGCCTTCTCGATCCGTTTCGCGAGTTCCGGGTCGCGGAGGTCCATCCTCAGGGACCCGCCGATCCCCGCGAACGCATGACCCGGGCCACTACAGCGACTCCCAGATCGGGAGCCGGGAGAAGGTCGCCGAGCGCTCCGCTCCCACGCTGACCAGCGCCACCGGGATCCGGAGGAAGTCCTCGAGCCGCGAGACGTAGGCCATGGCCTTGCCCGGGAGCCCCGACCAGGAGCGTACTTCCTGGGTCGAGGACCGCCAGCCCGGGAAGGTCTCGTAGACCGGCTCGACCTCGGTGAGCAGCTCGGGGTCGCTGGGGTACTCCCGCAACACCTCGCCGCCGATCCGGTACCCGACGCAGACCTTCAACTCGTCGAACTCGTCGAGCACGTCGAGCTTGGTGATGGCGAGGTGGGTCAAGCCGTTGACCCGGGCCGCATAGCGCAGCGCCACCAGATCGAGCCAGCCGCAGCGCCGGGCCCGTCCCGTGGTCGTACCGAACTCGTGTCCCCGGGCCCGCAGGCTCTCGCCGATGGGGTCGTCGAGTTCGGTGGGGAAGGGTCCGGATCCGACCCGGGTGCTGTAGGCCTTGGCGACCCCCAGCACCACCCGGATCCGGGTCGGGCCCACCCCCGAGCCCACGCAGGCGCCTCCGGCCGTGGGCGTCGAACTCGTCACGTAGGGATAGGTGCCGTGGTCGAGGTCGAGCAGGGTGCCCTGGGCGCCCTCGAAGAGGACCCGCCCCCCGGCATCGAGCCGGTCGTTCAGCAGGGCCGGGGTGTTCCGCAGGTGGGGACGCAGCCGGACGAACGCGCGATCGAGGTGGGCCGCGAGCGACTCCACCGTCCACTCGGTCTCGCCGAGTTCCTCGGCATGTTCCCGGAGGTGCTGGGCCAGCTTCTCCCGCAGGCGCGCCGGGTGGGCCGGGTCGACCATGCGGATCCCGCTCCGGTGCACCTTGTCCCGGTAGCTCGGGCCGATGCCCCGTCCGGTGGTGCCGATCTTGCCCGCACCCTTCTTCTCCTCCGAGCGCAGGTCCATGATCTTGTGGGTCGGCAGGATGTAGTGGGCGGCGTCCGAGATCAGCAGCCGGGTGGTGTCGACTCCCTCCTTCTCGAGGGCGTCGAGCTCGGTGATCAGCTCCTCGGGGTCGATGACCACCCCGTTGCCGAGCACGCAGGTCTTGTCCTTGTAGAGCATCCCCGAGGGGATCAGGTGGAACTTGTACTTGGAGCCGTCGACCACGATGGTGTGGCCGGCGTTGTTCCCGCCCTGGTAGCGCACCACCAGGTCGGCATCGAGGGCCAGGTAGTCGGTGATCTTCCCCTTGCCCTCGTCGCCCCACTGCGCCCCGACGATCACGACTGCCGGCATGACGCCTCCCTTCCCGGCTGCCCATGGCGAGGCACACCGGCACGGTCCATCAGGTGGTCCACGTGGCGCAGGCACCGCGCCGGGTCGAAGGCCCGGGCCAGGGCCTCGGGACCCAGCCGGGAACCGATCCGGGGATCGGCGGCCAGCGCCTCGCGGAAGTGCGGGGCACGTCCGTCCCAGACCGCCCGGGCCGCGTCCTGGACCATCTTGTAGGCCTCGGTGCGGTCGAGACCCGTGTCCAGGAGGTCCCCGAGCACGGTCTGGCTGTAGATCATGCCGCGGGTCTTCTCCAGGTTCTCGGCCATGACGCGCTCGTCGACGCGCAGGCCTTCGATCACCTCGGTGAAGCGCAGCACCATGTAATGGGCCAGGTGGAAGGCATCGGGGAGCATGACGCGCTCCACCGAGGAGTGGCTGATGTCCCGGTCGTGCCAGAGGGCCACGTCCTCGAAGGCCGCCACCAGGTAGCCGCGCAGCAGGCGGGCCATGCCGGTGATGCGCTCGCACACGATGGGGTTGCGCTTGTGGGGCATGGCCGAGGACCCGGTCTGTCCCTCCGCGAACGGCTCGCCCGCCTCCCCGACGTCGGTGCGTTGGAGCGCCCGGATCTCCACCGCGAATCGTTCCAGTCCGGCGCCCAGCAGGGCCAGGGCCGAGACCACCTCGGCGTGGCGGTCGCGGGGCACGACCTGGGTGGCCACCGGCTCGGGCCGGAGCGAGAGCCGCATCAGCACGTCCCGCTCGAAGCCCGGGTCGGTCTGCGAGAAGGTCCCCACCGCCCCCGAGAGCTTTCCGAAGGCCACCTGCTGCTGGGCCCGTCCCAGGCGCTCGATGTGGCGTTCCAGCTCGGCGTACCAGCCGGCGAGGCGCAGCCCGAAGGTGGTCGGCTCGGCGTGGATCCCGTGGGTGCGCCCGGCGCAGGGGGTGGCGCGGTAGCGGTCGGCCAGGACCCCGATCGCCTCCTGGAGGCGGGAGACCGCGAACACCACGATCTGGAGCGAGTCGCGTAGCGCCAGCCCCAGGGCGGTGTCGACCACGTCGCTGGAGGTGAGGCCCTTGTGGAGGTGGCGGCGGGCCGGCTCCCCCACCAGCTCCCCCAGGGCCCGGACGAAGGCCACCACGTCGTGGTTGGTCTCCGCCTCGATCTCCCGCACCCTTTCGGCGGTCGGCGGGCGGGCAGTCCGGATCCTCCCCATGTCCTCGGGGGGGATGGCTCCCCGCGCGGCCATGACCTCGCAGGCCTCGATCTCGATCTGGGTCCAGCGGCCGAAGGTGGCCTCCTGGCTCCAGAGCCTGGTCATCTCGGCGGTCTGGTAGCGGGAGATCACGAACGGGCCTCGAGCCGGCTCTCGAGCACCTTGGCCCGGTCCTCCTCGAGCACCACCGAGAGGCGCTCCGCCACCTGGGCGTCGCCCAGCGCCAGCATCCGGGCCGCGAAGTAGGCGGCGTTCTTGGCTCCGGCGGTGCCGATCCCCATGCAGGCCACCGGCACGCCGCCCGGCATCTGGGCGGTGGAGAGCAGGGCGTCGACCCCGGCGAGCGGGCCGCTGGCGATCGGGATGCCGATCACCGGGAGGCGGGTGTGGGCTGCCACCACCCCGGCGAGATGGGCCGCCATGCCGGCGCCGCACACCACCAGCCGGACCCCGCGGGCCTCGATGCCGTCGAGGTACTCGGCGAGTTCCCTGGGAGTGCGATGGGCCGAGAGCACCCGGGCCTCGGACCCGATCCCGAAGCGGTCGAGCGCCCCGACGCAGGCCTTCACGATCTCGGCGTCGCTCGCCGAACCCACGATCACGGCCACCCGCACCTCGGAGTCCCTCTTCGCTGCGCTCATGCCGTCGCCGTCCTTCCGATGTCCGAGCGGTAGTGCATCCCCTCGAAGCGGATCCGCTCCAAGCCCTGGTAGGCACGCGCACGGGCCGTTGCCGCATCCCGGTCCTGGGCCACCACCGAGAGCACCCGACCCCCGGAGGTGACCAGCGTCCCGCCGTCCCGCCGGGTCCCCGAGTGGATGACCCAGCGGTCCCGGTCCTCGGGATCGCCCTCGATCTCGATGGGGTCGCCCTTGCGGGGCGCCTCGGGGTAGCCCTCGGCCACCGCCACCACCGCGCAGACCGGCCGGGGGTCGACCTCCACGACGAAGTCGTCGAGGTCGCCGGTGGCGGTCCGCCGGCAGAGCTCGAGGAAGCGCCCCTCGGCGATGCGGGGCAGGATCGCCTGGGCCTCGGGGTCGCCGAGACGCACGTTGAACTCGAGGAGCCGGGGCCCGTCGCCGGTGAGCATGAGCCCTGCGAACAGGAAACCGACGAAGGGTGTGCCGGCCCGTTCGAGTTCCTCGAGCACCGGGAGCACGATCGACGAGCGGACCTGGCGCTCGACCGCGGCATCGATCGCCGGGTTCGGGCTGATCGCTCCCATGCCTCCGGTGTTCGGCCCCCGGTCGTCGTCGAGGAGCCGCTTGTGGTCCCGGGCGTGGGGCAGCAGCACGGCCTGGCTGCCGTGGCAGGCGTAGAAGAGCGAGGCCTCGATCCCCGCCAGGCGCTCCTCCAGCACCACCACCAGGCCGGCCTCGCCCAGGCTCCCGTTCAGGAGACCCCAGGCCGCTTCCAGGCACTCGTCGGTGGTGTCCGGCAGGAACACGCCCTTGCCCGAGGCCAGGCCGTCGGCCTTGACCACCGGCTGCCAGGGAAGGCCGGCCACCATGGGCGTGAGCTCCCGTTCGTGGCGCACGATGCGGTAGTCGGGCGAGGGTGCCCCCACCCGGGCGGCGATCTCCCGGGTGAAGACCTTGGAACCCTCGAGCCGGGCCGCCCCGGCCCGGGGCCCGCAGCACGGGATCCCGAGTTCCGCCAGACGATCGGCCAGGCCTGCCACCAAGGGCGCCTCGGGGCCCGGGATCACCAGGTCGACGGCCTGGTCCCGGGCCAGCGCCACCAGGGCATCGAGGTCGTCGCCGGCCACCCCGGGATGCAGCTCGGCGAGCTCCGCCATCCCGGGATTGCCGGGGGCGACCAGGATCCGGGGGCGAGGCCGCGACAACGCCAGCGCCCTCGCCATGGCGTGTTCCCGCCCGCCGCTGCCGACCACCAGGACCTTCACGGTCCTCCTCACCCGGGAATCCGCCCGCTCCGCAAGCCGACGGGTTCCCTCCGTCGAGGCGGGCATTCTCGCCCGAGGAGAGGGGGGATTCCAAGCCTCGCGACCCGGGGGAAGGAGGCCATGCGCGCCCCCGGGAGCATCCCGTATAGCCCGGTATCCTCGTCACCGTCCCGGCGCGGGGTGGAGCCCGCAGCAGGAGCCCGTCCCGAGGTTGGCTCGCTTCCTGCTTCCACCCCCACCGATGGCGGTCCGGAGATCGGGAACGGCAACTCGGAGCGTGGGCGCCCTGCTGGCCGCCTTCCTCCTGCTGCCGGTCTCCTCGATCCTGGCCCAGGCCTTCGACCCGGTGCGGGACCTGCCCGCCCAGGTCCGGGAGCAGGCGGTCCCCCTCGGGTTCGACCGGGCCGGCTGGGAGCGGGCCGTCGCCACCCTGCAGGAAGCGGCGCTCCGGGAGATCGATGCCGCCAACGCCGCTCGCCGCACCGCCGGTCTCCCCGAGCTTCCCCGCGACGTGGTGGTCAGCGTGGGAGGGAGCGCGGTCACGGGAAGGTCCCGCGAAGCCCACGGGAGGGCCTTCGGTCCCACCACCGACATCGACTTGCAGGTGCGGTCCGACTCGCTGGTCGAGATCGCCCGCTCCCGGGGGATCCGGGGCGACGCCCTGGGCAACCTCTACGTGGGCCAGACCCCGGGGGCCTTCCCGGAGACGGTCCATCCTGCCGAGGCCACCATCTCCGAATCGGTGGGCGGTCGCAAGGTCACCATCCGGGTCTACGGCCACGAAGGCTGGGCCGCCTCGCCCCACGGCGCGGCGGTGATCGAGGTCGGGGCCCGGGGCTCCCGGGTGCTGGTGCGCCCCGGCTTCGTCTTCGAACCGGCCCGGACCGATCTGGCCCCGGCCGTGGATGCCCACAACCGGGGCCTCGGGTGGAACAGCCTGGAAGCCGACGGCAGCGTGCGACCTGCGGGTCCGATCGGGGCCGACGGCCAGCCCGGACAGGCGGTGGTGCCGCCCCGCGGCGAGGTGCCCTTCGGGAACGATCCCGGCGCCGCAGGCACCGATGCGTCGGTGCTGGCCCCCGCCGAGAACCGGGCCGTCGAGGAGGCCCTCACCCGGGAGATCGAGCGCCTGAGGGGAGAGGAGGCGCGCCTCCGGGCCGAGGCCGCCGCCTCGTCCGAGCGGGCGGTCCGGAACGGCAAGACCCGCCTCGCCGAAGGCTACGCCCAGGCTGCCGCGGGACTCGAGGGGATCCGGGCCCGGCTCTCCCTCTTCCGCGATGCGCTCGGGCGCCCGGTACCGCTGGCTGCCCTCGAAGGCGCGCTCACCTCGGTGCGCGACGGGGTGCGACCCGGGGTGCGCCTGGTCCTCGACGGCATCGACACTTCGCTGGCCACGCCCCGGGGCCGCTCCCCGGGGAGCGCGCCTGGTCCCGTGGTCGGCTCGCCGGGGGGCGGGGGCTTCCTCGGGATCGACGGCGAAGCCGGCAGCGCCAATCCCCGGCCCCGGGTCGAGGGACCGACTTCCGCCGGCTCCGAGGGCAGCGTCCGGGTAGAAGTCGTGGAGCCGACCAATCCCCGGGAGTCCGGCCCGGTGGTGGCGAGTGAACTCAGGCTCCAGCCCTCGGAACTCCTGGAGCTGGCCGAGTCGCTCCGCAACCGGGCCCGTGCCCTGGTGGCCGAGGGGACTCCGGTGGCCCTGGCCGAGGGACGCAGCCTGGTCGAGGCGGCCCGGGCCCTACGCGATCTCTCCGGCCAGGGAGTCGCCACCGCCACCCAGGTCCGGGCCCTCGAGGCCGTGGCCCGCCTCTCCGGGACCGGTCGTCGCCTCGTCGAGACTCGCCTCGAAGTACGCGCCCGGGAGGGAATCGAGGTCCGACCTCGGGAGATCCGCCCTCCGGTGCGAGGGAGGTGACCGGCCGGCTAATGCCGGAAGTGCCGCCGGCCCGAGAACACCATCGCCACCCCGAGCTTGGCGGCAGCCGCGATCACCTCGTCGTCCCGCTTCGACCCACCCGGCTGCACGATGGCCCTGATCCCCGCGGCGGCCGCCAGCTCCACGCAATCGGGGAAGGGGAAGAAGGCGTCGGAGGCGAGCATGGCGCCCCTGGTCAGGTCCCCCGCCTTGCGCAGCGCCAGCTCGCAGGCGTCGACCCGGCTGGTCACTCCCATCCCGGCCCCTCGCAGGGTGCGGTCCGAGGTCACCGCGATGGCATTCGACTTCAGGGCCGCGACGCAGCGCATGGTGAACAGCAGCTCCTCCATGGCGTCGGAATCCAAGGGGTCGCCGGCCACCTGCTTCCAGGCCGAGGTGTCCTTGACCCCGGGGTCGGGGAGTTGCACCAGGAACCCGCCGCCGATCCGGTGGAAGGACGGGTGCGGGGCCGGGTCCATGGCCGGGGCCTCGAGCAGCCGCAGATCGGTCTTCTTCGCCAGGACCTTCCGGGCCTCCTCTTCGATGGTGGGAGCCACGATGCACTCCACGAAGAGCTTCGAGTCCTTGATCGCCTTGGCGGTCTCCCCGGAGAGCGCGGTGTTGAACCCCAGGATCCCGCCGAAGGCCGAGACCCGATCTCCCGAGAGGGCCCGTTCGAAGGCCTCGACCTGGGTGGCCGCGGTGGCCATGCCGCAGGGGTTGGTGTGCTTCACCACCGCGCAGGAGACGCCCGGCAGCGACCAGGCAGCCCGGTAGGCGGCGTCGAGATCGAGGTAGTTGTTGTAGGAGAGCTCCTTGCCCTGGAGCAGCCGGCCGTTGGCGACGCCGCGCTCGCTGCGGGCTTCGCGATAGAGCCAGGCATCCTGGTGCGGGTTCTCGCCGTACCGCAGCGTCTGCCTCCCGCCCTCGGTGGCGTCCACCTCGAAGAGGCGGTCGATGTCCGGGGCCTTCCGGGCCTCTCCGGCGAGGCGCCCGCCGACCCGACCGGCGGCCCATGCCGCGATCCCGGCGTCGTAGGCGGCGGTGGTGGCGAACGCCAGGGCCGCGTAGCGGCGGCGGTCCTCGGCGGGGACGAAGCCCTTCTCGGCGAGCCGGGTCAGGAACCCGGGGTACTCGGAGGGATCGGTGAGCACCGTGACGCCACCGTCGGCGTTCTTGGCGGCCGCCCGCACCATGCACGGCCCTCCCACGTCGATCTTCTCCACGACCTCGGGATCCTTGGCGCCCGAGGCCAGCGTCTCCTCGAAGGGATAGAGGTTGCAGACCACCAGGTCGATCGGCCGGCAGTCGTGGGTCTCCAGGTCGGCAAGATGCTCCGGCTTGCTGCGGTCGGCCAGGATCCCGGCATGGATCCTCGGGTGGAGCGTCTTCACCCGTCCCCCCAGCACCTCCTTGGCCCCGGTGTACTCCTCGACCGGGGTGAGCGGGATCCCTTCGGCCCGGAGCGCGGCCGCGGTACCGCCCGAGGCCAGCAGCTCGACACCGCGTCCCGCCAGGGCCCGGGCCAGGTCGAGCAGGCCGGCCTTGTCGTAGACCGACAAGAGGGCGCGACGGACGGTGCCGAGGGGAGTGATCTCGCGGGCAGGCATGGTGGGACCTCCGGGTCGGGTCAGGGTGCGATCGATTCCTTCGAGGGCATGTCCATGGCGCCGAGGGTTCTCGCCGGCCACCAGCAGGGCGACCAGATCGCGCAGCGCGGCGGGATAGAGCCGATGCTCGACCTCGGCGAGCAGCCGGTCGGACAGGCCCTGGGCTCCCTCGTCGCCACGCACCAACAGGCCGGCCTGGCGGAACACCGCGCCGGTGTCGACCCCCTGGTCCACGAAGTGGACGGTGGCGCCGGCGTGGAGGACTCCGGCCTCCCATTGCCGCCGCGGGGCGTCGAGCCCCGGGAAGGCGGGCAGGAGCGAGGGGTGGATGTTCAGGATCACCCCCGGGAAGCGGCCCAGGAAGTCCCCCGAGAGGATCCGCATGTAGCCGGCCAGCAGCAGG
>CAYOHP010000069.1:0-32295 GCA_964403795.1 uncultured bacterium | reverse complement strand
AAGCTCCGCTCGCTGAACTACCGGGCCCGGTTCGTGGAACTCGCCGACCACGTGAACTCGACCCAGCCGAACTACGTGGTGTTCCGGATCGCGGCGGTCCTGAACGCCGAGTCGAAGTGCGTGAAGGGGTCGAGGATCCTGGCGCTGGGCGCCGCCTACAAGCCCGGGGTGAGCGACGTGCGGGAGTCGCCGGCGCTGACCGTGATCGAGAGCCTGAGGGGCCTCGGGGCCGAGATCAGCTACCACGATCCCCATGCGCCCAGCGTGGTGCTGGGTCTGCACGGCGGGCACCAGGGGCCGACCCTCCAGTCGGTGCCGCTGGTCCCGGAGACGGTGGCGAAGCAGGACCTGGTGGTGCTGCTGACGGCCCACAAGGAGATCGACTACGCCATGGTGGAGAAGCACGCCCGGCGGATCTTCGACACCAGGAACGCCTTCGCGAAGGCCGCCAACGTGGTGAAGCTGTAGCGGGCGCTCCCGGGCCGGCCGGGTCGTGTTGCCGGTTCCCGGGGCCCGTGCTAGCATCCCGGCCCTCGTCGGCCGCGGGCGGGATCCCCAGCGGTTCCCGCGTCTCCAGAGAGGAGTCGGCATGGGCTGCGAACTCGTTCCCGTGAGGGTCGCGGTGGTCGGTGCGGGCTACTGGGGGAAGAACCTGGTCCGAAACTTCGCCACCTTGCGCCAAGCGGAGCTGGTCCGGGTGGTGGATGCCAGCCCCGAGATCCAGAAGAAGACCCGGACCCAGTATCCCCATACCGAGGTGAGCGCGTCCTTCGAGGACGCCCTGCGCGAGGACGTGGAGGCGGTGGTGCTGGCGGTGCCCGCCGAGGCCCACTACCCCCTGGCCCGCCGGGCCCTCGAGGCCGGCAAACACGTGTTCGTGGAGAAGCCCCTCACGCTGGACCCCGCCGACGGCGCCGAGCTCTGCCGGCTCGGCCAGGAGCTCGACCGGGTGGTCATGGTGGGCCACCTGCTCGAGTACCACCCTGCCGTGGAGAAGATGAAGCAGCTGGTCGAGGCGGGCGAGATCGGGGAACTCCGCTACATCTACAGCCAGCGGGTGAACCTGGGCATCGTCCGGAACAACGAGAACGCCCTCTGGTCCCTGGCTCCCCACGACATTTCGATCATCGTGACCCTGATGGGCGGCCTGCCCGAGACGGTGTCCTGCTGGGGCAACGCCTACCTGAACCCGGACATCGAGGACGTCTGCTTCCTCGGCATGACCTTCGCCGACGGGCGCATGTCGCACTCGCATGTGTCCTGGCTCGACCCCCACAAGATCCGCAAGTTCACCGTGGTGGGCTCGAGGAAGATGATCGTGATGGACGACGCCGGCACCCCCGAGGTGCTGCGCATCTACGACAAGCGGGTCGACATGCAGCCCGAGTACCAGACCTTCGCGGAGTACGCCGCGATCCGGTCGGGCGACGTGCACATCCCGGCGGTCCACGGCGGCGAGCCGCTGCAGAAGGAGTGCCTGCACTTCCTGGAGAGCGTCCGCGGCCTCCACCCGCCCCGCTCCGACGGGGAGAGCGGCCTCCGGGTCGTGCAGATCCTCGACGCCGGGGCCCGCAGCCTCAAGGAAGGCGGGCGGCCGGTGCGGATCGAGGCCGGGGAGCACCGGGCCCGGGCGGCGGTGCGGTGATGGCCGACTTCTTCGCACACGAGTCGGCGTACATCGACGACGGGGCCAAGGTCGGCAAGGGCACCAAGATCTGGCACTTCAGCCATGTGATGCCCAAGGCCGTGATCGGCGAGGGCTGCTCCATCGGGCAGAACGTGCTGGTGTCCAACCACGTGACGGTGGGCAAGGGCTGCAAGATCCAGAACAACGTCAGCCTCTACGAGGGCGTCATCCTCGAGGACTACGTGTTCTGCGGGCCCAGCATGGTCTTCACCAACGTGAAGACGCCGCGCTCGGCCTTCCCCCGGAACACCTCGGCGGACTACGCCACCACCCGGGTGAAGCACGGGGCCTCGATCGGAGCCAACGCCACCGTGGTGTGCGGCACGACCCTGGGGGAGTGGTGTTTCGTGGCCGCCGGAGCAGTGGTCACCAAGGACGTGCCGCCCTATGCCCTGGTGGCCGGGGTACCGGCCAGGATCCGGGGTTTTGCATGCGAGTGCGGGGCCACCCTCGCCTTCGACGGCGAGCGGGGGACCTGCAAGGACTGTCCCCGCAGGTACCGCCGGAGCGGCGAGACCCAGGTGCGAAAGGTCGAAGGATGAGCGGCGAGAAGATCCCGGTGCTCGACTTGGCCCCCGAGATCGAGGCGGTCAAGGAGGAGCTGGAGCGAGCGTTCCGTGAGGTTCTCGACTCGGGTCACTTCATCCTCGGTCCCGCCGTGGAGCGCTTCGAGAAGGCGGTCGGGGCCTACCTCGGCACCCGGCATGCGATCGGCCTGAACTCGGGCACCGATGCCCTGGTGATCGGCCTTCGGGCGCTGGGGATCGGTCCGGGGGACGAGGTCGTCACCACCCCCTTCACCTTCTTCGCCACCGCTGAGGCCATCAGCCTGGTGGGGGCGACCCCGGTGTTCGCGGACATCCAGCCGGGCACCTTCGACCTCGACCCGGAGGCGGTGCGGGCCGTGCTCTCGGACTCCACCCGGGCGATCCTGCCGGTCCATCTCTTCGGCCATGCCGCCGCCATGGACCAGCTGGGGGAGATCGCCGAGGAGCACGAGCTGTTCATGCTCGAGGACGTGGCCCAGGCCTTCGGCGGCGCCTACCGCGGGCGGAAGCTCGGGACCCTGGGCGAGATCGGTGCCTTCTCGTTCTTCCCCTCGAAGAACCTGGGTGGGTTCGGCGACGGCGGCCTGATCGCCACCGACGACGACGACCTGGCCGCCGAGGTGAGGATGCTCCGGGCCCACGGGGCCAAGAAGAAGTACTTCAACGAGACCCTCGGGTACAACTCACGGCTGGACGCCCTGCAGGCGGCGCTCCTGGCCGTGAAGCTGCCCCATATCGACGAGTACAACCAGGGGCGTCGGCGGGTCGCCGGGCTCTACGGCAGGATGCTCGCCGAGGTGGAGGGCGTGACCGTCCCGGTCGTGGAGGAGTACGCGGAGCACGTGTTCCACCAGTACACGGTGCGGATCGCGGGCGGGAAGCGGGACGCGGTGCAGAAGGCCCTGGAGGCCAAGGGCGTCTCCACCATGGTCTACTACCCGGTTCCGGTGCACCGACTGCCGCTCTACGACGGCCAGTACCCGGCTTGCCCGGTGGCCGAGGCGGCCGCCGCCGACGTGCTCTCGCTCCCTATCTGGCCGACCATGGAGGAGGCCAAGGTGGCCCGCGTGGTCCAGACCCTCCGCTCCGCCCTCTCCGGCTGAACGGGCATGTGCGGGATCTCGGGCGCGGTGGTGCCTCCGGGATCCCCCGCCGGGCTCCGGGCGGTGACCCGCCTGGTACGGCTCCAGCTGGCCAGGGGCCCTGATCACCAGGCGGTCCGCGAGGAGCGCTGCGGGGGGCTCTCGGTGGTCCTGGGCCACGACCGGCTCTCGATCGTCGAACTCTCCCGGGCCGGGAACCAGCCGATGGACGGAGCCGGGGGGCGCCTCTCGGTGGTGTTCAACGGCGAGCTCTACGACTTCCGGGAACTCCGGCGCCGCCTCGAGACGGGAGGCGCGAGGTTCTCCACCGGCTCCGACACCGAGGTCCTCCTGGCCTCCTGGGCGGAGCGCGGACCCGGGGCCCCGGAGTCCTGGAACGGTATGTTCGCCCTGGGCCTGCTCGACCGGGTCGAGCGGCGGCTCTGGTTGGTGCGGGATCGCTTCGGCGTGAAGCCCCTGTTCTGGGCGGAGGCTGACGGGGGCCTGTTCTTCGCCTCCTCGGCCCGGGCGCTGGCCGCGGTAGTGGGTGCGGAGCCGGACCCTGCCTGGGCGGCAAGGGGCCTGGCAAGGGGCGTCTACGAGGACGAGGCCGGCGGTTCGGCCTTCTCCGGCATCCGCTCGGTGCCACCGGGTTGCCGGGTGGCGGTGGACCTCTCGGGCGATCGTCCGGTGGTCGGGGCACCGGAGCGCTGGTACCGGCTCGAGGAGCGGGTGGCGGCCCGACGCGAGGAGCTTGCGGGCCTCGGCTCCCAGGAGCGCGGGGCCAGGCTCCGGGAGACGCTGGCCGGGGCGGTGGCGCTGCGTCTCCGGGCCGACGTGCCGGTGGCCCTCTCGCTCTCGGGAGGCCTCGACTCGGCCTCGGTGGCGGCCCTCTCGGTGGAGGCCGGGGTGCGGCCGGTGGCCTTCTGCTTCGGGGACCCGCGCGAGCCGGCAGGCGAGGGAGGGGCGGCCTCGCTCCTGGCGGGACGGCTCGGGCTCCCGGTCCGCTGGATCCGGGCCCGGCGAGGCGAGATCGAGGAGGCGGTCGAAGCCACCCTAGCCATGCAGGACGGGCCCTTCCCGGACCTGAGCGTGGTGGCCCAGAACCTGGTCTACCGGGCCGCTTCCCGCGAGGGCTTCAAGGTGGTGATGGGAGGCCAGGGAGCCGACGAGGCGCTGATGGGCTATCGCAAGTACCAGGCATGGGCGGTGGCCGAGGACCTGGGGGCCGGCCGGCTGGTGGGAGCTTGCCTGGGCCTGGCGGGCCTGGCCCGGTTCCTGGCCGGCGACCTGGTCCGGGGTACCCGTCCCTGGCGGTTCATGACGCGCTACCTGGGCCGGGACCCGGGGCCGTCGTCGGGCCGGGCACAGGCCGCGGGGACCGCCGGGGACTTCGGCACCCTGGTGCTGCCCGCACCCTCACAGGAGGCCATGGGACTGGCCGGCCGGTCCCTGGGGGAGCGCCAGATCTTGGATGTGACGCGCCTTAGCCTGCCGACGCTCCTGCGTTACGAGGACGGCAACTCCATGGGGTGGTCCATCGAGAGCCGGCTCCCGTTCATGGACTACCGGGTCATGGAGCTGGGGCTGGCCCTGCCCCGGGAGGACAAGATCCGCGACGGCTACGGCAAGTGGTTGCTGCGGAGCGTGATGGCGGGCCGGGTGCCCGATCCGATCCGCTGGGCCAGGTACAAGTTCGGCTTCGAGGCCCGCAGCCGGGAGTGGGTGGCGGCGGGCGTGGGACGCTGGCTGAGGGCCCGGCTCGAGGCATCCGGGAGCGGGGCGGCACGGTGGCTGCGGCCCGGGGCGAGGGTGGCGGACGCATTCTCCGACCGACAGCTGGCGGGGACGCCCGGGCGGCTCTCCGAGCTGGCCGGCGGCGGTCAGGAGGGGCGTGCGGCGGAGGCGGCGGCCTCCAGGACCTCGGCGAGGCGGCGGGTGTTCTCGGCCAGGTCGTGACGCTCCCGGATCACCGCCAGGCCGGCGGCACCCCAGGCCGCCCACTCCGACCGCCGCTCCCAGGCGAGCTCGATGCTGCGGGCGATGGCGGCGGGATCCTCCGGGTCGGTGGAGAGCCCGATGCCCCGGGACGCCACGAACCCGGGGAGCTCCCCGGCCGCGGCCACCAGCACCGGCTTGGCTCGGCTCATGGCGTGGACGAGTTTCCGGGGGAATGCCACGTGGAAGCTCGGGACGTCCCGGAGGTGCAGGAAGCAGAGGTCCGCGGACTCGAGTTCGCGGTCGAGCTGGTGGCGCGGGATCGGCTCGTAGAGCTTGACCCGGGGATGGTCGGGGAGCATGGCCAGGACCCGGTCGCGGGTGGGACCGGTGCCGTAGATGCGGACCTCGAGGTCGAGATCGGGGCGCACCAGCCGGGTGGCGGCCACCAGCCGGGTCAGGTCCTGGGCCAGGCCGAGGAGGCCGGTGTAGAAGATCCGCATGGGACGGTCGATCCCCGGCTCGCCGCCGGGCACCGGCGCATAGCCGGGCACCACCGTGTCGGCCGCATTCATGATGAGGTGCCGGGGTTTTCCGGGGGCGGCGGTGGCCAGGTAGGCGTCGAAGGCCGGCACGTTGTAGACGATGGCCACGGCCCGGGCGTAGACGAAACGCTCCATCCATCGCAGGGGGCGGGTGTACCAGGCGTCGGGGAGCTCGCCCAGGTCGAAGATCGAATCGGGCCAGAGGTCGCGCACGTCCAGCACGAAGGGCACGCCCCGGATCCAGGCGGCCAGGGCCGCCAGCACCGCGGCCGGGAGCGGCGGGCTGGTCGCGAACACGACCCTGGGCCTCGGCAGGGTCAGGAACCGCAGGGACGCCAGGAGCGCGAAGCTGGCGTAGAAGAGGATCCGGTCGAGGGCCCTGGCGCGGGGCCGGGCATGGACCCAGACCCGGTCCACGGTGACGCCGTCGATCTCCTCGACCAGGTGCAGGCGTCCCCGGTAGGCCGGGGGGATCACCCCGGCGGGGTGGTTGGGCATCTCGGTCAGCACCCGGACCCGGTGGCCGGAGGCGGCCAGGGTACGGGCGAAGTCGTGCATGCGGAACTGGGTGGCACCGATCTCGGGCACGTAGTACTGGGTGACGAACAGGGTCTCGGGAGCGGTCATGGGGAGGCGGGTCGATCCCGCTTCCTGGCCACTGCCACCATCTTGTTCCGCACCGGGAGCAGGCGGAGGAGCAGGGTGGCGGGGGCTTCGAGCCAGGCGGCCAGGTGCTCGGAGCGGAAGAAGGCCCGGAGGTAGTTCGCCACCGGATAGGTGAGTTCATGCTGGGTCCGGAGTTCGAGGAGGTCGAAGCCGGCCCGGTCGAGGAGGCGGGTCAGGTCGGAGCGGGACAGGATCTGCTTGTGGCCGAGCGGCTGGCTCGAATAGAGGAGGTCGAGGAATCCGGGCACGGCGCCGCCCGAGAGCCGGTAGCCGAACTCGCCCAACCGATGGTAGGTCCCGTCGCGCATGGGGGTGTCGAGGAGCAGCAGGCCGCCCGGCCGGAGCACGGCGCCGGCCTCGGCGAGCAGGGTGCGCGGCTCGTTGACGTGCTCGATCACGTCCCAAAGGGTGACGGCGTCGAAGGCGCCGCGGGCGGTGTCCTGCCAGTGGGGGTCGCCGAGCAGGCGGGGGTCGAGGTCGAGCCCGAAGCGTTCGGCCGCGAAGGCCGCGCTCACCCGGTTGGGCTCGATGCCCTCGACCCGGGCTCCCCTGCCGGCGAGGAGGTGCATGAAGAGTCCGCCCCCGGCTCCCAGGTCGAGACAGCGGGCTCCCTCCAGGTCGAGATGAGCGGCCAGCAGCTCGACCTTCTGGTCGAACCGGGCACGGTTGCCGTGCTGCTCGTGCTCGAGGTAGGCGCGGTCGGCGTCGGTCAGCTCCCCCGCCGCGAGCCTGGCCGGGAGGGCCGAGAGGTCGTCGCGATGGGACAGGAAGTGGGCGCCGCAGCGGTCGCAGACGTGGAGGTGCGAGCCGTCCCTGAGCCGGTACCGGAGCGGAGCGGACCCTTGGTCGCAGAGCTTGCAGGGTAGGGGAGGCGCGGCGTCCTCCGGTCCGGTCGCGGGCTCGGCGCCGGGCCTTCGCAGCCTGGCCGCGGCAGCACCCAGGCCGGTACCCATCAGGCAAGCGGTGAACGGCCCGAGCTCCTTGTTCATCCAGGTGGGATTGGCGAGCGCGTAGACCATGAGACCCGTGATCGCCGCGGCATGGCCCCGGAGCAGGCCGGTGACCTCGGGGCCGTCGGGGTCATCGGGGTCGTCGAGGGCGCCGCTCCCCTGGCCGGGTCCCTGCCGCGGACCTCCTCCGGCGGGCCGATCCGGTTCCCGGGACCGGGCGGCCCGGGCCAGGGTCGCCAGGAGCACCCCGTGCAGGGTCACGAACAGGAGGGTCCCCGGGATCCCGTACTGGGCGCCCAGCGACAGGTAGTCGTTGTGGAACTCGCTCGGGTTCCCGATCAGCACCGTCTCGGTCCAGCCCATGGGGACACCCATGTACGGGGGCCAGAGCTGGTCGGCGAGGTTCCCCAGGTGGCGGGATCCGGCCCCGAACACCGGGGCGCGGGCGATCAGGTGGGCGCCCTTGGCCCAGACCTGCTTCCGGAAGGCCAGGGAGGTGGAGGCGTCGGCCATGAGGAGGTAGCGGGGCTGGAGGACCAGCGCGGTGGCGGCCGCCATCGCCAGGCCCGCCAGGCCCAGGACCAGGGAACGTCCCGAGAGGCGCAGGGCCAGCAGGGTGGCGGCCCCCGTCACCAGCAGCACCCAGGAGGTGCGGCTCCCGGTGAGCACGGTCTGGAGGACGAGGAGCCCGGCCAGGGCGAGCCTTTGGGTGCGGGCACCGGTCGGCGTCGCCAGGCCCAGGGAGAGGGTGATCAGGGCCAGGTAGGCCAGGGCGCCGCCCAGGACGTTGGGCCCCAGGATCTCGCGGCCGTAGACACTGGTGCCCATGCTGATCCGGTACCCGTCGAAGGTCGGCAGCACCGGCAGGATCAGGAGCGCGGCGCCGGCGGCCACCCGGAGGGCGATCCGTCGCGCGCCGGACGCTCCTGGCCCCGCGGCCAGGTACCCGAGGACCATGGCGAGGGCCGGCTTCCACCCGATGTTGCGATCCAGGCGGACGCCCTCCACCCAGCTCTCGGGCGAGAGGCAACGGGAGACGAACATCCAGGCCACGAAGGCCAGGATCGCGGCGCGGGTGGCACCGGGCCAGGGGAGGAAGAAGCGGCGACGGACCCCGGGGCTGGCCAGGCAGGTCAGGGTGGCGACCGCCAGCGCCAGGTTGACCCCGGCGAAGGTCAGGAAATGGAGCAGCAGGAAGGCGGTGACGACCTCCTCGGGACCCCGGGGAGTGGCGTTCCGGGGCGCGGGGGACGGCTCCATGGGCCTGGAGACTAGCCCGGTCGGAGCAGGGCGTCCACCACCTCTTCGGCGGCCCCGCCGGTGCCGTAGTCGGGGATCGGCCGGCCTGGAGCCAGATCCGCGAGGGCGGCCTCCAGCCGGGCCGGGTCCGCTCCCACCAGGCGGTTCCAACCCGCCTCCACGGTCTCGACCCACTCGGTCACCTCCCGGAGGGTGACGCAGGGCACGCCGTGGAAGTAGGCCTCCTTCTGGACTCCCCCGGAATCGGTGAGGATGGCACGGGCCTCCTGCTCCAGGCGGACCATGTCGAGGAAGGGCGCCGGCTCGACCACCCGCAGCGGTGCCAAGGCGCCCTCGAGCCCGGCCGCGAGGATCCGGGCCCGGGTCCGGGGATGGAGCGGGAGCAGCACGACCCGGCTCCGGGCGGCGCGTCCCAGCCCCTCGAGGATGCCGGAGAGGCGCGCCGGGTCGTCGACGTTCTCGGCCCGGTGCACCGTGGCCAGGAAGTAGCCGCCGGCCTCGAGCCGGAGGCGCTGGAGCACATCGCTCTGGCGCCGGGCCAGGTCGCCGAAGACCCGGGCCGCGTCGAACATCACGTCCCCGATCGCCCGGACCCCCCGGGTCAGGCCCTCGCGGGCGAGGTTGTCGACCGCGGCCCGGGTGGGTGCCAGGAGCAGCCGGGAGAGGTGGTCGGTGACCACCCGGTTCACCTCCTCGGGCATGCGCTGGTCGTAGGAGCGGAGCCCGGCTTCGACATGGGCCACCGGCACGTGCAGCTTGGAAGCGGCCAGGGCACCCGCCAGGGTGGAGTTGGTGTCCCCGTAGACCAGCACCCAGTCGGGGCGGCGGGCCAGGATCTCGGCCTCGATGCCCAGGAGCATGCGGGCGGTGACCTCGCCGTGGGAACCGGACCCCACCTCGAGATTGGCCACCGGCCGGGGGATCGCCAGCTGGTCGAAGAAGACCTGGCTCATCGCCGGGTCGTAGTGCTGGCCGGTGTGGAGGATCTCCTCGCGAAGATCGACTCCCTGCCGGGCCCGGGAGGCGAACGCCCGGCTGACCATGGAGGCCTTGACGAACTGGGGGCGAGCGCCGACCACCGTCAGGACCAGCATCGTCTGCTCCCTGCCTGCTTCACCCGGGCGGCCCGACCGGGGCCTCGGGATCGTACCCGGCCCAGAAGGAGAGCGACGGGTCGCGATAGAGATCGAACATTCTCCGGGCGATCCGGACCGGGTGGTGCCAGCGGGCCACGAAGCGCCGTCCGAGGCGGGCGAGCTCGGCCCTCCGGCCCGGGTCGGCGAGGAGTCCCGCGAGGGTCTCGGCCAGGGTGCCGGGAGTGGCCGAGACCAGCGGCAGCTCGTCCCTCATGGGTGTCGGGATGGCGGCCAGGTAGGTCGGGTTCAGGTAGCAGACCACCGGCAGTCCCAGAGCCATGGCCTCGACCGCGAGCCCTCCGTACCAGCCGATCAGGACCTGGTCGACCAGCAGGGTGGCGGTGGCGTAACGCTCCAGGGCTTCTGCCCTGGGAACCCCCTCGACCAGGTCGAGGCGGGCCCTGTCCGCTCCCAGTCCGGCGACGGCCTCGACCACGTAGCGGGTGCCCTTGATGCTGCGGTCCGAGGGGGCGTGGGCGATCACCGGGATCCCGCCCGTCGGGGGCGTGCCCGGCGGGCGCCGCAGCAGATCGGGGTCGACGTTGGCATACGGGAGGAACTCGGCACCGGGGACGAAGGGGAGGAGGTCGGGATTCAGGCAGAAGAGCTTGTCGCACCGTCCCTGGAGGGCCCTGACCATGGCGCTGCGGGCCCGGTCGACCCCGGCGTCGCACCAGGCGACCGAGCACTCCCCGGTCCGGCAGGCCGAGACCGCCTGTCGGGCGCAGGCCGTCTTGTGGCGGACCTCGCAGCCCTGGAAGGTCATGAAGACCCGTGGCCCGAGGCACCTCCAGAAGCCGATCTCGAGCCCGTTCCACCAGGGAGCCCTCCAGCCCAGGCGGAGGAACCCGAGGCCGAAGTAGAGATGGAGGACGTCCAGGCCCGGGACCCGCCTGAGGGCGTAGGCCAGGCCACGCAGTCGGCTGGCGGCCTGGGCGGGGATCCCCCGGCCCGCCATGGGGAACACGTCGGCCGCGGAGGAGACCAGACCGCTCGGCTGGAAGTCGGCGGCACGGCTCTCCCCCGATCCGCCGACCAGGCCCCGGAAGCGGTTCTCGGCCTCGGCCAGGGTGGAGGGGTGGCTCCCGAAGTTGACCGGGGCGTGGAGGACCCTCAAGGGCCCGGGCCTGCGGTCCCGCCGTGGCCCCGGACCGTGCCGGACCCGGTCCCGGAGCCGGAGGCCGGTACGGCCTCCCGCACCATGGCCGCGAGGGCCTCGCGCAGGGCGGTGGAGTGTGGTCCCAGGGTGCGGATCGAGAGGAGGGGATCCGCGATCAGGTCGAAGGCCCGCCGGGTGGGGAGGACGCGAAAGCGCGGCTCGACGCCGAGGACCTCGGCCATAGCGGTGGCGAAGGCCCGGATCCCTAGGGCCTCGAGACCGGAGAGGTTAAGGGCCCGGGGCGTGTCCTGGCCCGAGACCGCCCGTTCCGCCAGGTCGGCGATCCGCCGGACGCAGTCCGCGACGAAACAGAAGGAGATCCGCATGCCTTCGGTGGTGTCGTCCTCCCCCGGCTTGGGTTCCAGGGTGATCTCCGCACCGCTCTGGAGCCGCTCGAGGAGGGTGGACGCCAGCAGGCGGCGTTGCCCTGGACCGAAGATCCCGAAGAGCCGCATGCGCACCACCGCCAGACGCGGTTCGAACAGGGCGAGCGCCTCCTCGGCCGCCACCTTGCTGAGCGCATAGGGATCGTCCCGCCGCAGGGGGGCGTCCTCGTCGAGGTGAGCGAAGGAGGGGCGGTACACATTCCCGGTGGAGGCGAAGAGCAGAGCCCGGGCCCCGGCCTCCACCGCCGCCTCGGCGGTCCGGATCGCACCTCCGGTGTTCACCGCGAAGAGTTGACCCACTCCCCTGGGGAAGTCGCGGTAGCCGGGGTGCTGGCACAGGTAGACCACCGCCTCGGTCCCCCCGGGCAGAGCGAAGGGAGCGGTGACGTCCAGGGGGAGGACCAGGGGGTCCGGCCCGGCGGTCGGCACCAGGTCGAACCCGTCCACCCGGTGTCCCCTGCCCGAGAGCTCGCGAACGAGGTGGCGACCGACGAAACCCGCGGCCCCCAGCACCGAGATCCTCATGCCACCCTCGCTCCCAGCTCACGGTACGCCCCGGCCAGGCGTCGTGAGAAGGCCTCGAGGGTCATGTGGCGCTCGACATAGCTGCGGCCGCGGCGACCCAGCTCGGCGAGCCGGGTCCGGTCCCCGATCAGGCTCTCGAGCAGAGCCTCCAGCCCGTCCGGGTCCGCCGACTGGAGGGGGCATGCCTCGGGGTCGAGGAGGTACCCGCCGGGTTTCCGCACGAAGGCGATCACGGGCTTTCCCATGGCCATCGCCTCGAGCGCGAAGTAGCCGTGGAACCCGATCAGGCACTGGTCGAAGACCAGGTCGGCGCCCCGGTAGATCTCCAGGGCCTTGTCGTTCTGCACTCCCTCGACCAGCACCAGCTCCACCGGGATGCCGCGATCCCGGAGGCGGGCCACCGCGGCCTCCAGGTAGCGCGTGCCCTTGAAGGCCCGGTGGTTGGGGGCGTGCACGATCCGGACCGGGTGGGTCCCCCCGGGGTCGGGGTAGGCCGGCGCATAGCGACGTCCCCCATCGCGACCGAGATCCAGCGGCCAGAAGAAGAGGTCGTTGCGGCTGCCGGGGGTGTACTCGACCATGTCTCCCATCGAGAAGACCCGGGTGGCGAGGGACGAGAGCTGCCGGTATTGGGCGGACCAACGGTCCTCGTCGCAGATGCAGGAGGAACCGGGCAGGGGACAGTCGGTGCAGCAGGTGTAGGTACCCAGTGCCACGGTTCGGGCGCGGGTGCGGACGTCGGCACCGTAGGTCCAGAGGAAGACCTCCTTGCCGAGCTCGCGCAGCAGACCGAGTTCGTCGAGGTTCATGGCGAAGGGCTCGAGCTGCGGGAGGAGGCCACGGTCGCAGAAGAAGTGGAAGCGCTGGTAGCGGACCACGGCCCAGACCAGGACCAGGTAGGGGAGCAGGAACCGGAGCGGGAGGAATCCCGTCCAGCCCGAGAGGTCGTAGGTGAAGGCCCGGGTCACGAAGTAGGTGCGGAATACCAGGGAATCGGCCTCGATCCCCAGGAGCCGCTCGGCGGCGGACTTGGTCGCCAGGGTGAGGATGGGGGTCCCGGCCCATAGGCTGCGCCGGACCGTACCCGGTCCGCGTACCCCGCGCACCAGGCGTGCCAGCAGGCGGATCGCGAAGCGAACCGAGGGGAAGACCAGGCGGTGCAGGACCGACACCAGGCGGTACCGCCGGGCGTCAGGAGCGGAGGGGACAGGC
This sequence comes from uncultured bacterium, assembly GCA_964403795.1. Taxonomy (GTDB): domain Bacteria; phylum Muiribacteriota; class UBA6191; order CAZXTJ01; family CAYOHP01; genus CAYOHP01. Next base: position 19,201 of record CAYOHP010000069.1, on the reverse strand, counting down.
CCGGTGGGGGGCCTGTCGTCAGGCCTTGCGACGGGTCCGGGGGGCACGGCGGGGGGCCGGGGTCCGGGCCGCCCGACGAGGGCGCTCCGGCCGGGTCAGGAGGGTCGAGATCCCGTTCGGGTTGGCGGGATGGAAGGCATACTCGGTGACCCCGAGGTCCCGGAGCCAGCCCTCGACCTCCTCCTGGGTGTGCTGCCAGGCGTCGTGGGGGTGGTACCAGTCGAAGTTCACCATGTTGTTGGTCTCGTAGTCGAAGGCGTCGTTCCAGAAGCACTTCACGAAGTTGTAGTAGACGAGACGCTGCACGTCGTGGGTGCCGGGGGGGATGCCGAGGAGGGGAACCCCCTTCTCGAGGGTGACCGTCGCCTTCAGGGCGGACAGCGCCCTGCCCAGTTCGGTCAGGGGCTCGCAGGCCCGGTAGCACTCCTCGGGATCGAGGCGGGAGAGCCGTTCCCGGATGTGCCGGTCGCAGAAGAGCCGGGCCGGCCCCATCTGCCGGTAGACGTAGAAGAAGAACTGCCCCCCGGGCCGGACCTTCCGGAAGACGGCCTCCATGGCGCGCCGGGTGTCCGGGGTGTGGTGGAGCACCCCGTCGGCGATCGCGAAGTCGAAGTACCCGTCGGGGAAGGGCAGGTCCATCAGGTCCGCCTGGACCACATGGCAATTCTTGAGGTGGCGGGTGTTCTGGTAGGTGGTGAAGGCGGCCTCCGAGATGTCGGCCGCGAACACCTCGCCGGGACAGAGCTCGGCCATGAACCGGGTGTTGAAACCGGACCCGGGTCCCACCTCGAGGATCCTGGTCCGGGACCGGTAGAACGCCTCGAGGGCGGCGCGGTCGGGCAGGCCGAGCTTCTTCACGTACCAGTCGAAGAGGAACTCGCGGTGGGAGGGCTCGAGGCCGTAGGTCCGGAAGCGGCGCCACTTGTCGGAGAAGGTCTCGGTGGTCTTCGCCTGGCTGCTGGCGGGGGGCCGACGCGGCCGGCGGGCGGCGGCCAGGCCGTGGCGGGCCGCGAAGGCGGAGTGGTCGGGGCGGAGCTCGCCGCGGAGGAAGGCGGGAACGCCCCTCTCGACCGGGAACCAGGCCTTCCCCCGGCCCCGCAGAATGCCGGTCTCGACCTGGTCGCCGGATTCCTCGAGGCTGGTGAGTCCGGGGCGACCGAGGTCGTCCCGCTCGAGGTGGCCCAGCAGGCTAGTTCGCACGGACGCTCTCCTCCTCGGGCGGTCGCGGGCGGCCGCTCCCGGGGAGCGGCTCGCCGAGCACCCTAGCACAGGCCTCCAGGTGGGCCGCCACCAGCGAGCCGTACCAGTAGTTGCGGCGCATCCAGGCGAGCGCCCGCGCCCGGTACTCGACCGGGTCGGCGGCCACCGCGGCCTCGAGCGCGGTCGCCACCGCCTCGGGTCCGGCGGCCTCGAAGTAGGGGGGAAGGCCGTCGAAGCACCAGGCGTAGTCGGCGAAGTCGAGGTGCATGACCAGCGGCGTACCGCAGGCCAGCGCGGTCGGTGCGATCCCGCCGAAACCACCGCTGAACTGATCCACCAGGACGGTCGCCCTCCGGGTGGTCTCGATCAACCTGGGGATGGGGAGCGGAGGCACGAAGTCGACCCGGTCGGCGATCCCGAGCTCCTCCATCAGGGCCCGGGACCTCCCGATGTCGACACCCCAACCCGCGGTCTTCAACCGGAAGCGGGGGTTCCTGGCCGCGAAGGCCGCGAAGCCGCGCAACAGGCGGTCGGTGCCCTTGACCGCGAAGTCGTGGCGGGAGGGGCACCAGACGTAGGGGGGGTCGGCCCGGGGTGCGTCCCGATGGAGGTAGTACTTCTGGTCGATGGAGTGGGGGACGAAGGAGATCGAAGGCAGACCCAGGCGGCCGGCCGCGTGGATGCAGTCGGGATTCGTGATCAGGACGTGGTCCGCCATCCGGTAGGCGAGGGCGGTGAGGCGGCCGGTGGGGGTGGGCTCGAAGGGGATGTCCCGGATGGTGCCGTGCTCGTAGCCCACGTAGGGGCGGACCCCCAGCAGGTAGGGGATGATGGGATCGGTGGAGTAGCCCTTGACCACGTCGTAGTGGGCGAGGAGTTCCTTCCAGGCCGGATCGGACGGGCGGAAGAGGGCCACGTCGGAGGAGCGAAGCCGGTCGGCGCGATCCGGGAAGACGCGGTCGAAGTCGGCGAGCGGATCGCTCGACCCGGGTGCGCCCTCGGGACCGTAGCGGAGGGCGTCCCGGCCAGGGGCCGATCCCGTCCGAGGTCCCAGGTAGAAGGCCAGGACCGACCGCAGCCGGATCAGCCAGCCGCCGGCCCGGGCTGCCAGGCGCAGCATCCCGGCCAGTCGCCCGAGCACCGGACCGCGTACCGAGTAGGCCCAGCGGAAGCGGCGCATCCAGGCATCGAGCCGGGCGGCCCGGGCCCGGTCGCCGGTGCGGCGGGCCAGCAGGTAGCGCAGGGCCAGCCACAGCGGTCCCTGGGCGAACCATGCCGGGCGGCGGTAGCCGTGGAGGTCGACCTCGTGCCAGGCGGGGTGGAACTGGTCGCCGTAGTCCCCGTCGAACTCGGCGTCCTCCCACTCGGGGCATCCCATGATGTGGTAGTAGTCGTGGCAGAGCACGTCGCAGTCGATGCCCGCCTCGACCAGGAGCTCGGCGTCGTTGTAGCCGTTGTTGGCGATGTTGCCGATGTGGAGCACCCGCAGGGGGCGGCCGTTGCGGGCCGCGAACTCCCGGCTCCAGGCGAGGGCCTGGGCCAGGCGGGGGTCGTCGGAGGCCAGGCCTTCGAGACCCGGGCTCATGCCGGCCCCGGGCCGGAGGCGGTCAGGGCCCGCTCCACCGCGACCTCGAGCCAGGGGGGCAGCGGCGTGGGGGTGGGCGGCGAGAAGGCGGGCGGGGCGGAGGCCACCGCGGCCACGGGCGCCCCCATGCAGGCGAGTCCTGCCTGGAGGCCGACGAGCATGGCGGAGGGATCCTCGAGCATGGCCTGGTGCTCTACCTCCAGCACCCGGATCCCGGGCCAGGAGAGCTCGGCGTCCAGGTCGGCTTCCAGGTCGTCGACCTGGCGGACGACGTCGGCGGCGGGGTCCCGGCCCAGGTCCGGGAACGGGAAGGTCGAGGGTTTGAGGGACCACCAGACGGCGGGGTCCCCGTAGCGCTCGATCCGGGCGCGCAGGATGGAGCGGACCGTCTCCTCCCGCGGCCGGCGGAGCCGGAGGAAGAGGCTGGCGGGATGGATCTCGGCCAGGCAGCGGGCCTGGAGGCCGGCGATCAGGTTCTTCATGACCACCGGCATGGCGAAGTTCGAGAGAATCTCCTCCTCGAGGGCCCGGCGGAGGCCGTGCCGGTCGACGCGGGCGAGGGCGTCGGCGTCCAGGCGGTGGTTGGGGAGGGTGTCGAGCCCGAGCCAGTGCCGCCAGAAGTAGCCGAACTCGTGGGGCCCGGCGAAGCCGCCGGTGTAACCGTGCAGGCTCCGGTAGGAGATCGCGGCTCGTCCGTAGTCGGGGTCGAGGGCCCGGGCCAGCCGGATCCCGACCGAGGGACGGGCCCAGAACCGGGCCACCAGTCCGCCGATCCATCCGACCACGAGGTGGCGGGAGACGAGCTGGGAGGCCAGGGTGGTCCCCGAGCGCGGCACGCCCACGATGTAGACGAGCGGGAGGCGCGCCGGGTCCGTCGGCACCGTCGGGTCCGGGAGGTCGAGGGAGGCGAGGGCCAGGTTGAGGGCCAGGAACCACGCCTCCTCGGAGGGGTCCTTGCGGAAGCGGGGGAGCCGCTCCCCCGCTTCCTGCGGGTCTTCAGAGCTCGGCATAGGGGTAGGCATAGTACCAGGGGAAGAGCTCGCCGAGCCGGGTCCGGTGCTGGCGGAGGCGCTCCAGACCCGGGTCCGGGGCCACGATCTCGTAGCTGTAGGGCCGGTCCTCGGCGCCGAAGCCGGCCTTGAAGTGGTGGAGGCTCGCCTGGCCCGGCCAGGTCCCCCCCCAGTTCCAGATCCGGATCCCCCGGGCCATGGCCTCCTTCATCACCTCCAGGATCAGGAAGGAGAGGGGCTGCCGGGGCCGCCAGTCGTGGTGCACCACCGGCGTGAAGTACTCGGCCTGGTCCCGGAAGTAGAAGACCAGCAGGCCCGCCACCGGGGTGTCGCCGTCCAGGGCGAGGGCCAGGCGGCGCCGGGGCAGGTGCCGACGCAGGGCCTCGAAGTGGTGGCGCGGCTTCGCCTTGCCCCCCAGGGCCGCCATGTTCTGCTCGTGGATCCCGGCCAGCACCGCCCAGCCCCGGTCGTGGTCGCCGTCCTCGAGCCGGAATCCCTGGCGGCAGGCCTTGCGGACCAGGTTCCGGGTCTTCTTCTCGAAGCCGGAGAGGAGCGCAGCTTCCGGATCGGCGCCCGCCGAGGGCAGGGGCGTGACCTGCCCGATCCGGTGGTCCCGGGTGCGGGCCCCGAGCCGGGCCCGGTACTCCTCGGCGCGTCCGGCCTCGAAGGGCGAGAGGCTGACGGTGGCCGAGAGGAGGTCGGGCGTGGCGGCCAGGTGCTCCCCGAAGCCGGCGAGCAGTGCGTCCCGGACCTCGTCGCCGGCTCCCGCCGCGAGCACGGCTCCTCCGTGGCTCCCGTACCACGGGAGGCTGTTGACCAGCGTGCCGACCCCGGGCACCGTCAGCTCCTTCCAGGGGAGGAAGCCCTGGAGCGTGTCGCGGCGGAAGGCGCCCAGCGCCTTGGAGGTCCCCGGCACGACCTCGTCGAGGACCCGGCGGAACTCGAGGGACTGGAAGAGGGTCGCGTCGGGGGAGGTGTCCTGCACGGCCTGGCGCGCCGGATCGTCCTCGGCGGCCAGGGGGCGGAGCGTCAGGGGACCGGGCGCAGGCATCGGCGGTGATACTCCTCTTCCGCGGGCGAGAGCGGATCCGAGAGGGGGCGATCGAGGCCAGCGGGGGCGGGGATCCCCTCGGCGGCCATGCGGAGCAGCCCGAAGAGGACCCTCCCGGCGGTCTGCTCGCCATGGACCCGGGCGAGCCAGTCTCGCATGCCAAGCCCCCGGGCGTGTCGGAGGTCGGGCTCGTCGTGGAGCCTGCGGATCGCCTCGGCGGCGGCCTCGGGGCCTTCGGCGTTCTCGACGGGCGCTACGTCGCCGCCGTAGAGGGGAGCGTAGTGGGCGGTGCGCAGCCGCATGACCACTGGCCTCCCGCAGGCCGCGGCCTCGAGGGCGGTGGCCCCGTAGTAGCCGTAGACGAAGGTGTCGAGCACCAGGTCGGCGGAGCGGTAGTAGTCGATCAGGCGGGCCTTGCCGACGGGGGGCAGCAGCAGGCACCGGTCGGCCACTCCCGCCGCCGCCAGGGTTCCCCGCAGCCGGTCGGCGTCGGCTCCCCAGGAGAGGAACACGAAGCGGAGCCCGGGCCTCGCCCGGGCGAGGCGCACCAGCTCGGCGACCAGGGACTCCCCCTGGCCCTTGACGGCGGTGTCCTGGCGGGCGGTGGAGAGTACGAACACGCCGGGACCCAGCTTGGCTTCCCAGTCGCGGCGTGCCCGGCCCTCGCCGGGCCGGTACCGGGAGTCGTCCATGGGGTAGGGCAGGAACAGGGCGTTGGTGAGCCCGAGTCGCCGGCAGTGGGCCACCACATGGGGATTCGAGACCAGGAGGAAACGCGCCCCGGCGAAGGAGAGGAGGAGGGCGAGGCCTACGTCGTCCGGGCGCCCGCAGTCGATCTGGAGGTCCCCGCCGACCGGGCATGCCAGGTAGGGTCGGCCGGAGAGGTAGGCCGCCAGGGGAAGGCTGGCGGTCGCCAGCGCGTCATGGGCACCCAGGGCGCGGGCGAAGGCGGCGTAGGGGTAGAGGCCGCGGTAGGCGAAGAGCGCCTCGGTACGCAAGCCGGGGGATCCGCAGGCCGCCACCGCGAGCTCCCTCCGTCGGCCCCGCCAGGCGCCCCTCCAGGCGGCGAAGAGGCCGACGTCGTCCATTGGGACCCGCCGCACCGGTACCCGACCCTGGCGGCTCGCCGAGCTGGCCAGGAAGCCGGCGCCGTCGTGGACGTCCGCCCACTCGCCGTCGAAGTCCTCCCACTCCGGGGCGTTCAAGGCCGAGAGGTCGAGAGGATGGGGATACACCTCCACCGAGGCGCCCTGCGCCTGGACGATGGCGGCCCACTTGGTCATCGTCTGGGCCAGGTTCACGGCGAACCCGAAGTTGGGCGGTCGGCTCGGGGGAGGCAGCTCGAGGGCGACCCGGTGGACCGCCAGGCTGGCTTCCCGCAGCCGGGCGAGCCGCTCGGGGGTCAGGCCCGGGTGCTCCCAGGGGTGGGAGTCCTGGGAGGCGAGGTCGGCAGAGGGCTGGCCTGCCTCGACCCGGGCGGCCAGGGCCCTGAGGCCGCGAGCGAGGAACCGGCGTACCCGGCTCAAGGCCGGGCGGCGTCCACCGCCGGTCGCCGTCCCACCAGGTAGTGCTGCACCGGGATGGTGGTGGTCTCCACCACTTCGAGGCCCTCCTCCTCGAACCAGGGGAGCACCTCGTCCAGGCGGTAGCGGAAGGCGAAGGGCGGGTGGTACCAGTCGTAGTTGACCAGGGTCGAGAACCGTTCCCCGAACAGGTCGTTCCAGAAGCACTTCAGGAGGTGGTAGTAGATCAGGCTCTGGACCTGGTGCTCGCCGGCCCGGATCCCCAGGATCGGGAGGTCCTCGGGGACGTGCACCGGTGCCGCCACGGTCTGGAGGGCGCGGCCCAGCACCGCGAACTCCCGGCAGGCCGCGAAGGCCTCGGCCTCGGGCATGGCCGCCACCACGGAGCGCAGGGCGTCGTCGACCGCCTCCCGCGCCGCCCCCTTGCGGTTGTAGACCGAGATCGCCAGCGTCCCTCCCGGAGCCACGTGGCCGGCCAGGCTGGCGAAGGTCCGCCGCGGGTCGGGCGTGTGGTGAAGCGAGGCGCGGCAGAGCACGTAGTCGAAGGCCGTCGCGACCGGGAGCGGGAGCCCGATGTCCCACCGGAGGAGCAGCCCGGGCCCGGCGAGGCCCGGGATCCGGCCGGGGATGTCGGCCAGGGCGCCGTGGATGTCGGCTCCTACGTACTCGAGGCGGGAACCGCCGGCGTCCCGGAGCAGGGCGTCGGCGATCCCGCCGAAACCGCATGCCGCGTCATAGACCCGCACCGGCTGGCGCTGGGCGCGCTCCCGGATGGTGGCGAAGAGGGCGTTCCAGCCCAGGTCGGCCGAGGGCATGACGCGCTTGGCGCCGGGGTGCTCCTGGAGGAACTCGAGGAAGCCCAGGGTCTCCCCCCACTGGAGCGAGTAGTGGTCGCCGGTGGCATCGCGGTGGTCCTCCCCGAGCAGGTCGAGGTAACCCAGAGCCGCCGGGCCCTGGCGTCGACAGCCGGGGCAGGTCCATCGCGACGAGCCGGGGGCGGGGAGCGGGAGGGCCGACCGGCACCCGGGACACCGGAGCCTGACGCCGGAAGTCACGTTCGGCCTGCCGCCCGGGACGGCCCGGACCCGGCGAGGGCACCGGCCAGGGTGGACACGACCTTCCGCTGGTCCTCGACGGTCATCCCGGGGAAGATGGGCAGGGTGATGGTGGTGTCCTGGGCGGCCAGGGCCGCCGGGAACCTCTCCGGCTCGACCCCGCGGCGGGAACGGAACCATCCCAGGGAGACCGGCGCGTGGGTTCCCGGCCGGCTCTCGATCCCTGCCGCGGCCAGGCCGGCCATGACGCGGTTGCGGCGCTCCAGACCTCCCTCGCGGAGGCGGACCACGTAGGACTGGTAGGTATGCCCTCCCTCGGGCTCGTCGGTCGGGAGCTCGAGGTCCGGGAGTCCGGCGAGCTGGAGGTGGTAGTCCTCGGCCCTGGCACGCCTCTCGGCCAGCAGCCGGTCGAGCTTGGCCATCTGGGCCACACCCACCGCCGCCTGGATGTCGGAGAGGCGGAGGTTGAACCCGACGTGCTCGAACCGGGACATGGTCCATGGACCCTGGGGCTCTCCGGGCGCGGGTCCCGACGCGCCGTGGTTGCGGAAGATCCGCACCTTCTGGGCGAGCTCGTCGTCGTCGGTGGTGACCATTCCGCCCTCGCCGGTGGTGATCACCTTGCGGGGGTGGAACGAGAAGCAGCCGAGATCCCCGATGGCGCCCACCGGCCGGCCGCGGTAGGTCGTCCCGACCGCGCAGGCCGCATCCTCGATCACCCGGATCCCCCGAGGGCGGGTCACGGCCAGGATCTCGTCCATGGGGGCCGGCCGTCCGAAGAGGTGGACGACCACCACGGCCCGGGTCCGAGGGGTGAGGGCCGCCTGCAGGGCCTTGGGGTCGAGGTTGAAGGTCACCGGGTCGATGTCGGCGAAGACGACCTCGGCGCCCACGTACTCGGCGGCGTAGGCGGAGGTCACCCAGGTGAAGGCCGGGACCACCACCTGGTCGTCGGGCCCCAGCTCGAGGGCCAGGACGGCCAGGTGCAGGGCGGCGGTACAGGAGGTGGTGGCGAGGGCATGGCGGGCCTGGTGGCGGGCGGCCACCAGGCTTTCGAAGCGGGTGACCTGGGGGCCCTGGGTGACCCAGCCGGAATCGAGGCACCGGCGGACCTCGAGGATTTCCGCCTCGTCGAAACATGGGGACGTGAGCTTCATGTGCGGCGACCGATCCTGGCGCCGAGGCGCCGCATTCTAGGTCCGGCCCCGGAACCTCAGCAAGGCGGAGCGCGCCGCCGACCCGGCCTGCGAGGAACACGTTGCCCCAAGCGGGGAGGACGGGGCGCGCCCGGCCCGGCGGGGAAAGGATCAGAGGCTCAGGGCTCGGTGGGGGGGGCCTCGGCCAGGATCTCCCAGACCCCCTGGTCCCGGGTGTAGATGGGAGCCACCGGAGGCTCCTCGACCAGCGAGAGACCACCCTCCGGGGCGGCGGCGATCCGCCGGAATCCGAGATCCGAGAGCAACGCCGCCATCTCCTCGGGCTCGAAGGAATGGGTGGGGACCAGGATGCGGTGTTCGGGACGGCCCAGCGCCAGGCGGGCCGCCAGGTCGACCGCCAGCCTCCTCCGGTAGTCGGTACTTTCGGGCGCGAGGGTGACCCCCGGGCCCTCGGCCCACAGGGTGGCGAGCAGGGCCCGGACCTCGGAGGCGAGCGAGCCGTCGCGCCCCCGGGCGAAGCCCTCCGCCAGCTCGGAGCGCGCCAGGGCGAGGATGGTCTCCTCGATTTCCGAGGGTCCGGGCTCTCCCCGGGGCGCCGCGGCCAGGGAGGAGAGGGCCATCGAGAGCCGGAGCGGGCGAGGGGTCAGCCTCGCCACCACCGAGCCCCCGAAGCCGGTCAGCAGGGCCTCCTGGGCGGCGCTCCGGGTGGCTGGGCGGACCCGCGCCTCGAACGCCAGCCGGTCGAGGTAGCGGAACACCAATCCGATCAGGGCGTTGCACCCGAAGTACACGCAGCTCGGCTCGGTCGGTCCCCGGACAAGGATCAGGTGACGCCACCAGTCCTGGGCGTTGAAGGTCAGGTACAGCGTGCCGCGACCGCGGAGCACCCGCCGGAACTCCGCCAGGGTCCGTTCTACCCGCGTGAGGAAGACCACCCCGTTGCAGAACACCGCGTCGAAGCTCGAGTCCTCGAAGGGCAGGTCCTCGACGCTGCCCTCCCGGACCCGGAGCCGGCCGTCGAGCCGCGAGGCCACCGCGGTCGCGACCCGGACGAACTCCGGGTTCAGGTCGAGGGCTTCGACCTCGTCGAAGTGCCGGAGCAGGCCGAGCGACCAGCTCCCCATCCCGGAGCCGGCGTCGAGGACGCGCCCGCCGCGGAGCCCCAACCGGGAGATGCGGCGGGAGTAGTAGTCCGCACCCCGCGAGATCTGGAGGAACACCCAGTCGCGGACATCCGCAGCCACCCCGAGCGCCTCGACCTCGGAGCGCCAATCCTGGTCCGTGAAGTCAACCACCGGCAAGACGTCTCGCCTCCTCGAGCCCGGGGCCCGGGGCCCGAGTCTCCCATGGGAGCACCGCATGCGTCCCGTGCCTCCCCACCTCGATCGAGAGCTCCCGGGTCTCCCCGTCGAGGCAGGCCCGGACCGCCAGCGGGCGGTCGAGGGGGATGGAGAGTCCCTGGAAATCCTCCCAGGCGAGCCTGACCTCCGGTCCTCCGGGGAGGCGACAGGTGGAGGAGAGCCGGACCGTCAGTCCGTCCCCCTCGGGGGCGAGCCCGAAGGGGCGGGCGGACGCCACCAGGGCGTTGGCCAGGAGCCGGGAGGTCGTGGTGACCAGGGTCCCGCTCCCGGAGCGGGCGGTGGCCAGCCGGTCGAGGGCCCGGCGGGTGGACTCCTCGAAGTCGCCGGAGGCGGCGGCCAGGGGCCGTCCGGCAGGGTCCCTCCGGACGCCGAGGTGGGTGTAGAGGACCGAGTACCCGGGCGCCGGATCGGCGAGCGCCGTCTCGATCTCCGAATCCAGCCACTCGGCATCCGGGCTCCGGGCCCGCCAGAAGCGCCGGAAACGGAGGACGGGACTGCCGTCCCGTGAGGTCTGGGGCACGAAGAGAGCGTCCGGGCCGCGGTGGTCGGCTCGGAACCAGCAACGCTCGCGCGAGAGGTCGATGTCGGTCCAGAAGAATCGCACCCCGTGCCGGAGGGTGAGATCCAGGTGGTAGAGGGGACTCCCCGGCAGATCGCCCTCCTGGTAGGAAGGATGGCCGGGGGTCCCGACCCAAGGGCCACCCAGGTTCTGCTTGTCCTCGGTGGTGCCGTGGTTCGTGAACACCGGGATCCGGAGCCCGCGCCGCTCGAGTTCGGCGTAGCCCGCCCCGATGTCCTGGCGGGTGAAGCGAACGCCCCGGCGGTGCAGGCGTCCCCCGAAGCTGTGCACGGTGTCGAACCATCCCTGGCCGACCAGCTCCATGGCCGCCTCGCCCACCGGGCTGGGGGTCAGATCGTCCTCGAAGAGGCGCCAGGTCATCTCGGGATCGGCGAAGAACCACAGGCTCGAGGCGAGTTCGACCCCGGCCTCGGCCGCCAGCTCCAGGAGGCGGAGCTGACGGTCCCAGGTGGTGAACTCGACGTCCGAGTTGACCGCCAGCATGCGGACAACTCCGGGGGGGAGCATGCTCGGCTCGCCCCAGGGCCGGATCAGGCCCAGGGACGAGGCCAGGGCCCGCAGTCCCAGGCTCAAGCCGGCTCCCCGGGACCGGCCGGACCGCGATCGGACGCGCCGGGGGACGGGCGGAGGTCCAGCCGGACCGGGACCCGCAGGTTCACGAGCCCGAAGGCGATCGGGGTCGCCATATCGACCCGGAAGCGGTATTCGCCGGTCGAACGGGCGAGGATCTCGGAGGGGGGCACGTTGTCCCAGCTCCAGCCGTTGCAGACGAAGATGCCGAGGTGGTACTCGCCGGCACCGAAGGGGTTCGGGTCGAACCCGAAGACCACGTCGGCGTCCCCCGCGAAGTCACGGACCTCGGCGCCCTGGAGCCCGCTGGGGAGGAAGAAGGCATAGACGCCGTCGGCCCGTGAGACGTTCAGGTTCACCGAGGAAGCCGGCGCCGGCTCGTGGTACCTGACCCGTATCCTGAGGTCGAAGGGGACGCCCTCCGGGACCGAGGCGACCTCGTTCCCTGCCACCAGGATCCCGGCGTCCAGGATCTCGGCCGGGGGCCGGACCGCCTGGCGCGCCCGGGCGAGGGAACGCTCCCGGTCGGACGCCGAGGTCGGCCCCACCGCCACCCGGAACCTCCGGATCGTCCACTCCTCCGGATCGGTCGCGCCTGCGGCCCGGCCCGTCTCCCCGGTCACCTCCGGGCAGGCGACCCAGGCACCGGATCCGAGGTCCAGGAGTTCGAGATCCAGCGGTTCGGTGCCGGAGGCCGGGTCCGGTTCCGGGAGCAGCTCGATCTCCAGCTCGAAGGTCCAGGGGGACTCCGGCCGGCCCGGGGGCCGCCGGAGCACGACCTGGCCGCCGGGCCGGGATCCGGGTCGGGGGACGAGCATCCGGCACTCCACGCCGCGGCGGGCGTAGGGCCGCCCCCACTCGGAGCCGCCGAGGTCGAGGCCCTCCCCGGGCGGATCGTCGGGTGCCGCCACCAGGGGGACCTGCCGTTCGGGCCTTCCGGCCTCGCACACCGTCATCCGCTTGAGGTAGTGGCTGTGGGCGAGGCGGGCCCTTCCCCGCGGCATGAGCCGTACCCGGACGGAGTCGGGGTCCCCGATCTCCCGTGGCACCGGCGAGCGGGCCGCGGCTTCGGCCCGGCGGATGTTGCCGCTGCGCCGGGTCTCCTCGTCATGGCGGAGCATGTCCTGTTCGTAGCGGGCCAGGACGCTGTCGACGTCCCCCTGCATGCGGACCGCCCCGTTCTCGATCCACAGGGCGCGGTCGCACATCTGCCGGACCGCGGCGGTCGAGTGGCTGACGAACAGGAGGGCCTTGCCCTTGCGGGCCAGGTCCCGCATCCGGGCCGCTGCCTTGGCCGCGAAGTACCCGTCGCCGGCACCCAGGACCTCGTCGACGATCAGGATCTCGGGGACCACGGAGGTCGCCATGGCGAAGGCCAGGCGGGCGCTCATCCCCGAGCTGTAGGTCCGGACCGGACGCTCCAGGAAGGCGCCGAGCTCGGTGAACTCGCAGATCTCCTCGACCATCCCGGGGATCCGGTCGGGGGGCGTGCCCTGCAGCGCCAGGTTGAAGCGGACGTTCTCGATCCCGGTCTCGTCGAGGCTCCAGGAGGGAACCAGGCTGAGCAGGGCCGAGACCTTCCCGTGGACGGAGACGGTTCCCGAAGTCGCCTGGAGGGTCCCGCTCACCACCTGGAGGAGGGTGCTCTTGCCCGCCCCGTTGGGCCCGACGATCCCCACCCGGCTGCCCTCGGCCACCGTGAAGGAGACGTCGCGCAGGGCCCAGAAGAGGTCGTGGCGAGAGCGGCCGGTCGCCAGCTCGAGGAACATGTCCACGGGTCGCGAATAGATCTCGAAGGCCTTGCAGAGGCCCTCGACCCGGATCACGGGATCGGGTGGGCTCACAGGACGTTCCCGAACATCGGACGCAGCTTGGAGAAGATCCGGTAGCCGACCGAGAAGGCCAGCGGACACCCCACGGCGCAGGCGACCCAGGCGCAGGGGTGGGCGAAGGTCCCGAAGAAGAGGACGTCCTGCCAGCACCAGGCGAGGGCGCTGAACGGGTTCACGACCAGGAGCCAGGCGAGGCGCTCCGGGACCCAGTCCGGCAGGTAGACCACCGGCATCAGGTAGACGTTGATCGTGGTGAAGAGCTGGACCAGGTCCTTGGTGTCCCGGACGAAGACCCCGACTCCCGCCAGCAGGTACCCGACCCCGAGCATGGCGAGGACCTGCAGCCCGGCCACCACCGGGAGCGCCAGCCACATCGCCGGGAGCCGTCCGGTCGCCAGCACCGACCATGCGAGGAGCAAGGCGACCCCGGCGGCCAGCGGAGGCAGGGCGGTGAGCACGGCGGTGGCCGGGAGCACCTCCAGGGGAAAGACCACCTGTCGCACCAGGCTGCCTGCGGAGGTGACCGAACTCGAGGCGCGGAGCATGGCCTGGGAGAAGGCCAGCCAGGGGAGGAGGCCGGAGAGCAGGTAGGTGGTGTAGTCGCCAGGCAGTCCCGATCCCCCTCCCATGCGTACCGCGAACACCCAGGAGAAGACGGTGGCGTAGACCAGGACCAGGAAGAGGGTGTGCCCGACGACCCAGAACCGGCCCAGGACCTGACCGGCATGGGGTTGGCCGAGCTCGCGGCGGGCCAGGGTGCAGAGCATCCCGCGGTGACGCGCCAGGGCCGCGAGCCCGGTGCGGAGCGTCTCGAGGTGTCCGATGGGGTCCCAGGGTCCTCTCCCGTGCACGGGCTCAGGCTCCACTGCGCCGGCCGCGGCCACGGACGGTATCCGGACCGGATCCCGAGCCCGGTCCGGAGGCCGGAGCGTCGAGGAAGTGTCGCTGCAGGAGCTCGACGCTGAGCAGCGACCAGATGAGCAGCCGGTGGTTGCGCCGGCCGGTGAAGTGCTCGTCGAGCCGGGCCGTCATGAAGCCCGGGTCGAACCAGGGGCGGGCCAGGGTCCGCGGGTCGAGGAGCACGGCCTTCAGGTAGTCCATCGAGGGACCCCGGAACCAGTTCTCGTCGGGGGGCGAGAAGCCCTGCTTCTTCTGGCGGGTGAACTCGGGCGGCAGGTAGGACTCCATGGCGGTGCGCAGCACCATCTTGCCCTCGGCGGTGGCCATGGGGGCGGAGCCCTCATGGCCGCCGAGGGTTTCCATGTCGACCTTGGTGGCCACCGGGAGGGAGAAGGCCAGGTCGGCCAGGGCGTTGTCGAGGAAGGGCACGCGGGTCTCGAGACTGTGCGCCATGGAGATCCGGTCCTCGGTGACCAGGAAGCCGTGGAGGAAGGTCTCGAACTCGAAGGCCAAGGCCCGCGCCAGCAGTGCCTCGCGGTCGGAGCCGCCCGGCCCGGGGTGGGGGGCTCGGGCCATGACCGCGTCGAAGCTGGCCCGGGTCTCGCCGAGGTGGGTTCTCAGATCGGGGGCGAGCAGGCCGGGGAGCTCGGCGGGAGGGAGGAGCCGGTGCCAGTAGCGGAAGTAGGCGTCGTCGAAGGCCTCGACGCTGCCCGCCTCGATCCCTTGCCGGTAGCGCCAGGGGTAGCCGGCGAAGAGCTCGTCGCCCCCCGCACCGGCCAGGCAGACCTTGACGAAGCGACTCGCCAGCTTGGCCGCGTACCAGTTCTGGTGACACATGCCGACCCGGGGGTCGTCCATGTGCCAGGCCACCCGGTCCATGACCGCCGGCATGTCGCCGGCGTGCAGCACCACGTCGTAGTGCTCGGTCTGCAGGAGGTAGGAGAGCTGTTCGGCGTTGCGGCGTTCGTCGAAGCCCTGCTCGATCCCGTCGACGTTGGTGAGGTCGAAGCCGCAGGTGAAGGTGAGCAGGCGGGGCAGGGTGCGGCCTGCCACCGCCACGATCGATCCCGAGTCCATGCCGCCCGAGAGGTAGGAGCCGACCTCGACGTCGGCCACCAGCTGGCGGGAGACCGCGGCCGCGAAGGTCTCGGAGACCAGGGGGGCCGCGGTGGCGCGGTCGGCGAGGGCGGGGTCGGGGGGAGGGAAACCCCGGAACCAGCGCCGGGGCCGCTCCGGGGGGCCGTGCCCGGGGCGGAGGGAGAGGAGCGAGCCGGGGGGCAGGATGGAGATCCCCGAGAACAGGGTCCCGGAGCGGAACAGGTTCTGGAAGGTGAGATACTCGACCAGGGCCGAGGGATCCAGGGACGCGGGGAAGAGCCCGCTGGCCAGGATGGCCTTGATCTCCGAGGCGAACAGGAAGAACGGCCCGTCGACCCCGAAGTAGACGGGCTTCACGCCGAACCGGTCGCGGGCCAGCACCAGCCGGCCCTCTTCCCTGTCGAAGAGCGCCAGGGCGAACATGCCGTCGAGCCGCTCGATGGCCCGGTCGCCGTGTTCCTGCCAGAGGCGCAGGGCCACTTCGGTGTCGGATCCGGTACGGAAGGCGTGGCCATCGGCCTCGAGCTCGCGGCGCAACTCGCGGAAATTGTAGATCTCGCCGTTGAAGCAGACCCAGTAGCGCCGGTCAGGACTCGGCATCGGCTGGTGGCCGCGGGCCGAGAGGTCGAGGATCGAGAGCCTCCGGTGGGCCAGGCCGAGAGTGAAGCGGCCCTCCCGGACCTCATCCTGGTAGTAGCTGCCTCCCAGGACCGGGAGGTGTTCGCAGACGTGCCGGAATTCCGGGTCGACGAACTCGCTCCAGGACCCGCTGGAGCGGTGGCATCCCGTTCCGGAGCGGAACAGGGCGTAGCCGGCGTCGTCGGGTCCCCGGTGGGCCAGGGCGTCGGCCATGCGCTTCAAGGCCTCGGGCGGCACGGGAGAGCCGTCGAGGCTGGCGATGCCGGCGATGCCGCACATGGGGATCCTCCCGCCCGGGGCGGTTCAGGCGTGGGAGACGCCGCCGGTCCGGCGCCGTTTGCCGGCGAGCGCTGCCTGGTCGGCTCCGCGCCACTCGATCAGGCTCTTCATCCCGTCCTCGAGGTCGATCGACCACTCGAAGCCGAGATCGCGCCGGGCCTTCTCGGGGCAGCCGATCCGGTTGGTCACGAAGGTGGTCCCCGAGGGCTTGTACTCGATCTCGAGATCACTCCCGGAGAGGCGCAGCAGGAGCTCCGACAGGTCCTTGATCGTGGTGCCGATGCCGCGGCCCACGTTGTAGCACTCGCCGCTGGCCTCGGCCTGCATGGCGAGCACGTTGGCCCGGGCGATGTCCTCGACATGGATGAAGTCGTACTGCTGCGAGCCGTCGCCGAAGACCACCGGGCGCTCTCCGGTGCCGATCCTATCGAGGATCTTGTGCATGACGGCCGTGTAGGCGCCCTTGTAGTCCTGGCGGGGACCATAGACGTTCATGTAGCGGAGGCCCACCCAGGGGAGCCCGTAGCGCTGGCCCAGGCTCTTGAAGAAGTGCTCGCCGGCGATCTTCGAGGCCCCGTAGAAGGTGAAGTTGTTGTACGGGTGGTCCTCGGTCATGGGGATCTCGAGGGCGTCGCCGTAGACGGAGGCCGAGGACGAGTAGACCACCCGTCCGACCTTCTGCCGGATCGCGGCCATGGCCACGTTGAAGGTGCCTCGCACGTTCACCTCGAAGGCGGTCTCGGGGTACTCGTGGCACTGCAGGATCCAGAGAGCGGCCAAGTGGAAGACCCCATCGATGCCCTCCATGGCCTTCTCCAGGATGTCCCGGTGCAGGATGTCGCCTCCGTGGGGGGATATGGTGACCCGCTCGTCCCGGAGAGCCCCCGCCAGGTTGTCCATGGAGCCGCGGAAGAAGTTGTCGTAGACCACGACCTTGGCCACGTCATGCTTCAGCAACTCGTCGACCACGTGGCTGCCGATCAGGCCGGCACCGCCGATGACGAGGAAACTCCTGCCCGAGAGGTCCATGGTCCTCCTGTCCGTCAGCCCCGGTAGAGCTCGGGATGGAGCTGGCGCTCGATCAGCTCGACCAGCATGTGGACGAGCTGGATGTGTTGTTCCTGGATGCGGTCGGCGGTGCCCCCGGAGACGACCAGGGCATGGTCGCAGAGGGCCCGGGCCTTGCCCCCGCCCTTGCCGAGGAACCCCACGGTGACGGCTCCCGCGGTCCGGGCGGCCTCCAGGGCCAGGAGCACGTTCTGCGAGTTGCCGCTGGTCGAGAGGGCGAGTACCAGGTCGCCGGGACGCGCATGGGCCGTGACGCCGCGGGCGAAGACGTGCTCGAAACCGTAGTCGTTGGCGGTGCAGGAGAGGTGCCCGGGGTCGTTCAGGGCCATGGCCGCGATCGGGGGACGATCCTTGCGGTAGCGGCCGGTCAGTTCCTCGGCGAAGTGGCTGGCGTCGCACATGGAGCCGCCGTTGCCGAAGGCGATGACGCGCCCCCCGGCCCGGAGCGCCCCGGCGGCAGCCTCGGCGACTCCGACCAGGGCGGCCTGGAGCGACTCGTCGTCGGCGTTGGCCGCGGCCAGGTCCCGGGCCTCGGCGAAGCCCTGTCGCACCACGAAACGAAGTTCCAAGCCGGCTCCTCCCGGAGGGCCGGAAGCTACCGTGCGGGTGGAGGAGGGGTCAAACGGAGGCTCGGCCGGACACGCGGCTTGTCGAGGGGACGGCCGGCGCGGTCGAATGCGGTCCGTGACCCAGCGCCAACCTCGGGCCCTCCTCACCGGAGGCGCCGGCTATATCGGATCCCACCTCGCCGACGCCCTGCTCGCGGAGGGGTATCGGGTTTCGGTGCTCGACAACCTCTCGACCGGCCGGCTCGCCAACATCCGCCATGTCCTGGGGACGGCCGAGTACGAGTTCGTCAACGGATCGATCCTGGATTCCGAGACCGTCGACGAGATGGTGCGCCAGGCCGACCTGGTCTTCCACCTGGCGGCCACGGTGGGCGTCAAGCACGTGGTCGAGGACCCGCTCACCGGGGTGCTCACCAATGTGCGGGGCACCGAGAACGTGCTGGGGTCGTGCTGGCGCTATTTGAAGCGGGTGGTGCTCGCCAGCACCTCGGAGGTCTACGGCAAGACCCAGAAGTTCCCCTTCCAGGAGGAGGACGACCGGGTCTTCGGGGCCACCTCGGTGCATCGCTGGTCGTATGCCACCTCGAAGGCCGTCGACGAGCACATCGCCTTCGCCTACGCCGACAAGGGGTTGCCGGTCTCGATCGTCCGGTACTTCAACTCCTACGGGCCGAGGATCGACGAGCGGGGCTATGGCTCGGTGGTGGCCAACTTCACCCGCCAGGCGCTCCGGGGCGAGCCGCTCACGGTGCACGGGGACGGGTCCCAGTCGCGCTGCTTCACCTACATCGACGACACGGTCCGGGGGACCATCCTGGCCGGGGTTACCGAGGCGGCGGTGGGGCGGGTCTACAACCTGGGGACGACCGAGGAGACCTCGATCCTGGAGCTGGCCCGGAAGATCGTGGCGCTCACCGAATCGGGGAGCGAGGTGGCCTCCGTGCCGTACGCCGAGGTCTTCGGGCGGAGCTTCGAGGACACGCCCCGCCGGCTCCCTTCGATCGAGCGGGCCCGCAGCGAACTCGGGTGGGTGCCGGAGGTGCCGCTCTCGGAAGGGCTGGCCCGGACCATCGCCTGGTGCCGGGAGACCTTCTCGCTCCCCAACGGGTAGGCCAGGAGCCGGCGAGCTGGGGGCCCGAAACCTCGGCCGCGACAACCGGAACGCGGAACGTGGTAATGTGCCCCCCCGCTCCTGGGGTTCGCGCGGGTGGGTGAGGAGGCGGCATGCCGTTCGACAGCGAGACCGGCTGGTACTACCTCGCCATCTTCTTCGCCTCGCTCTGCTCGTCGCTGCTGCTGACCCCGGTGGCCCGCCGGCTGGCGATCCGGCTCGAGTTCGTGGACCGCCCCAGCGGCCGCAAGTTCCACCGGGACCCCACTCCCTATCTGGGCGGGCTGGCGATCTGGGGCTCCTGCATGCTGGCGTTGCTGGTCCGCTACCAGTTCCTGCCCCAGTTCTCGGCCTGGGCCGCCGGCAGCCTGGTGCTGGTCTTGCTCGGGCTCTGGGACGACCGGAGCGGAATGGCGCCGCGGGTCAAGCTCGCCGGCCAGGTGCTGGCCGCCTGCTTCCCGGTGGCCTTCGGAGACGCCTTCTCGGTCTTCGGGATCCCCGCCCTCGACATCCCGCTCACCCTGTTCTGGATCGTCGGGCTCACCAACGCCGTGAACCTGCTCGACAACATGGACGGGCTGTCGGCGGGGACCACCGGGATCTCCTGCTTCTT
>CAYOHP010000068.1:0-32373 GCA_964403795.1 uncultured bacterium | reverse complement strand
GCGCATCTTGCGCAGGGCCTTGGCCTCGATCTGGCGCACCCGCTCCCGGGTGATCCGCAGGGTCTTGCCCACCTCTTCGAGGGTACGGCTGCGCCCGTCCTGCAGACCGTAGCGGCGCTCGAGCACGGTCCGCTCCTTGGGATCGAGCTGTCCGAGCATGGTGCGCACCTCGCGGCGCTTCTGCATGAGATCGAGGAAGCGCCCCGGGTCGCTCTCCTGGGCCATCGGCACCCGCTCCTGGAATGCCGCCCCCTCGCTCTCCTCGCCCGCCCGCACGTCGAGGCTCAGGGCATCCCCTTGGTTCTCCACCGCGTCCCGGACCTTGTGGGGTGCCAGGTGGACCCGTTCGGCCAGCTCCTCCAGGCTCGGGTCCCGACCCAGGACCCGCGACAGATCCTCCCGGGCCCGCCGGATCCGGGTGATCCGTTCCCGGAAGTGGATCGGGAGGCGGATGGTCCGGCTCTGGTTGGCCACCGACCGTTCCAGGCTCTGGCGGATCCACCACAGGGCGTAGGTGGAGAAGCGGACCTCCTTGCCCGGGTCGAAGCGGGAGACCGCCTGCATCAGGCCGTGGTTTCCCTCCTGGACCAGATCGGCGAGCGGGAGACCTCGTCCCCGGTACCTGACGGCCATGGCCAGGACCAACCTCAGGTTGGAGCGGACCAGGGCGTGTTCCGCGTCCTGATCGCCTCCCTGGGCGGCGACCGCCAGGCGGACCTGCTGGTCATGGGGAAGGACCGGATGACGTGCCACCTCGCGGAGATAGTCCTCCAGGACCATCTCGTCGTCGCCTCCCTTGCCGGGAGGAGGGCCGAATCCGGTTCCCGACAGCAGGCGCGGTCCGACCCCGCCGCTTCGGGGAGAGAGCCTGGGTGCTCGTGCCATGGTCCTCACTTCCTCCGTCCTCGCGCGCGGTCTTCCGCCGCGTCCCCCGAACCTTGGATGCCCTGCGAGGCGGAAAGGTTCCGAAATCGCCGCTGCCCCGTGGCCCGGGTTCGAGACCAGGGGACCCTACAAGGGGTTTACCTCAGCGAGTCGGAATCGGGGCGGGAGATGGCCCGCGACACGGCCCGGGCCAGCCACCGGATGCACTCCTCCGGCAGCCGCAGGGCGATCAACTCCCGATCGGAGACCATCACCAGGAGGGGGCTCCCGTCGTTCTCGACCTGGAGTCCCTCGAGCTGGTCCCGAGGGATCCTCGTGGTCCTCGGGAGGCCCAGGTACGAGACCGTGAATTCCACGCCTGCCGGATCGGCGCGGAGCCGCATGCGTCGGGAGGCCGCCGCCGCAGCCCAGGCCAGGGCCACGGCCGAGACGACCCATGTCCCGGCCATGGCCGCCAGGGACGCCACGAGCAGGCCCAGAGCCGCCTCCCGGGAGGCAGGTCGGGACCAGGAGACGTCCAGCCGGTCCCCGGACGCCCCGACCTCCAGCCCCCAGGCCGGATCCACCGGCCCGGGCTCCTCCCGCGTCCCCACCAGGACCCGGTCCAGGTCCTGGGGACGACGGGTCGTCATGGCGAGGCCCGAGAAGTCGCGCAGGGTCTTGGAAAGGGTGCGGGCAACCCGCTCTGCCAAGGTGCGGGCCTCGAGACGCCTCAGGCCCGCGGCCAGGAGCACTTCGCGGGTGGGAAGCACGGCCTCGACCCGGAAGACCCGCTTCCCCGAAGGGTCCTGGCTGGCGTGGATCTCGACGGTCCGGATCTCGGACCCGGCCACTTCCACTGGTTCCTCGTCGGGAACCAGGATCCGTACCAGGTCTCCGCACCGTTCCAGGACCCGGATCCGCCGACCCAGCCATCCCGCCCAGCCCTGGGCACGGACCTCCACATAGGGTTCCCCGGCCTCCCCTGCCGGCGCGGGACCGGATCCGGACTCGTCGGGTAGGGCAGAGGACATCCCGGGAAGGCTATCACGCTCCCCGGCTCCGGAGAGAAAGACGCCCGTCCGGCGAACCGGACGGGCGAAGGTTGGACGGGTTGGTAGCAAGCCCGAACGCAGGTGCGTCCGGGAGTCGGGATAGGGTCAGAGTTCGGGCGGTGCCCCGGCGCCTTCCTGCAGGCTCTCCAGCATCTGCATCACGGTGAGCCGATGGGCCGTGTGGGGACGGGCTTCCATCAGGCGCTTCAGGGCAGCCAGGGCGGCCTCCCTCTCTTCGAGTTTCAGGTAGCTGCGGGCCAGCTCCAGGCTGGCCAGGTCGAACCACTCGTGCTCGGGATACTTGGCGAGCCAGGCCTCGAACTGGGCGGCCCCGTGCTTCTGGTGGGCCACCAGGTTCCCGCCTCGGGTGTTCAGCCAGCACCAGGCCATCCAGTACTCGGCCTTGGCGGCCAGGGGTCCGGCGGCATCGAACATCACCACGCCCTTGTACGCCTCCAGGGCACCCTTCAGGTTCCCGAGTTCCCGGAAGCCCTCGCCCATCAGGTATCCGGCCTCGATCTTCCGGGCCAGGTCGAGGTTGGGGTAGGCGTTGATCACCTTCATCAGGTTCTCGACCGCGTACTGGGTCTGGCGGGTCCGCATGAACTCCTTGGCCTGGTCGATCAGGGCCTGGGGGTCGTCCGGCTCCAGGGTCGCACCGAGCATCGAGGCGGCCTTCTGGACTGCCGCCAGGGCATCGACCAGACCGGTCCCGAACTCCTCGTCCTTTCCGGGAGGACCAAGGTCACGGGCGGTCGCCTCCAGCACCAGCTTCACGTCCCGGGGTCGCATCCCGGGATTGACGGCCTTCATCAGGGCCACCACCCCGGTCACGTGGGGGGCAGCCATGCTGGTTCCGTTCCAGCGCTCGAACTGGTTGCGGGGGGCGATCGAGTAGATGGCCACGCCCGGGGCCGAGACGTCCGGCTTCACGGGGATCTCGGCCTTGTTCACGATCTGGTCGCCCCGGCTCGAGAAGGGGGCGATGCGGCCCCGGTGGTCGACGGCACCCACCGAGATGACCTCCGGCAGGTGGGCCGGCGACCCGATCGTCCCGGCCTCCGGCCCCGAGTTGCCGCAGGCGAAGACCAGGGTCACTCCCATCGAGGTGAGCGCCTTCACCAACCGGTCGTAGACCGGCTTGCGGGAGCTGCTGCCCCACGAGTTGTTGACCACCTGCACGCCGTCGGGGGTGGCGGGGTTCCCGTCCGGGTCGACCATCCAGGCCAACCCGGAGATGAGCCAGGAGTCCATCCCATGCGGGTTCAGGCCCCGGGCGACGGCCAGTTCCACGAGTTCCGGGGGTGCCACCCCGAAACGGATGCCTTCGGGAGAGGTCCCGCCGGCGATGGTGCCGGCCACGTGGGTCCCGTGCCCGTGATCGTCCCGGGCCTCGGGGGAGAAGTCGTAGGACATATCGCCGAACCGGGCGATCACGCCCTCCAGGCTCTTGTGGTGTCCGTCGACGCCGGTGTCGAGGACTCCGACCCGGACCTTGGGGAGCTCGCGTCCCAGCTTGGCAGCCACCATCTTCCGGAACTTGGTGACGAACTCGATCGCCTCGGGAGCCCGGATCAGCCGCAGCCCGTAGGTGATCCCGGCGGACGATTCCTCGACCTCCAGCATCTCCCCTTCCCGGGGAACCTGGATCGCCCCGCTGGCGGGGTCGGTCGTGGATCCCACCGGGGCCACCAGCTCCACCGGCTCGTCCTTGTAGATCGCCTTGATGCGCCCGTCCTCGAGCAGCTCCCGCAAGCGGGCCACCGGCACCGAACCGGAGACCGCCCCGATCAGGCCGAGGTCGAGGCCGGCATGGGCACCGAGCAGGTCGCGGATCTCCTGGACCCCGTTCCAACCCTCGACGATGACGGGGACCTTCTCGTCGTCCCGGTCGGCGGACACCACCGCGACCTTGACGGCCTTCTCGACGAAGTACGGCCTGGCGCCTCCCGAGGCGGCCAGGGCCAGTCCCAGGCAGAGGGCGGTCGCAAAGGAACGACGGACCCCGGTTCCGAACCCGATCATCTGCTTCCCTTTCGCATCCAGGGGGAGGGCTTGCTACCGATCGCGGGAGCGCTGGCGTCGCGGCTCCCGTCGTGATGGCTGGACTCTAGGGATGCCACGCAGACCGTCAAGGGGGCGCCTGACGGTCACCCGGGCCCGGGAATCCGGAGGGCCGGCCCCTCCGGGCCGGCCCTCCGAAATCGTCTCCGTCGCTGCCTGGCGCCCCCCGGCGGTGCCGGGCGGGCCTCAGTCCAGGGCCGCGAACAGGGCCCGGAACCGGGCCCGCTCCGCCATCTCGGCGACGGCGTCGGCAGGGGCGCTGCCGGCGATGCCGCGCTCGGTGAACACCGCAGTCACGGCCTCCTGGTTGGCCCCGCCGAAGTGGTCCCGGTCGGCGGCCAGCATGCCCTCGTAGGCCGACTTGAAGGTCGCCGAGCCGCTGATGTAGGACCGGCTCTTGTGGACCAGGAAGTCCGCCTTGGTCCGCCCGATCCGCTCCCGGAGGGTCCAGCAGGCGGCCGCCCAGATCTCGCCGTCGGAGTGCGGCTCCCGCTGAGGATGCAGATCCTGGGGGTACTTCCGACCGCTGCGCAGGTCCCGCATGTTGGGCCGGTTGAGAGGCTGCAGGGCCCACTCCCCGATCTCCGGGTCGTTGTCGAGGCTGCACGCGAAGTAGTCGGAGTAGCCCTCGTGCATGGCCTTGCCCTCGACCGAGGACAGCCCCGGGACGATGGCGTCGGTCACCGCGTGGTGGTACTCGTGGTAGGACACGGCGGCCTCGAGGTGCAGGTCGTTGAGCTTCTTGGGATCGAGGATGAACATCGCCTTCTGCATCGGGCTGTAGTAGGCGTTGTCGTTCTTCATGAAGAAGCTGCCCTTGCTGTGCACCTCGAGCGGGATCCGGAAATCCATCCCGGCGAAGGAGGGCTCGATCTCCTTCAGGTTCCGGTGGATCCGGTCCATGTGGAAGTAGCCCATCACCTCGGCGAAGTGTGTGCTCGAGGCCTCGACCTCGAAGTTCCCGTCGTTCGCCTGGATCCGCTGGGCCTTGCCGTTGGTGACCTTGACGAACGGGCTCTCGAGGAATCCGTTGCCGACGAGCCGCTCGAGGGTGACGTTCTGGATGGTGGGGTCCCGCAGCGGGTTCGACATGTAGACCCGTCCCTTGCCGGTCGCCTCGGAGGCGAAGAGCAGCAGGTTCTCCTTGGACAGGATCTGCCCGCTCCCGGCGTCGACCACGACCCGCCAGTCGCCCCGGGGCTCGAGAGCCACCACGTCGACCCGGTAGGCCTTCTTCAGGGCCCCGTCGCGATCGGCGGTCCAGACCAGCTGGGCACCCCGGCTCTCCGCCACCTGCTCGGCACCCACGGCCTCCAGGGCCGCGGCCTCGGCGGCCTCGGGATCGAGGGTGGCGGTCGCCACGCTCGCCGCCAGGCTCCGGTCATGGGCCGTGGCCAGGTAGGACCCCTGGTAGCTCGACACCCCTCCGTCCCGGCGGACGGCCACGACCATGTCGGCGCCGAGGACCTCGAGACCGTCGACGGTCTGGTTCATGCGCACGAAGGAGAGATCGCCGGCCTCGTCGACCCGGGTCACCGCCACCTCGGGGGTGGGGCCGGGCTGCGACGCTGCGGGCAGCGCCGCCTCGAAGCCGAACATCTGGCCGGCGACCGGGGCGAACCCCGAGGTCCGACCGTTGAAGAGGTCTCGCTTCTCGGCGAGGAAGGCCTGGGCGGCCTGGGCGGGAGTGCCGCGGAACTTGGGAGCCTCGGTCTCACCGTAGGCGAGGACTCGCACGGAGCCCTTCTCGGCGTCCCACTGGATGGTCTCGGCGCCTGCCGGCGCCAGCTGGCCGATCGCCACCAGGGCGAAGGCAAGGCGGGAAATCGTGCTGGACATGCTCCTCCTCGATACTCGGTTGCTGTCCTGGGGTCCTGCCTCCCGGGGCGGCCCCTCTTGCTTATGTCTGTCTCGAATTCCGCTCCGTCCGGCGCCCGATCCTCGATTCTCGTGGCGGGTGGGTCGTCGTCGTCGCGGCCGGGGAAACTAGCACGGGGGTGGAGCGCATGCAACGCCCCGGGATCGCATAATCGCGCCAGGTCGGGAACCTCACTTCGGCTACGATGGAAGGGATGGCTCCCACGCTTCCCGGCACCCGCCGGCCTGCCGGCCCGGCACTCGGGATCGCCCTGGCGGCGATCGCTTCCCTGGCCGTTCCCGGCCACCTCGCCGCCTGCGACACGGTGCTGCTCGAGCTGATCCTCGCCCGGGACCAGCGTTCCGGGTTCGAGGAAGAGGTGAAACTCTTCTCCCGTCTCATGCTCGACATGGGCAAGGCCGCCCGCAACGGCGGCAAGGGACTCGACTACCTCCGCTCGGTCTTCACCCGGAGCTGGTCCCAGATCTACCAGCGCTGGTACCTCTCGCCGCCTCCGGGCCACGCCGGGGATCCCCGATGGCGCCAGCTCATGGATTCCATGTCGAAGCGGGTCGAGGAAGTGCGGGAGAAGGCCCGTTCCCACGCCTTCGATCCCCTCCATGCGTCCCTGCGGGCAGCCCAGGACGCGCTGGCCACCTTCTACCTCCCGGCGCCCCGGGTCGGGCAACCGGCCCACGAGCTCGACCTGCTCCGTACCCTCGCCCGGGGTGTGGCCAAGGTCGCCTCGGCCGACCCCCCGACTCCCGACGACCTGGTCACCAGCCTGGCCCTCTTCCGGGGTCGGCTGGCCGCCCTCGTCGAACACGGGATCCTGCCCCGCCCGGAGGTGGCGGCACCCGATCGCCCCCCCCTCGCGGAGACCGGGAGCACCGCCGGGGCCACCCGCCTCCAGGCTCTCGCCGACCGGCTGGCCGCGGCCGCAGGTCCCGAGGCGGCACGCCCGCTGGCGGTCGAGCTCGAGGCAGCGGTGGCCGAGGTCCGCAAGCAGGTCCTGGAGGCCGCCTGGTTCGGGGGGGCACCACGATGAGGCAGCGCCGCAGCGCTTTCACCCTGGTCGAGGTCCTGATCGGGACCGCAGTCCTGGCCGTGCTCTGCCTCGGCCTCTGGCAGGTCTTCGGCTCCGCCAGTCGTTCCGGGGTCCAGTCCCTCTGGTACGCCAAGGCCGAGAACCAGGCCCGCAGCGCCCTGGCGCTGCTCCGGAACGACATGGCCAAGGCCACCGCCCCGAGCCGGGTGACGGCCTCGGACGTGGACCGCAGCGAGTGGTCGAATCCCGAATTCCACCTCCGCCACCCCTCCGGCTCCGACCCCATCGAACTCGCCTCCGGCGGAGGCGAGGTGGAGCTGCTCCGGTTCCACATCTGCGAGCCCGAGGTGGCCACCGGCGATGCCAGCGTCGACAAGCCGGGGAGCCGTACCCTCTGCGTGCTCCGGGCCTTCGGGACGACGCTGAACTACTACCGCAGCGGGGGCAGCGGCGCGACCCCTGACATGAACCAGGACCTGGTGGAGGACGTGAAGTCGATCAAGATCGAGGTCCGCCCTGCCGAAGGCACCACCACCCAGATCGCCGGCGAGAACGTCGGCCAGGTCGTCGACCTCGAGCTCACCATGGTCCACCCCCAACCGGCCCTCTTCCCCAACGCCAAGGTCGTCCAGCAGACCACCGCCCGCGCCCCGGTCCCGGCGGCACCGCTGTAGTGTCCAAGCCCGCGATCCGGGTCCTCGACCTCTGCAAGGCCTACCCTCGGGAAGGCTTCCTGCCCTGGCTCGGTGGGCTCCTGGGTCGATCGACGCCGGGTCAGAAAGCCCTCGACGGGATCTCCTTCGAGTTCCCCGCCGGGGCCGTCGTGGGCGTGCTCGGCCCCAACGGAGCCGGCAAGACCACGCTCCTCAAGTGCCTCCTGGGCCTGCTCGCTCCGAGCTCGGGCCGGGTCGAGATCCTGGGCGTCCCCGACCCCCGCACCCACCCTGCGGTCCGGGCCCGACTCGGCGCCATGGTGGGTCGTCCCGCGGTCCTCCCCTACCTGACCGGTCGCCAGAACCTGGAGCTCCGCAGTGCCTTCTACCCGGGTTCCGGGGCCCGTATCGACTCCCTGCTCGACACCGTGGGTCTGACCCAGGCCAGCAGACGCCCCGCGGCCGGCTACTCGACCGGCATGCTCCAGCGCCTGGGCCTGGCCGGTGCCCTCCTCGGGGACCCCGAGCTCCTGGTGCTCGACGAGCCGGGCAACGGCCTCGATCCCAAGGGCCTCTCGGAGGTCCGGAGCCTGATCCAGGTGCTGGCCCGGGACCGACGGCGCACCCTCCTCGTCTCCAGCCACCAGCTCCCCGAGGTCGAGTCGGTCTGCGACCATCTCCTGGTCCTGGCCCATGGGAAGCTCCGGGCCGCCGGAACCCGCCACGAGCTCTTGGCCCAGGGCGGGTCGACCCGCTTCGAGGTCGACACCACAGGGGGGAAGGCGGCACTCGCGCTCCTGGGTGCCCTCCCGGGCTGCCGGTCCGCGGTCCTCCGTCCCCCGGCCCCAGGCGACTCCAGGGAGCGGATCCTCCTGGAGGGCGATCCCGACCTCGGCGCCCGCATCGCCCCGGCCCTGGTGGCAGCCGGCCACACCCTCGAGGCCCTGGTCCCACGCCCCCGGAGCCTGGAGGAGTTCTTCCTCGAGACCGTCGAGGGGCCGCCATGCTGACCGTGGCCCGCCTCGAGCTCTGGAAGCTCCTGCGCCAGCGCAAGTGCTGGTTGGCCCTGCTCGCCATGAACGCCGCCGGCCTCCTCGCCGTGCTGGTCTCCTTCCTCCCGCCGGTGGCCGACATGGTCCGGGAGTCGGCGGTGGCAGCCCGGCTCTCGGGGGAATTGTCGGCCGACATGCCGCGGCGGTTCCTGAACACCCTGGTGATGGCCCAGGCTGCCGCCTCCTCCCTGGTCGGCACCTTCTTCATGGCGCTGGTGGCGGGATCCATGGTGGCCGCCGAGCTCGGCACGGGGGCCTTCCAGATCCTGCTGCTCGCCCCGCTGTCCCGGCGCCAGGTCTTCGCCGGCAAGGTCCTGGCCGGCTGGGCGTTCTACCTGCTCGCCTCGGTGATGGGCCTCGCCCTGGTGACGCTGGCCGCCCTGCGACTCGCCTATCTGGATCCCGCCTTCCGCACCGGGGTCGATCCTCTCCGCACCCTGGAGGCCCTCTCCGCCTACGCCCTGGTGGACCTCTCGACGGTGGCCTTCTTCTTCCTCGTCTCGACCCTGGCCTCGAGCGAGTCGGGAGCCATGGTGCTCGCCCTCGGGAGCCTGCTGGCCTGGAACGCGCTGGACCTGGTGCTGTGGGTGCTCTCGGCCCTCGAGGCCGTCCCGGGGTGGGTCGTCGACGCCAGCCGCTTCACCTGGACCCGGTGCCGGTCCCTGGTCGACTGGGGAGCCTTGAGGGCCCACCTGGACGGGACGACCCCCGGGATCCCCATCTCCGGGGAGCTGGTAGTCGGAGCCCTGGCCTGGACCGTGCTCTTCCTGGTCCTGGCGGGATTCGCCCTGGCCCGCCGCGAGGACGCGGCCTCCGTCGACTAGCGGCTACCCGTCGTCCTCGGATCCGAAGAAGTACCCGGCCAGCGAGTCGGACATCCCTCCGGCCTCCAGGACCAGGCCGACATGCAGGTAGACCGTCCCCGAGCGCTCGAAGACCTCGCGCACCGTGGCGACCCGACCCGTGACCCGCCCGGAGAAGGGCACTCCCGGTTCCACGAGGTCGACCGAGACGACGGTACCCGGATCGAACCGGAAGCGAAGGGCGTCCTCGAAGACCAGACCCGCCCCGGATCTGGAGAGGTCGACCAGGACCCCGTCCGAGGGAAGCTCGTCCTCGCCCCGCAGGCGGACCCGGGCGAAGGTCTGGAGCCGGCGCTCCCGGCGCAGCTCGTGGGCGACCTTCTCCTGCAGGTACATGGCATGCACCCGGTGCAGGGTCACGGTTCCCTTCCTGCCCTGGATCGGGGTCTCCGGCATCGCCTCGACCTTGAGCAGGTTCCCCATCCGTTCCCGGGTGGCCTCGCTGACCAGGATGCACCCCGGCGGAGCCAGGTCCTGGATCCGGCTGGCGAGGTTCACGGTGTCGCCGATCACCGTGTACTCCATGCGCCGCTGGGTCCCGAGGTTGCCGGCTACCGCCGGCCCCGAGTGGATCCCGATGCCCAGTCCCAACGGCGACTTCCCGAGCTTGCGGCGTCGCTCGTTCAGGCAATGGAGCTCGGCCTGCAGCTTCACCGCCGCCAGTACCGTGAGGTGGGAGTCGATGGATCTCCGGACCGGCACTCCCCAGAACGCCATGACGGCGTCCCCGATGAACTTGTCGAGGGTCCCTCCGAACTTGAAGATGAGCTCGACCGCCAGTTCGAAGTACTCGTTCAGCATGACCACGACCTCGTCGGGAGCCATGCGCTCGGCCAGCGGAGTGAAACCCCGGAGATCGGCGAAGAGCACGGTGATGTCGGCCTTCTCGCCGCCCAGGTTCAGGGTCTCGCCGGACCGGACCACCCGATCCACCACGCTGGGTGACAGGAAGCGGCTCACCCGCTCCCGCGCCTTGCGCTCCCCCTCGACGTCCCGGAACAGCCTGAGGTTCTCCACCGCCGCCGCGGCATGGACGCCCACGCCCACCACCAGCTCGAGATCCTCGCTCGAGAACGCCATCGGCCGCGAGGTGGTGTCGAGGTAGAGGGCCCCGACCACCTGTCCACGTCGCAGCAGGGGCACCGCCATCGCACACTTGGCCGACGGCGGTTCGTCGCCGTCGTGGAATCGACGATCCTGGGCCAGATCCTGCACCAGCAGGCCGACCTTGCGGGCGGCCACGGCCCGGAGCAGCGGACGGCAGATGTCGAGCCGCAGATCCCCGCCTTCCCTCCCCTTTCCCTCCCGGGCGGCCACCTGCTGCAGTTCCGAGGAGCCGGGGACACGCAGGAACACGCAGCCGCGGTCGGCGGGAAGGATCTCGAAGATCTTCTCGAGGACCTTCTGGCCGACCTCGCCCTCCTCCAGGAGGCCGGTCAGCTCGGCACCGACCCGGAACGCCATGTGCAGCTTCTCGAACTCGCGCATGAACTGGCCGAGTTCGTCGGGCTCGCTCACCTCCGGGAGCCGGAAGACCGCGGTGGTCTCGCTCTCGAGGTCGGAGGTCGGAGCCGCCACCGGATCCTCCTGGAGGGGGATCGACAAGCCCAGGGCGAGTTGCCGGGCCTGGCGCGGGTCCACGAACAGCATGCGGGTGGTCCCGATCCGGACCTCGTCTCGGTGGCGCAGCGGCGCTTCCTTCACCCGACGCCGGTTGAGATAGGTGCCGTTCAGGCTGCCCAGATCGACGACGTGGTGTCCCTCGCCCCGGAGCTCGATCGAGGCATGGCGCTTCGAGACGCCCTCGTCGGGGATCGACACCGTGTTCTCGGAATGGCGTCCCAGGGTCACGGCCCGGGAAAGGTCGATCTCCTCGCCTCCCCGGGGCCCGTCCAGAACGATCAGCTTCGCCACGCCCGGGAACGTAGCACGACCGGGGTCGGCCGGGACCGGGACTCCGGGCTCGCGCCGACCCGTTCCCGCCCGGCCCGGCTCGAGACAGCCGGAACTCAGCCCCGCTCCAGCCTCCGCGTGGCTTCCTCGGCGAGCAGGCGGCAGCGCTCGGAGAGTTCGTTGGACAGGACCAGGGCCCGGTGGGCGGATTCCTCCAGCCCCCCCATGGCCCCCCTCGCCCCGCCGATCGCCTTCGCCATCGAGGCGGCTACTCCCACCTGGTTCCCGGCGCCCTCGCTGATCCCGCCGGCCGCCTTGGAGGTGCGGGCCACCTCCCCGAACATCTTCTGCAGGGCTTCCCCGACGCGGCGGACCAGGTCTTCCCCCTCCGCCGCGATCTCGGTACCGGCCCGGGTCGCGGCGGTCGCGGCCCGGGTCTCGGCGAGGATCTCGGCCACCAGGGTCTTGATGTTCCCGGTGGCCTCGGTGGTCCGCTCCGCGAGGCGCTTGACCTCGACCGCCACCACCCCGAACCGGTCCCCCGCCTGGCCGGCACCGGCGGCCTCGATGGCGGCATTCAGGGCCAGGAGATCGGTCTGTCGGGAGACCTCCTGGATGAACTTCAGCACCGACTCGATCCGGGAGGTGGCCTCCTCCAGCCGGGTCATGCGGCCGGCGATGGTCTCGACCTGGGACCGGATCCGATCCATCCCGGCCACCGCCTCCTTGACTCCCAGCACCCCGTCCCGGCAGGTATGGCTGGCGAGGCCCGCGGCCTCCTTGACCTCGCTGGCCGCCGAGGCGATGCGATGGGCCGCCTCCGCCAGGGTGTCGGCGAGGTCCCCGGCCTGGTCCATGGCTTCCCGGCCCCGGCCGGCCACCGAGGTCGCCGCCGAGATCTCCTCGGCGGCACTCCTGGCCTCCCCGTGGAGTTCCGAGATCCGGGCCGCCACCTCTCGCGCCAGGCTGTCGGCCACGAACACACCGGCCGCGCTCACGCTCACGAGCCGTCGGAGGGCGACCAGCAGCCGCTCCTCGAGGCCGGGGAGCTCGATCTGGGCATCCTCCCCGCGCTCCACCCGCTCGGCCGCGGCCTCCACAGCCGCCAGCAGGGCCTGGTCCCGACGCCGGATGCGCTCGCTGCCGGCAGCCGACGCGAAGGAGGAAGCCAGGGTCACTGCGATCACCGTCTCGAGGGCCAGGGCGCCCCGGCTCCCGAAGAAATCGAAGACCAGCAGGAAGAGCAGTCCGGCGCAGGTCCCGAAGAGGAATCCGCTCAGGCCCGGGGACGAGAGGTCCACCCCGGGCCGCTCCGGGGGCCGGTCGAGCACCAGGTCCACGGCGGGATCGAAGGGCCGCTCCATCGGGACCATCCTAACATCGCCTCCGGGACCGCGGTAGGATGCCGGGCATGCCGCCGCCCACCACCGAGCCGGAGTTCCGCATCCTGGTGGTCTGCTTCGGCAACATCTGCAGGTCCCCCATGGGCGAGGTGCTCCTGGCCGCCGAGGTGGCTCGCCGCGGCCTGGCCCGACGGATCCAGGTCGAGAGCGCCGGATACCACGCGGTCGGCCTCCCGGCCCACGTGTTCGCCATCCAGGTCATGAAGCGCCGCGGCCTCGACCTCACCGGCCACAAGTCCCGCTTGGTGACCCCGATGCTCCTGATGAAGACCACGGTGCTGCTCGCGATGGAAGAGCCCCTCGCCCAGAGGGCCCGCATGCTGGGCGCCGACAACGCCTTCCATCTCGCTCCCTGGGCAACGCTCGGGAGGGACATGGAGCCGGTCGCCGATCCCATCGGCCAGGACCTGCCCACCTTCGAGGCCTGCGCCCAGCGCCTCGAGGCCCTGATCCCCCCGGCCCTCGACCGCTTCCAGGCCGAGCACGGGATCCAGGGGACCGCTCCCCCGGCCTGAACCCGGGAGACTCTCACCGTAGCCGGTACCTGGCGACCAGGGCCCGATGATCGGACCGGTAGTTCCCGAGCACCCTCCAGCCGGTACACCGGGTCCGGGAGTCGCCGTAGACGGTATCGAGGCGCACAACCGGCCACCAGCTCGGCCAGGTTCCCCCGTAGCCGCTCCCCGAAGACCAAGCCTCGATCAATCCATGGGCCTCGAGGCCACGGTGACGGGTCCAGGGAAAGGTGTTGGTGTCGCCGACCAGGAACACCGAGGCGCCCTCGGCCCGGGCGACCAGATCCGCGGCCAGCCGCTTCAACGCGGCGCCGGCCTCCTCGGGCGCCAATCCCGGAGGTCGCCACAGGTGGATCGGTTGCAGCCGCACCTCCCCGATCGGAGTGCCTGCGATCGACAGCAGGGGAGGAGGGACGCTCCCCCAGCTGCCCTCCGGGTCCCGGACCTCCCGGATCGGCCACCGGGACAGGACTGCCGAACCTCCCCGGAACGGGCGTGCTCGGCCCTCGAGCGGGCCATCCGACCAGAAGTGGAAGAGACCGATCCTCTCCCCCAGACCTCGTACCGCCTCCTCCATCCGACGAAGCCGGCGGCTTTCAGGGTCCCCCGCGGCCGGATCGACGCCCGCCCACCCGACCTCCTGCAGGACCAGAAGGTCCACCCCGGTGGCGACCAGGTCCGGCTCCGGGAGCAGCACGAATTTCCCGGTCCAGGGATAGCCGGCATTCCAGGTGGCCACCGTGAGCCCCTCGGGATCCCTCCCCTGGGGGATCGACCCCGGATCGAGGAAAGGAGCGACGAGCCCGGCCAGGATCCAGAGACCGAGGAGGAACCATCGAGGCGGCCTTCCCACCGCCCACCACCCTGCGGCCACTGCGATCTGGAGTCCCGAGAGGATGGGATGGAACGCATAGGCCGCGGCACCCATCGCCACCAGGACCCGCATCCGGACCAGCCAGGGAGAACCGCTCGCCCAGGCGACGAGCCCGAGCCCCGGGGCGGCGATGCCTGTCCAGAAGCAGTCGCCACGGGCAACGGGCAGGGAGAACGCCAGGGCCTCCAGCGCGACCAACCAGGGGAGCTGCGATCGAGACCGCGGAACGATCGCGTCAGGTCCCGGAACGCCCACGCCCGGACACGATCCCCATGCCCTGGAGCATCGCCTCGACCTGGGCGAGCGACTCCTCCAGCGAGACCTCGTGGGTGTTGACCACCAGGTCCGCCTTCCCCGGGACCTCGTAGGGAGCGGTCACGCCGGAGACCCGGTCGAGCTCGCCGCTCCTGGCGCGGGCATAGAGGCCGCTTGGGTCCCGCGCCTCGCAGACCGCCAGCGGGGCGGCCAGGTGGACCAGCCGGAAGCGCTCGGAGCCCACGATCCCGGCCGCCGCCTCCCGATCGGCCTCGAAGGGAGAGACCAGCGCCACCACCACCACCCAGCCGAGATCGGCCAGGAGCTTCGCCACATGGGCGGCCCTGCGTACATGCTCGCTGCGCTCGTGGGCCCCGAATCCCAGGTTCCGGGAGAGGCCGAGCCGGAGGTTCTCCCCGTCCAGGACCGCCACCCCGACGCCCCGGTCGAAGAGCCGGCGCTCCAAGCCGTAGGCGATCGAGGTCTTCCCGCTCCTGGGCAGCCCGGTGAGCCAGACCACACAGGAGGGGTGACCCGCCGCCTGGGTCCGCTCCGCGGAGGTCACCAGCCCGGGCTGGCTCCGCACCGCCACCGGCTCGCCGGCCGCGGCGCCCGAGGCAGGCCCCTCGGACTCGCGATCCAGGATCATGCCGGCTGCCACCGTCCCGTTGGACAGCGGGTCGATCAGCACGAAGGCGCCCATGGTCCGGGCCTTCGAGTAGGGATCGTGGGCCAGATCCCGGGACAGGTCCAGGCGGACCCTGCCGATCTCGTTCAGGCCGAGGTGTTCCGCGGGCTGGCGCTGCAGCGAGTTCACGTCGATCCGGTACCGGACCGACTCGACCTCCGCCTTCAGGGAGGACGACTGGTGCTTCAGCAGGTAGTACCCCTGGGTCTGCATGGGCTCCTCGGCGAGCCAGACCAGCATCGCCTCGATCGACCGGCTGCGCCGCGGCAGGTTCCCGGGATGGACCAGCATGTCGCCCCGCGACACGTCGACCTCGCGGTCGAGCTCGACCGTAACGGCCAGGGGCGGGAAGGCTTCCTTCCGCCGCCCCTCCCAGGTGTGGATTCCCTTCACGACGGCGCGCTTCCCGGCCGGGAGCGCCAGGACCTCGTCGCCCTCCCGGAGGACACCCGAGGCCACCGTGCCGCAGAACCCCCGGAACTCCTGGTCCTGGCGGAGCACGTACTGCACCGGGAACCGCATGTCGATCAGGTCCCGGTCCGAGGCGATGTGCACCGTCTCGAGGAGATGGAGCAGCGAGGGGCCGTCGTACCAGGGCATCCGGGCACTCCGGGTCACCACGTTGTCGCCCTCGAGCGCCGAGATCGGCATGAAGTGGAGATCCCTGACCTCGAGCCGGGCCGCGAAGTCCGCGTAGTCCCGTCGGATCCGCTCGTAGACCTCGGCCGAGTACCCCATCAGGTCCATCTTGTTGATGCAGACCACCACATGCCGGATCCCCAACAGCGAGGCGATGAAGCTGTGCCGGCGGGTCTGGTCGACCACCCCCTTGCGGGCGTCCACCAGCAGGATGGCGAGATCGGCAGTCGAGGCGCCGGTCGCCATGTTCCGGGTGTACTGCTCGTGTCCCGGGGTGTCGGCGATGATGAACTTCCGCCGGGGCGTGGAGAAGAAGCGGTAGGCGACGTCGATCGTGATCCCCTGCTCGCGCTCGGCCTTGAGGCCGTCGGTGAGCAGGCTGTAGTCGATCCGCCCGCCTGCCGAGCCGCCCTTCGCCGAGTCCTTCTCGAGGGAGCGGAGGTGGTCCTCGTAGACCGTCTTCGAGTCATAGAGCAGGCGCCCGATCAGGGTCGACTTGCCGTCGTCCACGCTGCCTGCGGTCAGGAACCGGAGCAGGTCCTTGGTCTCGTTCTCGGCCAGGAGCTCGGCGATGCCCATCTCAGAAGTACCCTTCCCGCTTCTTCAATTCCATCGAACCCTCCTGGTCGTGGTCGATGATGCGGGTGATGCGCTCGGAGTTGCGGGCCGTCATGATCTCCTCGATGATCTTCTCCAGGGTGTCGGCCTCGGACCGGACCGCTCCCGTGCAGGGAGAGCATCCCAGGGTGCGGAACCGGCACATCACCGGCTCCGGCTTCTCCCCGGGCCTGAGCGGGATCTCCATGTCGAGCGGGATGAGCTGCCCCTCGCGAACCACCATGTCGCGCATCTTGGCGAAGTACATGGGGACGATCGGGATCTTCTCCTTGTAGATGTAGAGCCAGACGTCGAGTTCGGTCCAGTTCGAGAGCGGGAACACCCGGATCGACTCGCCCTTGTCGTGGCGCCCGTTGTAGAGGTTCCAGAGTTCAGGCCGCTGGTTCTTGGGATCCCATTGCCCGTGCCGATCGCGGAACGAATAGACGCGCTCCTTGGCCCGGCTCTTCTCCTCGTCCCGCCGGGCTCCCCCGAAGGCGGCGTCGAACCCGTACCGGGCCAGCCCTCCCAGGAGTCCCTGGGTCTTGAGCAGGCCGCAGCACTTCGAGGTGCCCAGGTCCCACGGGTTGGCGCCGTTGGCCAGGGCGTCCTCGTTGCGATGCACCAGGAGCCGGACCCCGATCTGCTTGCAGAAGGCATCCCGGAACTCGTACATCTCCCGGAACTTGTAGGACGTGTCCACATGCAGGAGCGGGAACGGGATCCGTCCGGGAGCGAAGGCCTTCTGGGCGAGGCGCACCATGCAGGAGCTGTCCTTGCCCACCGAATAGAGCATGACCGGGTTCTC
This sequence comes from uncultured bacterium, assembly GCA_964403795.1. Lineage (GTDB taxonomy): Bacteria > Muiribacteriota > UBA6191 > CAZXTJ01 > CAYOHP01 > CAYOHP01. The sequence goes on along the minus strand of CAYOHP010000068.1, from coordinate 15,244 downwards.
GAACTCCGCGGCCACCTCCCGGAAGATGTGGATGCTCTCGGCCTCAAGGGTCTCCAGGTGGCTCAGGTTGTAGCGGAGCACTCGGTGCCTCCCGACGGTGACAGGTAGCCGTTCTCCCTCAGGTAGGTGACGATCCGGTCCACGCACTCCTCCAGGCTCGCCTCATGGGTCCCGATCCGGAGCTCCGGGCGATCCGGCTCCTCGTAGGGCGCCGAGATCCCGGTGAAGTCCTGGACCTCGCCGCGACGGGCCCGTCGGTAGAGCCCCTTGGGATCCCGGGCCTCGCACACCGGCAGCGGCGTAGCGAGGAAGACTTCCACGAATCGGCCGTCCCCGGCCGCCCTCCGGGCCCGTTCCCGGTCGGAGCGATAGGGCGAGATGAAGGCGGTCACCACGATCACCCCGGCCTCGGCGAACAGGGACGCCACATGGCCGATCCGGCGGATGTTCTCGTAGCGGTCGGCGGCCGAGAACCCGAGGTCGCCGCACAGCCCGTGCCGCACGTTGTCCCCGTCGAGCACATAGGCCAGCCGTCCCTCGCCCACGAGCCGCGCCTCCAGCGCCGTGGCCACGGTGGATTTCCCCGACCCGGAGAGGCCGGTCAACCAGACCACCACACCTCGGTGCCCGAGCAGGCGCTCCCGATCGGAGGCACCGACCCGCGCCGGCTGCCAGACCACGTTCTCCGAGCGGGGATCCCCGCTGGTTCCACCGGCATCTTCCATGGGGGCTCGATGCTAGTGCCCTCCCTCCCGGGAAGCAACCCGACCGGCACCCGGGCTCCCGCTCTCCTGTACACTCCCGGTCCGGAGGTCGTCATGGCCATCACTCCCCAGCTCGCTGCAATGGTGATCGGCGGTGCCGTCATCGCCTACCTGATCGTCCGCTTCGCCATGGGGGTGGCATCCCGGGCTGTAGCCATGCCGCTGGCCCTGGCGGCCGGCGGGGTGATCCTGGCGGCCAACCTCCATCCTGGCCTCGGCCTCCTGGCCGCCCTGGTCGTCTACTGGGTGGCCGGTCGGGTGGTCGCGGCCTCGCTCAAGCTCCTCGGCCTGCTGGTCGCGATCGCGATCGTCGCCTGGGCGGTCCAGAGCGGCCACCTGGCCACCCTCCTCAGGTAGGACCCGCCCTTGGCCGAAGTCCGGCGCCGTTCCCACTTCGAGCCGACCACCCTTCCCGGAGCCGGCTGGAACCTCCGCTGCCCGAGCTGCCGGGAACGCTCCCCCAGCCTCGGGGACACCCTCTGTCCCCGCTGCGGCGAGCGCATGGCCGAGGATCTCCCCGCGGTGCTGGCCCCTCCGGAGCCGCTGGCCCCATGGCAGCAGCGCCAGGTCCTCGGCCCCCTCTCGGTCGGCGTCGCCCTCTCCCCTGGTCTCGGGGCCGTAGCGCTCACCCTGCTCACCGGCGGGGGGATGGAGGCCTTCTGGGTCTTCTCGATCCTGGCCGGGTTCCTCTGCCTGGCCACCGTCCCGTTGGGGGTGGGTCTCTGGCGGAGCGTCTACAACCCCGCTCCCACCCGCACCTTCTCGTCCCGGATGCCGCTCAAGCAGGCGTGGTTCGAGATCACCCGGCACCGCGACCGGAGAGGACTCCTGGTCCACGTCTCGTTCCTGGCCCATGGCTTCGTGGGTCGACGCCTCGAAGTCGTGGTCCGGTTCCGGGGGCCGGACGGCTACTACCTTCGTTCCACCCTGCGGAACTACCGGGGCGACCTCGGCGAACTCCGGGCCCGGCACCTCACCGACCCGGTGAAGCACGGACTGGCCGCCTTCCGGAACCTCTGGCTCTTCCTCCCCATGCGCTCCCTGGCCCTGCCGGCGGGGGTCGAGGAGGTCCGCCTCACGGCCGAGATCCTGCTCTGTTGCGACGGGGTGGTCCACACCGAACACGACCTGCCCATCGAGTTCCGCCCCCTGGCCGAGGACTTTCCCCACCAGCTGCCCGCCGGACCTGCCGCCGGCATCCTGGTCGACGCCACGCCGGTCTCCAGCGAGGAGCTGATGATCGTGGGTCCGGTCCCGGCCGGCGAAGCCGCCGCCTGCGGCACCTGCGGCGATCCTCTCTCGGTCGACGTGGTCCGGTGCACGCTCTGCGACTCGGCCCAGCACCGGGAGTGCTGGGAGTACGTGGGCGGCTGCACCACCTATGCCTGCGAGGGTCGGCCCTCCAACCCCGGAAGCTGAGTTGCTGCCGGTCCCCGCCATTTCCCCCCCGCTGGGTGCCCCCGGGAGGGGCGCGGGGTGGGAACTCCGCTGCCCGCTCTGCGGCAACTCAGGGGAGACCCTCCCGGGCGGCCTCTGTTCCGCCTGCGGGGTGGCGGTCGCCCCGACCGGGATCGCCACCCTGGCCGACCGCCTTCCGGGTCCGGCGGTGCGGGTCCTCGGCCGTCTCGGTCCCTACCTGTCCCGCCTGGCCCCCTGGCCGACCCAGTCCCCCTGGTCCTTCGCCCTCTTCTGGATCGCGCTGGGGCTCGGATTCCACCCCCTGTCGTCGGGATTCCTGGCCCTGGTCGGCTGGGGCGTCCTCATCGACCGGCGCTTCCCGGCTCCCCACGGGACCGGTGGTCCACCCCGCCGCATCCGGGAACCGATGCCCCCGGGCACACCGCTGCCTTCCGGGGCCACTCCCAGGCCCCGCCTCACATGGGTCCACTCGCCCCGCCTGGCTCTGACCCGCAGCCGGGCGGACCTCACCCGTCTCCGCGACCGCCGGGGCCTCCGGGTGCAGGTCGACCTCGAGATCTCGGGGATCCAGGGCGATGCCCTCGATCTGGAGCTCAGGGTGCGGGGACCGGATCGCCGCTACCTGGCGGCCCGCCTCCCCCGCTACCGGGGTGCCGCCGGAGAAGCGCTGGCCAGGCACCGGACCCGACGCCTGCGGCTCGACGACTCCCGCTTCCCGGATCTCTGGATCTGGGTCCCGCTGGCGGCCCTCGGCCTCCCGGCCGGCCTCTTGCGGGCCGAACTCGAAGCCGAGGTCCGGATCCTCTGCCGGGGCGCCCTCCTCCTGGAACACCGGCTCCCGGTCGACTTCCTGCCCGTTCCCGGGGACCTGACCCACTCGCCGCCGAGGGAAGACGGGAGAGCCCCCGGACTGCTGCTCGGATCGCTGGAGGAGGCGGCCCATCCTCCCTGCGGGGTGTGCGGCGATCCCGTGGTCTTGGAACCCGGCGACCCGGATCCGGGAGCCGGCAGCCTCCGGTGTCCGGACTGCGGAACGGCCCACCACCGAGAGTGCCGGGACTACCTGGGTGGCTGCTCCCGGTTCGGCTGCCCAGCCGGTCCCTCTCCCCTGGGAGAACCGCCTCGCCCGGCGGCCTGACCGCCCTATCTGGACCCCCAGGACGGGGACGCCGGCTGCGTGGTGGCGGGCGGGGTCGGCGGCCGAGCCGGAGCCGGCGTCGGCGGCGGACCGACCGGGGTGGGGACGACGGTGCCCGTGGCAGAGCCGCCGGCGGCGCCGGTCGTGGTGCCGCTCGGACCCGCCGGAGACGGGGTCGGCGTCGGGGGCGCCTGCAGCTTGAGGTGGGAGAGGAACACCTTGGGGTCGATCGACGGTGCCGTCGCCTTGCCCCGGATCGGTAGTCCCGTCACCAGCACCGTGTGTCCCTGCCCGACATCGAAACGGGCTTTGGAAAGCTCCCCGACCAGGTCCAGGGTCTCCATGTGGAACTGGGCTCTTCCTTCGAAGACTCCGGCGCGGTCGCGAACCGCGAACCGGCTGAGGCCCATCCAGCCCTTTCCGGCCGTGAACCGGAGGTCCAGCATCGGGTACCGGTGCGGCCTCAGCATGCCCTTCAGGTACTCCTCCGCCCCGGGGAAGACCAGCTCGGCGACCACTTTGGCGGTACCGATCCGGACCACGGTCCCGAGCTCCTTGCGCAGTTCCTTGCCCAGGTTCTTGAAGAAGTCCTTGATCCCTCCCCCGGTGGGCGTCGGGGTGGGGGTCGGTGCCGCCTCCGGTCCGAGGAGGTACTCGGAAAGCCCGAAGCGATCCGAGAGGGCCTTGCCCTCGACCACCAGGTCCTCGACCCTGCCCGGACCGTCGAGGACCAGGGTCTTGGGGTCGCTCCCCGTACCCTTCCCCGAGACCTCCAGGTGGACCCTCCCCGACAAGACGCCGGGCATCCCCATACTGCGGGACGCGAACTCCCCGAGCTCGGCCCCGGCCAGGTTCCATGCCACCTGGTACTCGAAGGGCGACTTGCCGAAGTCGAAGGCCAGCCCGGCCTCCAACGACCCTCCGTAGAGACGGGCCGAGAGGTCGTCGATCGTGAAGCGGGTCCCGTGGAACCGAAACGGTGCTTTGAGCGAGTCGACCGGCACCCGGAAGGGTTTCCCGCCCTTGCCGTCGGAGTACTCCATGGCCACCTCGCCGGCTCCGGTCAGGGTCCCCTGGGCGACGAAAGCGGCCGGCGTGCCGGACAGCTTGGCCCTCACCTCGACGGGCCCCCGGTAGCTCCGCAGCGGATCCATCCCGGTCGCGGCCTGGACCTCCGCCAGCTCGAGGCGGCCGGTCACCTCCACATCCTCGAAACGCGACTCGACGCCGGGGGACGCCACCCTCCCGGTCACGCCCAGCGAGGTCCCTTTCCCCAGGCGTAGGCGCAGGGCCGAGAGCTCGATCCGATCCGGGCGGAGTTCCACCGGACCGGACTCCCAGACCAGCGGCTCGGTGAGCGGCCCGAAGCGGATCCCGAATCCCTCGGGGGTCACCGTCAGGTTTCCCGTCATGGGTGTGGCCAGGGGCTCGACCCTGCCTCTGAGCGACAGTCGTCCCTCCCGGGTCGCCAGGCGGGTTCCGGGGAACTCCAGGACGCCTTCCTTGAAGACGATGTCCCCGCCCTCGACGGTCACCGCCATGGGCCCGGTGGGCATCGGATAGGAAAGCCCGAGTCCCAGGGGGACCACCCGGATCGCGAGTCCCTTCACCCGGTCCGCGGGTTCGGCCAGGGTAGGTCCCTGGTAGAAGACCCGGAGATCCAGCATTCCCGAGCCCTGCAGCGGCCTCTGCCCAGGGGCCACGGCCAGCAAGGGTGCGGCCGCCAGGGCCTTCCCCTCGACCGTCAACTTGGTGGTCTCCGGCGTGATCCGGCCCGCGATCTGGAGTCTCCCGGCCCCTGCACCTTCGATCTCCAGGTCCTCGGTGACGATCCCCTCGCGGCCGAGCTCCAGACGACCGGAACGGACCGCCAGGTCCACCGGGATCGCAGCCGGTCGGATCGACAGGCCGGCAGGCTCCACCCGGAGCGTGGCCGACGCCAGGTCCTCGACCCGGCCCTTCCCCTGTCCCGAGACGGCCATGCGACCCTTGGCGCTGGCCACTCCCGGTCGAAACGATGGCGGGAGCGCACCCGGCTCCACCCAGCCCTGGAGCGTCCAGTCGATCCGGTCGCCGACGGCCTCGGCCCTGCCCGTCGCCTCGAGACCCGGCCCGCGGACCTCGAGGCCCTCCGCCAGCCATCGCTGGGCGCGAGACGAGACTTCCCCGGCCGCGATCGCGAGCGGCAGGGGGCCGAGGGGAGTCCCGAGGCCCGCCTTGCCGGCCACCGTGCGCAGCGATCCCTCGACCTTTCCGGCCTCCCAACGTGCCCGGACGGGGGCAGCCAGCGAGAGGGTCGAGAGCCGCATCCCGGCACGCTCCGGAACCAGCGAGGCGAGATCCCGGAGGTCGAGGCCCAGGACCCCGTCGACCTCGATCGCGGCCCCCCCCTCGGGCCTCAGCCTGCCTTCGAACCCGGCCTTGCCCCAGGGCGCCGAAACCTCGAGGCCCCGGACCGTAACCGCCCCGCCGGCCAGTTCGGCCCCGACCGGGGCGACCTGGACGGGAAAGCCGGGCGCAGGTCCCAGGCCGGTACCCAGGACCCTGCCGGAAATTCCCTTCCCGGACACCTTTCCCCGCCCCCGGGCCAGCAGGTCGGCGACGCTGGCGGGCACCGGCCCCTCCCAGTTGAAGCCCACACCGAGCCGCCCCGCGGCCTCCGCGAGTCGCGCCGGCAGGCCGGGGACCAGGGCCACCACGGTGTCGACCGCCACGTCGGGAGCATCCAGGACCAGCTTCAGCCGGCCGTCCCGGGCCAGGGGCGAGAGCGAGGCATCCACCTCGGCGAAGACGCCCCCCGCCTCGACCCTCACGTCGAGGATGGCCCCCGACCGGGATCCGGAGAGTCCCTTCCCGCTCACCCGGACCGGGGGGAGGCCGCCGGCCGGAGCCACCTCCAACCCCTCCGGCCGTACCTCGAACCTCAGGTCCGGGTCCGGAAGCGCCCCGCTGGCCGCCAGCGAAGCCCGCACCTGCCCCCTGGGGCGGGCGCCGGCCAGGGGCCGGGCAAGGCTCTCGGGCAGGAGCGGTGCGATCTCGCCGAAGCCGAACGGCTCGACCTCCAGGCGCAGGTCGAGTCGCCCCTCGGGGCCGGGAGGGGCGAGGGCCGCGGCCAGCCGGGTCCTGATCCCCCCGAGCTCCAGGGGCAGGCCCGCCTCGACCCGTGACCCATTTCCGGTGATCGTTCCCGACCCGATCCGCACCGGCCCGGGGATCATGGGATGCCGGACCACGACTCCCCGGGGTCCCACCTCGAGCGACCGCACCTCGAGCGCGGCGCCGATCCCCAGTTCCAGGTCCAGGTCGGTGCGGCCTTCGATCCCCAGGCCCTCGGGGATCCGACCGGATGCCAGACCCAGCCACGGCCCGAGGTCCACGCCCCGGCCCTCGATCCCGAGCGAGCCCTCCACCCGACCCGGTGCCGCCAGCAGGAGGTCGCCACCGACCCGAAGCGGTGTGGTCTCGCGGTCGAAGCGCAGTTCGAAGCCGTCCGGGAAGACCAGCCTGCGGCCCACCACCTGGGCCTCGCCTCGCCCCGTCAACTCGCGTCCGGAGACTCCCACCCTGGCCTCGGAAAGCACGATCCGACCCAACACCGGCTCCAGGCCACCCGGGAGCAAGGCACCCGGCCTGCCGTCCCCGACCAGTTCGAGATCGAGCTTGGCTCCCAGTCTTCGCCATTCGAGCGAAAGGGGAAGCTCGGCACCCCGGGACAGCGCCGCCGCCAGCCAGGCCAACTCCCGGACCTCGGCGCCGAGCTCGACCTTCATGGGTCCGGTCTCGCCCTGGTGGGCCGCAACCTTCAGACTGGCCGCGACCGGTCGCTCTCCCTCGACACCCCCGGGCCGCAGTCCTGCCAGGGCACCCGCCGAGAATCCCCCTCTCGGGAAAAGGTCCAGGCTCGCCTCCGAACCTCCGACCTCCACGGCCAGGGGCGGGTCGGGAACCCGGTCCTCGAGGCCCAGGACCCACTCCCCCATCCGCAGCGAGGCCAGCCGTACCCAGCCCCGGGCCGGGGCCACCGGGACGGGGGTCCCGGCCGCTCCGGCTCCGGGCGCCGGGCCGGTGGTCGGGACGGGCGCCGGGCCGATCGACGCTCCCAGCCGCGCCACCAGGTCCTCGATCGAGAGGCGTCCGTCCTTCCCCCGCTCCAGCCTTCCGGCCACCCGATCGAGGGAGATCCCCAGGACCAGGGCCCGCTCCTCGACCGAGCGTTCCAGGACGGCAACGACGACCCTCCCGATCCGGAGGGTGGGCGTCGGGTCGGGGGATCCCGACGACCCGGGAGCAATCCCGATCACCAGGTCCTCGAGGTAGAGCCGGTCGAGGCCTCCCACCACGATGCGGCCCAGCGCCACCGGTCGCCCCAACCGGTCCCCGGCCAGTCCCGCCACGAACCGGGCCGCCATCCTGGAGTGGAGCAGGGCGAGGAACCCTCCCACGAGCACCAGGACCGCGACGATCGCGAAGAGCAACCAGTGGCGGAGGGCCCCGGCCCGTCGAGGTCCCGGGTGTCGCCCCCGGGGGGGCGCCGGTCGGCCTTCCCTCACCGGAGGACCATGCGCCGGATCATCCCGGGGCCTCGACCTTGTAGAGCCCGACCGGGATGTCCTTCCCCTTGAAGGTCATCTGGCCGCGAGGGATGACCCGGAGCCGACCTTCGATCAGCTCCTTGGCCTCCTGGAAGGTCTCCTCGGTGATCAGGCTCTCCCCGGGTCCTGCCGCACCCTGGAGGCGGGCGGCGGTGTTCACGGTGTCGCCGATCACCGTGAATTCGAGGCGGCTCTGGCCGCCTTCCTCCCCCGCCAGGCCGACGTTCCCCGAGATCACGTCCCCCGAGTTGATGCCGATTCCCATGTGCAGCGGCGGCTCCCCGGCCTTCAACCGGGCCCGGTTGATGTTGTGCATCTCGTGCTGCATGAAGACCGCGGCCTGGATCGCCTTGACCGCCGAGTTGCGGACCTCGAAGGGGGCCCCGAAGACCGCCATGATCCCGTCGCCCAGGAACTTGTCGAGGGTCCCCGAATTGGCGAAGATGATCTTGGTCATGGCCGGCAGGTACTCGTTCAGGAACTCGATCACCTTGTGGGGAGGCTGCTTCTCCGAGAAGCTGGTGAACCCCCGGATGTCGGCGAACAGGATCGAGGCCCGCACCACCTTGCCGCCGAGATCGGTCTGGCCCCCGTCCCGGAGCACCTTCTCCACGACCTGGGGCGAGAGGTAGCGCGACAGGTTGTTGCGGAGCTGGGCCTCCTCCTGCACCTTGCGGAAGAGCATGGCGTTCTGGATCCCGATCGCCGCCTGGTCCCCGAAGGCCGACAGGAGCTGGAGCTCGGCCTCGTCGAAGCAGTGCGACTGGAGCCGGTTGTCGAGGTAGATCACCCCGAGCAGCCCGCCGTTGCGGCCGAACATCGGCACGCACATGGCCGAGCGGATGTTGAACATCATGACCGAGCCGGAGGTCTGGAACCGCCGGTCCATCATGGCGTCCTGGGTGAGCAGCGGGCGCTTCTCCCGCACCGTCTCCTCCACGATCGAGCGACTGATGTGGATCGGGCCGTCGCTCGTGATCATGCCTTCCATCTGGCGGCTGACCACGGTATGGAAGCGGCCTTCCTTGTTGACCAGCAGCACGAAGCCCCGGTCGGCCCGGGCCACCTGGATCGCCAGGTCGATGACCTTGTTCAGGAGCTCGTCGAGCTTGAGCTCGCTGGCGATCAGCTTGGAGACCTGGTAGAGGATGACGAGCTTGCGGACCGCGTCCGACTCCTCCTTGCTCCCGGTCTTCTGGTCGGCGGCCCGGTTCTTCTCCTCCTCGAGCAGGACCACGGTCTCCTTGGCCAGGTCTTCCTTGATGTCGAGGATGGTGTGGTACTTCTTGTCGCCGTCCTGCTTCTGGTCCTCGAGCTGCTGGTAGACCAGCACCTGCTCGCCGAACTGGATCTCGTCCCCGTGCTTCAGGTAGCCCTGGTCGACCCGCTGGGCGTTCAACCGGACCCCGTTGGAGCTCTTGTAGTCGACCAGGAAGTAGCGGTCCTCGAGGGGGAAGATCAGGCAGTGCTTGCGGGAGAGTTCCTGGTCGGCCGCGAAGATCAGGTCGCAGGACTCGTCGCGGCCGATCACGCAGAGGCCGCGGCCGAGCGGGTATTCCTTGCCACGCTTGCGGTCGACCAGAACGGCCCGCGCCATGCCTCGAGATCGCTCCTCGCCCGCCCCGGAGGTCAGCGGGTCCGGGCCCAGAGGACGGCCTCGACCACCCGGACCGGCCCCGGCGGCCTGGCTCCCGGAGCAGTATACATCCCGACCGCCATGCCCAAGGGAGCGGTCCCCAGGAGGCGAGCCGGCAGGCGGTGGGACAGCCAGATCCCCTCGCCTTCGCCCCCGGTTCGTCCGTCCGCCCGGAAGCGCAGGCGCAATCCGGCGCCCGGATCCACCCACAGCACCCCCCCCCGGCCGGTCCCCTCCACCCGGAGAGCCACCTCGAGCTCCCGGGAGCCACCGTCCGGGCCCTCGTCGAGGATCAGGCGGAGGGCACCCGCATCGGCCTCCAGCACCGGGCGGAACTCGGGATCCTCGGCGTCCTCGAACCGGAGCGGGAAACGCTCGGCACCCGTCCCAGAGGCGGGGATGTGGGGACCTTCCGGCAGCGGGCGGAATCCCACCTCGTAGAGAGCGAAGGGGCGGAACGGGTGGGGCACCCGGACCGAATCGAGGCCGTCGATCCAGTCGTGGAAGCCGACCACGTCCTGGTACCAGGTCCGGCGCTCGGCCCAGTCCACCTCGCTGCTGGCGAAGTAGGCCTCGAGCTCGGTCTCGATCTCCCCGAGAACGCCCATCCAGTCGGCACGGTCCGCCTCCACCCGGCCGACCAGCTCGGAGTGCCCCTCGGCCCCGGGCACCGGCCAGGGCGCCGACGGCGCCACCGCCAGCTGGCGCAGGCGGGCGGCCAGCCGGTCCTTCTTGGTCCGGTTCTGGGAGATCCGGCTCCGCACCCCGAAGAACGGGGTGAAGAGTTCGGGCCCGTGGCGGGTCTCCAGTCCCCGGGCCAGCTGGTCGTCCCACCAACGGGTGAAGAGCTGGACCTGGAACTCCACGTCGTCCTCTTCCCGGAACCCGGGGACCAGGGCGTCGACCTGGGGCTCGTACCGGCGGGTGTCGTGGCGTTGCTGCTCGGTGGTGCGCTGCCCGACCCGGGTGCGGGCCACCACCAGGCCCCGGGAAGGGAGGTTGGTGCGCCACCTCACCCGGAGCCCTCCGCCCGGCTCGACCGAGCCCGCCGGGAACTCCAGGAAGCGCAGCTCGGGGGTGGAAAACGTGTGCCGCAGGCTCTGGCGACCCTCGGGGTAGCCCAGGAAGTACTCGTATTCCCGGCCCGGCTCCAGGTCGTCGAGGTCGACCTGGTGTTGCCGGACCGGCTGGAGCTGGCTTTCGGGCACGCTGGCCTCGACCAGTGGGCCCCGGCCCAGGGCCGGCCGGAAGCGCAGCCGGGTGGGGTAGGGCTCCCGGCTCTCCCAGTGGATGGTGGCCGCCACGCAGCCGGCCTCGGCCCGTAGGCCGATGGGGGCGAAGATGTCCGGTCGGGGGCCCTCCGGCCCGCCCCGCAGGAGGCCCGAGAGTTCCAGTACCGCGAGGGTCCCGAGCCCGATCCCGAGCCCGATCCCGACCAGCTGGAAGCGCTCCCTGCGATTTCGCACCAGGGCGCTCGACTCGCCCGGGCGCAGGTCCGAGATCGCCATGGTCGAGCCGAGGACACCGGGCACCGCCTTCGGCTCCGCCCCCGCCGAGGCCCCCAGGGTCCGGGTGGAGACCGGCATCGAGATCTGCTCCCGGTCGAGGTTCCCGGAGACGTCGGAGCGCCGGACCAGGGGCGAGGTGGCCTGGTCCCGACTGCCCACCGAGGCCAGCCCTCCCTGGGGCAGGCCCACCGGACGACTTCCCCCGGCCTTGCGCTTCCGCTCCCACAGGGCCCAGGACCTGCGGGCCCGCTCCAGCTGGTCGGCGAACTCCTGGGCCGACCCGAAGCGGGCCCGGGGATCCTTGGACAGCGCCTGGAGGAAGATGGCATCGACCTCCTCGGGCATGGTCGGGTCGAAAGCGGAGGGAGGCGGGGCCTCGTCCCGCACATGCATGACCGCCACCTCCATGCCGCTCGAAGCCACGAACGGGGGCCGGCCCACCAGGCACTCGTAGGCCATGACGGCGGTGGAGTAGAGGTCCGAGGTACGGTCGAGCGGCAGCCCCTGGGCCTGTTCCGGGCTCATGTAGGTGGGCGTGCCGACCACCATCCCGGTCTCCGTCTTGGGACCGGTCCCCTGGCGCTTGGCGATCCCGAAGTCGGCGATCTTCACCAGATCGGGCTCGGCGATCAGGATGTTCTCGGGCTTGATGTCCCGGTGCAGGATCTCCGGGCGATGGTCGTGGGCTACCGCCAGGCCGGCGAGCACGTTTCCCATGATCTCGAGGGCCCGGTCGGGGGTGAGCCGGCCCCCGCCCTTCTCGAGCACGGTCCCGAGATCGCTGCCCTCGACCAGCTCGTAGACGATGTAGGGGATGGCGCCCTCCGGCCCCTGGTCGACCCCGGACTCATGCACCGTCAGGATGTTGGGGTGGTGGAGCTGGGCGGTGACCTGGGCCTCCTGGGTGAACCGCTCCATCATCACCAGGTCGCTGAACAGGTCGGGATCCACGAGCTTGATGGCGACCTTGCGCCGGAGCTCGCGCTGCAAGGCCCGGAACACCATGCCCGCCCCGCCCCGCCCCAGCCGCCCGAGGATCTCGAACCGCTTTCCGAACGCCGAGGACAGGCGCAGCTGGCGGCTCATCCCTGGCGTCCCTTCCTACTGGTCACGGAACCGGTAGACGGCTCCCCCGAAGGTTGCCACGAAACAACCCTCCGGGGTGGGGACGGCACCGTCCACGGCCGCTCCCCCCACCTTGGCAGTCCACAGGAGTTCCCCCTTGGCGAGCGAGGCGCAGGCCACCGCGCCGTCCCCGGTGGCCACGTAGACCCGCCCGGCCGCGATCCTCGGCTCCCCGGTGGCGCCGCCCGGCAGCGCCAGGTCCCACAGGGCCCGGCCGGAGTCCCACTCGAACCCCTGGAGTCCATGGCCCCGGCCCGCCAGCACCACCACCCACCCGGTGGCGGTCTCGGCGAGGGCCAGCCCGTAGACCCCCTTGCCGGGTTCCAGGGTGACCCGGGGGGCCTTCCGGCTCTCCCGCATCCGGAGGTAGCGTCCCTGGCCCGCCATGGCGACCCCGCTCGCCTGGAAGACCGGGCGCCCCTCCGGCGGGGCCCCGAAGGCCTGGGACCAGAGGGCCCTCCCCCCCGGCCCGAACCCCCGCACCAGTCCGTCCTCGAAGCCCGCCACCAGCTCGAAGGCCTCGGGCCTGGGGTCGACCCCGGGGCTCGAGGTCGGGGCTGCACCCGCTTTGGCAGTCCAGAGGGTGAACCCGTTCGCCGGATGCACCGCCACCAGTTCCCCGCTCCGCAGCGCCACCACCACCACGCCGCCACCGGAGGCCGGCACGCCGAAGAGCGGAGCCCCCAGGTCCCGGGCCCAGAGCTTCCTTCCGGTGAGGGGATCGCGGGCGGTCAGGCCCGATTCCCCGGTCCGCATCACCGCCGCCAGCCCCGCCGGTTTCCCCCCCACGGCCGGGATCTCCACCTCCGTCATGCCCCCGACCGGAGCCGTCTCCTGCTCCCGCCAGGCCTCCCGGCCCGTGGCCCTCTCGATCCCCACCACCTCGCCCTTGGCGGTCCCTACCAGGAGCAGGCTCCCCGAGGCCAGGGGGGCCGCCCCCAGAGGCGCACCCTCGCGGGCGGCGAAGACCCGCTCGGCGGTGACCTCCGAGGTCTGGAATTCTCGTTCCTCCCACTCCGGACTCCGTCCCGGCTCCTCGAGTTCGACCCGTAGCCGGTACCGGGTAGCCGCCGAGAGCGGCCCCAGGACCAGGGAGTGTTCGGTGGCGGGCTCCCCGCCCTCGGGCCGGAAATAGCTCCGGGCCTCCTTCTCGGTGGAGACCAGCACCCGGGGCCGACACGGGAATTCGGTCCGGAACCCGAGGCGGGCCTCGGTCACTCCCGGGACCAGGGAAAGCGAGGCGATGCTCCAGGAGGTCGGCAGCACCAACTGCCGGGTCTCGCCCGGCTTGCCGTCGGCGCCCCGCACCCGGTACCTGACGCTGCGCCCGGGTGCCAGGTCGCGGAGTTCGACCCGGTGGCTGGTCACCTCCTCGTTCCGTCGGAGCACCAGCGAGGGTGACTCGTAGCCGTACTCGAGCCAGGTGGCGGTCGGCCGCGGCGTCTCCCAGGTGAAGACCACCAGGCCCCGGGAGGCCTCGGCCTTGAGCCCCCTGCTCCCTCCCCCGGCCACATCCACGCTCCGGGCCGCCTCCAGCCAGAACGACACGCCCGCCCCCACCATGGCCAGCGCCAGCACCCCGCCGAGCAGCTTCCCGGCGGCTGCGCTGCGTTCCCGTTTCAGACCGAGCCGCCGGGCTTCCACCTTCAGGGCCTGGGAGACATCCCGGGGATCGTCCCCCGCGCTCGCCAGCGCCGCTACCCGTTCCCTCAGCTTCTGCGCCGACTCGTAGCGTTCGTCCGGCTTCTTGGCCAGCGCCCGCTTCAGCACATGCATGACGGGCCGGGCCAGGGGGCGATCCCATTCGGCCGGGTCGGGCAGGGCCTCCCGGGCATGGGCCTTCATGATCTCGCGGGGGTCCTTGCCCACGAAGGGCGGCCGCCCGGTGAGGAGTTCGAAGAAGATCACCCCGGCGGCGTAGAGGTCGCTGCGGGCATCCAGGGGCTTGCCTCGCACCTGCTCCGGGCTCATGTAGATCGGAGTACCCAGCACCACGTCGCCCGAGGCTTCCCCGGAGGACCCGCCGGTCAAGGCCAGGGCGAAATCCAGGAGCTTCACCTTGCCCTGGGGGTCGATGAGCAGGTTCTCGGGCTTCAGGTTGCGGTGGACGATGCCGGCCTCGTGGATGGCGGAGAGGGCCGAGAGCAGTCCGTCCATCCAACGCAGCGCCTCCTTGAACGGCACCGGCCCCTGGCGCTCCTTGAGCACCGCCTTCAAGGTCGTGCCCTCGGCGCATTCCATCACCAGGTAGGGATCCTCGCCGGCCGGGGTCTCGACCCCGTACACGCCCACCACGTTGGGATGGGTGATCCTGGCCAGCAGCCGGGCTTCTTCCAGCAGGTGGTCGCGGGCCTTGGGGGCGTCGAAGAACTTCGGGTTCAGGACCTTGATGACCACCAGGCGGTCCAGGGCCCGCTGGCGCGCCTTGACGACCTTGCCCGACTTGCCGAGGTACTCGAGGACCTCGAACTGGTCGCGGACGGAGGCTCCCAGCGCGGACACGCTACTCGAGCCCGTACTCCTCCGCCACGAAGCGGGTGTCGTAGCCCCCCTCGATGAAGCGGGCGTTCTCGACCACGTCCCGGTGGAAGCTCAGGGTGGTCTTCACACCTTCGATCCGGGTCTCGGCCAACACCCGGCGACAGCGCCGCAGGCACTCCTCGCGGGTCTCGCCCCACACGATCACCTTGGCGATCATCGAGTCGTAGAACGGGTTGATCCGGGTCCCGCTGCGGACGAAGCTGTCGACCCGCACCCACGGTCCCTGGGGGAAGACCACTTCCCGGATCTCGCCGGGACAGGGACGGAACCCGTCCTCGGGATCCTCGGCGTTGATCCGGAACTCGATGGCGGCCCCCAGGTTGTTGGGGACCGCTGCGAGCACGTCGAGCCGCCCCCCGGCCAGCTGGATCTGGGCGGTGACCAGATCCTTGCGGCTGACCGCCTCGGTGACGCAGTGCTCGACCTGGAGCCGGGTGTTCATCTCCATGAAGAAGAACTCGGCGCTCCGGGTGTCGTAGAGGAACTCGACGGTGCCGGCCCCCCGGTACTCGGCCGCCGCA
>CAYOHP010000067.1:0-33007 GCA_964403795.1 uncultured bacterium | reverse complement strand
AACGTGGATCCCCAGATGATCATGCAGATCGTGCAGATGTGCCTGCCGATCGCCCAGCAGATCGTGGGGATGATCGCCGCCAACCAGAACAACCAGAACAACCAGAACCCGAACCAGACGGTGCTGGGACAGGGCAACGGCAACCAGCTCCCCGGTTCCAACACCCCCGGGGCGACCACCGCCTCGACCACGCCCGGGACCACCCCGGGAACCAACACCACGGGTGCCGCCAACGCCGCCACCGCCGCCGCCAACCCGGTGCCGGGCTCGGCGACCGGGACCCCCACCAAGCCCCCGGCGTCCACCGCTACGCCGCCGGCCTCGACCGCCCCGGCCGCCCCCACCACGCCCAGCAGCTCGTCCGGGGGCCCGGTCGTGGTCGCCTACGCCCCCGACTCGCCGGAAGCGTTCACGGCAGTCGGTGACTCCGGCGCCCCCGGGTCCGGGATGCCGAACGGGTCCTGACCGACCGGGGGGCGGGGGCTCCGGCCCTCGATCCCGGGTCGTCGGAGCCGGGCGGGTCTTCCCGCCCGGCTTCGGCGCGTGCCGGGGTCGGAGCTCGGGCTACCCTCGGTCCGATGGGCAGGACGCTCGCCAGGTCCCGAGGCATCGCGGCCCCGTCTGCGTGGTCAACGGTCGCGGTGTCGGTGCTGGTCGCGGTCCCCCGCGTCCTGGCGCTGGAGCCGGTGAAGATCAGCCTGGCGGAGCGGGCTCCGGTGGGCCTGGAGTTCTCCCCGGACGGGTCGCGATTGGTGGCGGACCAGCCGGGGAGTCCGCTGCGGACGGTGCTCGATCCCGGGAGCGGAGTGGCGTTCACCCGGTTCCGGATCCCGGAGGAGGCGGGGACCGGGAAGAGGCTGCCCCTGCCCGGTCCCGGCCGGCTCCACCCGGCGGCGGCCGGGGCGCGGGGGGCGCTCCTCGACCTGGCCTCGGGGTCCGTCCTGGCCGCCTTCGCACCGGGTGGGGGGAAGGAGGCGCCCCAGGTGGCGGCGGTGGCCCTCCACCCCGAAGGAAGGTGGCTGGCGGTGGCCGGGACCGGCGTCCCGGTGCGGGTCCATCCGCTGGTCCCCGGGGCCACGCCTCTCGATCTGACCGGTACCGAGGCGGGGGGAACCGGGCTCCTGGTCTCGGCCGACGGGGCCACGCTGGTGGTCGAGACGGGCGGGGACGCTCTTCTCTTCACGGTGGAGGCCGGAAGCGCCCGACCCCGGGGCAGGATGCGCCCCCACGAGGGGAGCTTCCGGCTGGTGCGGGTCGAAGGGGGGCCGGAGCTGCTGGCGTGCTTCCCCTCGCCCCGGGGCGGGGCCAAGGGCCAGCTCTGGACCTCGGGGGGGAGGGCGGCCGGGCTCCTGGATCCCGGCGACGAGGAGGAGCAGCAGGTCGCGCTCTACCGGAAGCGGATCGCCACCGCCGACCGTCGCCGGATCCTGGTGCGCGATCGGGGCCAGGACGCCCCCCTGGCGCGGATCGGATTCGAGGGGACCGAGGGCGAAACGGTCGCCTCGCTCCGCTACTCGCCCTGCGGACGCTGGCTGGCGGCGGGCGGGAGCCTGGGGAGCATCCGGGTGATCGCATGCGAGGGCGGCCTGCCGCTGGGCTCGGGACGCAAGTAGGCCTGGTTCATTTCCCCCCGACCATCATCCCGTTGATTCGCAGGGTGGGGCAGGAGACGGAGTCGCGCATGCGCAGGTCGTTGCCGATCATCGCCACGTTCCGGAACATCGAGAGCAGGTTCCCGGCGATCGTGAAGCCCTGGAGGGCGTCCGTGAGGCGCCCCTTCTCGATCATGAAGCCGGTGGCTCCCCGGGAGTAGTCGCCGGTCACCAGGTTCACGCCGTGGCCCATGAAGCTCGTGACGTAGACGCCCCGGTCGACCGAGGCCAGGATCTCGGCAGGGGAGTGCGGTCCGGCCGTCAGGTAGAGATTGGTGGTCCCGACCCCGGGTCCCGAGGCCGTGCCCCGCGCCGCCGAGTGGGTGAGCGGTTTCTTCAGCTTGCGGGCCGAGTAGCTGTCGGTGAGGAATCGCTTGAGCACGCCGCCCTGGACCAGCACGTTGCGCTTCGAGGGCAGACCCTCGCCGTCCCAGGGACGACTGGAGAGGCCGCGGACCAGGAGCGGGTCGTCGACCAGTTCGAAGCCCTCGGGGGCGATCGACTCGCCGAGCTTCTCCTTGAGGAAGCTGGCATCCCGGAAGACGGCACCGCCCGAGGCGGCGCTGGCCTGGTGGTCTATCAGGCTGGCGGCGGCGGTCGGGTCGAAGACGATGGGCATCTCGCCGGTCTCGGGGACATGGCCGCCGAGGCGGGCCAGCGACCGGATGGCCGCGATCCGCCCCACCTCTTCGGCCTCGTCGAGGTCGCCGAGGAACCGGGCGTTGGTGGACCAGTAGTCGGTCTGGCGCTTGCCGTCGCGGATCGCGATCGGCACCGTGGAGAGCCCGCACTGGGTGCCCTGGTAGCGGCCCAGGAAACCGTTCGAGGACGCCAGCACCGAGGCGCCGATGTGGTCGTAGTAGCGGGTCCCCTGGGTGTTCTTGACCAGCGGGCTCACGGTCTCGGCGGCGGCCTCGCAGCGGAGCGCCCTGGCGATCTTGGCCTCCAGCGGCTCGGCCGGGAGGTCGTAGTCGACGAGGTCGAGTTCGGGTTCCCGGCGCACCGTTCCTGGGAGCGGCGGGATCGCCGCGAAGGGGTCTTCGCCGCTCTTCCCGGCCAGGTCGACGGCCTGCTTGGCCAGCGCCTTGACCGAGGCTTTGGTGAAATCCGAGGTGTACAGCAGGGCGCTCTTGGTCCCCACCAGGACCCGGAGGCCCATCGATTTCGAGCCCGCCTGGGTGAGCTCCTCGATCTCCTGCTGGGTGACCTTGATCGAGGTCTTGCGGCCCGCGCCCACCATGGCGTCGGCCCCGGTGGCCCCCGCGTCGAGGGCGGCCTTGACCGCCAGCTCCGCGACCTCCCGGTAGTCGGGCACCAGATCGCCGCGGCTGGGCTTCGCCGGGGTGGTCTCCCCGGGGCCGGTCCCGCGCCTGGCGGCCGGGGCCGCACTCCCTGCCTTCCCTGCTGCTGCCGCTCGGCTCACTTGCCGGTACCTCCCACCGTGATCGACGAGACCTTGCAGGTCGGCATGCCCACGCCCACCGGCACCGACTGGCCTCGCTTGCCGCAGGTCCACATGCCGTCCGAGAGCTTCAGGTCGTTGCCCACCATGGTCACCTTGCGAAGCACGTCGGGCCCGTTGCCGACGAGCTCGGCGCCCCGGATCGGAGCGGTGATGCGGCCGTCCTCGATCAGGTAGCCCTCGGTGATGTTGAAGGTGAACTCGCCGTTGGAGATGTCGACCTGGCCGCCGCCGTAGCGCACCGCGTAGACGCCCTTCTTGATGGAGCGGATGATCTCCTCGGGCGTCGAGTCCCCGGCCAGCATGTAGGTGTTGGTCATGCGGGGCTGGGGCACCGCTGCGTAGGACTCGCGCCGCCCGTTGCCGGAGAGGCTCGTCTTCATGGCCTGCGCGGAGATGCGGTCCTGCATGTAGCCGGCCAGGATGCCGCCCTCGATCAGCACGCTGCGCCCGCCCACGTTGCCCTCGTCGTCGACGTCGACCGAGCCGCGGGAGTTGGGGATGGTGGCGTCGTCGACGATGGTGCAGAGCTTGCTCGCGACCCGCTTGCCGACCATGCCCGAGTAGTTGCTCGAGCCCTTGCGGTTGAAGTCGGCCTCGAGCCCGTGGCCCACCGCCTCGTGGAGCAGCACCCCGGAGTCGCCGGCCGCCAGCACCACCGGGAACTGGCCGGCGGGGGCCGGGATGGCCTCGCACAGGCGCACCGCCTGCTCGGCGGCGGTGATGGCGATCATCTCGGGGCGGCCGCCCTGGAAGAACTCCATGCCCTTGCGGCCGCCGCCCGACTGGCCGCCCCGCTGGGGGCCGTGCTGGCTGTTGGCGATGCAGCCGACGTTGAAGGTCATCATCGGGAGGGCGTCCTCGACCAGCAGCCCCTCGCTGTTCACGATCCGCACGTACTTCAAGGCCTCGCCGAAGGAGACGTTGACCTGGCTGATGCGCCGGTCGATGTTGCGGGCCGCGGCGTTGGCGCGCTCGATCAGCTTGAGCCGGTCCTCCAGGGACGAGAGGTGGGCGGGATCGGCCACCGGGAAGCGGCGAGGCGGCTTCACGGCCTTGACCTTGACGGCCCGGGCCGAGACCGGACCGTGGGCGATGTGGGCGGCGGTGCGGGCGGCCTCCGCCATCGCCTCCATCGAGAGGTCGTCGGTGTAGGCGTAGCCGGTGCGCTCGCCGGAGAGGACCCGCACCCCCAGCCCCAGCGAGATCCCGCCCCCGGAGCCCTTCAGGATGTTCTCCTCCATGGCCAGCGAACTCGTCGACTTGTACTCGAAGTACAGCTCCGCGAAGTCGCCGCCCTTGGAGAGGGCGAGCGTCAGCAGCTTCCGGGTCATCGAGCCGTCCACATGGAAGTGGTCGACGAAGGGGATCGGGTGCACCCTGCCTCCTGCCTGTCTCCTGGCCAGGGTACCGCAGGCCGGCAGGGGTCGGCCCGGTCGCCCTCTGGTACCGTCGGCGCCATGTTCGAGACGGTGCTCCGGGCTCGCTGGGTGCTCGTCGATCCCGAGCTGCCCGCGCTCGCCGACGGCTGGGTGGCGCTGGGGGAAGGCTGGGTGGCCGCGCTCGGGCAGGGGGAGCCGCCCCCGGCCGCCACCGTCACCGACCTGGGTGCCTCGGTGCTCCTGCCGGGCCTGTGCCTCGCCCACACCCACGTCGACTACGGCGCCCTGCGCGGCCACGGCGACGGGCTGCCGTTCTTCGAGTGGATCGGGACCCTGAGCCGGCGGCGGATCCAGACCATGACCGGCGAGCGATTCCTCGAATCGGCCCGGATCTCGGTGGCCGAGCTGGCGGCCTCGGGGGTGACCTCGGTAGGCGAGGCGACGACTCCGGGCGAGAGCGCGGTCCGGGCCCTGGCCGAGGCCGGCCTCCGCGCCGTCTGCTTCCTCGAGGTCTTCGAGTCCGACCCCGGGAAGGCCGGCGACGTGCTGGCCGACACCCGGGCGCGGCTCGACCAGCTCGAGGCTCTGGCATCCGGGACGACGGTCCGGATCGGGCTCTCGCCCCACGCTCCCTACTCGGTCTCCCGGCCGCTCCTTACCGGTCTGCTCGAACTGGCCGGGGAGCGGCGCATGGCGATCTCGATCCACGTGGCCGAGACCGTCTACGAGGACCGCTTCTGTCTCGACGGACAGGGCCCGTTCGCCGATTTCCGGCGCCAGCGCGGGATCCCCGTCGACGCGCCCGGCAGGCGTCCCTACCGCTACCTGGCCGAGGCCGGCGCCTTCGACCGGGACGAGCCGGTGCTGCTCGCCCACGGGGTCCGCCTGCTCGGGGACGACCTGGTCGACCTCGGCTCCCGGGCGAACGTCCACCTGGTCCATTGCCCCCGCTCCAACGCCCGGCTCGGCTGCGGAGTCGCTCCGGTGGTGGCGGCCCGGGCCGCCGGTGCCAGCGTGCTCCTGGGCAGCGACGGCGCCTGCTCGGCGGACCGGCTCGATCCCTGGGAGGAGATGCGGGCCGCCCTGTGGCTGGCCCGGGCCCGGGCCGAGAACCCCGCGGTGCTCCCGGCGCGCGCGGTCCTGGGGATGGCCCTGGCCGGCCATCGGGCGCTCGGGTTCGGCCCGGGTCGGGTCGAGCCCGGCGCTCCCGCAGACCTGATCGCGGTGGCCATGCACGCACCCCACTGGGCGCCCCACGAGCTCCGTCCCGAGGAAGTGGCCGATGCCCTGGTCACCCGCACCTCGCCCTCGGACGTGGGGATGGTGCTCGTCGGGGGAAGGCCTGTTGCGCTCCCCGAGGGACGCCCCTACGGCCGGCCCCGCTAGCGCCCCTCGAGCCACCAGAGGTCGGGGAGCCCGGCCGGGTCGGCGGTGTTCGCATCCCAGGGGCCGGTGGCGTCGCCGGCGGCCTCGGCGGCGGCCAGCATCACGTGGTGACGCACGGTCCAGAGCTGATTGGGGTCGTAGTAGCTGGTCTTCCCGGTCCACGCGGGGTGTCCCGTCTTGGCGGCCTCCAGGGGCAGGCGGTCGAAGCGCACGCTCGAGAAGAGCGGCAGCCACCTCGCCTCGTCCTTCCCCTTCGAGAGACAGAGGAAGTAGTGGGGATCCCGGATCCGATCGGTCTCCTCGCCGGTCCAGGTAGCGCCGCGGGCCGCCAGGACCTCGGGATCGACGAAGAGCGCCAGGCCCACCGCGATGTCCCCGGTCCGGAATCCCTGCACCCTCGGCTCCCGGCTCCCCCCGAGCTTCGACTGTACCCGCAGGGGAAACGATCGGCTCAGGGAGAGGTCGTCGGGTCGGACAGGGCCAGCGAGACGATCTCGCACCAGGACTGCCCGAGGATGTCGGCGACCCCGCTGCGCAGGGTCTGGCGGGAGCAGGCCGCTGCCAGGCGTCGATCGAGGCCGAGCGAGGAGGGCGGGTCCCCGGCAGCGACCGCCAGGGAGAGGAGCACCGCCAGGACCTCGGACCGGTCGTCGCCGAAGACCGGATCGGCGAGCAAGCGGAGGCGCGTGGCTGCGAGCCTTGCGCGCCGGAGCTCCTCGGCGGGAAGTCCCGCCAGCTGGTCCATGCCCGAGCGGATCGCCCTGGCGGTGATCTCGAGTTCCAGGAAGAGCCCGTCCCCGACCGTCATCCTGGGGGTGAGCGCGGTCTCGAGGACCCAGCGGGGCAGGACGACCTCAAGGACCTCGAGGAGCGCTCCCCAGGTCGCCAGGGACGGGCCGGATTCGAATCCCCGCCGGGCCGCGGTCAGCTCGCGGGTGGCCGCCGTCCAGTCGGGATCCTCCCCCTGAGCGATGTCCCTGAGCGGCTTCCAGTCCGGGTGGCCCGCCGCGAGACTCGCGAGCCGATCCTGTTTCTCCCGGTTCCAGGAGACGCGGGCGGATGGTCCCAGGCCCGGCTCCGACCTGGCCCATCGCAGGTGGGGGACCGGGTGGTTGTCAGAGGCCCCTGGGGCGGGGGTGTTTCGGCCCCGCTCCAGCATGGCTCCGATGCGGAGCCAACGGGAGAGATCGGACATCGGCGGGGAGCCGGGCTGGAGGATCTCCGGGCACTTCGCCTCGAGCAGGACAGCGGTCGACAGCCACTCCAATGCAGTGGCGCCGATCCGCCTCGCCTCCCGCAGGCGCCCAGGGTCGGGCCGCCCGACGAGGGTCCCGAGGATCTCCTTGAGCCGGCGGCGGTAGACGCCACAGTCGAGCCCGAGGCGCGGACCGGCGACCCTCGCGAACACCAGGCTGGCTTCCGCGAGGTGGCCACGTCGCGGTCCCGCCGCCGCGCCCTGCAGCTCCCGCTCGATCCCGTCCCAGGCGGTCCTGGCCTCCTCCGGGGTTGCGCCCAGGGAGAGCCACATGGCGAAGTTCCGGGCGGCGTCCCGATCGAGCAGGTACCAGGAGGCGGGCTGCCCGAGGCGGACCAGCCCGGCGAGGTCGGACGCGAACGAGTCCTCGAGGTCGGCCAGCTCGCCGAGCTGGACCATGAGGGTTGAGGTGTCCCGGCTCGAGCCCTCGATCATGGTCGCGTTGAGGACCTTGCGGCGCGCCCGCACGTCGGCCTGGAGGTGCAGGGCGACGGTGCCGAGGCGATCCACGGCGTCGGCCCGGGCCCGGGGCGAGGGCGCGGCGACGTCCGCCCTTTCGAACTCCTCCGCGATCGCCCGCCGCAACGGATGCCAGCCTTGGAGGACCCGGTTCACGAATCCCTCGGCGTCCAGGGAGTCGGCACCGCACGGGAGGATTCGGACCGGACCGACGGAGCCCAGGTTGGGATGGAGTCCGACCATGGCCTCGAAGAGGGCTCCTGGAACGAGGTCGGATCCTTCTCCGGGGGTCACGGCGGCGGCAGGGGTGGGACCGCCGGGTGCCGGGTCGCCCGGGAGTACCAGGACCCCGATCCCGAGCAGGCAGAGGCCGAGGGCCGGGCCCGCCGCGCTCCGGTAGGACCCCATCGGGTCGGGGATGGCGGTGGGCCGCGTCGACCCGGGCGGGGCCGGAAGAGGGCCTGGGACCGTGGCTCTCCCTGTCGGATCCTGATTCGGGTCCGGGGTCGCGGTCGCGGTCGAGGGCAGGTCCCCCAGGGCACCCGCCAAGGCCGCCATCGACTCGAACCTCTCCCCGGGGCTGGCAGAGAGCGCACGCTCCAGGACAGGGGCGGCCGCGCCCCACTCGGGAAGGGCGGGTCGCCCACTCGCCTGCAGCGCCCGGGAGAGGATTCCTTCCAGCCGCCCGGAACCATGCGGGAGGCGCCCGTGGGCCAGCCAGTCCAGGGTCGCGGCCAGCGAGAACTGGTCGCCGGCGGCCGTCCATGGAAGGCCCCGGAGGACTTCGGGCGGCATGAAGGCGGGCGTCCCGAGGATCATCCCGGCGGCGGTCCGGAAGGTGTCGCCGTCCACCCGACGGGCGATGCCGAAGTCGACCAGCACGGGAGATCTCCCGTCCCTGAGCACGACGTTGGCCGGCTTCACGTCCCGGTGGACGAGGCCGCTACGGTGCACCATCTCCAGGCTTTCCGCCAGGAGGAGGCCCCACTCCAGGCAGCGTCCCTTAGGGACCGGTCCCCCGGCCCGGATCGCGTCGAGGGAGGGTCCGTCGATGAGTTCGTACACGATGAAGGCGGAACCGTCCTCGGTGCCACCCGAGTCGAGCACCCGCACCACACCCGGATGCGAGATCTCGGCCGTGAGGCGGGCTTCCCGCAGGAACCGGACCCGATCCTCGGGATGAATACGGCTCCCGTCGAGCAGCTTGATGGCGACCTGCCGACCCAGGCGGCGGTCCATCGCCCGCAGGACCGTCCCGAAGTTGCCGCGTCCGAGCCGGCCCTCGCAGGCGAAGCGATCCGCGAGGCCGGCGGGAAGCGGCGGGGGAGATTCCACGACTCCTGGAGTGTCGCACATCCTGTCCCTGGCACCGCAGCCCAGGTCGCGGGCCGGACTCCCCGGCGTCAGGGGGGCGAGGACCCATCCGGCCCGGCCCCGACCACCCGCTCGACCGAGACCGTGGTGAAGTCGCCCGCATGGACCGCCCCTGCCGTCCTCGGGCGCGCCTCCAGCAGATCCGCACCCTCCCGGGGGAGTCCCGGCGACCAGTCCTGGAGGGTGCAGGACAGCGGATCTTCCCCAGTCACCCGCATTTCGACCCGGACGCTGCCGTCCGCCGGAACCACCGCCCGTACCGGTCGGTCGGTACCGCCCACCGAGGCGCCGAGTTCCACGCCCTCGACCGTCAGGCCGACCACCCTCTCGCGGGTCCGCACCGCCAGGCCGACTACGCTGGCGGCGCGCCCGGACCCCAGACGCAGCGCCAGGCGGCGGGTCCCGTCGGCTTCCCGGACTTCGGACTCGACCTCCAGGGTCGGGCCGGGGACCAGCCGGGGCGGGGCCTTCGCCTGGAAGACCGGGAGATCCTTGAATCCGGCCAGGGACGCGGGCCTCGGGCCGAGGAAGTCACGGCAGGCCGCCAGCCCGGCCGGGAGCCGGGAGCCCTCGGTGGCCGCGATCCATGAGGCGGTACCGAATCGCTGGTCGTCGGCATAGACCAGCGAGAGCGGTCGTGGCAGCGCCTCGGTGTAGGCGGGCCGGAGGACCGCGAGGGCGCCACCGCCGACCAACAGGACCAGACCCACCCCGTCGACCACCCTGGACCCCGGGGGCACCAGGGCCAGCAGCGGAGCGGCGAGCAGCGCCACCACCAGGGCCGGGAGCAGGGGAAGCGAGTAGCCGAGGCCGTCCTCGACCAGGCCGAAGAGTGGCACCAGCACGAGCCAGATCCCCGAAGCCGAGAGCGTCACTCCCAGGGCCCCCGATCCCAGAAGGGCCAGGCCGACCATCCGGGTCGCCAGCGGGACCAGGGCGAGGAGTCCGAGTTCCGGGCTCCAGGCGGCGATTGCGCCGGCCACCAGGGTGCCTCCCAGCGCGTGGGCGGCATCGAGATCCTCGGCCCGGGGTGCCGCGACCCCTCTCCCCCGGCACCAGCCCAGGGCCAGGACCGCGGCTCCGATCAGTACCAGGCGGTTCCAGGCCGGCTCGGCGGGCCAGCGGGCGGGATCCCCGAGGCCGCCGAGGATCCGGAACGACACCGCCGCGGCCGCCAGGGTCACCAGGATCGCGAGGCCGAGGCGGTAGAGACCGACCAGCACCGCACCGGGACGATGTCCCCGCCGACGCAGCACCAGGAGGACGAACAGGAAGACGGCCCCGGCGAGCGCCGGGATCCATCCGATCGGGACCCGGACCACGGCCAGGCCGAGCAGGCTCTGGAAGGCGAGGGTGGGGCCCGCCAGGCCTTCCTCGCGATTCCCTAGATCGCGCACCAGGCCCAGGGTGGTCTCGCCCATGTGCTGCAGGGTCTCGGACGACGCGTACTCGAGGCGGTCGAGAACGGTGTGATAGCGCTGGGGGGCACCGATCGCCGCCAGGTTCAAGCCCTCGAGCCCGGCGGCCCGGAAGGCCGTGAAGTCGGTGTCGTTGGGGAGGTGCCGGTAGACCACCGGGAACAACGAGCTGGCGATCGGCTGCGGGGCCGACCGGGCATGGGCCGCCACCAGCGGGCCGCTCCGGGGCCCGGTCTCGAAGAGGAGGACCGGACCTCCCGTGCCGCGACACTCCAGGTTCACCACCGCCGCGATCCGACGGGCGAGGGGATGGGTCCGGGCGAAGAGGTCGGCCCCCAGCAGGTCCCACTCCTCGCCGTCGCTGAAGAGCAGGATCACGGGCCGCAGCAGCGGACCCTGGCGGACCAGGCGATCTCCCACCTCGAGCAGCGCCGCCACGCCCATGCCGTCGTCGCTGGCGCCGGCGGTGTGGGGTCGGGAGTCGTAGTGGGCGGCGAGCAGGATCGCCGGGAGGTCGCGACGACCCTCGATCCGGGCGACCACGTTGGCGACCGGGGCGCCGTTGGCGCGGCCGTCCCGGAACCAGTAGCGCTCCTGCACCTCGGGGGCGAGACCCAGGCTCCCCAGCTCCGCCACCAGTCGGTCCCGGACCGCCCGGTTGGCGGGACTCCCCACCGGATGAGGAGCCTGGTCCCCCAGCACCCGGGCGAGTCGGGCGCGAGCCCGGACCGCGGAGAAGCCGGGATCCTCGGGACCCGCCGGGGAGGGCGGCTGCTGGCGGACCAGGGCCAGGCCGCCGCAGAGACCGAGGAGCACGACCGCAAGCGCCAGCGGGGCCGCCGGTTCCGAACGGAGGGAGGCGATCACCGGGCCAATGTAGTCCGCGGCGGGAACCCGTGCGCAGGTCGCCCGGCCAGGCCGACCCGGGTGGCGGCGGTCGGGATCCTCCTGGCCGCTACCGGAGCACGCCGGCCTGGCGGATGGTGGCGCCCGGGACCAGGCCCCGTACCAGGGTGAAGGCCGTGGTCTTCCGGGCCAGGTCCGGCTTCTCGGCGAGCGGTGCCAGGGCGGTGAGGATCGCCTTGCGTTCCCGGATCACCGCCTGGTAGCTCGCTTCGTCGTCGGGATCGAGTCGCACGCAGGCGGTGAAAGCCTTGCCGGCCTGGGTCGAACCCTGGAGGTAGACCGAGCGGAGCTTGCCCTCCTGGGCGCTGAGGGCGAAGGGGTCAGGGGCTACGGACCCACCCGTGCCGCCCGACGTCGACCCTTCGGGTCCCACGATCTCGACGGTCACCTCGGGAGGGATCTCCACGGTGGTGTGCGGGTCGGGATCGATCGGGCGGATGCCACCGGGCATGGGGGGATGGGGAGGCTGCGGGGGAGGGGGAGCTCCGCCGAGGCGAGGGGGCGGGGGCGCCACGTGGCTCGGCATGGCGATCTTGCCGCGGATCCTCGGATCCTCCTCGCCCGGCTGCAACCACGAGGCCCGACCCTTGCCCGGGGGAGGCACCACGCCATTGCCCTCGGGGGGAAGCGGCTCCGGGACGGCCACCGCCATGTCGCCCTTCAAGCGCAGGGGATCGTCGTCGTGGGGACGGAGGACGGCTCCGGTCGCGCCGGGCTTCGGGGTGGTGCAACGCGGATCGTTCGGATCGGGAATCGCGCCCGGATCCTCGCCACCTTCGAGGATGGTCTGCCGGGGGGGCGCCACCATCTCGCCCATCAAGCGGGGATGCGGCTCGTCGCTCGGCTGGTGCTCGATCCAGGATTCGCCCCCGGGAGGCGGAGGCAACGGCGGCTCGGGGCGCATGGGGCGGGGGCCGCCCGCGGTCCGCATCCCGAGGAGTGCCACACCGGCCCCGGTCGCGGTCACGGCTGCCGCGGCCGCGGTCCACCCGGCCAGCCGGGCCAGGTGCGAGCGCCTCTCCCCCAAGGTCGGATAGCCGGGACCCTGGTAGCCGGTCGCCTTCGCCGGTCCGCCTTCCGGTCTGTCCTCGGGCCCGTGCCCTGACTCGTCCATCGCCCGCTCCTCGTCTAGACCGCGATCGCGAGGTTCTCCCCGGGAGCGTTCCCGGGAGGTTCCTCGAAGTAGAAATTCGCCATGAAGGCCGGGTTGCCCTCCAGGTACAGGGCCCGCCCGACCTCGTCGGCCATGGGGATGACCATCTTCTCGTGGAAGCAGAGGTTCTCGCCGGGCCGGGTCCCGTCCCCGGTCTCCAGGAAGTTGGTGCACCCGCACCAGTTCATGCACCGGCTCTTCAACGGACAGACCGCGCACTCCGGGTCGTCGTTGCCGCAGCCCTTGCCGGCCTTCGCCACCCGGACCGTGTCGAGGCCTTCCCCCACCGAACCGATCACCCAGGTCGGGTCCCGGTCGTCCCCCACCAGGCGCTCGCAGGGATACAGGTTGCCGCTCGGCGCCACCGCCAGTTCCCGGCCCCCGAAGTTGCAGCGATCGCCGCCCCCGAAGCCGCCCTTGACCCCGGTCACGATCTTCGACTCGAGCCAGTTCATGTAGAGCGGCCGGCCCCGGCGATAGGCATCGAGGTAATGGAAGGCCGCCCGGGCATAGCCGCGCCGCCAGCCTTCCTTGGCATCCTCGTCCCAGGCGGTGAAGAAGTTGGGATTGAAGCTGATCCGGCGGGCGCCCTTGGCCACCAGGTAGTCGACCGACTCGTCGAGCCAGGGAGCGGTGCTCGGATCCACCACCACCAGCACCTCGTAGCGTTCGGTGCCGCTGGCCACCAACCGCTCCAGGGCGTTCTCGACCGCCTCGAAGCTCGACCTTCCGCTCTTGAAGGGGCGGGCTCGCGCCATCGCCGAGGCGGCCCCGTCCATGCTGAGACCGATGAAGAAACGGTGTTCCAGCAGCCAGGCGAGGCGCTCCTCGCTCATGCGGGTGCCATTGGTCGTCACCAGCAGGCGCAGGCGCTTGCCCCGGGCCGCGGCCCCCGCCTCGGCGTACTCGGTGGCCCGCACCAGCAGGTCCCACTCGAGCAGGGGCTCGCCCCCGAAGAAGGCCAGGTCGAGCTTCGGGTCGGGGTCGGCCAGGGCGCCGTCGAGGGAGGCCTTGGCGGTCTCCCAGGACATCCGGCGGTTCGCCTTCTCGCCGGCGTAGCAGTAGTGGCAGGCCAGGTTGCACTGATGGGTGAGGACCAGGGTGAGGTTCATTCCGTCTCCCGCTCCCCTTCCGACCCCGGATCCCGCCCCGGGGTTCCCCGCGTCATCCCCGGCCCGGGATCGCGGGTCGCTCGGTGTCCACCACCCAGGTGCCGGAGAACCGGTCGTGGAGGGCGCGGCTCTGGGGATCGACGGCGGCCATCAGGAAGCCCAGGCCCCAGGTGACCTGCGAGAGGAACTTGCCGGGGACCTCCCGGAGGAAGGCCCGGAAGATCCCCGGGTTGGACCCGTCCTCCCGGGCCACCCGGATCCCGACCGCACCCTTGCCCAGCGACGAGCCGCGCAGTCCGGTGAGGACCACCTCGTTGAAGACCGCCACGGTCAGCATCCCCAGCCAGGCGACCAGCTTGACCTCGGGCTTGTCGAGGCCGATGGCGGCGGCCGGTGCAGCGCACGCCACCCAGGCCGAGAGCGCCACCCCGGTGTCGACCATGAACGCCACCAGACGCCGGGGGCAGCTCGCCTTGGGGGCGAGGGTCGCGGGCATGGCGGGGACCTGGACCCGGATCGGGGCCGGCAGCCGCGCCTCGTCGGCGAACAGCGGGTCGGCGCAGCCGGCATCGACGCAGCCGGCGCCCGCGAAGCACTCGGCATGGTACCGGCTGCGGCAGTAGCGGCAGGCCACCTCGGGCATGCGGGCCAGGTCTCCCCCGCAGAGCGAGCAGCACTCATGGCGGACGCGGGACCGCAGGGCGCTGGCCGGGATGGCATGCGGGAGGCCCACGAAGCCAGATTAGCAGAGGCCCTACCCGGCTCCGAGAAGTCGCGGGCGGGCCTCCGTTGCCCGGGTCTCCTGGACCACCCGGCCCCCTACGGCCCGATCGTGCAGGGCCTGGTCGCCCCCGGTCAGCAGGGGCAGGAAGCCGGCCCCCAGGCCGAGTTCCGACCCGGCCTTGAACAGGAACTCGCGTCGCAGCGCGGCGGCCCAGCCGAGCGGCATCCCGTACCGGTCGAGCACCCGGAGGCCGACCAGCTTCTTCCCGAGCGTGGCTCCGCCCTCGCCGAGGAACAGGGCCACGTTCACGACCTGGGTGAGCAGGGCCGCGGCCGTCGCCAGGGCGATGGCGGCCGTCGCCCCCATGCCCGCCCCCAGGCCGACCCCCAGGGCCGCGATCGCGGGGATCGTCATCAGCGCGGTATCGAGACCGATGGCCGCCAGCCGCCGGAGCAGGCTTGCCGGCCGGTACTCGGGCACCTCCGGGTCGACCGGGAGTTCGACCCGCTGGCACCCGGGACAGATCGAGAGTTCCCGGCAGTCCCGGTGGAGGCGTGCCCGGCATCCGGGGCAGGCTTCCAGGGGACCTTCCCCGTCGTCGCCACCGCAGGCCAGGCAGATCCGTACCTTGTCCACCGACTCTCCTTCGTCCCCCCGGTTGGACCGCCCGAGGTCGTCTCGGGTTCAATCCCGGGGGGCGCCGGTCGACACCGAGCGAGGCCCTTACCCGGGAGGTGGCGGATGCAACCCGAGGACCCGCTGGCGGAACTCCGCACCCGGGCCCATGCCTGCACCGCCTGCCCCTTGGCGACCTCGCGCACCCATGTGGTCTTCGGGGAAGGCGACCCGCAGAGCCCGGTGATGTTCGTGGGAGAGGGACCCGGCCAGGTCGAGGACGAGACGGGTCGGCCCTTCGTGGGGCCCGCCGGGCAGCTCCTCGACAGGATCCTCGCCAGCGTCGAACTGGACCGGACCAAGGTCTACATCACCAACGTGGTGAAGTGCCGGCCGCCCGGGAACCGGGTCCCCGAGGATCGCGAGGTGGCGGCCTGCAAGCCCTTCCTGGAGGGGCAGTTCGCCACCATCGGCCCGAGGATCGTGGTCTGCCTGGGCAATGTCCCCAAGGCCCACCTGCTGGGACCCAAGGCCCCGGGGATCACCA
This sequence comes from uncultured bacterium, assembly GCA_964403795.1. Classification (GTDB taxonomy): domain Bacteria; phylum Muiribacteriota; class UBA6191; order CAZXTJ01; family CAYOHP01; genus CAYOHP01. The sequence continues at coordinate 17,562 of CAYOHP010000067.1, read as the reverse complement.
ACTGCCGGGGGCGCTACTACGCCTGGCGTCCCGGGATCGTGCTGGTCCCGTTCTTCCACCCGAGCTACCTGCTCCGCAATGACGCCCGCCACAAGGGATCGCCCAAGTGGCTCACCTGGCAGGACGTGCAGGAGCTGCGGCGCCGCTACAACCTGATCCGGTCGGGAGGACCGGGACCCGAGGAGGCGCTCCGGCCCACCGCCGAGCTGCCCCTGGGGTAGGCCCTCAACGCTTGGGCGCCACCGGCGACCAGGCCGAGAGGAACGCCAGGAACTTCCCGCGATCGTATCCCTTGCCGGACTCCAGGGACCCGGTCTCCTGGGCGTGGAGCACGGTCCCGGCGGCGTCGAGCACGAACAGGAAGGGGTAACCCTCGACCTTGGGGAAGCCGGCCAGGAACGCCTCGTTCTTGTTGGCCTTGCTGACGTTCACTTTCAGCAGGACGAATCCCCGGTCCAGGATCGAGGCGACCTCGGGGTCGGCGGCGAGGAACCCTGCCATCGCCCGGCACCACACGCACCAGTTGCCTCCGACCTTCATCAGGATGCGGCGTCCGCTGGCGGCCGCCAGGGCCCGGGTCCGGGCCAGGTCGGCGACCGGGTCGGCGGCCTCGTCGAAGCCGGCGGAAGGCAGGCCGGTGGTCGATGCGGTGGCCGGCTCGGAGCCCGTGGCCGAGGTGGCGGAGGTGGTCGCAGGCTCTGCCGCAGGACCCGGGGCAGGGGGGGTGGCCGCCGGACCGCACCCGGCGGCGGCCAGCGCCGAGGCCAGGGCCAGGGCGATCATGAACCGGGTCGGCGGGCATGAGTGCGACATGGGGCACCTCGACGGGGCGGGCAGGATCCGGCCCGCACCCGGGGATCCTAGCCCGGTTGCCCGGTTCCCCGGTGCTACCTTCTTCCGGGGGTCCGGGGGTCCATGACCGAGACCGTGCCGCCGCTCGAGCCCGACTTCCGGCCCGGCGCCGAGCTGGGCCGGGGGGCGTTCGGCTACGTCGTCGCCGGGGTCGAGACGGCCACCGGCAGACCGGTGGCGATCAAGCGCCTGACCGGAGCCGCCCTCGGGGACCCTCGCCAGGAGGAGCGGATCCTCCGGGAGGCCGGGCTGCTCCTCGGGATCCGCCATCCGAGGCTGGCCGCCCTCCATTCCCTGAGGCGCGACCGGGAAGGCTGCCTGGCGCTCGTCTACGAGCTGGTGGAAGGCCGGAACCTGGCCCATCGCCTGGAGTCGGGCGGCCTGCCCCCGGAACAGGTCCGGGACCTGGTCGCCGATCTCGCCGAGGCCCTGGATGCCCTGCACCGCGCCGCTCTGGTCCACCGGGACGTGAAGCCCGCCAATGCCATGTTGGAACCTTCCGGGAAGGCCCGCCTGCTCGACTTCGGTCTGGTCCGCTCCGAGGTGAGCGGCGGGACCCTGACCGCCACCGGCACCATCCTGGGGACCCCGGCCTACATGGCCCCGGAACAGATCTCGGGGGGACGGATCGGCCCCGCCACCGACCAGTACACCCTGGCCGCGGTGGCCATGGAGTGCTTGACCGGGAGTCCCCCGTTTCGCGGTCCGGTCGCCGAGGTGCTGCGGGACCACCTCTCCGCCCCGCCCCCGAACCGGGCCCGGGAGGCGGGGTTGGCGCCCGGGGTCGACCAGGTGCTCCGGCGGGCCCTGGCCAAGGACCCCGGGGAACGCTTCGGGTCGGTCCTCCGGTTCGCGGCCGCGCTCGGGGAGGCGCTCTCGGGTCCGGTCCAGCCCACCTCGGCCCGGGACGCCACCGAGGTCCTGGAGGTCCGGCCGAGGGCCCCCCGGGGTCTCGACGCCACCGCACCCCTGCCGGTTCCCCAGGCTTCCCGCCTCTTCGGGGGACGGGGTCCGGATCGCCCCATGGAAGCCGTCGCCGCCGGGAAGGCCGGGACCCGCCCGACCTGGAGGGCGCCGGGGGCACTGGCGATCCTGGGCCTGGCGGCCCTGGTGCGATGGGCACTCGACCGGCCTCCTCCGGAGATCCTGAGGGTCCAGCCGGGTCCGGGAGGGGTCTGGGTGAGGAGGAACCCCGGCGTCGGTCCGCCGCTCAGGCTCACGGCGAACGGGAACGACCGGGACCTCGAGCCCGGGGGACGGCTCTGGGCCCCCGGCGAGACCGGGTCCGACGAGGCCGGGCCGAGCGTCCGCCTCGAGGTGAGGGATCGGAGTGCCCGCTTCGCCCTTCCGGATCGCGAGCCTCGGGACCGGCTCTCGGTCCCCTGCCTGGAGCACCCTCGTCCCGAGGCCTTCGTCTGGCGGGTGGAGCCGGATCCGGAGCGGACCGATCTCCGGCTGGTGGTCCCGCCCGGGCTCCCGCCCCCCGATCGGATCCGGGTCGCCCTGGGGCCTTCGGACCTCCGCCTGCTCGAGGCCGAGCCGCTCCCCGACGGGTCGGTCCGGGTTCCCCGATTGCTCGAGATCCTGCTGCCCCGGGACCGGGGCCTCCCGGACGGGACCGAGGTCCCCCTCCACGCCCTCTGGGGCGAGCCCTCCTCGCCTTCCCCGGTTCCCCTCCGACTGCCCGAGCTCTTCCCGGCGCGCCTCGCACGCCTCGAGCGCGAGTGCGACGAGGAAGGCAAGGACTCCCAGTTCACGGCCGGGCCCGTCCCCCTGGGCCGCTCCGGGCGGTTCCTGTTCGCGGCCCGGCACGGGGAACTCGAGATCGTCCGGGTCTCGCCGCTCCGGCTGGAGGGGCGCTACTCGCTGCTGCCGACGCCGACCAACAAGCGTCACACCCCACTCCTGGCCCCGGCCCCCGAGGGAGCGGTCTGGATCTCGGGTCCCCCGGAATCCGGGCATCGGGCGCGCCAGCACGTCCTTCCCCTCTCCGCCTTCACGGGGACCGCGGTTGCCTGGGACGGAAGGGGCCCCGGCGAATCCGATCCGCATGTCCGGTGCCGGGGAGGCCTGATCCACCTGGAGCCCCAGGGCGGTCTCCCCGTGGAACGGGTCGTCTCGATGCACCGCCAGGGCCCCGAACCTTCCGACGACTTCGAGGCCTGGGTGGCCCAGTCCACCGGGCTCGGGGAAGGGTCGGTGGCCCTCTCCCGGAGCGGAGAGCCGTACCGGATCGGCGAGGCGATCCGCTCCGAGTGGGGTCTCGACTCCATCCCGCTCCCGCCCATCCTCCACCTCGGGAAGCTGGTCCTGGCCTGGCGGGAGCGGGCGGAACCGGCTCGGCGGACCCTGCTGGCCGGGATCGACCCGACCACCCTGAAGGCGACCTGGTGGCTCCGGATTCCAGGGCGGCTGGAGGTCCCACCGGTTCCGCTGGCCGGAGGCCTCGCCTGGTTCGAGGGCGGCCGCCTGCGCTGGGTGCCCGACGCCGCGCTGGAGGGCGAAGTCGATCCCGGTGGGCCCCTGGTCGAGGTCCTCCTGGAACTCGAGCCTCGCCTCAGCGACGGGGAGGACCGGATCCGCTGGGGCTGGATGGTCTGGGATCCCCGCCGTGGACTCGACTTCCTGCGCCTGCCCCCGGCCTCCCGGACCATCGATCGCCTCGCTCGTGCCGAGGCCGGCGGGGCCATCGAATGGTACCGGCTCCCGCCCGGGCCAGGGGGTGGGCGCCCCGCCCCGGGGGCCGTCCCCGAGCCGCTCGAGTTCCAGGTCCTCGGAGGCGTGGCGGTCGACAAGCACGACGGGATCCACCGGGCCCAGCTCCTCCCCGGGGGGCGCCACCTGCTGGTCGGGCTCACCCAACCCGATCGCACCCACCTCCTGGTGCTCGACCTCGAGCTCCGTCGGATCGTGGCCGGCGCCCACTTGGATCCCCTGCTGGGGGCCCAGCTGGCGCTCGGCTCCACCGGGTCCCGCGCCATCCCGGAACGCGGTCCCCTGGCCTTCCCCATGCCTGAGGGAGATGCCAGAAAGGGCTTCCTGGTCCTGGCGGCCGACGACCGGGGGACGGTCTACGAGTGGTGGCTCCCCCTGGAGCTCGGATCCAGGGCTCCTTGACGTCCGGTACCCGAGCGTGGGATTCTTCCTCCTGCCCCCGTGCCGAAGTGGTGGAATTGGTAGACGCGCTGGTTTCAGGGGCCAGTAGTAGCAATACTGTGTGGGTTCGAGTCCCACCTTCGGCACCACTCCCCCCGCTCGCCGCCGGCAGCGGGCCCCGGCAGGAGGGGACGCCCACCCCGTGTCGATAGCCTCCGCCGTCGACCATCTCCGCGAGCATCCCTACGACGACCGGGCCTTCCACGCCTTCCTCCATGAGCTGGCCAAGGTCCGGCCCGGGCGCGGCAAGGGGGAGCGGCCACCCATGGCGGAGCTGCTGGTCGGACCGCTGGTGGTCTCGGCCCTGGCGGAGGACGGCTTCTTCCGCTCCCGTCGCCTGGTCTCGGAGCTGGGCGACCGGCTGCTCGCCGAGGGCGCCGAGGCCGGCTGGCTCTGGAGCGACATCTCCCGGGCCGTGGCCGCGGTGGTGCGCGAGAGCCGCTTCCGCAGCCAGCTCCACTACGACCGGGTGGCGGGCCTCGTGGAAGAGCTCTGGGTCGACCTGGCCGCCGGCCCTCCGGGGCTCCCGGCGGTCCTGGCCCTGCCCAAGCTCGGGGACGAGGTGAGCTTCCGCCAGCTCTGTGCCCGGGCGTTCTACTGGGATCCCCGCTGCCAGGTCGAGCTCATGCACCGCATGCTCGCCCGCTCGCCCGAGGTAGCGGCCCGCCGGGCCCGCCTGGTGGAACTCGCCGAGTGGGGCTGGGCCTCGATCGCCGAACTCTGGGCCGACTCGGGACGGGTGGAGCCGGTGCGTGCCCAGGTGGAGGAGCTGCGCGCCGGTTTCCGGGAGGCGGTCGGGGACCGCTTCCCCAAGGGCTACCCGCATCCCGATCCCACCCGCACCCTGGCCCGCCAGGGCAAGGATGCTCCCTGGTGGTTCCCTCGTCCCATGGTGGAGACCCGCACCGGGGTCAAGGACAAGCTCGCCCGCTTCGAGCCCCGCCACGAGTGTCCGGCCTGCGGGGTCGAGAACACCTACCCGGCGCCCAGGCCCCCGGATCCGGCAGCCGGGGCGCCGCGGTTGGCCTTCCACCAGCTGCGCGAACTCGAGAGCCTGGGGCTGGAGCCGGTGCTGGCGGCGCTCAGGCCCCGGGCTCCCGATCCCTCCCGGTGCCGGGACTGTCCCGCCTGCAAGGGCAAGGGGAAGGCGCTCGATCCGGGGGAATACGGCCCGGCCGCCGACTTCTCCGGGCCGTGCCTGGCCTGCGCCGATTGGGTGGTGGCGCTCGAGGACCCCTGGGAGATCGGCGAACTGCTGGCGCACCTCGATCGGCTGGTGCCCCAGGAGAAACGTCGGAGCCCGGCCCTGGCCGCCCTCTACCTGGCCCTGAACGACCGGCGCGACCGCTGGCTCTCGCCCGCGATCCTGTGTTCCGACTGCCATGCGGTGATGCCGCCCCTGCTCGGCCAGCCCCTCGACGAGGACGTGATCGTCCACCAGGGTCTGCTCCCGGCCGGGAAGGCAGGGAGCCGGACCCCTGAGTGATCGAGGTCGTCCCGGCCGGACCCGCCGAGGCCGAGGCGCTCGCCGCCTGGCTGGCGACCCGGGCCGCCGAGACCTTGTTCCTGGCGAGCAACCTGGAGCGCTACGGGATCGAGGACCGGGGCGGCTTCTACCAGGGCCGCTGGCTGGTGGCATGGCGGGGGGGAAGGCCGTGCGGCGCGACCCAGCTGGTGAACCAGGGGAGCGTGCTCCTGGCCGGCGCCCCGGACGGGACCGCGGAAGCCCTGGCCGAGGCCGCGGTGGCGACCGGCTTCCGGCCCCTGCGCCTGATGGGGATGCGCCCCGAGGTCGAGGCGTTCGCGTCGGTGTGGGATCGGCACCGGGAGCTGGCGGTGCGGGAGATCCGCGACTCCGAGCTCATGGGCCTGCCGGCTTCCCGCTTCGAGGGTGGCGAGGCGCCCGGGTTCCGGGCCGCCGGGATGGGCGATCTCGAGTGGCTGCTGCCCTGGAAGCGGAGGTTCCGGATCGAGGGGCTGGGCGACGACCCGTCCTGGGTGGACGCGGCCGCGCTCCGGGAGGCCGCCGAGCTGGCGATCCGGGAAGGTCGCCAGTTCCTGGTCGAGGACCAGGGGCGCCCGGTCTCCATGGGGCTGGTGAACGCCGTCACCCGGAATGCGGCCCAGCTCGGCGGCGTGTTCACGCCGGGGGAGTTCCGGGGCCACGGTCACGGCTCGCGCATGGTCCTCGGGCTGTGCCGGCACTTCCTGCGGGACCAGGGACTCTCGACCATGGCGCTGGCGGTGGATCCAGGCAAGACCTCGGCCACCCGGATCTACACCCGACTCGGCTTCGCACCTCTCGGTTGCTTCCGCTTCCAACTCCTGGAACCCTGAGGGTGGATGTTGGTTCTATCCCGGAGAGCCGAATCGCGGTCTCCATGGACAGGGACGGATTCCCGGGACCTCACGCGTCCTGCCGGAGGGCAGAGCGGACCGGATCACCGGGAGCGGGAAACGGGGTTTCGATGCGGTCTGGTACTCCGGCGCGGTCGATGGCGCTCGGTCTCTTCCTGGCCTGTGGCATGGGCGGTGTCGGCTCGGGCTTCGCCCAGTGCGACAACTTCGAACTCGATGACAGCCTCCAGGCGTTGAAGGACGTGTCGGTCGACCTGACCGAACTCACCCTGGGCAAGGATGGAGATACCCCCTACGTGGGGGTCCGGGTCCGGATCGGGGGAGACGACCTCGGCTCGTTCCGGATCGCGGCCCGCATCGGCCTCACCCTCCAGACCTCCGGTGGTCCCCTCTCGGGCTGCGGCGACATCAGCCGGTCGCTCGAGGGACCCGGCAACTACGAGGTGCGCTTCAACCTCCGGGGCTTCCCGGGGAACCTGGCTCCCGAGGGGTCCTACTCGGCCACCGCCGAAGTGGCCCTGGCCCAGCGCGGCCGACGATTCCAGGACATCGACGCCTCGAACAACCGGGACAGCATCACCCAGGAGTTCCGCAGCAACCTCTCGCTCACCGCCAAGCCTCCCGAGGGCACCCGGGGCGGCCCGGTGAAGCTGGTGGTCGATGCCGAGAACCGGGGCAACCGGCCCACCGGCCCGCTCACCCTCCAGTGGTTGACCCGGGGCGAGAGCGCCGAGGACGCCGCCGATGGCCTGAAGCCCGGCGGCAAGGCCACCTTCGAGCACGGCTTCCAGACCACCGGGAATTTCGTGCGACTCCGGGTCCGCAACGCGGCCGGGGACGTGCTCGCCCGGGTGAGCGCAGAGGTCCCGGCGGCCGGCGGCGGCGATGACGGGGGTGGGGGCGACGACGGGGGTGGCGGGGACGACGGTGGCGGTGGCGACGACGGCGGGGGCGGCGACAACGGACCGGTGGACGGGGTCGACTACTCCATGGGTACGGTCGCCATCTCGCCGGGCGGTCCCGGGGTCTATGTCCTCTCGGCCGACGTCACCAATCGAGGCAGGGAGGCGTCCGGCGACACCGCCAAGGTCGAGTGGATGAATGGCGTCAAGGTGGGACAGTTCACCCCCCTCGACGACACCGTCGACGGACTTGCCGCCGGCCGGTCGCAGAAGATCCGGGCCCTGCTCAACCTCTCGGGGGTCGACGAAGGGGCACGCCCCAAGGAGGCGGTGGGAGGCGTCAAGGTCTACGGCCTCCCCAACGACGCCCGTCCCCAGAACGACGCCCAGGACTACCGCTTGAACCTGGCGGGCGGCGGCGACGAGGAGGCCCAGCCCCCGGATCCCCAGCTCGCCTACTTCCAGTCCTACTACTCGCCGCCTCCGTTCGCGGGCAAGCCGGGCAAGCTGGTCTTCCTGCTGGTGGTCTCCAACAACGGCGGCCCGGCGACCTCGGCCACCGTGGACCTCGGCAAGAACCTGCTCGGGGAACTCGAGGCCAAGGGCGCCAAGCGGATCCCGCCGGAGCGCCCGTCGCGCTACCGGCTCCCGGCCAACCTCGAGGGCTGGCCGGGCGAGGGGGCGGGGCGCCTGCTCGCCGATGTGTTCGAGCTGCCGGAGGCCGGACACGAGCAGAAGTTCTCGGGGACCCTGGCGGTCACGACCCGGTACGAGAAGAAGAAGGGCGAGGAAGTGGACGGGCCTTCGGTGGAACTGAAGCTCGAGTTCTCCACGCCCAAGTACCCGCGGCCCGACCTGGACCTCTCGCTCAAGGTCGGAGTCTCGGTCAATCCCGAGTCGATCGAGGCCGGACGGGTCCTGCCGCCCATCACGCTCCGGGTCGCCAACATCGGCGAGATCGACGTGAGCGACGAGGACTCGCTCAAGCTGCTCTCGACGCTCGGCGATTTCTGGAAGCTCGAGAACTCGGTGAAGGGCCTGAAGGTGGGGACGCCCAAGGAGGAGATCGCCCGGCCGGGACAGGTGCCCTGCGACCGGTGGCCAGAAGGGCAGGGGGGGGACGCCACCATCGTGTTCCGGTCGGAGGCTTCCTTCGAGAGCGCGGCCATCACCGAGACCAGCAGTTCCAACAACGTCCGCGAGATCCAGGTGGTCCGGCCCCGGTTCTGCGACGAGCCTCCGCCCCGTCGTCGGCTCCCGCCCGACACCCGGACTCCTTGAGGGGCTGAACGGGTCGCGGTGCGTGCTACGGTGCGGCTCGTGAGGGGCTCACCGATCGTGATCGCGGCGGCCCGCCGGGGCCATTCCCGTCGCATGCCTCGGACCGCTCGCGCCCCCCGGGCCCGACGCGCCAGCATGACCCTGGCGATCGTCTGCGTGCTGGTCTCGCTGGCGTTCCTGGGCGTGGCGGCCAGCTCGTATTTCCGGAGCGGGGTGAGCCGGCAGCTCGACGGACTGATCCAGGGGAGCCGCCTGGTGGACCTGGCCGAATCGGCGATCGCCGAGGTGGCCTCCGGGGCGCGCATGAACCGGCTGCTCGAGGACCCGGCGCGGGCCCAGGTGCTGGAGGCGGCCCTGACCGGTGGCGAGCTGCGTTCCGGCGTGCTGGTCCCGGCCCCGGGGACGCTCGAGACCCGGGCCACCGGGATCGATGCCTGGGTCGCCGCCGACCCCTCGATCTCGATCGGGCCGGTTCGGATCCGCCCGGTCGAGTACCTGCCGTTCCGCAACAAGGGCCGGCTCCGCTTCTCGGTGCTGGTCGAGTCCGAGGGCGGCGTGCGACGCCACTCCCGCAGCCTGGCCCATGACTACGAGTTCTCGGTCTACCTCTCGGGGGGGCGCACCAAGGTGCTGATGGCGCCCTCGCCGCTGGCGAGGATCTACCCATGAGAGACTGTGAACCTTTCCCCGCCGGGCTTCGAGCGCCCCATCATCCCCGCCTGCGGCAGCGCTCTCCTCGCAGGCAGGATCCGCTGCCCGCTTCACCGCATTCCGTCGGGGCTTCGCCCCTCGGACCTGCGATCGCCTTGCATGCGGGGCGCTGGGTCGCTCTCGGGCCTACGCCGGGGAAAGGTTCACAGTCTCCGAGCGATCGCCTCGCCACCGAGGCGGCGGGACCCCGGGCAAGGCCGGGGCGTGGCGGCGCCACCCTGGTCGAGGCGCTCACCGCCGGGGTCCTGGCCTTGGCCGTGGTCGGGGGCGCCTTCGTCTCCTACCGCATGACGCGCCGCCAGGAGGCGCAGTCGGGCCGGATCTCGACCTTGCTGGCGGCGGGCGGTTCGGTGATGGCTCGCCTCCGCATGGACCTGGCCGCGGCCTTCGTGCCCCCGGGAGCCGACCTCGACTCGCCGGCCTTCGTCGTGGGGCCCGGCGCGACCAGCCTGGCCTTCGTCCGGGATCGTCGGGTCGAGGATCCGGCCGCGGTGCCCGCCGCCGGCCCGGCCCGTCAGGCGGTCACCTGGAGTGCCGTCCCGGGAGGCGACGGGTTCCTGCGCCTCCGCCGGGAGGCCGAGGGCGAGGATCCCGTCACCTGGCCCGACGCCCCGGCCAAGGAGGTGCGCTTCGCCCTGCGCAAGGTGGACGGGCGCCTGTTCGTGGTCGCCGAAGCGCTGCTGGTCGACGGCACCGCCGGCTCGGGCCCGGCGGCCAGCGGCAAGGCCATCCCGGTCCGGGTGGTGCGCCGCCTGTTCTCCTCGGCCCGGCTCCCGCTGGCGGCCTTGTCCCCGATGCCCGAGACCTGGTTGGACCGGATCGCGCCCCCGGCCGCGCCCCCGACGGTCCTGCCCGGCGACGGCAGCGACATCGTGTTCGAGGGGACGCCGCCTTGATGAGTCTGCAGCTCGCCCGCAAGGGGCTCGCTAGCGACGGGCTACGCCTCGTGACCTCCGGCCGGTATGGCAGGCGCCCAGGGTTCTCGCTGGTCGAGGTGCTGGTGGCGGTGGCGGTGCTGGCGACCGCCATGGCGGGACTGCTCGCCTTCTCGACCCAGGAGACCCGCAACGTGATCCTCACCGAGGACCGGTTCTACGCCATCCAGGCGCTCACCGAACTCGAGGAGGCCTTCGCCGACAAGCCCGGCTACTGGTTCCGCGACCAGGGCTTCCCGGCCGACCCCTCGGGGTTCTCGGCCCTCCACCGGACCCTCCTCGACGACCATCCCCTGCTCGTCCCCCCCGGGCTCCCGGCCAACCGGACCGAGGTCACCCGGGTGCTCGACGAGCGCTACCGGTCGCTGGGCATCCGTCGGTCCGTCCTGGCCGTCCCTTCGGCCGACATGCCGGAAGCCATGGTCGTCACCTTCCTGGTCGAGTACGCCTCCCCCTCGGGCGGCACCCGCCGGGTCCAGGCGACCCGGGTTGCGTACTAGGTCACAGGGGGCGCCATGAGCGGGACGCGGTCGATCCGGGTGCGGCGCCCCAGGAGCCACCGGGTCCCCTACTGCGAGCGCTTCCAGGCGGCCCACCTGGTCTGGAATCGCGACGTGGAGCTGCGGCTCCCGCCCAAGGGGTGTTCGCCCGAGATCCAGAAGCGCTTCCTCGACGAGTTCCATGAGCTCTCGTCCCGGGACGACCCCGCCTTACTGCCGGTGCTCGACCGGGGGACCACCGGGGGGCGCCCGTTCTACCTGGTGCCGTTCCGGGAGGGCCAGGACCTGGGGACGCTCTCCGCCGAGGGCTCGCTCGACCGGGGCGAGCGGATCGAGGTCGCCCTGCAGCTGGCCGCCGGCATGGCCGCCATGCATCTCTCCGGCGAGGTCCTGGGCGGGCTCGATCCGGGCCTGGTGGCGTGGGAACGGAACCGGGCCAGGCTCCACTTCCTGCACCATCGGGGCCACCCGGGGCGGACCCCCTGGCCGGAATCCGAGCCGCGCCCCGAGGCGCTGACGGCCGCGGTCGCGACGCCTTCGGCCGGGAGCGACGTCTGGTTCTGGGGGCTGGCGTGCTACCGCCTGCTGGCCGACGGGGCGCTGCCGTTCGGCTCGGGGAGCCGGGATCCGGAACCGATCCGACGGATGGTCCCCGACCTCCCCCGGGACCTCGCCCACCTGGTGGAGGCCTGCCTGGCCCCCGATCCCGCCACCCGTCCCAAGGACGGGGCCGAGGTCTTCGCGCTGCTCCGCGAAGCCGCCGGCACCACCTTCGTGGTGGAGCCGGTCGACGAGTCGGGCAGCATCCCGATCGAGAAGGTCGAGGAGGCCATCCGGGGACTCCGCTCCTCGGGCTCGGTGCCGGTGGCGGTCGTCCCGCCTGCGCCGGTGCCTCCCTCGCCATCCCCGACCGACGACGTGCTCGGGGAGGAGATCGAGTTGGAGAGCGACTCGGCGCCCACCGAGGTATCCGGCCTGATCGCCGTGACCCCGGTGCCCGAGTCCCCGACGACGGGAGCCCACCGGGTCGCCACGCCACCGGCCACCGAGATCCCGAGCGGGTCCCCGGGCGTCTCCCGGGCCGTGCCGGCGACCGTGCTCTCGGCGGTGCTCTTCGGGTTGGCCCTGGCCTTCTCCGGTGGGGATCCGGCTCCCCCGGTCTCCGGTCCCGCTCCTACCACCCCCGGACCCGCCCCGACGGTCTCGCCTCCGGAGAGCGGACTCCTGGAGCTGGCCCCCAGCCAGCAGGCCGCCTTCCGGGAGGATCCCTACCTGACCGTCCTGTTGGAGGCGCGGGCGGTCGAGGGTCCCGACTTCGACCGTACCTGGAAGCTGCTCCGCAGCGCGGTGCTCGCCAACCGTCTGCCCCGGCAGTTGAACGACGCGGAACGCCTGCTCACGGTCCGGGATCGCTTCCGGGCCGACCCCGAGGCGGGTTCCGCCGAGCTCGCCCGCTTCCTGGACGACCTGCGGGAGGTGCTCGGGGTCGCGCCTCCCGTCCCGGCTCCGGGCGCGTCGGCTCCGACCCGCCCGCCGCGGCCCGCATCGGGTACCGACCCGGCTTCCTCGACCGGGCGTGCCCAGCCCGCGCCCGGTCCAGGCGGCCGCTCGGCTCCGTGATACGCTCGCCGGACTTCCAGGAAGGGGTCCCGGCGATGGCGAGGTCGAGGTCGAGGACGAGACCCGCGGCACGGTCGGCTGTGGCGGCACTGATCCTGGCCGCGAACTTCGGATCGGCCATGGCCGGAGGACTCCTGCCCGAGATCGAGTCCGCCCTGGCCCGGCTGGGAGAGCTGGACCGCCCCTATCGGCTCTACCCGGTCACCGTCGAGGCCGAGCGCCCGGCGGACCGCCGGCTGTTCCACGGCCTGCCCGCGACGCCCCCGCCCCATCCCAGCTACGAGGCGACCTTCGAGTTCTGCCGCCGGTTCGATCCCTGGGACGAGGACGACGACGAGGTCCCCGACCGCGAGATCCTCGCCTACCTCCGGACCCTGGTCGACATGGCCCCGATCCGGGAGGCGTTCCGGGTCACCGGTCGCGCCCGGGTCGAGGACCTGATGCGGATCTGGTTCCGGCGCGGCCGGGGCTTCGAGCACGTGATCTGCGGCGAATCGGGTGGCCAGCGGGAGGGTGTCGAACGGCTGGGCGGCTACCACTTCTGGTACGTCCACCTGCGTCACGAGGAGCTCGGTCGGGCGTTCTACGACGGGGCCGACTACGGCCGCTCCGGCAATGCCGAGGGCATGGCGGACCCCGGGATCGTCACCGGACACCTGTCCTGGGACGTCGACGGGGACGGGCCACGCCCCCCGCTCCGCAAGCAGCCGGTGGGAGGCTTCACGGTCGGCAACAGCGTGGCGGCCATGCTGGCGGCCGGACACATCGCCTTCTACGGGGCCAGGCGCAACCCCATCGACGTGGACATGAACGGGAAGCTCTACCCGTGGACCTTCCATCGCAAGTGGAGCGACCGGGCCAGCTCGATCCGCTCCCTGTGGCCGCGCTTCGTCCCGGGCGAGAGCCGGTTCCGGGAGGGGATGCCGTGAGCGCCCGCCCCGAGTATCCCTCGCTGCCGATGACCTTCCTCGGCCTCGACCCGGTTCCCTGGGAGTCGGCCCGGGTGGCCGTGCTCCCTCTGCCCTACGATTCGACCACCAGCTACCGCTCCGGGACCCGCCACGGCCCGGCCGCCATCCTGGAAGCGAGTCGCCAGGTCGAGCGTTGGGACGAGGAGACCGGGAGCGACGCCACCCGGCTCGGCATCCACACCCTCCCCGAAGTGGCCCCCGACATGCGGGGCCCGGGCGCCATGCTCGAGCGGGTGTTCCAGGCGGCCCGCCAGGTGGTCTCCGGGGGACGCTTCCTGCTCGGCCTGGGCGGCGAGCAGTCGCTCTCGCTCGGCATGATCCGGGCGGTGCAGGAGAAGCATCCCGACCTCTCGGTGCTCCACATCGACGCCCACCTCGACCTGAAGAACACCTACGAGGACACGCCTTTCTCCCACCTCTCGGTGATGCGCCGGGTGCGGGACGTATGTCCGGTGGTGCCGGTCGGGATCCGCAACGTGTCGCGGGAAGAGGCCGAGTACGTGGAGGCGCAGAAGGTCCGGGTCTTCTATGCCCGGGACATCGTGGGGAAGACCGGCTGGGAGCACCAGGTGGTCGACCAGCTCTCGAAGTCGGTCTACGTCTCGATCGACGTCGACGGCTTCGACCCCTCGGTCTTCCCCGCCACCGGCATGCCCGAGCCGGGCGGGCTCGGCTGGTTCGAGGGCCTGAGGCTGCTGCGCATGGTCGCCAAGCACCGCAACGTGGTGGGTGCCGACGTGATGGAACTCTCGCCCCAGGCCGGCCTGCACCACCCGCAGTTCGCGGCCGCGCGCCTGGCCTACAAGATCCTGGCGTACGCTTACGAGGGCAAGGCGTAGTCCCGGACCAAGCCCAGCCTCAGCGTCCCCGGGCGCAGGCCGCCTCGATGTCGCGCACCGTCTTGGGGGCCGAGGTCAGGTTCTCGGGCGGGCCCTCGGGCTGCACCACCACGTCGTCCTCGATCCGGACCCCGCCGAAGTCGAGCCACTTCGCGGCGGCCGCGAAGTCGATCTGGCCCTTGTGCTTCTTGCGGAGCGCCGGGTCGGAGATCAGGGCGTCGATGAAGTAGATGCCCGGTTCCACCGTCATCACGGCTCCGGCCGGCAGCCGGTAGTTGGCCCGCAGGTTCTTGGGCTTGGGGCCCTTGACCTTGAGGCGCTTGCCGCCGTTGACATCGTGGACGTCGAGCCCGAGGGGATGTCCGAGCCCGTGGGGGTAGAAGACCCGGATGGCCTCGCTCTCCACCAGATCGTCGGGATCGCCCTTCATCAGCCCGATCGCCACCATGCCCTGGGAGAGGATGCGCTGGGACAGCCGATGGATGTCGGCGGTGCAGGCCCCGGTCCGCATGGCGTCGATGCAGGCCACCTGGGCGGCCAGCACCACCTCGTAGAGGTCGCGCTGGCGGGCCGTGAACTTCCCGTTCACCGGGAAGGTCCGGGTGATGTCGGCGGCGTAGCCCTTCTGCTCGCCCCCGGCGTCGACCAGCAGGAGATCCCCATCGCGGAGCTGGGCGTCGTTGTGGTGGTAGTGGAGCACCGCCCCGTGGGTCCCGGTGGCCACGATCGACGGGTAGGCGTTGTGCGCCATGCCCGCGTCCCGGAGCACCTTCTCGAGGACCGCCTGGATCTGGTACTCCCACATCCCCGGCCGGGCCGCCTCCATGGCTGCCTCGTGGGCCGCCGAGCTCACTTCGTTGGCGTGCCGCATGAGCTCGAGTTCGCCCGGGGTCTTGACCACCCGGAGGAACGAGAGGGCGTCGCGGTAGCGGGCGGCCTTGCGGGGCAAGCGCAGCTTGGCCTCCCGGAGGACCTTGGCGCCGGCCTCGTCGGAGTAGGCGACCTTGAGCTTCTCCTTGAGCTTGGGGAGGACCTTGGAGGCCTCGTCGAGGTAGTGGACCTCCCGGATCCCGAACAGCTTCCGGGTCTCGGCGAGGTCGGGGACGTGCCCCAGCCAGACCTTGTGGTGCTGGTCGATCCGCGGGATGAAGAGCACCTCCCGGCCCGACTTCGGGTTCATGGCCAGGGCGTAGCCCGGGGCCTCGATCCCGGTCAGGTACAGGAAGTTCGAGTCCTGCCGGAACACGTAGGAGACGTCGTCGTTGCGGGTCGCGGGCGCGCCGCTGGCGACCAGGATGAGCCCGTCGTCGAGCTCGGCGGCGAGCTTCCGGCGATGGTCCCGATAGACCTTCTGCAGGGAGGCGTCCACGGACCCCGTCCTCTCGGAGTTCAGGTGAAGAGGCGCTCGACGTAGTAGGGCAGCATCATCCGCCACGACGGCCAGTCGTGATGGATGTCATGACCCCACTCGTCGAGGTTGTGGGGAAGGCTGCGGGCGGAGAGCACCCGGGCCATCTCGCGGGCCGACTCGGGGTTCTCGTAGTTCCCCTGGCCGCCCACCATGTTGATGGAGCAGTGGTTGCGGAGCATCCAGTAGTGGTCGCCGTCCACGCCCTTCACGAACTCGAGCGGGTCGTTGTAGTAGCAGTTCTCGTCGTAGTACCCGTCCTTGCAGTACCCCTGCAGGCTGTACCCGCCGCTCATCCCGATCAGGGTGTCGAACAGGTCGGGGCGCCGGAACAGCTGGTTGCCCGAGTGGTAGGCGCCGGCACTGGCTCCGGTGACCGCGATCCGGATGTCGGGGCTGTTGCAGTCCGAGCGGATGGCCGGGACGACCTCCTCGGTGATGTAGCCGTTGTAGGCGTTCTGGACCTGGGCGGCCATCCAGGTGGGCATGCCCTCGTCCATCCACGAGAAGCGGTTGGGCGAGTCGACCGAGTAGACCTTGACCACGCCGGCCTCGATGTAGGGCCGCAGCGCCTCGACCAGGTGGAAGCGCTCGTACTCGAGGAAGTCGGCGGCCCAGGTCGGGAACATGAGCAGCGGCTTGCCGTAGTGGCCCCAGACCGCCAGAGGCATCTCGCGCTGCAGGCGGGGGCTGTACCAGGAGGTGATCTCGCGTCGCATGGTGTCTCCTACGGCCCGCGCTGCGGACCCGTTCGGTGCGGGGCCGATGCTAACGGGCGCTCCCGATGGGCCGCAAGGTCTCGACCGGCTCCCTGTCGGGTCGTTACCATCCGGACCGGAGGCGATCCATGAGCTTCTTCGTCCATCCCGACGCCCGGTGCGAGTCGACCCGGATCGGGGAGGGGACCCGGGTCTGGGCCTTCGCCCATGTACTGAAGGGCGCCACCGTCGGCGCCGACTGCAACCTCTGCGACCACGTCTTCGTCGAGAACGACGTGGTGATCGGGGACCGGGTCACGATCAAGTCGGGGGTCCAGGTCTGGGACGGCGTCCGCCTCGAGGACGACGTCTTCGTGGGCCCCAACGCCACCTTCACCAACGATCCCTTCCCGCGCAGCAAGGTCCCGGTCGAGCGCTACCCGGTGACCCATGTGCGCCGGGGCGCATCGCTGGGTGCCAACTGCACCCTGCTCCCGGGGCTCGAGATCGGGGAGCGCGCCATGGTCGGTGCCGGCGCGGTGGTCACCCGGGACGTGCCCCCGGGGACCATCGTGGTGGGCAACCCGGCCCGGATCGTGGGCTATGTCGATCCTCCCTCCGGGGATCCGACCGCGCCCCGCCCCGGGGAGGAGAGCGAGGGCGAGCCGACCCTCCGGGTGCGTGGGGCGCGCCTTTGCCGCCTTCCCCGCTTCAAGGACCTGCGCGGCGAGCTGGTGGTGGCGGAGTTCCAGGACGAGGTCCCCTTCGAGGTCCGGCGCTGGTTCCTGGTCTTCGGGGTCCCGGGGGCGCACATCCGCAACGAGGCCGCCCTGGCACGCGGCCACCAGTTCATGGTGTGCGTGGCCGGCCGGGCCACGGTCCGCCTGTCCGACGGCACCCACCACGACACGGTGGAGCTCGACCGGCCCGACGTCGGCCTCTACGTCCCTTCGATGACCTGGGCCTCCGAGACCGGGTTCTCGCCCGATGCGGTGCTGCTGGTCTTCGTCTCCAGCGTCCACGATCCCGACGATTCGATCCGGGACTATGCCAAGTTCCTGGAGCTGACCCGCACCGGTTCGCCCCAGGATCTCGAGGCGGAAGGCGGGTAGCCCCGCCCCGGAGCGCCTCCCCGGTGGCCCCGTCGGGAGGCCGTCCCCTGGCCGGCGACGCTCGCCCGGCCGGGGGGCGCGGTTCCCGGCGAAATCTCCCTCCCGTTCCGCGAGGCTCGGGTAGACTTGCGGGCCATGACCAACCCCACCCGTCTCCTCGCCTCCTGCCTCCTCGTCGCGATCCTCGCCGCTCCTCTCGCCGCCCAGGGCACGCCCGCC
>CAYOHP010000066.1:10631-33526 GCA_964403795.1 uncultured bacterium | reverse complement strand
AGCAACAGGCGGGGCTCGCCGCCGCAGACCTCGAGCACCGATTCGAGCAGGGGACGGAGGCCATCCTCGAGCTTCCAGACCTCGCCCTTGGCGCCCCGGCCGTAGCTCGGGGGGTCCAGGATCACGCCCGCGTAGCGACGGCCGCGCCGGATCTCCCGGGCCAGGAACCCGAGCACGTCGTCGACCATCCAGCGCACCGGGTGCTCGCCGAGTCCGTTGGCGGAGGCGTTGCGTCGGGCCCAGTCGACCACCCCCTTGGAGGCGTCGAGGTGGCAGACCCTGGCGCCACCCTGGGCCGCCGCCAGGGTGCTGCCGCCGGTGTAGGCGAAGAGGTTCAGGAGCTCGGCGTCCGGGCCGAGGCGGGCGGCCTCGGTGCGCAGCCAGGTCCAGGAACCGTGCTGCTCCGGGAACAGCCCGACGTGCCCGAACCCGGTCGGCTTGATCTCGAGGCTCAGGCCGCCGTAGCGAATCGGGAAGGGCTCGGCCGGCTCCCGGCGCCACTCCCAGTGGCCGCCGCCCCGGTCGGAGCGATGATAGATGCCGTCCGCTCGGCGCCACTCGCGCTCCGGGAGCCGACGGCGCCAGAGCGCGTAGCCCAAAGGGCGGTCGAGGAGGAAGTCGCCGAAGCGCTCCAGGCGCCGGCCGTCCCCGGAGTCGAGGAGCTGGTAGGTGGGATCGGTCACCCGTCCATGGAAGCCGAGGCCGGGCCGGTGGGTAAAGACCCCGGTCGGGATCCGTGCCCAGCCGGTACCCTGGGGAACGTGAGCGTCACTGCGTGCGGAAGACTGGGCGGCCCCGAGCGGGTGCGGTCGATCGTGGCCGCGTTCGTGGACCGGGTCTTCGACGACATGATGATCGGCTTCCACTTCCGGGCCGCCGACCGGGCCCACGTGAAGGAGCGGGAGGCCGAACTGGCGCTCCGGTTCCTGGGCGAGCCGGTCGCCTACCGGGGCCGCCCCCTCTCCGAGGCCCATGCCCCGCATCCCATCACCGGCGGGCAGTTCCACCGTCGCCTGGTCCTGCTGCGGGAGACCCTGGAGGAGCACGGTGTCCCTGGCGACCTGGTGGAGGCCTGGATCGCCCACGACCAGGCCCTGCGGGGCCAGGTCACCCGGGAGCCGGGCTCGGCCTGCCTCCACCTGCCGGCGCCCGGGCGTGACCCCGAGGGGGGTTGACCTTCGGCTCCGGGGACCTAAAAATGGGTCCCCGCTCGGGAAGCGGTCTGGGGCAGGAGGGTCGGGGATGGAGCAAGCGCTGGGGGCCTACCTCCGCTATGCCCGCGAGGTTTCCTCTGCCCGCTCGGCCAGCCTCTTCCGGCTGTCCCGCGAGGGACATCTGCTGGAGCTGGCCGCTTCGAGCCATGAGAAGCCATGGTCCCGGCCCCGGAGTTTCCGGGTCGGCCAGGGTCTCCTGGGTCGAGCCGCGGCTACCGGCGAGAGCCAGATCTGCCATGACGTCCCCCGGGACCCGCGTTTCGTCGCCGAGGACGCCGAGGTCCGCCCTGGCGCGGTCTACTGCGGTCCGATCCAGGACCAGGGCGGGCTCTGCGGCGTCCTGAACCTGGCATGGGATCCCCAGTGTCCCCCTCCCTCCGCCGAGGTCCTCGACCTGCTTCGCAGGGGCGCGATCGACCTGGTCTCGTCCCTCGCCGCTCCACCGACCCACCGGCGCATCCCGGCCGCCGACCAGCTGGCCCGGGCCCGCCGCCTGCAGTCGTCCCTGCTGCCCCGGCCTTCCGGGCCAGGGGACCGGGTCCGGACCGAGATCGTGTACCGGCCCTACCACGATGTCGGGGGCGATCTGCTGGCGGTCTTCCGCAACCCGGACCGGACCTTGCTCGCGATCACCGACGCCTGCGGCCACGACGCCGCCAGCGCCCTGGCCTCGACCATGGCCCGGGGCCTGCTCCGCCGGGAATTCGAGCGGGGGCTGGCACCCGGCGATCTCCTCGAGGCCCTGGACGAGGTCCTGGCCGCGGAGCTGGGCGCCGCCTGGTTCGTGACCGCCGCGGTGCTGGAGATCGAGAGCCGCACGGGCCGCCTGCGCTGGTCCACGGCCGGGCATCCCAGCCCCCTCCTGGCCCGGCCCGGGGCCCTCGGATTCGAGGCCCTGGAGACCTCGGGCGCGCCGCTCGGGCTGGGGGCCGGCGGGTACCGCACCTCGGAGACGCTCCTCGACCCCGGGACCGCCCTGGTGCTGTTGAGCGACGGGGCCGAGGGAGCCCTGGGTCTTGCGACAGGAGCCCTGCCGGAGGTCCAGGACCTGCTCGGGGCGCCGGCCCCGGTCGCCGACCTGGCCCTGGCGAGGTCCCGGATCGAGGCCCGGATCGCGGCCACCTGTGAGGAACCGCTCGACGACGTCTCGGTCCTCCTTGCTACCCTGGAGGCGTGAACCGAAAGCGGGCCCTCCTGCTGCTCCTGGCGATCGGGACGATCCTGGTCGTCGCATGGCTCTCGCTGGCGCGGCGCTCCTCGGCTCCTCCCTTGGAGATTCTCGTCCCCCACGACCAGGGCACACCGACGAGTCCCCTACCCCCGGATCTGCTGCCCCCGGAACCCCCGCCTCCTCCCTTCGGGGACTCCGAAGAGCCGGCTGTCGAACCCAGGCCCAAGTCGGGTCTCGAGGCCCAGCCGGGGGGTGGTGACGCTCCGCCCACGACTGGGGGGCGTCAGACCTCCACCGGTGCCGGAGCCTGAGCTGACACGTACCACGACCAGGAGAGGATCCCCATGCGCCTGCCCGGGAAGATCGACCGGAGTTCGGGAGTCTCCCTTCTGGCCTGCCTGACGATAGTGCTCGGGATGGCCCCGGTTCCTCTCCTCGCGGACGGCGCGGGCGGGGGAACCGATCCGGTGCGGCCCCGGCTGGCGGTCCTCTCGATCGGCCTCGGCGAAGAGCCACTGGCGAGGATCCGGGAGGCCCTGGCAGCCGTGGTGCCGAACCCCGAGGTCCTGGTCCTGCCGGCGGGAGTCGCCCTCGAGGGGAAGGTCCCGCCGGCCTCCAAGGACCTCGCCAAGCGGCTGGTCCCCCTCGAGAAGCTCGAGGAGCTGCGTCGCAAGGCCGGCATCCCGGTCCTGATCGTGGGCAGCCTGAGCTTCCCGGCCAAGGGCGCACCGGTCCGCTCCACGGTGGTCCTCGGGCCGTCGCGACGTGGAGGACGGTCCGAGGTGCTGCCCGGGCATCGCCTCCCGGAGGACCTGGGCCCGGTGACCGAGCGCGTCGAGCCGGTGACCACCCCGATCGGGCCGGTGGGCGTGCTCTCCGGCGCCGACCTGGATCACCCCGAGGTGGCCCTCGCCCTGGTGAGGGGCGGGGCCCGGATCCTGGTGGCGACGCCTGCCGAGGGGAGCTCGCCCTCGGCCCGGATCCGTCGCAGCTGGCAGGCCCTGGCAACCCTTGCCCAGGTCCCGATCGCAGTAGCGGTACGGCCCGAAGGAGTCGATGCCAGGGCCTGGATCCTCCGTCCCTGGCTCCGCGATCCCGGTCCCGGGCGACCCGGGCTGGTGGCCACCCATCGCCTCGGCAAATCCGATGCCGGAGCCCGACCGACTCTCCTGCGCCCCGAACTGCTGGTCGTCCCGCCCCCCGCCGAGGCGACCAAGAGCCTCCGACCGAGTCGGGCCCCGCTCCTCCGGGGACTCGTCCTCCCGGAACGCCAGGGAGCCGCCACCGAGGCCCGCGATTCGAGCCTGATCCCCTCGGACGAGATGCCGCTGCCGGCCAGCGCGCCGATGCCGAAGATGGCTCCGGGTGGCCGAGGCGGGGACTGGGGCGCCGGGGCCGCCCCCGGCGAGGTCCGCTCGCAGCCGGAGGGCGGCGACGGGGTCCTCGGGGACGGCAGCAAACAGGGAGCCTCCGGAACCGCGGGCCGGCAAGGGCGGTGAAGCCGGCACGCCTGGCCGGACCCGGCGCGGCCGCGCTGCTCGGCGGGTTGCTGGCGGTCGCCGCGGTGCGGCTCCTGGAGATCCCGGCAGGGCCGATCTTCCCCCGGGTCGAGGGCCTGGCGATCGACACCGGCCTGCGGCTGCGCCACGGCCTGGGATGGGGCCCCCGTCCGGATCCGAGGCTGGCTCCGGTCCGGATCGACCGGGAGAGCTTCCGCATGTACGGGAGCTGGCCCTGGCGGCGCGGCCTCCATGCCGAGATCCTGGAAGCGGCCAAGGTCCGACTCGCGCCCCGGGGAGTGGTCGCCGACCTGATCTTCCGGGGCAGTTCCGATCCCGTCGAGGACGCTCGTTTCGAGGCCGGTCTGGGGAGGCTGGAGCGGATGTCCTTGGCCGTCGGCGTGGACGTGGGCCCTCCCGACCCGGCAAAGAGGATCCAGCTGGGTCTGGCCTTCGGGGACCTCGAAGCCCTGATCCCCCACCTCTTGCCGGCATCCCGGGTCCAGGCGAGCTGGGACGAGGCGGCCTTCGCCCTCACCCTGCCCCACCAGAAGTTCTCCCGGGCGGTGCGCCACCTCGGCCACGTGCGCTCCAGCCCCGACCCGGACGGAGTGCACCGCCGCTTCCATCCCTTCGTCCGGGTCGACGACCGCTGGCTGCCGAGCCTGTCGCTGACCGGTGCCTGCCTGGCCCTGGGTCTGCCGCTGGAGGCGGTCCGGGTGGAGCGCGGCCAGCTGGTGCTGGGCCCGGGCGGCGAGCTGCGGGAGCCGCTCCGTTTCCCGCTCCGGGAGGACGGCTCGCTCTGGATCGACTGGGTCGGTCCCTACGGCTTCGGATTCGACCCCGTCTACTTCCTGGAGCTCGGCACCGAGCCCATCGCCGATCTCCGGCGACGCGCCGAGGGGAAGCTCTGGCTGGTCGGCATGGCCAGCATGGAGCACGACATGGGTCCGACGCCGCTCGATCGGGAGGAAGCGCCCCTCTTCGAGACCCACCTCCACGCCATGAACACGCTGCTCTCCGGGCGATCCCTGGTCGATGCCCCGGACTGGCTCTGGGGTCTGGCCATGGCCCTGGTCTTCGCCGGGATCCCGATAGCGGCGGCCGGGCTCCGCCCGCTGGTCTCGGCCGCGCTCGGCGCCCTCCTGGTCCTCGGGTATCCGCTGCTGGCGCTCTTCGCCATGGCCGGTGCCAACCGGGTGATGCCCATGGCGGCTCCGACCCTCTTCACCCTGGGCGGCTACCTGGGGGTGACCGCCTGGGTGGTCCTGGTGCAGGAGCGGGCCCGGCAGAGGGCCCGCGACGCCTTCGCTCGCTACTTCCCCGCCGAGGTCGTCGATCGCCTGCTGGCGGATCCCGAAGGGCCGCGTCTGGGGGGGCGGAGGGCCGAGCTCACCATCCTGTTCTCGGACATCCGGGGGTTCACCACCGCCTCGGAGCGGGTCGATCCCGAGGTGCTCGGCGAGTTCCTGCAGGTCTACTTCGACCGCATGGTCGAGATCGTGTTCCGCCATCGCGGCACGGTCGACAAGTTCATGGGGGACGGGCTGATGGCCTTCTGGGGCGACCCGGTGGAGCTGGAGGACCACGCCGCCCGGGCCGTGGCCGCGGCCCGCGACATGCAGCGGGCGGTGGCCGAGCTGGGGGAGAGCTGGTCCAGCCGCCTGGGCGCCGAACTCCAGGTGCGGATCGGCATCAACACGGGCTGGGTGACCGTCGGCAACCTGGGTGGCAAACGCCGCATGGAATACACGGTGCTGGGCCGGGCGGTGAACCTGGCCCAGCGCCTGGAGTCGAATGCCGCTCCCGGCGGCATCCTGATCGGACGTCGCACCCGCGAGCTCCTGGGCGAGGGAGCCGTGGTCGGCGAGGCCCGTCACATCCAGGTCAAGGGCGTCGAGGAGCCGGTGGAGGTCTACCCGGTCGATCCCGGGGTACCCGCCCCGGCGACCGCGTCGCGCACCACGGCGGCGAGTTCCGACCAGTCGTAGTCGGGATCCCCGGTGACGAGGAATCCGGGATTGCGGAGCTCGGGCTTGTTGTAGGCGAACTCCCGGCCTTCCAGAGTCCGCATCGTCCCTCCGGCCTCCTCGACCACGCACTGGGCCGCGGCGGTGTCCCACTCCATGGTCGGACCGCTGCGGGGATAGAAGTCGGCCTTGCCCTCGGCCACCAGGCAGAACTTGAGCGAGCTGCCCATCGAGTCGATCCCCAGGGAAGGATACCGGGCCTTGAGCGCGGCGAGCTCCGGTCCCGCATGCGAGAGGCTCATCACCCCGACCAGGGCTTCGGTCCTGGCCGGTCGCACCTCGATCCGGGTGCGACTCCCGTCCCCCTCGATCTTCCAGGCACCGCGTCCGCGACTGCCCATGAAGGCCACGTCCAGGACCGGCGCCAGGACCAGACCGAAGGTCGGGCGACCGGATTCGATCCGAGCCACGTTGACGGTGAAGTCGCCCCCACCCTTCACGAACTCCTTGGTCCCGTCCAGCGGATCCACGAGCCAGAACCGCTCCCAGTGCCGGCGCACCTCGTATCCGATCTCGCTCGACTCCTCCGAGAGGACAGGGACTCCCGGATCCAGCTTCTCGAGCCCCTGGACCAGCACTTCATGCGAGGCCCGGTCGGCCAGGGTGAGGGGCGACCCGTCGCCCTTGGCCTGGACCTCGACAGGTCCCCGGCGGCGGTAGATCGCCAGGATGGCGTTGCCCGCATGGCGGGCCAACTCGAGGAGTTCGTCCTGCACCGGTCCCTCCTTGGGGTGGCGCCGATGGTAGCCGAAGGCTGGTGCGCGGGGTATCCACTCCTGGCCCGGGACGGAACACGCCCCACCGGGGGCGGTTCCACCAAGCCAGCCCGGCTCCGGCTCCGGATGCGGGTTTCCAGCGCTCTCGGAATCCATACCCGCATGGCACGGAGCGTGCTTCTTCGTTCTCCCGATCCACCGGGAGACTCCCATGTCACAGCTTCCGTCGAACTTTGCGAATCCACTTCGGGCACGCCGCCGCGCCCGGCGACCCGGGTTCCTCCTCTGCCTGGTCGTCTCGCCCCTGCTCGGCCTGATGGGCTGCCCGGGAGGCGGAGGTGTCCACGTACGGGCCCCGGGGGTGGGGGTGGACGTCGACGGCGGCGGGGTCAGGGTCCGGGCTCCAGGCGTCGGCGTCGACGTCGGACCGGGTCGGGTCGGGGTGAACGTCGGAGGCTTCGGCGGGGGGGTCGCGGTCCGGGGTGGCGGGCCGATCCGCATGCCCCCCGTCCCGGGCCCTGGGAGGATCCCCGTTCCCCAGTCTCCCCCACCTGGACTCGCCGGTGGGCCTCCACCCCTGCCTCCCGCTCCTCCCATGGCCGGACTCCCTCCCGTCCCGACCAAGCCGACCGCTGGCCTTCCGGTCGGTCCCACCGATCCGGGAGGCGGCTTCCCCGGCTCGAACCAGCCCCTGCCCGCACCCGAGCCGGCGGGGGACGCGATCGCGGAGATCGATCCCCGCTACGGGTTCGCGGGTCTGGAGACCAGTCTGACCCAGGACTGATCGACCGGATCCGATCCCTCGGGAGCTTCCCCCGAGAAGTTCCTTCTCCGCCGTCTATCCTCGCCCGAGTCGGCCTCGTCTCCTCATGCGGAGCTTCCACGCGGGCTCCGGCGGCGGCAGGAACGGACGCCCTCCCGGGCAATCGACGACGGAAACCGGGGTGTCCGACGATGACCAGTTCTCGCACGCTGCGAGTCTTCTTCCTCGCGTTCCTGGGCTTCGCCGAGCTGGGTCTCGTCGGCTGTCCGGAAGGCTTCCAGTTGAGCGGCAGCGGACCGGGCGGATCGATCCGGGCCAACGCCGGACCGGGAGGCGCCAACGTCTCGGTCCAGGCCCCGGGTGCCTCCTTCGATCTCGACGCCGGCAAGGGCGGTGCCCGCATCGCCCTGCGCACCCCGGAGGGGAGCTTCGTGGGGACGGGCGGACCGGGCGGGGGCTCGGTCCAGGTCCAGGGCTACCAGGCGAAGGCGGTCTACCCGGCGCCGGCGCCAGTGGTCACCCAGGTCGGCTCGGCCTTCCCGGGTTCACCCGACCCCTCGTCCCAGGTGCTCGCCGGCGACACCATCGAACCGAGCTTCGACGGCCTCATCGGGCCATGAATTCCGACGCGCCTCGGGTCGTTCCGCCCAGCGCAATCACGGGTCGAATGCGCGGCGATCTCGAGCGAGACGAGGCGAGGCGAGGCCGTGGAACTCGATGGGAACGACCCGGAGGGGCTGCCGGGGGATCCCTCCCCCGTGAGCAAAAGCGGGAGGCGAGCCCTTACGGACTCGCCTCCCATGTGGTGGACCCAAGCAGGATCGAACTGCCGACCTCTTGAATGCCATTCAAGCGCTCTCCCAGCTGAGCTATGGGCCCACGTGCCCGATGAGGTCAGGCAGGAGAGACGTTACCTCGGCCAGGGCGAAGCAGGCAAGAGCCTACTCGTTCGATTCCGCTTCGGCCGCCATGCGACGCGCCACGGCCGCCGAGGCGGCCAGCCGGTTCACCCGGATCCTCTGGGCGAGGACCCAGCGACTCCCGAAGCGGACCGGGATCCAGGCCACCACCATCAGGACGGCCAGGAATCCGGCGAGGAGCTTGGCCGCGGCCATGAGCTCCCGGGTGCTGGCCGTGGCGACCATGCGCCGGAGCGGCTCGGCGCCGTGGTGGGCGACCGCGATCCAGAGACCGAGGATCGCTCCCCATAAGGTGAAGGCCAAGGCCGAGGCGAAAGGCCGGATCGGCAGGAAGCGGGTGCCCTGGTCCTCGAGCTTCCGCCGCTGGCGGTCATTGCCGGGCGGATCCTCGGGAAGCTCTCGCGCCCCCATGACCCACCCCGCCAGGGTCGCCGCCAGCCAGCCGGTAGCGGACAGGCCGGCGACCAGCACGACGCCCCGGAGGACCGATCCGGTGTGCGCCGCCAACGGCGCGTAGAGGAAGGTCGGCAGGCCCAGCAGGAGCCCGAGCAACACGGCGGTCACGGCCAGGCTCCCCAGGACCAGCCTCCTGGCCTCGAGGCGACGGAGGCGGGAGAGGACCTCGGCGGAGGGCGGCTCCCGGACCCCACAGCAGAAGACGGCACAGCCCGGGACGTACTCGAAGCAGGCCGGATGGTAGTGGGTCTCGCAGAGATGACATGTGCGCTCCCCCCTGGAAACCCCTCGCCCGCAGACGGGGCAGCGCGGCACCCTTGCCTTCGGCTGAGGAGCAAGCCACTCGGGATCGGGCTCCGCCTCCTTACGCCGCCACCCCATCACGAGGATCCCCAACCCCTCCGCAGCAGCACCAGGGCGAGCTGCCAATAGGCCAGGCGGAGGGCCAGCCAGGCTCCGCTCCCCGAACCCAGCGAGAGGGTGCCGGTGCGCTCGGCTCCGGGACCCGGGATAGGGTCGGGAACCAGGGCGTTTCTCACCGAGACCCAGGCCGCCAGGCGCCCGGACCCGGTGACCAGCTCACCCCTCCCCTCTCCGGTCCGGCGCCATTTCCACGGCGAGGCCCTGCCTCCGTGATTCGACGCCAGCGGGATCGTTCCCAGGAGCCACGGCTGGAGCATGATCGGGAGGACCGAGACCGAGAAGCCGGCCAAGGCTCCCATCTCTTCCCCGAGGCGAGGACCCGCCGCCATCGCGGTTGCGGTCCCTGCCAGGATCCCGGTCGCCGCCAGGATCCCCAGGACCCGGTC
The DNA here is from genome assembly GCA_964403795.1 of uncultured bacterium. Taxonomy (GTDB): domain Bacteria; phylum Muiribacteriota; class UBA6191; order CAZXTJ01; family CAYOHP01; genus CAYOHP01. The sequence continues at coordinate 23,948 of CAYOHP010000066.1, read as the reverse complement.
CCACTCGCCGACATGGCCCTCGCACGCGGCACAGAGCGAGGGGCGGGCCGCTCGCAGGGAGTCCCGGGCGATCGGCACCCCCGGTCCCTCCCAGGTACCGCAGCAGGCGCAGCCCGGCGGGAGGTCCACGACCCGGAAGTTCAGGGGGACCCGGTACCAGCTGCCGGGAGACGGGAGGCGCCGGGTCACGGCCGGCCGTAGGCCCCATACCCCAGCCCGCCATAGATCGGGGCCGGAACCCGCTCCGGACCCCCTCCCCGACCGACCGGCGGAGCGGCCCGCCCGGGGCCGGCATGTCCTGTCGCACCCTGGGTCCCCGGCTCGCCCGGAACCTCGCCTTCCTCGCCTTCCCCCTCGTACCCCTCTTCCTCCGGTCCCTCGCCCGGCTCCGCCAGGCTCGGGGGTACTCCGTCTCCCTCCGGGACGGCACCGGGTTCGAGCCAGCGCGGGAGCTCGCCCGACCCGGGCACCCAGGGAGCGGCAGGGGTCGCAGGACCCGCCATCGGAAGGGCCGCACCGGCGACAGGCCCGGGCGGGAGGTCGGGCGAGACCGGGGCACCATAGAGCGCCGCCTCCAGCGACACCTCGGGCGGCGGGACCGCGGCCGGTGCCGGAGGGACCTGGATCCCCGAACCGGGCCGCAGCGGGGCGGGGGCCGACGCGACCGGTACCAGGCCCAGCTGCGCCTCCTCGGCCTCGATGACCTGGACGGCGTCCCCGGCGAGCGCCCGGATCTCGTCCCGGGCCTGGCGAGCCAGCTTCAACATCCAGTTCTGGCTGCCCAGGAGGAGCACGTGGCCGAAGTAGCGGAAGGCCTCCAACAGGCGACCGGCGGCCTTGTCCTCCTTGGCCTGGTTCCAGAAGCCGGAGAGGGCCGTGGACCTCAAGCGGTCGAGATACTGGCGATCGAAGAGGTCGCGTCCGGTGTCGTTGCCGGGACGCAACGAGAGCAGGGACGAGAAGGCCCGGCACGCCTCGGCACGCCTGCCCTGGGCCGCTTCCCGGGCTCCCAGACTGTAGTAGCAGACGGCCAGCCGTCCGTCGACGTCGCCGAACCCGCCCCCTTCCGGGCCGAGCGACCGGACGGCCGCCAGATGACGGACGGCCCCGGTCCAGTCGGACTCCTTCATGTCCCGCTCCGCCAGGCGGGTGTAGACATCCATCAACTGGCGACGCATCTCGGAGGCCAGGGCTCCCTGGCTCTGGATCCGGAGGAAGGCCTCCGCCTGCTCCAGGGCCTCAGGAAGGCGATTGCGCCGGAACAGGGCCTGGAAATACTCGTAGCGGATCAGGGGATCGGCGGGGTCCATGAAGGCCGCCTTGCGGAAGGCGACCATGGCCTTGGCTCCCTTGCCGGCCGCCTCGGCCGACTTGCCGTCCTCGAGGAGCTTCTGGGCGACGATGCCACGGAGTTCCGCGGCGTCCTCGCGCTCCGGGTCCTCGGCGAGCAGCTCGGAAGCGACCTCGGGGGAGACCCTGGGCAGGCCTTCTTCCGGCGACAGGCCAGCGGGGAGATCCCCGCCCAGGCCCTGCCACCCGGCCGGTCGGGTGGGAGCGCCCCCGCCGGCCGCTTCCTCCAGCATGCGGAGGAGTTCCAGGGCCTCCGGATGGGCCGGGTCGAGGGCCAGGACCGTCTCCAGACGCTCCCGCGCCGGGGCCAGGTCCCCCCGCGCCAGTGCCTCGCGGGCCTCGGCGATCGGGAGGGCGATCTCCTCCTCGCGCCCCTGGGCGGGACCGTACCCGGGCACCGCCAGGAACAGCCCGGCCGCCAGCGTGACGACCAGGAGCCCGGAACCGCTCATGGGCCTCCTCCCCCGGGACGCGCCCTCAGCGCCGCTACCAGTCGACCGGCGTGGGGATGGTCCGCCAACTTGCGCGTCACCCTGCCGACCTCCTCGATCCCGTTGGCCCCGAACCTCCGCTGGTCGAGGTCCGGGTCGATCAGCATGTCGTAGAGCGAGAAGACGACCCGCATTTCTCCCCAGCACCAGAGGGCTTCCAGCGCCCCGAGCCGGACCTTGACCTCGGGATCCCGCACCAGCGCCAGGAGGGGCTCCTTGGCGTCGTCGCACATGACCCGCTGGGCGGTGGCCACGAAGGCGGTCCGGACCAGGCCGCTCACGTGTTCGGTGTAGCGCAGGACCTTCGGGAGGCAGGAAGGCGGCTGGGGGTCGGTGTCCCCCACGGCCCGGATGGCGGTGGCCAGCAGGGCCGGCTCGTACTCGTTCGCCATGAGTTCGAGCAGCTTGGGGTGGGCCGAGGCACCCAGCCGGCCCAGGGCCTCCAGGGCGGTGCCCCGGAGGTTCACGTCGGCCTCCTTGGCCGCCCGGGAGAGAATCTCCATGGCCTGGGGCGCCTTGACCCCGCCGAGCGCCCGGAGCGCCCGGGTACGGATCTCGACGTCCCCCTGGCGGGCGGGGTCCTGGACCAGCTCGAGGAGGTCGGGAGGAGCCACCTCGTTCAGGCCCCAGAGCCCCTCCAGCCGTTCGTTGCGGTCCCTGGATCCGGCCAGGTCCTTCAGGGTCTGGAGGCCCTTGGGATCGCCGACCTTGGCCAGGGCCACCGCGGTCTCGGCCTTCCACCGGACGTCCTTGTCGCCGATCAGGATCGGTCGCAGGACCTTGGTCTTGGCCTCGGCAGCCACGTCCAGCCCGCAGATCGCCTCGATCGCCGCCTTGCGGACCCGGTTCTCGCGGCTCTTGGCGTAGGGCTCGAGGGTCGGGAGGACGGCGGCGTTGCGGGTCCGTCCCAGGGCTCCGATCACGGCCACCGCCATGCGATCGTCGGACCCTACCCGGGCCAGCTCGGCGGCCAACTTCTCGGCGATCTTGGGATTCTCCGCCGCGTAGTTCGCGAGGCTCTTGAAGAGGGCCATCCCGAAGTAGTCCTCGGCGGTCCCCAGGTGCTTGAGCAGCGGCTCCAGGAAGCCGGGACGGGCGGCCTCCCCCAGGTGGGTCACCACTGCGGTCCGGATCGAAGGGTCGGGATCGGCCAGCAGCTGGGTGAGGAACTGGTCCGCCTCCTTGCCCGGGATCCGGGTCAGGGCGTGGCAGACGCTCTGCTTGTGGGTGGCGTAGCGGTCCTGGGAGTAGATGTCGCGGAGGATCGGGAGCGCCCGGGGATCGGCGTAGCTGCCGAGCGCCTCGAAGAAGGCCGCCTCGACCCGGCCCGCCGAGAGCGCCCCCAGGATGGCGTCGAGTCCGCCCCGGCCCCGGATCGCTCCCATCGCCCGGGCAGAGGCGTCCCGCAGGTCGCCGGACACCGCGGTGTCGGTGAGGAAGGCGACCAGCCTCTCGGTACACGGCTCGAGGATCCCGGCAGCGGCGTCGAGCAGCCTCGGGATCTCCTCGGCCGGAACCGGCGGGGTCCGCCGCTCGGCCCGGACCGCGGCCTGCGAGCACGTCGTGAGCACCGGACGGAGGCGGGTGCGGACCGCCGCCTTCATCGCCTCGATCGAGTCCGGCTCGGGACCGGAAGCCTCGGCCTCGGCGGCGGGCGCGGCCGCCCCGGCCCCGGGCCGTCCCGGCATCACCAGTCGATCCTCGGGGGCCCCCGCGGCGATGGCCCGGGCCCGGAGCTGGGACAGGGTCTCGTAGGCGTTCTGGAGCCGTGTCTCCATCTCCTGGTAGCCCCGGAGGCCCTGGGCGAAGGTCGCCAGGAGCTGGGCCTGGGCCTCGGGATCGCCTCCCCGGGGCGCCGGTGTCGGCGTCGCCATGGCCGCGACAGGGGCGGGGGCCGGAGGGGGAACTGCCGGGGTCGCAGCCCGGTGAGCCGCACTGGTGGTGCCTCCCCGGACCAGGTCGGCGAGACCGCCCCCTCCCCCGGAGGCGGGCCGGGCCAGGCCTGCCAAGGAGTCGCCTCCCCCGGCCGGGCGGCCCGCCTGGGAGGGAGGCCCCTGGGGAGCCGGTCGGGCCAGGCCCGACAGGGACCCCTCCCCGGTCCCGGCCTTCGCCAGCTGGGCCAGGGTGTTCTCTCCGCTCTGGGAAACCGCGCCTCCTCCCTGGGGGGCGGCGATCTGGGGCGGCAGTCCCTGGGGGATGGAGCCCGGGCCTCCCAGCCTTCCCTCCAGCTGCTGGTAGGCGTGGACCGCCAGGCGGCGCACGTTGGGACTGGGATCCTGGGCCATGACCCGGAGGCCCTGGCCCGCCTCCGGGGTTCCCAGGGCGAACAGCGCCCGGACCGCGTTCAGGCGCATGCCCTCGTCCGGATTGCGGACGTGCCGGATCACCTGGTCGAAGGAGAGGTTGCTCACGGGGGAACCCCGCGATCGACAGCCTGGAGCCCCGCGGCGATGGCCGCGGTGTACTCCTGGTGGGCCTTCTTGTAGTCCAGGTAGGCCTCCTCCAGGCTCCGGCTCACCCCTGAGCGGTGCTCGTGCAGGATGGACACCAGCTTGCCGTAGCTACGGTGCCACCGGACCTTGGCGGCGACCAAGGGACCCTTGGTGGGGTCGACCACGCGGTCGCGATCGGAGGGTCCCGAGAGGCATGCCAGAAGCCCTTGCTTGGCCTTGGGCTCCCATTCGTCCCCGGGGAAGTCCTTGAGCAGCCGGTAGAAGAAGTCCACGGCCCGGTCGCACTGTCCGAGGCGCTCGTAGCAGGCCGCGATCCGGTAGATCAATTCGGGGCGCGAGTAGCTGCTGGCCCGCGCCTCGGCCCGCTGGTAGTAGCCGAGGGCCTCCTGGAAGCGCTGGCGGGCGAACAGCTCGTCGCCGCGTCGCTTGTCGAGGTCCTGGGTGACGGTCAGGAACAGGAAGACCAGCATGGCCAACACCAGGGCGGCCAGGGTCCCGAGCAGGGCACGCGGATCGAGCCGGCGCCGCACCGGCTCCCGGGGAGGCGGAGCCGGGACGGGAGGCAGCTCCGGGTCGGGAAGTGCGACGGTCTCGTCCACCGACCTCAGCGTACCTCGCCGGTGACGGCGTCGACCGACCGATCGCCCTGCACCCAGGTCGGGACCGCCAGCAGGGCCGTCGCCACCGGCTCCAGCCGGCTCTCGATCCGATAGAGGCGCTCCTCGCCGGCGAGCAGGATCTTCCGCTCCCGCTCGGCGGCCTGCCGGTTCTTCTCCAGGCGTTCGGCGCGATCGAAGTAGTAGAGGTGGTAGGCCAGGCGACGCTCCTCGCGGCGGTGCTCGGCCTCCAGTCCGGCGAAGTACTCCTGGACCTGTCCCTGCCGGCGGGCCCGCTCGGCCGCGACCTCGGATCGGGTCTCGGTGACCAGCCCGTCGGATCGCGTCTCGGCCAGGATCGCCAGCGCCTCGAGCATGCCGGGCATCGCCTCGGACACCTCCGCCGGGGGCCGGAAGGGCTCGCTCTCCAGGCCGGGCAGGAGCCGGACCAGGTCGCTGAGGTCCTCCCGCACCGGTCCCCCGGGGAGTTCCGCCCCCAGGACCAGGAGGCGTTGCTTCTCGCCCCACGAGCGGACCGTGGCCAGGAATGCCAGGACCAGCAGGTGGATCTCGCCCTTCTTGGGGCGACCCTTGCCTCCCAGGATCCGCCGCGCCGCCTCGGCATCGATCCGGGGCGTCAGTCGGGCACGCAGCACCGACCCGCCCGTGCGCGCCTCCCCGAGCAGGGAACGGAACGCCCGGGTCGCCTCGAGCACCCCCGGGAAGTCCGCCTGGATCGTCCCCGGGTCGAGCGGCACACCGGATCCGGTCCGGAAGCGACCGTCCTCGAGCCGGGTGGCTCGACCCGTCGCCTCCGCCACTTCCAAGAAGCGTTGGAGCGGATCCGGTGGCGCCTCGGGCCGGGCCGAGGGATCGGTCTCAGGAACCGGATCCGCCGCCCTCGAAGATTCGGTTCTGGGCATTCTTCATCCCGTCGTACTCGTCCAGGGCCTTCTCGAAATGGCGCCCGAGCCGGTCGAAGCGATACTGCAGTTCGCCCTGGTCGTCGGTCGACATGTAGACGTCCATGATCTCGGTCTCGATGTCCTGGCGGGTCCGGGCCAGGCCGAGGATCGAGTCGAGCTCGCCTACCACCAGCGTGAACAGCCGGATCTTCTCGGTCAGGAGGCGGACCACGTACTCCTCGATCGAGTCCTGGTAGAACAGGTTCACGATCTCCACGTCCCGGAGCTGACCGAGCCGGTGCACCCGACCGATCCGCTGCTCGACCTTCATGGGGTTCCAGGGGAGGTCGAAGTTGACCAGCCGGCGACAGAACTGGAGGTTCCGGCCTTCGGCGCCGGCGTCGGTGGAGACCAGGACCCCGGTGGCGGTCTTGGCGAACTCCTTGACCACCCTGTCCTTCTGGACCACGGGGAGACCGCCGTGGAAGCGGAAGACCTTCTGCCCGGCGGCCTCGAGGAACTCGGCCAGCGCCTCCTGGGTGTCCCGGAACTGGGTGTAGATGAGGACCCTGTCCGGCTCCTCGTCCGCCAGCAGCTTCCTGGTCGCGACCAGCTTGGCCGGGGTGGCCAGGGCCCTTGCCCGGGTCCCGATCTCCTCCAGTCCGCTGGCGAAGACGGGCGGGAGGCTGCCCTTGGCGAGCAGGCGGTCCACGGTTCCGGCGAGTGCCCGCGGCGAGGAGGTGACCATGCGCTCGAGCAGCATCAGCGTCAGGCGGTTGAGCCCCTTCTCGAAGTAGGGAAGGGTCGCATAGTGGGTCCGCAGGAAGCGATCGAGGGTGGCGTAGAGCGCTGCCTCCTCCCCCTGCATGGGGACCGGCACGAGGTCGACCCTCCGCTCCGTGAAGGCGAGATTGGCCTCGGCGCGACGGGATCTGACCATCACCCTGGAGACCAGGCTGCGCAAGCGCTCGACATTGCGGGGGAGCCGCTTGTTGCGGGCGTGGACGAACTCGGTCTTGAAGCTCTTGCGGGTGGAGAGGAGCCCCGGACGGACCAGGTAGATCAGGTTGTAGAGCTCCTCGATCGAGTTCTGGATCGGAGTGGCGGTGAGCAGCAGCAGGTAGCGGGGCTCGAGCTCCTTCACGAACCGCCAGTTCCGGGTCCGCTGGTTCTTCAGCTTGTGGGCCTCGTCCACCACCACCAGGTCGTACCCCCTGGCCCGCAGGGCCGACCGGTGACGCACCCCCTTGGCAGTGTCCAGGCTCGCCACCAGGAAGTCGTGCTGGCTCCAGACGTCGCCGTCGAGGTGCGTCTGGGCGTCGATCCCGAACTTGCTCCGGAGTTCCTCCTGCCACTGGCGGACCAGCGACGCGGGAGCCAGCACCAGGAACGAACGGATCAGGCCGCGGGCCAGGTACTCCGACATGACCATGCCCGCTTCGATGGTCTTGCCGAGGCCGACCTCGTCGGCCAGGATGGATCGGCCCTGGAACTCGTCGAGCACCTTGCGGACCGCGATCAACTGGTGCTCGTAGAGCTCGACCCCGGAGAGGGACCCGAGCCCCCACAGGGAACCGAACCCGTCCCTGGCCGCGGCCGCCTCCCCTGCGATCCTGAGGGCGAAGGCTCCGGTGTCGCCGGGCGGATGGGTCCGCCCGCAGAGTTGCTCCGCCATGGCGGCCAGGACCGAGCGGTCGACCTTGGCGTGCTCGCTGGGCGGTGGCGGCAGCGGTGCGAGGGACTCGGTCTCGGGGTCCCCCTTCCGGCCGCGCCGGCGGGTCCGCGGGCCCGTCTCCCCTGCCAGCTCGCTCTCCAGGTCCTCGGCCATCTCCCGCTCGAGCCGGTCGAGGTCGTCCTCCGAAGGCTCGTCCTCGAGGTCCTCGGGACCCGGACCGGCCGGTCGCCCGCCTTCGGCCGCGCCCGGGGAGCCCGCGGCGGGAGCCAGGAAGCCCGCCAGCGACGTCCGGACCTGGGCCGCCGCGCCGGCTGGCGCGGGAGGGGCGTCCAGGCCGTCGGCGTCCGCCGCGGCCGCCGCCGCCGCCGCCGCCTCGGCGGCCTCGACGGACGGATCCAGGAGCTCGATCCGGAACCGGTTCTCCAGCTCGCCGCCGACCGTGCCGAGCACCATCGCGGTCCCGCTCGCCACCCGGTTCCGACGCAGCCATGACCCGAACTCCCGCGACTCGAAGGTCGAGTTCAGGCGATGGAAGCGGGCGGTCGCCGAGGAGCCGACCAGGTCGAGGGCCACCGCCAGACCGCGGGTGTAGTTCTTGAGGAGCGATCGGAGTTCGGCGCTGAGCGCGAAGGACCCTCGCTCCAGCAGCGCCGCGTCGACCCGGAAGCGCACGTCCACGGTGGATCGTCTCCCTCGGCCTCAGCCGTTCCTCGGCACCCTCGGCCCGACTCCCCGAAGGCGCGGCGGAAGTCCCCCGGCCTCCCCTTCTGGCAAGCGTGGGTCCGGGACGGGCGGGCGGTTCAGTCGAAGATCCCCTCGCGGCTCTGGCGGTAGCGCGCCTCGTGTTCGGCGCTTCGCTCCACCGGGATCAGCAGTTTGTCCCCGGCCTTGAGGCCCCTCACCAGGGTCCGGGAGTTGTAGCGCTCGATCAGGGAGGTCGCCTGGGCGTTCCCGTAGAACCTGGCAGCGATCGCCCCCAGGGTGTCTCCCTGGCGGATGTTGTAGAGGCGGTACTCGTACTTCACGTAGTCGAGGACCGGCTCGTCGTCGGCCCTGGCGGCCTGCGCCTTGCGCCAGGAGACAGGCCGCGCCTGCCGCTCATAGGCCGGCACCTTGAGCTTCTGGCCGACCCGGAGGACGGCGGACTCGGGGAGTCCGTTGGCCGAAGCGATCTGGCGCCAGCCCTCATGGTCCCCATAGGCCCGACGGGCGATGGAGATCAGGGAGTCGCCCTTCTGCACGACGACCTCACCGGGGACCTGGGACCCGGTCGCGGCGGGCGAGGTGCGGTCCACGATCCGGGCCTCCGGGACCGGAGCCGGGCGGGACGGAAGCTCCGTCGAGGCCGTCCGGGTCGCAGGAGCCCGCACCGCGGGCGCAGGCGGGGAGGGAGGTGCGGTGCGCGCCGCCTCCAGGCTCGCCAGGCGGCTCCTGGCCTCGGCCTCGCGCCGGGCCGTCTCGGCCTGTTCCCGTGCCATGAGGTCGGCCTCCGCCCGCTCGCGGGCTGCGGCCTCGCGGGCCTCGGCGGCGGCTTCCTCCCTGGCCCTCTGCTCGGCCTGCTCGGATTCCCGCATCCCGTTCCGGACCCTCTGGAAGAGCTCCGAGAGGAGCCCCACCCGCTGGCGGTTGCGCTCGTAGATCCGGGCCGCCTCGCTGCCACGCGCCAAGGCCAGGGGGATCACGTCGGTGGCCGCCGAAGGAGCCGTCATCGCCAGCGTCCCCCGGGACGCGGTGGAGGGAGCGGTCAGGGCCGCTGCCGGGATCAGGGGCTGGGCCGGAGCGGCCGAGGACCGGACCTCCCCGAGGTCGCGATAGGTGAGCTCCTGTGCGGAACCCGTCCCGGACCCTACTGCGACCAGGCTTCCGACCAGCCCGACCAGGGTGGAGGAGCGGAGGCTGCAGGTCATGGAACACCTCTCAAGCGAAGGGGGACCGGAACCGTGAGCCGGCCCCTGGGCAGGAACGCGAAGGACTGGAGTTTAGCGGAATTTGTCCTCGTGGACCAGGGGAGCTGACGAAGCCCGGTGACGAGGCCACCTGGAGAGCCACCCATCGGCATCTCAGAACGCATCGAGAGCGAAGTCCGCCAGGTCGTACTCGGCGGTGGTGCCGTCCTTCCAGGTGCGGACGGCAGCCGGGTCCGCGCTCGCGACCTTGGCGGTCCGGGCGACAGGTGGCGCCGGGGCCGGGCTGGACGCGACGTCGGCAGGGTCCGGGGATGGAACCCGAGCCTGGACCCGCACCACCTCGGCCTCCGGGGTCTTCCGGGAAGCGGAGCGCACCGGGGCGGGAGCATCGCCGGGCCCGGCGAGCGCCAGGACCGGAGGGGATTCGGGAGCTCGGGCCCGGAGATCGGCGCGCAACGCGGGCGCCGGCGGGAGCGCGATCACGGCTTCGAAGCCGGCGCCCCGGTCGGGGGATACGACGGCCTGTGCGGTCCTGGGGAGGCCAGGACCCGAGGGAGCCGGGCGGCGCTCGTCGACACCGGGCACCGGAGGCAGAGGAGCCGGGGTCGCGGAGGCCGCCTTCCTCTCGGCTCCTCCCTGGCCGGCGAGCCAGGCCACGACCGGGGGTGGCAAGGGGCGACGGATCACCTCGACCTTGCGCTGGGGCTGGATGGCGTGGATCCAGGTGCGGCCCGGATTCATCTGCATCGGCTGTCCGGTGGTATCCCTCAGCCGGAACCGGTCGCTGCCCTGTTCCCGGTACCAGCTGCCCCGGAGGATCTGCCCGCCCCGCAGCACCCAGGCATCGCCCCGGCCGAGCAGGTTCAGGTCGAGGCGCCCGTAGCTGTCGATCTTCTCCATCTCGGTCTCGAGCACCACCACGTTCTCCACCGCGATCTGCTGCCCGACCAGGGCATCCTCGTGGGGCTCCTTGTTGATGAAGCGGGCGTAGAGGTTGCTGACGGGGTCGTAGGTGTAGCGGACCTCGTAGCTCGAGTAGTACGGGAGGACCAGGTCGACATAGGCATCGCCGGGGACCTGGATCTGCCGGGGAGCGGTCGGCAGGACCTCGATGGGCTCGGGCCGGTCGACCCGGAACTCCTTCTTCGCCGCCAGGTCGATCAGGTTCTCCAGGCTGGTGTAGAGATTGTGGGGAGCACCGCGGTGCCGGCTCCGCCAGAAGCCGGTGCCGGTCCGGATCTCGTCGATGTGATCGATGGCCTGGCGCTTGAGGGCCGCGTATCCCTGGGTCGACCCGCCGCAGTGGACGTAGATGGCGTCCAGGGAGGGCGCCTGCTCGACGAAGTAGTGCCGGGCGGAACGTACCGGTCCCAGCTCGTCGACCTTGCGGGCATGGTCGAGGAAGAGCGCCATGAACCGGGTGATGCCGCCTTCCACGGGCATCTCGTAGACCACGTCGGCGAGCAGCAGTCCGCTCTGGGGCCGGGCATGGCGGGAGTTCTCGATCATCACGGCCAAGGGGCGACGGGCCTTGCCGCCCTGGGACGAGGCCAGGGTCAGGGCCGGGGGCTCGGGAACCGTGAGGGCGCCCGCCGGCAGCAAGGTCCCGGCGGGACGGGCGGCCGCTCCGCCGGCCCTGGACGTCGCCGTCGGGGTGGTCGGGGTGGTCGGGGTGGTCGGGACCGGAGAGGACGAGCCTGCCGGCACCCCGGGCGCCGGCTTGGCGGTCGTCTCGACCTTCGCCACCGCGGCGATCCGGACCGGCGCGACGGCCATGTCGTTCGGCTCCGCACCCTTGGCCTTCGCCACCTCGGCGACCAGATCGCGGGCGATCTGGAGATTGGGCTGTTCCCGGAGGAGCCGGTCGGCTTCGGTCGCCGCCAGCTGGCGTTCCCCCTGCATCAGGTGGGTACGGGCGAGCCAGTATCGGGCCAGGTGGAAGGAAGGCTGGACCTCGAGGACCTCCTCGAAGATGGCACGGGCCTCGGCCAGTTCCTGCTCCCCGCCGCGCGAGTAGAGGTCGTACCCCTCGCGGTAGCGCTCGAGCAGCCACTCCTTGTCCCGACCGGCCTCGGCCTGGACACCTCGAGCTGCGGGCGCCCTGGCCTCCACGACCTTCGGCGACCGGTCCGGGTCCGGGGACGCTCCGCGCTGCGGCGAGCCGGGCTCCCCCTCGAGATCCCCTCCCGTAGGTGCCCCCGTCACCTCGGCGGCCAGGCCCGCGGCCTCGCGATCGACGACGACCGGTGCCGGCGAGGGCGGGGCCCCGGCTCCGCCGGCCACCCCGGCCGAAGCCAGCGCCGGCTCGGTCCGGGCCGAGTCCGCGACGCCGATCTTGCCGGCGATCTCGTCGATCTCCCGGGAGAGGCCGGCGAGACGCTCTTCGTACTTCTCCCAGAATGCCTGGTACTTGGGATGCCGCCCCTTGGAGGCGGTCAGGAACTCCCGGGCCAGCCGGGAGACCTCGCGGGCGTACTGGTAGTGGGTCCGCGCGGTGTCGACCTTGGCCGGTCGCTCGCCCCCGCCCGCCACCTGGATCTCGCCATAGGCCTGGGAGAGCAGATCACGCTTGCCCTCCAGGGTCTCCTTGACGTCGGCCAGGGTGGCCATGGCGGTGAAGATGGTCTTCTCGGTCCCCTGGGAGAAGGAGACCAGGAACGGGGTGACCAGGAGGAGGCTCCCCAGGAGCATGAACAGCCCCATGCGCCTCTGCGACAAAAGCGGACCTCCTTCGCGGGATCGTATCACGGTGTCGGAACACGATCCGGCTGCGGACCCGCATGGATCCGCCATCTTCCCCCTCATCGGCCGATCCACGGGACAATTTGAGGCCGAACCTCGGGCTTGTGTCCGGGTCGGGGCGGGGGAAGGCCCATAGCGCGGGCCCGGACCGCCAGCAAGGGACCGCCGGGGGATCCGGGCCCGGGGCGGTCGGAAGGGACCCCGGGGCAGGGTCAGGGTCAGGCTCCGAGCCCGGCCCGGGGTGCGGGCGGAGCCGGGATCAGCCGGCCGCGGCCCCGCCTCGGGAGGTCGGGGGCAGCACCTCGGTCAACCGCTTGGCGCCGGCATCCTTGGGCGTGGGCACCAGCAGGCCGCCGGAGAACACCAGCTTGATCCCATCGTCCGGGGTCATCTCCAGGACCCAGATCCGCTCCTCGGGGACCATGAGGAGGAAGCCGCTGGTCGGGTTGGGAGTGGTCGGGACGAACACGCTGAAGACCTTGGCGTGCCCCGTCTTCTGGGCGATCTCCCCGGGGGCCTGGGCGGCCAGGAAGCCGATCACGAAGCAGTCGTCCTTGGGATACTCGATCAGTACCACCCGATCGAAGGCGCGCCGGTCCTCCGAGAGCATGAGCTGGGCGATCTGGCGGAAGGCCGGGAAGAGCTGGTTCACGATCGGCAGGCGTTCCAGGACGTTCTCGTAGAACTCGACGATCCGGCGTCCCAGGATGTTGTTGGCGAAGGCCCCCACGCCCAGCACCAGGGCCAGCCCGAAGAGGAACCCGGCGCCCCGGATCGGTTCCAGGTCCAGGTAGCGCAGGAAGCGCACGAAGTTGGCGTCGATCCAGTTGAAACCGACCCAGCACAGCCAGACCGAGAGACCGGAGGGCAGGATCACGAGCAGGCCGGTGAAGAAGGCCCGTCTCAGGATGGCGGCGACGTTCCGACGGGTATCCGCGATCATGACGTTCCCGACGGATCCTTCCCGGTCCCCTCCGGGACCCGCTCCACCCGTACCCGCTTGACCACCAGGTCGTCGGAAGCCTCGACCACGAGACGATACCCCGAAACCAGGGTCTCGGTACCCTGCGCCGGGGGACGGCCGTGCCCCGCAACAAGGAACCCTCCAAGGGTCCGGTACTCCCCGGCCGGAACGGCGAGCCCGGTGGCCCGCTTCAGCTCCTCGAGTTCGATCTCGGGATCGACCCGCCAGGAGCCG
>CAYOHP010000066.1:0-10621 GCA_964403795.1 uncultured bacterium | reverse complement strand
CGCCCCCCAGGTCCTGGAGCATCCCGGACGGATCGTCGTGCTCGTCCTCGATGGCCCCGACGATTCGTTCCAGGACGTCCTCGATGGTGATCACCCCGAGGGCCCGGCCGCTCGCCTCCCGGACCACCGCCATGTGATAGCGGCTGGACCGGAAGAGCCGGAGAGCAGCCAGCAGCGAGGCATCCGGCGAGACCTCCAGGATCTCCTGTCGGATCGACGCCACCGGACGGGACGGATCGCGATGGGCGGCCACCAGCAGATCCCGCGAGTGGACGTACCCGACCACCTTCTCGCGCTCGCCCCGGTAGAGAGGGAGGCGGGAGTACCCGGTCTCGCCGGCGATCCGGAGCACCCGGTCGAGGGTTTCGTCGTCGGGGACCATGATCACGTCGTCGATGGGCAGCATGGCGATCCGCACCGAGACCTCGCCCAGGCGCAGGCAGGCCTGGACCATGCGGTTGGAGGCGGGGTCCAGGACCCCCCTCTCCTCGCTGGCCTCGAGCAGGGTCCTCAGCTCGTCGAACCGGAAGCCCGGCTCGACGCCCGCCACCGGGGACCCGAGCCACCGCCCGGTCGACTTCACCAGCGAGCCGAGCAGGTCGGCCAGGCCCGAGAGCGGGAAGCGCTCGAGGATCCGGAGCGGCCAGACCAGGGGGGCGGCGAGCCGGTCGGCGTAGCGGAATCCCAGGGCCGCCGGGAAACGCTGGGCGGTGAGCACCAGGAAGCCCATGGCCGAGAGGATCACCAGGCAGAGCCAGAGCGGGGAATCCCAGTAGAGGTAGACCACCCGGTAGAGGACCAGGGCCAGCAGACAGGCGGAGAGCTTGCTGCAGAGCACCACGAAGGAGAGGAATCGCTCCCGCTCGTCGAGCTGCCGGACCAGGAATGCCGACCTCCGGTCGCCACCCTCGGCCCGATGGCGGACCCGCACGTCCCGGACCCTGAGGAAGGCGGCTTCGGCGGCGTTCAGGTACCCGAGCAGGAACCACGCCGATCCGAAGGCCAGCAAGCTCAGCTCGGGGTGGGTCACGACAATGCCTTCTTCTGGACCAGGACCCTGGCGATCCGGTTCCGGTCCCGTCCGATGACCCGGAACAGGTGGCCCCGGAACTCGACCTCGTCGCCCACGTCGGGGAGCGACCCGAACTCGTGGAAGACCAATCCCGCCAGGGTGGTGACGGGACAGTCCTCGAGATCCAGGTCGAGGATCTCGGAGAGCTCGTCGATCGGGAGCGCCCCGTCCAGGTCGAGGTTGGTGCCGTGGCGACGCACGGCCGAGGCCTCGGCGTGGGCCTCGTGCTCGTCGTGCTCGTCCCGGATCTCGCCCACGATCTCCTCCAGGATGTCCTCCATGGTGAGGAGTCCCTGGATCCCGCCCCACTCGTCGACCACCAGGGCCATCTGGTAGCCGGCCTCCCTGAGGCGCGCCAGGGCGTCGTCGAGGAAGGCCACCCCGGGCAGGAAGAGCGGCCGGCGGGCGAGATCCCGGGGCGGTGGCCGGTCGTCGGTGAGCTGCTTGGCGAGCACGTCCTTGACGTAGAGGATGCCGACGACCTCCTCGGTGCCGCTGCGCTTCATGGGCAAGCGACGGTGGGGAGAGCTGGAGAATGCCTCGATGGCCTCCTCCCAGCCGGCCTCGGCATCCAGGAAGAGGATCCGGGTCCGCGGCGTCATGACGCTCGCCACCCGGGTCTCGGAGAGGCCGAGGATGCCCTGCATCATGTCGACTCCCTCCTGACCCAGCTCGCCCCGCCGCGCGGTGTGCTCGAGCACGCCGCGCAGCTCCTCCTCGTCGGGCAGGTCGTGGTGCCCCCAGAAGGGCTCGAAGGGTCGAAGCGCCAAGGGCACCAGGGGACGGGTGCCGAGCGAGAACGGGACCAGCACCGCGTGCAGGATCCGGAGCGGGACCAGGGTGAGGCTCGCCACCGGGATCGGGTAGCGGCTTCCCAGGGCCCGGGGCAGGAGCTCGCAGAGGACGAACACCAGCGGGACCGCGACCAGGACCAGGGCGGCATCGACGGTCCCGGCGGTGGAACCGAGGCGGAGCAGTGCCACCGCCAGGCCCGAGAAGGTGATCACGTCGGCGAACAGGCCCGAGGCCCGGAGCGCCTCGGGGAGCCGATGGGGACTCTGGAGCAGGGCCTTCAAGTGGGCCCGGACCCAACCCGGCACCCCCTGGCGGGGCAGGTTGAAGATCGCCGCCTCGGCGGCCGAGACCACGATGGCGACGCCCAGACCCGAGACCACCAGGATCCAGGGTCCGGTCCCGCCCAGGAGCTCGGGGTTCACGGGCGGGCCCCGGAAGGGAACCGGACCAGCCGGGGAAGTCGACCGAGGCGACGGACCGCACCTCGGATCAGCTCCTCCTGGTGCGCGAACATCCGGGTCCGAGCGGCCTCGTCCCCGTCCTCCCACCCCGTGAGGTGGAGGAGTCCATGGGCCAGGACGAAGGCCACTTCCCGGTCCACCCCGTGTCCCAGGCTCCTGGCGTTGCGCCGGGCCTCGTCGACACCCAGGTAGAAGGCCCCCGCGAAGCGCTCGGGTCCGGTCGCCCCGAGGTCTCCGAAGCCGGTCGGGATGGCGATGCAGTCGGTGGTGCCGGCGATGCCCATGGTGTCGCGATGCACCCGGTCCATGACGCGGTCGGAGGCGATCACCACCTCCACCAGGGTCTCCTTGCCGAAGCCGGCGAGGTCGGCGAGTCCGTGGAAGAGGTCCGTGAAGCCCCGGAGCACCGTCAGGCCCGGCCGGTCCACATGAAGGTCCAGGAGGGCTATGGCGCACCTCCGGGCGGGGCTGCGGGCTCGCCACCGGAGGAGGTCTCCCCCAGTCGGGGACCGGCCGGATCCTCCAGCGAGAAGCGGCCCCAGCCGCCCTCGGAGAGTTCCCGGAGGAGCCTCCCGGCGGTCGCCACCAGATCGGGTTCCCCGCCCCGGACCCGCCGATTCCAGAGGATCGCCAGCTCCCGGAGCTGATCCTCCCCGCTCCCCAGGCCGCTGGCCCCGGGGGGTCGGGTGAGCTTGGGACCCAGGGTGGCGAGGGCCTCGGCCGCCACGTCCACCGGATCCCAGAGGGAAGCCGGAGCGAGCCGGAGCAGGGCCAGGGCGAAGCCGTCGTCTCCGGCATCCCTCATCACCCGGCCCATGGATTCGATCACCCCGGGGGTGTCGAGCAGCATCAGGTCGGGGGTGATCCGGCACCAGGTCTCGCCCTTGGTGACGCCGGGTCGATCGGCGGCCGGCATGGCCTTGCGCCCCACCACCCGGTTGATGAGGGTGGATTTGCCCACGTTGGGGAGTCCCACCACCACCGCCATCCCCTGCTTGCGCTTCCCGGGCAGATGGGCCCTGGCCTCCTCCATGAGCTCGACCAGCTGGGCCGCGGCCCGGCGCGGATCGCTCTGGTCGACGGCCCGGACCCGGAACCCCTGGCCCCGGAAGTGCGCCACCCACCTGGAGGTGGTCGCCGGGTCGGCCAGGTCGCTCTTGGTCAGCACCAGGCACTGGATGCGATCCGGCGGCATCGACACAAGCCGGGACGGATCGGTGAGGGCGGGGGCCCGGGCATCCCGGACCTGGACCACGATGTTTCCGCCGGCCAGGTGCTCCGTGATGCGGCCGATCTGGTGGCGGGCCCGCTGGCGCCTCGCGGTTCCCTTGCGTTCCTTGCCGGTGGGACGCCCGGTCACGGGATCTTGCCGATGCGATGAGGCGGCCAGAACCGGAGGAACGCCCTGCCCAGCAGCCGGTCGCGGTGGACCGGGCCGAAGCGGCGGCTGTCCTCGCTGGCGAGCCGGTCATCGCCCATGAGGAAATAGTGCCCGGGCGGCACCACGAAACTGCGGGTCTCGATCACCGCTCCCTCGGGGAGCCGGGCTTCCCTCCGGTACGGTTCCGCCAGTTCCACCCCGTCGATCCGGACCCGCACCGGATCGGCTTCGACGGTCTCCCCGGGCAGCCCCACCACCCGCTTCACGAAGACCTCGCCCTGGTCGGGCATCTGGAACACCACCACGTCCCCGCGCCGCGGCGAGTGTCGGTAGTAGCCGACCTTGTCGGCCAGGATGCGGTCTCCGACGGCAAGGGCCGGGCGCATCGAGTCCGACGGCAGCACGTAGGCCTGCACCAGGAAGGTGCGGAGCACCAGGGCGACCCCCAGCGCCACCAGCAGGACCTCGGCCCACTCCCGGGTACGGGTGCGATGGACCACCCGGCGCGACTCGGCGCGACCCGAGGCGTCGAAGGCCGCCACGACCAGCTCGTTGACGCCCCGGAACAGTTCGAGCGGACACTCGAACCGGCCGCGACGGACCGGCACGACCTGGATCCTGACCAGGTCCCGGCCGGCGAAATGCTCGACCTGGACCTGCTGCAGGTCGGGATCCCCGACCATGCCCTCGAGCCGGACCTTGCCTTCCGACACGATGCCCTCGTAGAGGAGGACGCCATGCGGATAGCGGCGGCTTCCGGCGACGAGACCCAGGTCGCGGAGCCAGTCCACGGCCTCGGATCAGCTCTGGGTATCTTCGGCCGGGGCGGCGGCTTCCCCTGAGGCCTCGCGGACCTTGGCGACGGCCGACTTCTCGCGAACCCTGGCCGACTTCCCGGCGCGATCGCGCAGGTAGTAGAGCCGGGCCCGGCGCACCTTGCCCTCGCGCACCCGGACGATCTTGTCGACGGTGGGCGAGTACAGGGGGAACACGCGCTCGACGCCGATGCCGCCGGCCGAGACCTTGCGCACGCACACCGACTCGGAGAGACCGGATCCCTTGCGGAAGATCACGACCCCTTCGAACACCTGGATGCGGCGCTTGTCGCCTTCCACCACGTTGCAGGACACCTTGACGGTGTCGCCGGGCCGGAAGTCGTCGATCTTCTTCTTCTCGAGCTTCTCGATCTCGGCTCGGTCGAGCCTCTGGATGACGTCCATGGAGCCTTCACCTCTGGGCTGCAGGGACGAACGTCCCCTGCAGGGGCTCGGAGACTATCACGGCCCCCGGTCCTCCGGCTACCCATGTGATGACTGCCTCGCCTGCCTCCGGCACCACGGCCCGCGTCAGCGCCGGCGCGGTTCGCCCAGGGACCGTTTCAGGAAGCCGACGATCCGCTCCTGGAGCCGGCGGGCGACCAGGGGGTCGGGGACCATATGGGTGAACCCCGAGAGCGGCAGGAACTCGAACCCGCGCCCGGCCTCGAACAGGGCCTTGGCGAGCTTCAGCGAGTGGAGGAACCAGACGTTGTCGTCGCTGGTGCCATGGATCAGGAGCAGCGGGCGGGTGAGCGAAGGGGCGGCCTCCAGCAGGCTCGAGACCCGGTAGGCCTCGGGCGCGAGCTCGGGGAGATCGAGGTACTTCTCGGTGTAGTAGCTGTCGTAGTCGCGCCAGTCGGCCACCGGGGCACCGGCCACCGCGGCGTGGAAGGCCTCGGGCCGGCGCATCGCCGCCATGGCCGCCAGGTACCCGCCGAAGGACCAGCCCGAGATGCCGACCCGCTCGGGGTCGAGCTCCGGGTAGCGGCGGGCCAGCGAGCGGACCAGCGCCGCCTGGTCGTCGACCGGCACCGTGGCGAAGTCCCGGTCCACGGCCCGGTGCCAGGACCGGCCCCGGCCGGGCGTGCCCCGCCCGTCCCCGGCCACCACCACGAAGCCCTGGTCGGCGAGCCACTGCCGCATCAGGTGGAAGCGCCCGGCCTCCGCCACCACGCCGTGGGTCGGACCTCCGTAGACGTCCACCACCACCGGGTAGCGGAGAGCCGGATCGAAGTCCCGGGGGCGAACCACCACGGCGTGGAGGCGGCGCAGCCCGGTCCGGATCCACTCCGGTCGCGGCTCCCAGGCCGGTTCCTCGGACCGGCTGCGGGGCCGGTAGGTCAGGACCCGCGATCCATCGGTGAAGACCACCCCGCCGGGGCCCTGGCGCGGCAGCAGGGACAGCCTCCCGAGCGGCTCCCCGGGAGCGATCTCCACCCCGTGGAAGCCGGGTGCCTCGACCAGCGGGCGGAGCTCCCCGGTGGCGAGATCGAGCGCCGCCGGCTGCGTCCGGGTCGGCGTGGGGGCCAGGACCACCAGGGCGAGACGCCCCCCCGGGAGCACTCCGGCGAGTTCGACGAAGCCGGTTGCGGGCGTCGCCAGCACCTTCCGGAGCGCCCCGTCCCCGGCCCGGCGTTCCAGGCGCCAGCCGGCTTCGACCTCGGAAGCCCACAGGAAGTCCCCGTCCGGGAGCCAGGCCGGGACCCCGGGAGGAAGTTCCACCCAGTTCGGATCGCTCTCCTCGACGAGCATCCGGGTCTCGCCGCTCACCGGGTCGGCCGCCAGCAGTCGCTGCGTCCCGAGCCGCCGGTCCTGGACCAGCAGCGAGAGCGGACCGCCTTCTTCCCAGACCACCCGGGCCAGGTAGGGAAACCGCTCCCGATCCCAGCGCACCTCTACTGCGTCGGGAGGCAGCCGCGCCGGCGAGGCTGCGGCAGGCGAGCCCAGGGACATCCCTTCGGCACCCCGCCGTGACCTCGAGACCTCGGCAACCGGGGGACCGCCGGCCGGTCCGGGCGGCACCCCCGCCACGAACAGGCGCACCTCGGCGTTCTTCCGCCCGGCCCGGGGATAGGGCCAAGCCTCGGGCTCGTGCTCGGGCTTCATGGGATCGGCGACCCGGAAGCGATCCACCCCGGCGACGTCGGTCCGCTGGAAGGCGAGCTTCCGCGAGTCGGGCGAGAACCAGTAGCCCTCCATGCGGCCCATCTCCTCCTGGGCCACGAACTCGCTCTCCCCGTAGCGAACCTCGTCGGTCTCGCGGCGGGTAACGCGCACCGCGCCCCGCCCCGCCGCGTCATGGAGCCAGAGGTCGCCGTCCCGGACTGCGGCCACCCACTTCCCGTCCGGCGAGAATCGCGGATCCAGGGCCGTCCCTTCGCCGGCGAGCTCCAGGGTCTTCCCGCCTTCCACCGGCCGCACGAAGAGCCGTCCCGAGAGCGGCACCAGAATCTTCGTCCCGTCCCGGCTCACCGCGTACCCGGCGATCCCCCGGGCGAAGAGCCGCATGCGCTCCCGCCGGGCCGCCTCCTCGGCCGACAGCGTCTCGACTCCGCCCGAGAGCAGGCTCTCGGCGGTCGCCAGCACCCGCTCCTTGCCGGTGGCGAGGTCGAGTGCGTAGAGGGAGCGCACCGGATCGCGAGGCCCGGACCGGAGGAAGAGCGCGGTCTTCCCTCCCGGGAGCACCCGTACCGACCTCGGGCGCCCGAGCGAGAAGCGGTGGGTCGCCGTGTAGGCGTCCAGGAAGCCGGGATCCACGAGACCGATGGCGGCCGTCGCTGCCGTCTCCGCACCCGCCGGAGCGGGGACCAGCGAGCCTGCCAGGGCGAGGACGAGGGCAGCGACTCCCGACCGCGTCATGACGCGCCTCCCGACCCGCCTGGACCAGGCATGTCTCCGCCGCTCGCGGCCCCGGCCTCGGGCCCATCGACCACACCTGCCGGTGCCTCCCCGCTCGGCTTCCGTCGCTTCCTCCGCGACGGGGCAACCACGGCCTCCGGATCCCCATGCACCGCCACCCACTTGGCATAGAGATCGGGCCGGCGCTCCTTGGTCAACCGGAGCACCTCGGCCTTCCGCCAGGCCAAGATCTTGGCGTGATGCCCCGAGACCAGCACCTCGGGCACCGCGGCCTCGCCGAGCCTCTCGGGACGGGTGTACTCGGGGGGCCCGAGCAGCCCCTCGAAGTGCGAGTCCCCGGTGATCGAGTCCCGGGTGCCGACCGCGCCCGGGAGGAGGCGGGCCACCCCGTCGATCAGGACCAGCGACGCCACCTCGCCCCCCGAGACGCAGTAGTCCCCGAGCGAGAACTCCTCGTCGACCACCGCCTCGACCCGGGCGTCGATCCCCTTGTAGTGGCCGCACAGGAGGATCAGGTGGGGCTCCTCGGCCAGCCGCCCGAGCCAGGCCTGGTCGAGGACCCGGCCCCGGGCACTCGCCATGAGCACCCGGCCGCGGCTGGCCGCCTTCCCCCGGATGGCTTCCACGCCGTCGAGGAAGGGTTGGGCCCGGAGCACCATCCCGCCCCCGCCGCCGTAGGGCATGTCGTCGACGGTGCGGTGCTTGTTGCCCGACCAGTCGCGCAGGTCATGGGCCTCGACCGCGAGCAGGCCGGCGGCGATGGCCCGGCCCGGGATGCTCTCGGCCACGAAGCCCGCGATCAGGTGCGGGAAGATGGTGAGGACGTCGATCCGCATGCGGGCCCTTT
This sequence comes from uncultured bacterium, assembly GCA_964403795.1. Lineage (GTDB taxonomy): Bacteria > Muiribacteriota > UBA6191 > CAZXTJ01 > CAYOHP01 > CAYOHP01. Next base: position 2,388 of record CAYOHP010000066.1, on the reverse strand, counting down.
CCCCCTCCGTCGGTGCCGGGGACCGGGGCCACGCCCCCGCATCAGCGTTCGTCGGGATCGACCAGCTCGCCCCAACCGGAAGCCAACCGGACCCGTCGGGCCTCGAGGTCCACCTCGTCGATCCAGCGCTCCACGAAGGGCACCGAGAGTTCCCTGCCCGAGTCGAGGTCGATCACCAGCGAGCCGCCGCTGGTCGCCTCGTCGTAGGCCGCCACCTTGCCGATGCGACGGTCGCCGGGCTCGACGACCTCGAGCCCGACCAGGTCATGGATGTAAAAGCGCCCGGCCTCGAGCTCGCGCAGGAACGACGCCGGGACCGTGAGCTCTACGCCCCGGAAGCTCTCGGCAGCATTCCGGTCCTCGCACCCGGCGAGCGAGAGCAGGACCCGCCCCTTGTGGGGGCGCCAGCCCTCGATCGCCCGGGGCTCCGGCTCGTCGCCCGCGAACACCTCGGTGAAGTCGTCGAAGCGGTCGAGGTCGTCGGTCCACGGCTCGACCACCAGCTCGCCGCGCAGGCCGTGGCAGCCGACCACCCGGCCGACCGCCATCCTGTCCTCGGCCATCAGGCGCCGATGCCGGCCTTCTTGGCGAGGCTCTTCACGGTGTCGCTCACGACCGCGCCCTCGGCCACCCGGGCCTTGAAGCGGTCGGCGTCGATCACGATGGCGGGGGGATCCACGCTGGGGTTGTAGTGCCCCAGGATCTCCACGAAGCGGCCGTCGCGCTTGGCCTTCCGGTCCTTGACCACCACGCGGTAGCGCGGGACCCGGTGGGTGCCCACCCGCTGGAGACGGATCGTCATCATCTCGGCTCTTCCCTCTTTCGTTTTCCGGGGACCGTCACCGCGAGGGCGGGAGACGGAACCCCTTTCCGCCGGGCATGCGGGGCATCCTGCCCTTTTCCATGGCCTTGGCGAGTCCTTTGAACTGCTGCATCATCTGGCGCATCTGCTTCAGCTCTTTCAAGAGCATGTTCACTTCGTTGACGCCCCGGCCGGCCCCCGAGGCGATGCGCTTGCGCCGGGTCGCCGACAGGATGTCGGGGCGACGCCGCTCCTCGGGCGTCATGGAGCAGATGAGGGCTTCCTTGTAGCGCATCTGCTGGTTGCCCTCCTCGATCTGCTCGTCGGAGACCTGGCCGAGCAGCTGGCCGACCCCGGGCATCATCTTCAGCACGTCGCCGAGCGGGCCCATGCGCTTGACCATGCGGAACTGGCTAAGCATGTCCTCGAAGTTGAAGTCCTTGGAGAACATGCGTTCCTGCATGCCCTCCATCTCGTCCTCCGAGTAGGCGTCCTGCACCTTCTCGACCAGCGACATGACGTCGCCCATGTTGAGGATGCGAGTGGCCATGCGCTCGGGGTGGAAGACCTGGAGCTGGTCGAGCTTCTCGCCCATGCCGGCGAACTTGATGGGCTTGCCGGTGACCTCCAGGATCGAGAGGGCCGCCCCGCCCCGGGTGTCGCCGTCGAGCTTGGTGAGGATCACGCCGGTCAGCGCCAGACGCTTGTCAAAGGTCTCCGCCACCCGCAGGGCATCCTGGCCGGTCATGGCGTCGACCACCATGAGGACCTCGTGGGGGCCGACCACGCCCTTGACCCGCTCGAGCTGGGCCATCAGCTCCTCGTCGACGTGGAGGCGACCGGCGGTGTCGAAGATCACGGTGTCGACGTCGGCCTGGCGGGCGGCCTTCAGGCCTGCCTGGGCCACCACCACCGGATCCTTCTCGACCCGGTCTCCGTGGAAACCCACGTCGATCTGCTTCGAGAGGGTCTCCAGCTGGTCGATGGCGGCGGGGCGCTGCAGGTCGCAGGCCACCAGCATGACCCGCCCGCCGTCCTTCTTGAGGATCCGGGCCAGCTTTCCTGCCGTGGTCGTCTTCCCGGAGCCCTGGAGGCCCACCATCATGAAGACGGTAGGGGGCGAGCCGGAGCGGGCCAGCGGCACCGCGGTCCCGCCCATCACCTCGACCAGCTCGTCGTGGACCGCCTTCAGGAAGATCTGGGCAGGCTCCAGGGCCCCCGCCAGCTCGGCACCCACGGTCCGTTCCTTGACCCGGGCGACGAACTTCTTGGCGACCTTGAAGTGGACGTCGGCCTCGAGGAGCGCGGTGCGCACGTCCTTGCAGGCGGCCTCGATGTCGGCCTCGGTGATGGCACCGCGACCATGGAGCGCCCTAAAGGTGGAGGTCAGTCTGTCGGTCAGGCTCTGGAACATGCTCTGGGCCCCGACGAGATCCCGGCTGGCGCGAAGGCGCGCCCTCCCGGCTCGGCTCGGGGGACCGGGGAGGCTATCACCCGCTCCGCGCCAGGGTCAATCGCATGGGAAGGCGGGCTGGGATTCGGAGTAGCGGACCGAAGGCATGAGGGGGAAGGCCGGTAGGGCGGGG
>CAYOHP010000065.1:29844-34165 GCA_964403795.1 uncultured bacterium | reverse complement strand
CCCGCCCTACCGGCCTTCCCCCTCATGCCTTCGGTCCGCTACTCCGAATCCCAGGGCCCGGCGACCCGGGTTGCCGCTGGTGCACTCCCTCCGTTACATTCCTCACCCACGCAATCGGTCGATTGGGGGGGCGGCCGCCGAGACGAAAGGTTCCCCCGGTGCCCACTCCGCCGCGTTCCCCCTACTCCCGCCCCCGCTTCCTTCTCGCCGCCCTGGCCGCGCTCGCGCTCGCCTCGGTCGCCTGCGATTCGTCGGGCGGCGGCGGTGCGGGTGCCACCACCCTCACCGGTACCGTCCCGGGGGGAGCCGGCGCGGGCCTGCCGCTGCGGGCTTCGGGGAGCGGCATCGCGGTCGCCGGACAGGGCCTCCGGGTTGCCGCCAACCTGAACGCCACCGTCACCGTCACCCTGTCCGACGGGCGGACCTTCTCCGCTGCCGTGGACCTCACGACCCGGCGCTTCTCGATCACGGTACCGAACCTGGTCGGCCTCTCGGCCCACGTCGTGGTCGAGCAGAACGGGGCCGAGATCTTCGAAGGCTTCTACTCGGGCCTCCAGTCTTCCGGCTTCGAGGTGAACGTGGGAGCGGTCGACGCCTTTGCCACTGCGGCAGCCCAGATCCTCCGCACCATCGCCCGGAACAATCTCATCGTGAACACGGTCTCGAACCTGCTGAACCGGCTCACCACCATCCCGGTGACCGGCGGCAACCTCGACGTGAACGCGCTCCTCGAGCAGATCCGGACCGGGAAGTTCAACGCCCTGGCGACCACCCTGGCGACCGCCATCGGCGACGCCGGCAACCCCTGCACCCTGGCCCAACTCCAGGACGGGACCTGCGCCGCGACCGCCTTCACCAACGCCCTGACGGCCCTCAACAACGCGGTCGTCGCCGATCCGCCGGTGGCCAGCAGCGCCACGCCCCAGGGCCCCGCCGGGACGGTCCTGGTCTCGGTGACCCGGGCCAATGCCGGGGCCGGCATCGGCTTCGCCTACCCCAAGATCTCCAACAACGGGGCGCATGTCGTCTGGAGCGTCTTCAACGACACCGACTTCGTGGCGGTCGACAACAACGGGTTCGGCGACGGGTTCTTCCGGGACATCGCCGGGTCCACCACCGAGATCGGGAGCCTCGCTGACGACGAGAGCCTGGGGAACGAGAGCAGCAACTCCATCGACATCTCCGGCGACGGCAACCTGATGGTGTTCTCCTCGATCGCCACCAACCTGGTCTCGCCCCCCACGACCAGCGGCCGACGGCACGTCTACGTCCGCAATCGGACCGCCGGGACGACCACCATCCTGTCCCGTCCGGGCGGCGTGGAAGGCAACGGGAACTCCTTCGTCCCTCGGATCTCGAACGACGGGATGTTCGTGATCTTCGCGTCCCTGGCTTCCAACCTGGTGGCCGGGGATACCAACGGCACCATCGATGCCTTCCGGGTCGAAGTCGCCAACCCTGCGAACATCGTCCGGGCGAGCGTGAAGAACGACGGCTCCCAGGCCAACTGGGACGACCTGGGAGAGCCCACCATCTCGGCCAACGGCTCGGTGATCGCCTTCAACGGGGAGTCGACCGACGCCATGCCGAGCGCCACCGGAAGCCAGGCCTATGTCCGGAACCTCACCGCCAACACCACCACCTTCGCCTCCCCCGGACCGGCCAACGCCATCCTCCCGCCCAACACGAACTTCGGTCCGGTCGGGCGGACGCGGATCTCGGGCGACGGGAACTTCGTGGCCTTCACTTCCTATGGCGACCACACCGGGACCGACAGCGACGGGATGAACGACGTCTACGTCTATGACATCGTGAACGGGACCGTCTCGCTGGTCAGCGTCTCGAATGCCGGCGCCAACGTCGTGAACGGGTTCGCCACCGACTCGGCGATCAGCGGCGACGGGCGCTACGTCACCTTCACCGCCAATCCTACCGGAGGGGCGGCTGGCGACTACGACCCGGCTGTCACCGTGATCGACAACCACGTCTACGTCCGGGACCGCACCGGGAACACGACCAAGGTCGTCGCCCGCGGCGACTCCTCGCACATCTCCAACGACGGCGGCTTCGTGGCGATGGGATCCGGCGTTCCCCTGGCCGCCCCCGACACCAACCCGGGCCCGTTCCACTTCGACGTCTACCGCGTGAACCGGCCCTAGCCCCAGGCGCCCGCAGCTCGGCCCGGGGCCGAGCTGCGGAGCCCACCGGGATCACGACCCGGTCTCGCCCGCCGGTACCGACGGAGCCGATTCCGGAGTGACCGTCGAGGCGGGTCCCCCGGAGGCATCGCCGCCCGGGAGGACGGCATCCTGGTCGTACCAGGTGGCGGTCCCTCCGGCATCGATCCACTGGGTCCTGGTGCCCTTCTGGGTCCAGTCCCCGCCGACCTCCCTGGTCCAGTAGTCGTGGTAGGTCACGGCCCGGCTGCCGTCGGCGTTCGCCACCCGGGTGACGGCGTTGGCGATCCAGTCCATGGTCACGGCATCGTCGCCGGTTCCCTGCACGAACTGCCCTCCGACGTCGAGTCCCCGGTCCATCGACCCCCACTGGGACCTGGTGTTCCCGTCGCCCAGGGCGACCCGGGCGAAGTCGGTCCAGGCCACCGCGGTATTGCCGCGGAGATCGATCCCCTTCCCGGCCGTATGGATCCCCGGTGAGGCCGCGCCCATGTCGAGGCCGGGGGTCCCGGCCAGGTCCACGCCCGAGGCCAGGCCCACCCCGACCAGCATGGACGCCACTGCGGCCCATTCGGCCTGGTACCAGGGACGGTCGCCAGCGGGTCCAATCGGGCTGGCGGTCGTGGTCGGTCCTGGCACCGAGGTCCCTGAGGCCGGGACCGCGGATCCCTGCGCCAGAGCCGCTTCGGGCGCTCGCTGCACCGTCGCCCGGTAGGTCTGCCGGAGGATCTCCGAGAGGTCCGGGAACACCGCGGTCAGATCCAGGTCCTTCCAGAGCGGACGCCCCATCAGGTCCAGCACCAGATCCCAAGATCCGTACGAGCTCATCTTCCCATCCTTCGTCGTCGGGGCCCCTGGGGGCCGTTCGCATCGATGCGAAACTTGTGGATACCGGAGGCTTCAGTCGGTGGCCTGGTCGGCCTCGGGCATGCGGAGCTCGGCCCGCTCGCTGGCCCGCCCGACCGGGTCGGATCCGCCTTCGGTCGTCGCCTCGGTGGCCACCGGAGCGGCCATCACCGGTGTTGGTCCCGAGGCGGTACCGAGGGTGGCGGCGCTGGCCACGGCCGGCGCCTGCGGCAGGATCGCCCCGGTCACGCCCTGGGCGGCCCGGGCGGCGCCGCCGGTCAGGGCCTGGAGACATGCGCATCCCGGGGTGAAGGGGGCGCTCGCCACCACCAGGAAGGAAAGGACCCGCACCGCTACCGACCGGCCTGCCCGCTGCTTCGTCGTCGCCATCCCGACCTCCGTCCGCTCGACGGAGGCCTCAGCGCACGTCGCGTGCCAGGCTCAGTCCCCAGCCTCCCCGAGCGCGGCCCGGTCGATTCCGAGCGCCTCGCACTTCCGATACACCTGGGAACGCGAGAGACCCAAGCGGGCCGCGGCCCGGACCGTGTCGCCACCCTCTTCCCGCAGCACCCGGAGCACATGGGATCGCTCGAACAGGGCCCGGGCCGGGTCCAGCGCGTCCGGGTAGGTCCCCCCGCCCCCCTCGCCGACGGTCGGGGCCGCGGCCAGTCCCAGGTCCGCCGCCGTGATCCGGTCCCGATCGGCCCGCACGTACCCCTGCTCCAGCACGTTGCCGAGCTCCCGCACGTTCCCGGGCCAGCGATGGGCCGCGAGGCGTGCCTCCGCTTCTGGATCCAAGCCCGAGATCCCGCGCCGGTAGCGGGCTTCCAGCTCGGCCAGGATCGCCTCGCAGAGTTCGGGGAGGTCCTCCCGTCGCTCCCGCAGCGGGGGCAGGCGGATGGTGAAGACCGAGAGACGATAGAAGAGATCCTCCCGGAAGGCCCCCTCGGCGACCCGGGCCGCGAGATCACGATGGCTCGCGGCGACCAGCAAGGCGTCGAAGCGTCGGGAGCGGCTGCCGCCGACCCGTTCGAATCGCCTCGCCTCCAGGACCCGCAGGAGCTTGGCTTGCACCTCCAGGTCGAGATCCCCGATCTCGTCGAGGAAGAAGGCTCCGCCCTCGGCCAGCTCGAAGCGCCCCAACCGGACCCGGTCCGCCCCGCTGAAAGCCCCCTTCTCGTGCCCGAAGAGTTCGGCCTCGGCCAGGCTTCGGGGCAGGGCCGCGGCGTTCAGCGCCACGAACGGACCATCCCGGCGCGCCGAGGCGGCATGCAGGGCCCGGGCGACGAGCTCCTTGC
>CAYOHP010000065.1:0-29834 GCA_964403795.1 uncultured bacterium | reverse complement strand
CCGTCTCCCCCTGGACCAGGGTGGTGACCCCGGCCTCGGCGGCCCGGCGCACCTCGTCGCGGACCTTCACCATGGCGGGGCTCGATCCGATGAGCCCGCGCCCCGGCCGGGCATCGCTCCCGCTGCGCTGGTGGAGCGCGGTCAGCCGCTCGGTCTGGCGTGACCGGGCCCTTGCCTCGCCGACCAGGCGACAGAGGCGTTCCAGGAGCAGGCGCTCGGGCTCCGTGAATCCGGGCCGGGTCCGCGGGCTCTCCAGGTAGACCACGCTCCCGGGCTCCGCCCCTCCGTCGATCTCCAGGCGGCATGCCACGATCGACCGGACATCGGCCGGGATCGAGACCGCGGCCTCGAAACGTTCGTCCCGCACCACGTCGTTGGCTACCACCGGCGCATCCCCGCCACCGAGGGCCTCGAGCACCGTGCGGCTGATCCGGTCCCCGGCCCCGGGAAGACGCTCTCCCGCGGTGCCCACCACCCGACCCTCGCCCGGCTCTCCCCCGAGCTCGACCAGCGCCGCCCAGCGGGCATCGAGTGCCACCCGCAGGGTTTCGAGCAGATCACGCCCGAGATCGGCATCGGGTTCGGCCTTCCACAGGCGCGGCAGCAGGTCGAGCACGGCCCGGAGAGGGTCGGCGCCTTCGCCCCCGGCCGCCTCCGCGACCAGCCTCACGACGAACCCACCGACCCGGAACCGATCGCCGGATCGGAGCGCCAGCTCGGTCCGCGGCGCCCGCGATCGATAGACGATCCCAGCCTCCCCGAGGGCGAGCTCGCCGTGGATCGCCGGCACGTCCGGGTCGTCGAGCCGCACCTCGACACCGGGTCCGCTCCCGATCCGGGCCGGGAGCGCGGCCAGCGCGACGGTCTCGGGCGGGAGGGAGCCGCGCCGCACCACCAGCGACCATCCGAACGTCCCCGCGGATCGGTCCGCCCCCCCGAGCTCCGGCCCGGCACCGGGCCGGCTCCCGGTCCCCGACTTCTCGTCCGGTTCGCCCGCTCCCGCCCGGGACCGGCGCGTCATGGCCCGCTCCCGCTCCCCGTGGTTCCGCCACACTCCCGGGCTTCCACCGCCTCCAGGCGTCTCACCGGTCCGGATGCACCCTCGGGAAGCGGGGCGAAGAAGACCCGGGAGGCGTCCATGGCACGGGCCAGCTCGAGGTAGAAGCATGCCTCCTCGTCCACGCCCTCCCGGTACCGTTCGACCCCGGCTGCCAGCTCGTCGAGCAGCCGGACCGCAGCCACCGGGTCCGGGATGCACTCCGGCACCAGGGCGAACCACCGGTACGCCAGGCTTGCCGCGAGCGCCGAAGCGTCCGCCCGGGAAGCCCCCGGGGCGCCGCTGTCCAGCACCCCTTGGGCGGCCGCCACGAGTTCCATCGAGACCGGGCAAGGCGCCCGGGCCGGGAAGATCCAGAGCGGTTGGATCACCTCGAGCCCCGCACCCGCCCAGGCCAGCGCCTCGGGACCACCTCCCCGGGCGGCGCGAGCGCTCCGTTCTGCCAGCTCGCCCAGCCGGACCCTCGCCAGGGTTCCCGAGAGGCGCGTCATGATCCGGACCGGAGCGGACGCCTCCAGCCGGCGCTCCAGGCCGGTAGCCAGGACCGGCTCCACCGCGGATCGGATCTCCTCGACCCTCCGGTGCAACTCCACCTTCTCGGCCTCGCCGAGCTCGACTTGGGCACCCGGTCCCAGCTGGGTCCGGTGCATCTGGGCCGCGTGGGCCCGGTACTGGGCGAACCCGAGGTCGAATCCGAGGTGATCGAACCAGGCCTCGATGCGAGCCGCCTCCTCCCCCGGGCTTCCCGCCGCGGCCTCGAGCAGATCCCGCACCAGGTTCGCGTCCTGGAGCGCGAAACGCCCGTCGAGGAGCTCGTCCACGACCCGCTGGAGGTGGGCTTCCCGCTCGCCGTGGACCGGGACCTTGGCCGGGGCGATGCCGGAGCCGGCATTCCCCTCCCGATGCCAGGCCGCCCGACGTTCGAGCGACGCCAGGGCCTCCGGGATCTCCCCGGGACCACCCGTCCCTGCGGCCGGATCGCCTCCCGGTTCCCCCGATGCGATTGCCGGAGTCGGCGGCCCCCCTTCCCCCGAAGCGCCCCCCGGGTCGGTCGCGGACCCGGCGCTCCAGCGCCCGGCAGCGAAGAGGGCGATCGCCGCCCCCAGAGCTCCGACCAGGCGCAGGGCAGGGGGGATCCTGCTCCCCCGACCTGCCGCCATCCGCCCGCCTGGAGGGGGCCGGGAGGCCCGAGCCGACGCCGCCTCGGGTGCCCGACCGGCAGGGAGGTCGGCGTCGAGGTCCTGGTCCCGGATCCCTGCTCCGAGCGCTTCCACCAGCTCGCCCACCGAACGGAATCGCTGCCGCGGGTCGGCATCCAGGGCACATCCGAGCGCTTCCATCCAGGGCCTCGGCAGCGCATCCCGTCTCGGCGGCGAGAAGCGGACGGAGAAGCCGCGCCCGATCTCGTTGGCGATCGAGGTGAGGTCGGCTCCCTGGTAGACCGGGCGCCCGAACGCCAGGTCGAAGAGCAGCGCGGCCAGGGAGAACTGGTCCGAGAGGCGGGAACTCGGTGCCCCCATCCAGCACTCCGGGGCCATGTAGCGAGGCGTGCCCACCACCTGGCCGGTGGGAGTCACCGCCCGCGGATCCCCGAGCTCGATCGCCAGGCCCAGGTCGGCGAGCACGGTGGAACCGTCGGGCCTGAGCAGGACGTTCGAGGGCTTCACGTCCCGGTGCAGGATCCCCTGGTCGTGCAGGAACTGGAGCGCCCCACCGAGCTCCCGGGCGATCCGGAGCAGGTCCGCCACCCCGGGTTCGGGCCGGTCCACCCGGTAGGTGACCAGCGTCCCGCCCTCGACGTACTCGTAGACCAGGTAGGGCGGCGTCGAACCGGTGCCCGGATCGAATCCGTAGACCTGGACCAGGTGAGGATGCCAAGGCCGGCGGTGAGCCGGGCCTCCCGCTCGAAGCGCTGGCGCGCATCCGCGGGGAGGGCGGCTCCGAGGACCTTCACGGCCACCGGTCGCTGCAGCTCCAGATCCTCCGCCAGCCAGACGGCGCCCCACGCGCCTCGCCCCAGGGCGCGTTGGACCCGGTAGCGAGGATCAGCAAGCCCTGGGAGCGGTTCGTCCATAGGAGCGGACCCGATGGTACGCGCCCCGGGCCCTGGCCGCGAACGGAAAGCCGCGAGCCGGTGGGATCCGCGACCCGGGTCAGCGGGAGCGCGCCTCCTCCAGGGCCCGGCCCAATCGCCGGCCTTCGTCCGCCAGGTCCGAGTCCCCCGAGTCACCGAGGTCCTCCGCCAGGTGATCGAGGTGCATCCCCAGCATTCCGGCGCTCGCCAGGGACGGAACCCGCGCCAGGTGGGCCATCACGGCCCGGGCCAGCCGCCCGTAGGTCGCCTTGCGCCGCCCCATCTCGGTGTCGAGGATGTAGAGCGCCCGCAGGGCATGGAAATAGGCCTCGCTGGCCTGCGTCATGGCGCCCGGGTCACCCCTTCCGGCCGCTGCCAGGAGCTTCCCTCCCGCGTCCTCGAGGGCATCGACGGCGGCCATCGGCGTCGGGAAGGAGAGGGCCGCCACCCCGGACTCGACCGGCCAGCCGGGATCCTGGTCCTTCCACCCCGAGGGGACCGGGGTACGGCCGGAGCCTCCGGACGCCCCGGTGCGGCCGGCCCCGGACCCTGCCGCCGCTCCATGCAGCACCACCTTTCCGGTGACGCGGGCGAAACGCTCGGCGGCCTCACCCACGTCGGGCGACGAAGGGCACTGGCCGACCACGTGCTTCATGGTCGTGAAGACCGCTTCCTCCACCGGATCCACCGGCCGCTCGGCACCGACGACCATGGCCTTGAGGCCGGCCAGGAATCCGCTCGGCGCCGGTGTCCCGGCCCGGGGCCGGTCCTTTACCAGGATGGCGGTGTTCACCATCGCCCGGGCCAGCCCCACCTGCACGGTCTCGTCGCTGGCTCCGGCCGTGGAGATCCGCCGCAGCAAGCCGAGGAACCAGACCAGCTTGTCCGGTTCGTCCATGGCCACCAGGCTCTGCAGTCCGAAGGGCGCCATCGCCGAGACGGCCTTGACCACATCGGCGTCGGGGGACCGCGCCGCCACCAGGCGGCCCAGGTCGTCGAAACACCGCCGGACATGCGAGAGGTCGATGCCCGGGATCTGCCGTCCTTCGCCGGCCTCGGTGGCCACGGCCTCGATCAGGCAGCAGAGGGCCTGGGCCTGCTCGCACCGGACCTCCGGGTCGTCCGACGATCCGGCCAGCGCCCGGAAGCCGTCGAGCCCGCTCTCGATCAGCTTCGACCGGCCCTGGTGGAGTCCCAGGATCACCATGTCGGCGAGGATCCCGGCCCTGGCCCCTGCCGCGGCCGCCCGCGACCTCGGAGGGATCCGTTCGAGACCCTCGACGATCGCGGCATGCATGTCCATGTCGCGATGCCCGAAAGCCACCTTGGCGGCCCGCCGCATGGTCTGGATCCAGACCTCGACCCTCAGGTCGTCGACCGACGGCGTAGTCGCCAGGCGCTCGGCCATCCGCACCACCTCGACCACGTCGCCGGGTCGGACCTTCTCCATGCCATGGGCGGCATTCGCCAGGACGGCACGGTAGGTCCCCGGGCAACCGGAGAAGAGTCCCTGCACGATCCGAGCAGCCACGAACCGCTCGAGTTCGTCGAGCCCACCCCCGGCAACCAGGGAAGGAGCCAGGTTCGCCGCCACGGCCGCCACTTCCCCGGCGATCTCCGCCGGGACCGGGGGCGCCTCGGCGAGGAGTGCCAGGATCTCCCGGGCCCTGACTCCCGCCTTCACAGCCCCGGGATCCTGGTCGAAGCCCGAGGCCAGCAGACTCGATTCCTGGGCCAGCGGGGCGAGACGCTCGCGGGTGAGCGATTCCGGAGCGGCCACCCGGGCGACCCTCCCGGCCTCCTCCAGGGTCGCCAAGGGGAGGTGGTCGATCTTGAGGATCTGGCGCAGACCGGTGAGCATCTGGGCCTCGAGGTTGTCCACCACCCCGTCGGCACGGACCGCCGCCTCCACCCTCAGGTAGAGGGCCGCAGGATCGAGAGTCCCTCCCGGAGCCAGCTCTCCCTTGCGGAAGGCCTCCTTGCTCCGACGCGAGATGTCCATGGCGGTCTCGCCGTCGAGCTTCAGGAAGCGGGCCAGGACCTGGAGGATCCGCTTCTCGGAGTCCTCGAGCACCCCGTCCCGGAAGGCCTCGTCGGTGACCAGGCGGAACAATCCCTGCCGGGTCAGTGCCTCGTTCGACTCGACCACGGTCCACCCCTCCCCGGGTTCACCCGCCCGAACGCTTGGCCTTGATCCCCATCCGCTCCAGCTCGGCGATCACCGAGTCCCGGTGTTCCCCCTGGATCTCGATGGCCCCCTCGCGCACCGTACCGCCGGCGCCGCACACGGCCTTCAACCGCCGGGCCAGGTCCGCCAGGCCGGCCTCGTCCAGCCCCAGCCCGGTCACCACCGTGACGCCCTTCCCCTTGCGTCCCTGGGTGGCCCGTCCCACCGTGATCCCCTTGCCGGCCGGCGGCAACGACGGACCCTTGCCGCCGCCCGCGGCCTTGGGCTTCCCCTTCTTGCAGGCGCAGGCGGCCGCAGCCCGACCGCAGCCCGGGCACATCCTCCCGATGCCGGTCGAGTAGACCAGTCCGTCCTCGTCGCGGCCCATCCAGCTCACACCCTCCGGATCACGTCTTCGCGCGAGAACCGCACCTTCGGCCGCCTGGCGTAGTCGTCGCTCGCGGACCGGTACCCGAGCGAGCATGCGACCACCGTGCGATAGCCCTCGGCCGGCAGACCCAGCACCTCGTCATACTTGGGCGGGGCGATCCCCTCCATGGGGCAGGCGTCGATCCCGAGCACCGCGGCCGCCGTGAGCAGGGTCCCGAGGGCCAGGTACACCTGATCGCCGGCCCACTCGTCGATGCGTTCCCGGCCCTTCCCCTCGACCAGGTGGCCACCATCATCTTGCGGAACCCGGCCAGCGACTCGGCGGTCTTCCCCTGCACCTCGGCGGTGCGGGCCACGAACCGGTCGATCTCGGGGGTGGCGAGCCCCTTGCGAGCGGCAAGCACCACGTGGTGCGAGCAGTCGACCACCTGCTTCTGGTTCCAGGAGTGGGGCAGGAGCTTGGCCCGGACCCCGGGATCCCGCACGAACACGAACCGCCAGGGCTGGAGGCCGAACGACGAGGCCGTCAGCACCAGAGCCTGTTCCAGGGCATCGAGATCGGCGTCCGGGATGACACGGGAGGGATCGAAGACCTTGGTGGCATAGCGCCACTTCATGGCGGCAACCAGCTCGGCCGGCTCGAGACTGCGGATCACCTGGGTCATCGGGACTCCTCCGGTTTCGGACGTGCCGGACGACGCTGGGTCGTCGGCCCACGGAGCTTCGAGTCTACCCGAGCATCCGCGAGCCGGAGGCGGGTAGAGTGGTTTCCCGGCCGGGAGCCTCCCGGCCGCGCACCAGGGAGAGCCGTGAGCAAGGACGACAGGGACGAGAACGCCGGGATCACCAGCCGGGCCGCCGATTACGGCGCCTGGTACCAGGACATCGTGAAGCGGGCGGAGCTGGCCGAGCACTCGCCGGTCCGCGGCTGCATGGTGATCCGGCCGCACGGCTACGCCATCTGGGAGAAGATGCAGCGGGAGCTCGACGACCGCTTCAAGGCCACCGGCCACGTCAACGCCTACTTCCCCCTCTTCATCCCCCTCTCCTTCCTGGCCAAGGAGGAGGAGCACGCCGAGGGCTTCGCCAAGGAATGCGCGGTGGTCACCCACCACCGCCTGAAGGCCGAGGACGGGAAGGTCGTCGTCGACCCCGAGTCGGCGCTGGCCGAGCCGCTGGTGATCCGCCCCACCAGCGAGACCATCATCTGGAACCAGTACAAGAACTGGATCCAGAGCTACCGGGACCTGCCCATCCTCATCAACCAATGGGCCAACGTCTGCCGCTGGGAGATGCGCACCCGGCTCTTCCTGCGCACCGCCGAGTTCCTCTGGCAGGAGGGCCACACCGCCCACGCCACCGAGCAGGAGGCCTGCGAAGAGGTCTCCCGCATGCTCGACGTCTACGCCGACTTCGCCGAGAACGTGATGGCGGTCCCGGTCGTGAAGGGCCGCAAGACCCCGGGCGAGCGCTTCGCCGGCGCCGTCGACACCCAGACCATCGAGGCCATGATGCAGGACGGCCGGGCCCTCCAGTCGGGCACCAGCCACTACCTCGGCACCAACTTCTCCCGGGCCGCCGACGTGAAGTTCCTGAACCAATCCGGCCAGCTCGAGTACGTCCACGCCACCAGCTGGGGCGTCTCCACCCGCCTGGTCGGGGCGCTCATCATGAGCCACTCCGACGACGTGGGCCTGATCGTCCCCCCCAAGCTGGCCCCCATCCACGTCGTGATCATCCCCATCTACAAGTCCGACGACGAGCGGAACAAGGTGGTGGAGGAAGGCCGGAAAGTGGCGGCCGAGCTCAAGGCGATGGGCTACACCGTCAAGCTCGACGACCGCGATCAATTGAAGCCGGGCGCCAAGTACTACGAGTGGGAGCTGAAGGGCGTGCCGCTCCGCATCGAGATCGGTCCCAAGGATCTCGAGAAGGGCTCGCTCTGCCTGGTCCGCCGCTACGTGCTGGAGAACCCCGGCGAGACCGAGGCCGAGCTGCGCAAGCGGCGCAAGTCGTTCGTCCCCCGGGCCCAGGCGATCGCCGGGATCCCCGCGGTCTTCGCCGAGATGCAGGCCCAGCTCCTGGAGCGCGCCCGCCGGGTCCGGGAGGCGCGCACCCGGGTGATCGACTCGCTCGCCGACTTCGACCGCTTCTTCAACCAGGAGGGCGGCGGCTTCGCCTGGGTCCACTGGGCCGGCTCGGCCGAGGACGAAGCCCACATGAAGGAAAAGTACGAGACCACCGTCCGCTGCATCCCCTTCGAGGACCAGATCCCGGCCGCCGCCCGCGGCGAGGGCAAGTGCCTCCTGACCGGCAAGCCGAGCGCGCAGCGCGTGGTCATGGCTCGCGCCTACTAGTTCGCTGGCGGCTCGCCCGCCAGGGGCTCGCTCGCCGACTCGCTCTTCCTGCGCTGTTCCCCCCCGGGTGAACCGGGGGCGCTCCGGCTCCGCTCGTGACAGCTGCCAGCTCGCCCCGAGGGGTTCGGCCTACCGGCAGCAGCAGTCGATGCAACCGTGGGTGGCGCAGGTCCCGCACGCCACCTCGACCTGGCGTCGCAGGGCCTGGCGCGCCCGGAACACCCGGACCGCGGCATTGGATCGCGAGATCCCGGCCTCGTCCGCGTACTCCCCCACCGGCACCCCGTCGACCTCGATCCGGGCCAGCGCCTCGGCGTACTCGGGCTTCAGGCTGCGGGCGAGCGGTCCCACGCACCGGCAGAGTTCCTCGGCGGTCGCCTCCGAGGGATCCTCGCCCTGGGCTTCGAACTCCGCCACCAGTCCTTCCAGGGCGCGACGGGCGGTGGCCTGCTTGCGGTGGTGGTCGATCACCGCATTGCGCAGCACCCGGTAGAACCAGGCGACCGCCGACTCGGTGCGCCGGATCTCGCCGATCCGGGTGAGACTCCGGGCGAAGGCCTCCTGCAGGAGATCCTCGGCGAGCGCCCGGTCCCCGACCCTCCGTTCGAGGAAGCCGAGGAACTCCCGGTGCCCTTCGACAAGGGCCTCGAGCGCTCCCCCCTCGGAGGGGAGCGCCACCGCCTCGCCCTCCTCGACCGACCCACTCCCATGGCACTCCGGGGTCATGCCAGACCTCCCTCTGCCGTCCCTGCCACCCCGAAGTCGCGGAGCCGCAGGGCATTGGCCACCACCAGGGTGCTCGAGAGGGCCATCGCCAGGCTGGCGAGGACCGGCGTGAGCGAGATCCCCAGCGTCGAGGCCAGAGCCCCGGTCGCCACCGGGACCAGGAGGACATTGTAGCCAAAGGCCCAGGCCAGGCTGGTCCGGATGTTCCCGAGGGTCGCCCGGGAGAGCCGGATGGCGTCGCCGATCGCGTCCAGCGAGCCCCGGACCAGCACGACCTCGGCGGCCTCCAGGGCGGCGCCGGTACCGGTCCCCACCGCCACTCCCACGTCGGCCGCGGCCAGGGCCGGCGCATCGTTCAGGCCGTCGCCCACGAAGGCGACCCGACGCCCCGCCCGGCGGAGACTGCGGATCGCCTCCAGCTTGCCCTCGGGAAGGATCTCCGCCAGGACCCGCCCGATCCCCAGGCGACGGGCCACCGACTCCGCCACCCGGTGATCGTCGCCGGTGATCATCGCCACCTCGATGCCGAGTCGCCCCAGCGCCGCGACCGTCTCGCGGGCCCCTGGTGCGATCGTGTCCTCGATGGCCAGCACTCCCGCGAGTCGGCCGTCGACCGCCACCAGGATCGGGGTCCGACCCGCCTTCGCCATGCGGACCCTGGCCTCCTCCAGGCTCCGGGTCCGGATCCCGGCGTCCTCGAGGTGCGCCGCCGACCCGACCAGGACCTCGCGACCCTCGACCCGTCCCCGCACACCCCGACCGGGAACCGCAGCGAAGCCCTCCGCACTCGCCAGTGCCAGGTCCGCATTCTGGGCAGCAGCCACCACGGCTCCTGCCAGGGGATGTTCCGAGGGCCCTTCGACGGAAGCGGCAAGGCGGAGGACCTCCCGCAGCTCGAAGCCCTCGGCGAGGGCGTGATCGACCATGGTCGGCTTCCCGACGGTCAACGTCCCGGTCTTGTCGAAGGCGACCAGGTCCGCCTCGCCCAGCTTCTGCAAGGCCTCGCCCTTCCGGAACAGGATCCCGAGTTCGGCAGCCCGCCCGCTCCCGACCAGGACCGACATCGGGGTGGCCAATCCCATGGCGCACGGACAGGCGATCAGGAGCACTGCCACCGAGGTGGCCACGGCCATCGGGAGCGCCGGCTCCGGTCCGAAGGTCATCCAGGCCACGAAGGTCAGGGCCGCCACCGCCAGGACCGCCGGCACGAAGATCCGCGTGACCCGGTCCACCGCCTCCTGGACCGGGAGCCGGGCCGCCTGCGCCTCGGTGACGCTCCGTAGGATCCGTGCCAACACCGTCTCCTTGCCCACCCGGGTGGCCCGGATCACCAGGGTCCCGGTGGTGTTCCGGGTTCCCCCGACGACCTCGTCCCCCAGGGTTCTGAGGCGCGGCGCGGGCTCGCCCGTGAGCATCGACTCGTCGAGTCGCGATTCGCCCTCGACCACCGCTCCGTCCACCGGCACGGGCTCACCAGGACGGATCTGGAGGAGATCCCCGACCTGGACGTCGCCCAAGGGGACGGCCTCGAAGCCGGAGGCACCGAGCCGGCGGGCGGTGGGCGGGCGGAGCTCCGCCAGTTTCCGGATCGCGGCCGACGCCCGCCCCTTGGTCGCCGCCTCCAGGACCTTGCCGAGCAGGACCAGCGTCACCACCACGGCCGACGACTCGAAGTAGACGTGGTCGGCTCCCGCGGGAACCAGGTCGGGGAGGAAGACCACCGCGCTCGAGTAGGCCCAGGCAGCGCCGGTACCGAGGGCCACCAGGCTGGTCATGTCGGGCTCTCCCGCCAGCAAGCGGGGCACTCCGGTCCGGAAGAACCGCCGGCCGGGACCGACCAGCACCAGGGTCGCCAGCGCGAACAGGGTTCCGTAGAGCCCCTGGTGTCCCAGCCACCCATGGAGGGTGGCATGGAAGGCCGGCACCAGGTGCCCCCCCATCTCCATGACCACCAACGGGACCGTCAGGATCACCGCCACCCGGAGGTCGGCGAGGAGCTCCCGGGCCTCCCCCCCCTCGGCCTCCCCGGGAGTCTCCTCGTCCCCGGTGGGATAGGCCCGGTACCCGGCCGCCTTGACCGCGTCCTCCACCGCCCCGTCCTCGATCCCGGAGGCACCGACCTCAACACTGGCCCGACCGGTCGCCAGGTTCACCCTCACCTGGCGGACCCCCGGGACCTGCCCGACGGCCTTCTCGATCCTCCCCACGCATGATCCGCAGGTCATCCCCTCGATCCGGAACTCCCGGCTCCCACCGGCGGCACCGTCCCGGCTTCGCTCGCTCTCCATGATCCGCTCCTCTCCAGGCTCCGGAGGCGGCGGTCGCCTGCCTCCACCCCTGCCGACGGGGACGACCGGACGGCATTACACCCGAGGACGCGGAAACCAGCGATTCGCTCCGGTGTAATCGCCGCACCCCCTCCCCGTCTGCCCCTTCGGAAGGGCCCCGAGAGGGCCCGGAAGGGAAGAAGATGTCCAGCCCCCGCAAGCCGAGGAACTACTGGAAGCTGGCGATCGCCGGCCTCCTCCTGCTGGCCGCCGTGCCCGTCGCCCTCGAGTACACCTGCCCGATGCACCCGGAGATCCGCAAGGAACAGCCGGGCCGCTGCCCCGAGTGCGGGATGAAGCTCGTGCCCGTCGAGGAGTCGGAATGATCCGCCGACTGGTGCTGGCGGGGCGCCTCTTCCTCGCCGCAGCTTCCACCATGGCAGCCGACCCCGGGATCCCTGCCCCCCTCGGCGGGGATCTCCGATCCGACCTGGCGGCCCGGGTCGGGGCCTGGGCCAGGTCCCCCACCCCGGGGGCGACGTCCTCCTCCCCCGGGGCGCTCGGTCTGGACGAGGTCACGACCGCCTTCCTGGCACGGAGTCCCGGCCTCGCCGACCTCCTGGCCGACGTCGGCCTGGCGGGGGCCGAGCTCCGCCAGGACCTCCTCCCCAGCAATCCCTCCCTCGAGGCCGAGCTGCGCTCGCCTCGCGGGGAGGAAGGGAACGAACTCGAACTCGCCTGGACCCAGGACCTGACCCGGCCGATCTTCCGGCGCCGGCGCCGGGCCGTGGCCCGGGCCCGTCTCGACGCCGCCCGGGCGCGGACCCTGGCGCAGGCGCTCCGGGATCTGGCGGAGGTCCGACGGAGCTTCCACCGGGCCCTGGCCGCCGAGCGGATCCTCCAGCTCCGGGGCATCGTGGTCGACGCCTTCGAGGCCTCCACCGAACTCGCCACCCGCATGCACCAGGCCGGAACCCTGAACGACCTGGCCTACGGGATCGAGAGGAACCTGCTCGAGTCGGCGCGGCTCGACGTGACCGCGGCCGAGGCGGAGCACCTGGTGGCGCGCCAGCGCCTGAACGCCCTCGCCGGCCTGGCGCCCGATGACGCCTCGACACCGCTCACGGGACCCGAGACCGTTCCGCCCGACCTTGGCCCCGATCCCGACCTGGCCCAGGTGCGGGCGGCCAGCCTGGACCTGGCGGCGCTCGACGCCGAACTCCACCAGGCCCGGGCCTCCCGGTCCCTGGTCCGGGCCGAGGGAAGGCTGCCGAGGCTGGGCCTGGGCATCGTGGGGGAGCGGGCGCACGACGGGACCTGGGACCTGGGTCCGCACCTGGTCCTCGGCCTCCCGCTCTTCGACCGGGGCCAGGCGCGTCTCGACCAGGCCGCTCTCACGCTCGGCAGACTCGAAGCCCGACGGGCCCGCATGCTCCAGCTCCTCGACGCCGAGACCAGGGCCGTGGCGGCCCGGAGTCGCGGCACCCATCGCCAGGCGACCCACCTGGCCGCCACCGTGATCCCGCTCCGCCGGAACCTGGTGGACACGGGCCAGCTCCGCTTCAACGCCATGGCCCTGGGAGCCTTCGCTCTCCTCCAGCTCCGCCGCGACGAGATCGCCGCGGGCGTCCGGTACGTCGAGGCGCTCCGGGACCACGGGGAGGCCCGGACCGACCTCGAGACCCTGCTCGCCGGCGCCCTCCCGTCCCCCTCTCCTGACCCTGGTGCCCGCACCGGATCCGGACTCGCCGACCGCGCGGGTTCCGACGAACACTGAAAGGAATCTCCATGACATCCCTCACCCGCAGACAGATCCTCTGGGCCGGGGCCGGCCTGGCTGGAGCCGCCGCCCTCCCGGCCGCGCCCCTCCACTCCCGGACCCGACCGTCGGCCCCCAAGGGCTCCCGGATCACCGTCCCCAACGGCTCGATCCTGCCGTGGACCCTGCGCGACGGCGTGAAGGTCTTCCATCTGGTCGCCGAGCCGGTCGTCCGCCAGGTGACGCCCCACCTGCGGGTCGAGGCCTGGGGATACAACGGGCAGACCCCGGGTCCCGTGATCGAACTCGAGGAGGGTGATCGCTGCCGCTTCTACGTCACCAACCGCCTCCCGGAAGCGACCAGCCTCCACTGGCACGGGATCCTGCTGCCGAGCGGCATGGACGGCGTCTCCGGGCTCTCACAGCCGCCCATCGAGCCCGGCGAGACCTTCGTCTACGAGTTCCGGGTCGAGCAGCACGGGACGTTCATGTACCACGCCCACTTCGACGAGATGACCCAGATCAACATGGGCCTGCAGGGCATGATCGTGGTCCATCCCGCGGGTGGTCGCGACCGGGTGGAGCGGGACTTCGTACTGATGCTCAACGAGTGGTCGGTCGACGTCGGCACCCGGCGACCGGACCCCAACGCCATGGACGGCTTCAACGTGCTCACGTTCAACGGCGCCTCGTTCCCGTCGACCGAGCCGCTGGTCGCAGAGCGCGGGGACAGGGTGCGGATCCGGATCGGGAACATGAGTTCCATGGACCACCATCCGGTCCACCTCCACGGCTACTCCTTCGTGGTGGCGGGCACCGATGGGGGCCCGATCCCCCCCTCGGCGCGCTGGCCCGAGACCACCGTGCTGGTGCCGACCGGCTCGGCCCGCTGGATCGAGTTCACCGCCGACGCACCGGGGGACTGGGCCATCCACTGCCACATGACGCACCACGTGATGACGCAGATGTCCCATGGGATCCCGAACGTCAACGGCATCGACGTCCGTGGCCTCGACCCCAAGGTCCGCCGGGTCCTGCCCGGCTACATGACCATGGGCCACACCGGCATGGGAGAGATGTCCGACATGGGGATGGCGGTCCCCGCCAACAGCGCTCCCATGTTCGGCGGCGAGGGTCCCTACTCGACGATCGACATGGGAGGGATGTTCACGATCCTCAAGGTCCGCGACCGACCGGTCGACGGCAAGGATCCAGGCTGGTACCGCCCGCCTCCCGGGACCCTCGCCCGGAGCGCTTCCAAGGAGGAACTCGCCCGGGACGGCATCGAGGACTAGGGTCCGGATCCGGGAGCCTGTCCGGCGGAAGGCCGGGACGGGCTCCCGGAGCCGGATGCCAGCTCCCCTGCATGGCTCGCCGATCCGCCCCAGCCAGGCCATGCGTCCGGGACGCTCTCGCCGAGCTCCAGGCGGATCAGGTCTCCTTCCTCGCTGGCTGCGAAGAGTGCGTCGTCGGCGACCACCGGCTCGGCCCTGAGGGTGCCGCCCACGGTGGCCTGCCATACGACGTTCCCTGTTCCCGGGTCGATGCAGAGGACCCGGCCGTCGGCCGTGCCGAGGTAGAGCTTGCCTCCGGCATGGGCGGGGGTACTGAGAGGCCGGCTCGCCGGGGTGCGGACTTCGATCCGTCGGGTCCACGCCGGCCTGCCGTCGCTTCGCGCCACGGCACGGATCTCGGAACCACTCACCATGACCACGCGATCCCCGGCCAGGGTCGGGCGCCCTCCCTGGTAGGACTGGACGCCCCGCACGCTGCCCACCCCCAGGTGGGCGGCGGCCAGCTCGAGTCTGCCCATCGGCGGGGATCGGGAGAAGCCCACGGAGGCGTCGCTGGCCGCATCCCGCCCCTCTTCCATCATGAGTCCGTCGTAGGCGCTCTCCAGGGCTGCATGGTCCGGCGCCTCCGGCTCGCCCTGGGCGGCGAGGAACCTCAGGTTCTCGATCGGCTCGTCGAATAGGTGCGCAACCGACGCACTCGGTGGGGATCGCCGGCTCTCCGCCTCCCGGATCTCGCCGAGCGCCTGCACCAGCTCGTCCAGCAGGGAGCGATCCCGGAGCCGGGAGAGCCGCTCGCCCTTGCTGCCTTGCTTCAGGAAGCGATCGATGCGTCGGGCCAGCCGGACGGCTTCGGGGTCGCCCGACGCGGAGAGCTGCTCGCGGACACCGGCCAGGACCTCGGCCCTCGCCTCGGTGACCGGGCTGGCCGATCTCAGGCGCGAGCGAGCCAGGTGCCTGCGCGCGCTCTCCGCGGTGAGCAGGAACGGAGCGGCACCTGGAGCCAGGCCCTCGGGGTACCAGAAGCCACCGTTGCCGGCGGCGACCAGGGACAGCCTCTCGACCGGCAAGCCGCCGCCCGGAGGATCATGGCGCTGACCGATCCAGAGCGAGTCCCCGTCGGGCATGGGTGCCGAGGTGGCCCTCGCCCGGGACCTCCAGCGGACCTTCCCGGTCTGGGCCTCGTACCCGCCGAGGTGGCCGTCGACGGTGGCGAGGTAGACCGTGTCCCCGGAGACCACCGGGGCCGAGACGACCTCGGCCGAGACCGGCTGGTCCCACAGCAGGCGCCCCGACCGGAGATCGAAGCTCGCCAGGTGATGGGAGTCGGCAG
The DNA here is from genome assembly GCA_964403795.1 of uncultured bacterium. GTDB lineage: Bacteria > Muiribacteriota > UBA6191 > CAZXTJ01 > CAYOHP01 > CAYOHP01. Next base: position 14,412 of record CAYOHP010000065.1, on the reverse strand, counting down.
CCGGATAGACCGCGTAGACCTTCCCGGGACCCATGGCGGGCTGGCCGAGCACGGGGTCCCCCAGCCAGTGGCTCCACAGCATCTGCCCCGTTTCCGCGTCATGGGCGAAGAGGGTGCAGCTCTCGGTGTTGTAGGTGACGACACCCTCCGAGACCGCGGCTGCCGATGCCCCCGGGTCACCCCCCTGGAAGCTCCAGACCCGGGCCAGCGACCGGGCATCGAGGGCGAAGAACCCGGTGGCCCCGAAGCCGTTCCCCAGGAAGACCTTCCCTTGTGCCACGGCCGGAGTCTGGAGGGGACGCCCCTCGCCGAGCGGGAGCCGGAGCCCCGGGCGACCCTCCGGCGTCACGAACCCGACGGGATCCGGGATCGGGAGCTCGACCAGCGTCCCGTGGCCCGGTCGGAAGGGTCCCGGTGAACCGACCGAGGCGCCAGCGCCGCCCGCTCCACCGAAGAAGCCGAGGGCTACCGGCTGGGCCTGGAGGGCACCCGCCACCACCACCCAGATGCCGAGGGCGAGAAACGGTCGAAGCAGCATCGACGGACCTCCGGTGCATGTCCCCGACCGCCCGGAGCTTCGACCTCCGGACCCGGCCCGGGGTTCCACACCAGGTCACCGAGCTACCCGTTGGCCCCGAACATCCTCGGCGCCGCCCGGTGCCAGACGAGACCGACCAGCAGGAGGCCGAGCCCGAGACCCCAGATCCGCGGCTCGACCTGGAACGCGAGCCCCAGGCATGCCATCAGGCCCATTCCCGGCACCGCCTGCGGTACCCGCCGTTCCTCGGCCGGCAGCCGAAGCGCAGCCAGGTTGGTGATCGCGTAGTAGACGAGCACGGTGAAGGCGCTGAAGGACCAGGTCGCCTTCACGTCGCCGATCGTCACCAGGATCGCGATCAGCGCCCCGACCGCCACCACGGCACGGCGCGGCGAGCCCGACCCGCCGTCCACCTCGGTCAGGCCGGCCGGCATGTCGCGCCGACGGGCCATGGCGAGCACCACCCTCGACAACCCGAGGAGCAGATTCAGCAGCACGCTCAGCATGGCGGTCATAGCGCCGAGCGTCACCGCGGTCTCGAGTCCCGGGACACCGAGCCCGGCAGCCACGACCTCGAGCGGCGCGGCCGCGGCCCTCGTCACCCTCCCCAGCTCGGCGGCTCCCAGGGTGGCCACCGCCACCGACGCCACCGCGAGATAGATCCCGGCAGAGACCACCAGGGTCACCACGATCGCCCGGGGGATGGTCCGCTCGGGGTCGCGCACCTCCTCGCTCAGTGTGGCGATCCGGCCGTACCCGGTATAGGCCACGAACATCAGCGCAGTGGCGCGGAAGAACCCGGCCGGCTCGAAGCTCCCGAACGACGCCGCGGGAGCCAGCGCACAGGCCACCGCCACCGGGGTTCCCGCTACCACCAGGCCACCGAGAGCGACCAGGGTGACCGCGACGATCACGGTGTTGGCCCGGTTCGAGCGCCCGATCCCCCCGGCCACGATCGCAGTCAGGACCACCACCACGACCAGCGCCACGGAGGTCCTCGTCCCGGGCGCCGCCACCCCGAGCCGCGCCAGCAGGTACCCGGAGAAGCCGAGCGCGGCGGTAGCGGCCGATGCCGATTTGGCGCACAGGAACATCCATCCGGCGAGGAACCCCGCGGGAGCCCCGAGGAACCGGTACCCGTACTCGTAGGTTCCCCCGGTGACCGGGTGGGCCGCCGCCAGCGCGGCACTCGAGAGGCCGTTGCACGCCGCCACCAGCGCCGCCAGGGCCACGGCGGGAACCACCCAGGCGCCGGCCGCCTCGGCCGCGATCCCGATGGACACGAAGACCCCGGTCCCCAGGATGGAACCGAGCCCGAGCAGCACCGCGCCCGGGAGACCGAGTACCCGAGCCAGGCTCCCGGGATCTTCGCCTTCCCTCCTCGCCGGCTCCGTCATGGACCGTTCCAGGTCAGCGAGACTCGGCCCCTGCATCCTCCGCCTCGGGGGGAAGGCCGGCCGGCGCGTCCCCACCCGCCTTCCCCGGGGCCTCGAAGGGGAGGAAGTTCTCCGGGTTCAAGTCTCCCGTCGAGAACGGCTCGAAGCGATGGTTGGGATGGAAGCCGAACCCGGCCAGCCGCCCGCGGACCTTCCCGCTGCCCGCATGGCCGGAGTCGTCGGTGACCTCCACGAAGAGATCCACGCCGTGCGCCACCTTCCCTGACCTGGCGAAGTCCCGGTACTGGCGGATCTGTCCCAGGCTGACGGGAGCCTCGAGTTCCACATAGACCCCGAAGCTCATCTCCGGGAACCCGAAGTTCGAGGATGGATAGGCGAGGAAGAGTTCGGTGGCTCCGACGTGCTCGGGCTCGCGCAGGTAGCCCATGCCCACCAGGAGCTTCGGTTCGGAGAGGAATCCGATCCCGCCCGCCCGGTCCTCCGGTTCCCCGAAGGCGACCGTCAGGGCCGACACCATGGCCAGGAGGATCGTCGTACCACGGAGCGGATGGAGTCGCACTCGCCCTCCCGGGAGCCGGTCCGGGCGAGGAGCACCCGGGTCCTCCCAGTCTAGTCGATCCCGGGCCGGTACACTCGACCAGGGCGAAGGAGGCAGCCATGACCCCGGAGGAGCGGAGAGCGGCCTTCTCGTCCGCCCCCCACACCCTCTCCCACCATCCCCGGCGCACTCCGAAGCAGGTTCTCGAGGATCTGGCGACCTGGTGTCCAACGGCAGCGCGGGCGGACCACTACGGGCGAGGAGGGGTTGTCGAAGCCCTGGAGCACCGGGTGGCCCGGCTCACCGGCAAGGAGGCCTCGGTCTACCTGCCGAGCGGGACCATGGCGCAGCAGATCGCCCTGCGGATCGCCTGCGACGAGCGCCGGACCCGCCATGTGGCCTTCCACCCGCTCTCGCACCTGGAGATCCACGAGCAGGACGCCTACCAGGTCCTCCACGGGATCCACGCCTCGAAGCTCGGGTCGCGCAACCGCCCGATGGTCGCCGCCGACCTCCGCGGCCTCGCCGACCCGCTGGCCGCGATCCTCGTGGAGCTGCCCCAGCGCGAGCTCGGCGGCACGCTCCCGACCTGGGAAGAACTCCTGGTCCTGACGGGTGAGGCCCGCTCGCTCGGCGCCCACGTCCACTGCGACGGAGCTCGCCTCTGGGAGTGCCAGCCCTTCTACGCCCGTCCCCTCGCCGAGCTGTGCCGGCCCTTCGACTCGGTCTACCTGAGCTTCTACAAGACCCTGGGCGCCCTGGCGGGCGCGGTGCTCGCCGGTAGCGAGGAGTTCGTCGAGAAGGCCCGGGTCTGGGTCCGTCGCCACGGGGGCAACCTCCATGGCCTGTGGCCCGGCGCCCTCTCGGCCGAGCGGGCCTTGGACCTCCGGCTCCCCAGGATCCCCGCCTACGTGGCCCGGGCCGGCGAGCTGGCGAACCTTCTCTCGGCCCTCCCTGGGGCGCGAGTCGCCCCCTTCCCCCCGCCCACCAACATGTTCCACCTCCACCTGGAGGGCGACGCCGAACGCCTCCTCGATGCCTCTGCCCGTGCGGCCAAGGCCCGAGGCATCCTCCTCTTCTCGGCCCTCTCGCCCACCCCGGTTCCCGGCTGGTGGTCGACCGAAGTGACCGTCGGCGACTCCATCCTCGAACTCGACCTCGACGAAGTCGCCGGAGCGTTCCGGGAGATCCTCGGAGCCTGACTCCCCAGGCGCCTTCCCGCCCGCCGGCCCCGCCCTGTCAAGCCGCATCGCGCCGGGCATGCACTTCCTCACCGATCGTCCCCGGAACCGCACCGGGTCGGGGAGGATTCGGGTGCATCCACCCTGCCCGAGGGAGGCCCCCATGTCCCGCCTCGCCCTCTCCTCCCTGGCGGCCCTCCTCCTGGCCACCAGCCTTCCCGCCTCGCCCTCCCGCATCGCTCCCGGACCTCTCGAGGTCCACGTCACACGGAGCGACGACGGCAAGCCGCTGGCCTCGGTCACGGTCCGGATCGGCGGCCGCTTCGCATCGACCTCGCCCCAGGGCATCGCAACCCTGGACGGAGTACCGGCCGGCCGGTATCCGGTGTCGATCCGCCATCCCGGATTCGACGAACTGGTCTCCGAAGCGACCCTGGCGCCCGGCGCCCGTCCGCCATTGCCGCTGGTCCTGACGCCCTCTCCATGGGTCGCGTTCGAGGGTTCGGTGCTCACCGAGGGCGACGACCTGCCCCTCGCCGGTGTCAGGATCCGCCTCGAGCCGGTGGCGGTGCGTACCGCGCAGCGCGGCGTCGTCCAGTTCGTGACCTCCTGGGACGGCAGCTTCCGGATCGCCGAGATCCCGGTCGGGGACTACCGGGTCCGGCTCTCTGCCGAGGGCATGCAGGACCGGACCCTCGACTACTCCGTGGTCCCGGGGGCAGTGCCCGCGACCTGGCACCTGTCGCGGCAGCTCGAGACCGTATCCCTGACCGTGCGGGTGGTCTCCGACCCGGGCGGCAAACCGGTTCCCGGAGCCGGCGTGATCCTCGCCGAGGCCTGGCCGCTGGGCCGGATCGCCGAGGGCATCACCGACGCCCAGGGGAAGGCGGGATTCGCTCGCCTGCTCCTGGGGCGAATGAACCGGACCGCTGAGCCCGCCCTGCTGCCTGCCTGCCGACGCTCGGCCACGGTCCGGGTCGAGGCTCCCGGCTTCGAACCCGCGGTGGTCCCGGTCCAGCTCTCCTCCGGCGCGAGCCTGGAGGTGCGCCTCGCCTCGGAGGCGGTCCAGGCCGAGGTCGAGCCCAACGGCGAACCCGGATCGGCGACGCCGATCCGTACCGGTGGACCGGTGGAGTTCCGGATCGAACGTCCCGACGACTTGGACTTCTTCCGCTTCCGGATCCGGAATCCCTCGCGCCTCACCGTCCACCTCGAGCCGGGCCCGATCGAGTCCGTGCTCCGGATCCACGACCGCGCCGGGAACCAGCTGGGCGAAGCCGGCATCAATCCGCACACGCCGCGCTCGCTGGGAGTCGGAGGCCGACTCGCGGGCGAGTTCCTGGTCTCCTTCGAGGAATGGGGCCGCGACCGATCGAGCCGGGATCCCTTCCGGTTCCGGGTCGAGGCGATCCAGGCCCCGGACGGTTTCGAGCCTGCCGAGACCGCGCCTGCGGCCCGCCTCGTCCAGCCGGGCGAGACCATCCGGGCCTCGATCCTCCCCGCTTCGGACGTGGACTGGTACCGGTTCCGGGCGGCCAGGCCCTCGCGGGTCCGGGTGATCCTGGAGAGTGCCCCGACCGAGGTGGTCATGCGCCTCTCGGACGCAGCCGGCAACACCCGGGTCGAGCGCGGGATCAATCCCCGTACCCGACACGAACTGGTGGCGGACATCCCCGCGGGCGAGTCCACCCTCTCCCTGGAAGAGTGGGGCCGCAACGGCGAGTCGACCGAGCCCTATGTGGTCCACCTGGAACTCCAAGGCGACGACGGGATCGACGATGGGGAGCCCCCCGGTGGGCGCCCCCGGACCCCGAGGCTCCTCTCCCCGGGCGACTACGCGGGAGCCACCCTCTTCCCGGTCGGGGATGTCGACCTCTGGACGGTTCCCGTCCCCGCGGCCGGGAGGATCCACGTGCGGGCCTGGGCGCCTACCGAGTATCTCTTCCGCCTCCGGGACAGCGAAGGCCGGGTCCTCGTCGAACGGGGCGTCAATCCGCGCATCGCCAATGAGATCGCCTGGGACGTACGCGGTCCCACGACACTCTTCGCCGAGATCCGGGAGTGGGGCGACAACGGCTCGTCCACCGATCCGTATGCACTCTCGGCCTGGTTCTCACCCTCCGAGGAGATCGAGGTCGCAGGCCCCGACGAGACCGATCGGACGGCCACGCCTTCGCTCCCCGGGGAGTGGCGTCGCGGCAACCTGCTCCCGGTCGGGGACGTCGACGTGATCGCGGTCCCCGTCGATTCGACGGGATTGCTCGACCTCCACAGCTGGAGCCCGACCGAGACCCTGGTCCGGATCCGGGACGCTGCCGGACGCCAACTGTCGGAGGTCGGCAGGAACCCGGGCGTCGAGAACTTCCAGCGCGTCGAGGTGGAGCCAGGTCCCCACTTCGTCGAGCTCCGCGAGTGGGGCGACAACGGATCCTGCCACGACCAGTACCGCCTGCGGGTCCTCCTCCACCGCGCCGAGCCGACCGAGTCCCTTCCCCTGCGGGACGACCCGCCCCGGCGCCTGGTCCTGGGAGAGGCCCAGGCCTACCGGATCGACCGGTACGGGGATCGGGACCGCTTCCTGGTCGAGGTGCCGGAGGCGGGCAAGGTCTTCCTGCGCCACACCTCGCCGCTGGAGACCCTGCTGCGGGTCTTCGACGACCGGACCGGTGCCCAGCTCCGCGAGTGGGGCCTGAACCCGTGGGTACGGCACCGGGCGGAGCTGGAGGCGAAGGGCCCGAGCCGGTGGCGGATCGAGATCGAGGAATGGGGGAACAACGGCCGCCACGAGCCGGGCAACGACTTCGGATTCCTGGGCGCAGACTCCCAGGATCGGGAGATTCCCGGGATCGCCACGATCACGGCGACTGCCGATCCCTACGAGCCGACCCTGGTGCGCTTCACCGCGACCCCGTACCGGGACGGACCGGCCGTCGCGACGATCGAGCTCGACGGGGACGGGGACGGCAGGGTCGACCTCCGGTTCTCCCCGGGGGGCACCGCCGAGCATCGCTATCCCTCCGAAGGGCTTCACCGGCCGGTGGCGTGGCTGGTCGGGGACAACGGAGTCCGCACCCGGACCGCCTTCTGGGTCGAGGCCACCGGCCCCCAGGAGCGGGTAGGGGTGATGGTCGGGATCGACCAGCCCGGCGAGGACCAGGTCCTCGAGTCCGCGGCAAAGGCCCGGATCCGGGCCATGAGCTGGAGCGGGACGCCGATCCGATCGGTTTCCCTCAGCCTCGACGGGCGCCCCTTGCGCACTCTCTTCACCCCTCCCTTCGAGTGCGACCTGCCCTGGAACACCCTGGCCCCGGGGGTCCATGCCCTGGTCGCCGAGGCCCGGGACGCGACGGGGCACTCGGCCACCGCGACCCGTCGGTTCCGGATCTCCGAGTACTTCGGCCTCTCTCCCGAGGACGGGGCCGTGGTCACGGGACTCCGGGTCCCGATCCGCTGGGGCGGCACGGCCTTCGGACCTTCCCGGGTCCGGTTCCGCCAGAAGGGCTCGAACGAATGGACCGAGGTCCTCGGCGAGAGCGGGCGACAGCGGGCCGTCGATCTCCAGGACCTCGAGCCGGGCAGGGCCTACGAGTGGCAGCCGCTCTCCGGGACCGAGCCCGGGCCGGTGCGGACGGTGACCCGGGTCAAGGGCCTGGCCTTCGGCCGGACCCGCTACGCCGCTACCGTCGCCCGCGACTACGACCAGCGCCTGGGGATCTCGGTCCGCAACCACGGCGAGCAGCCGGCCACGGTACGGGTGGTCTGCGGCGAACCGCCTCCGGAGAGTCGCCTGCTGGCGGGCTTCGTCGGCGAAGGCTCGGAGGGAGTTCCCTTCGACCTGGGTCCCGGCGAGGAACGCGAGCTCTGGCTCGGGATCTCGGCCCAGGACTGCGTGAGGCGGGAGGCGAACTTCCCGATCCGCCTGACCGGGGGTCAGGGCCTCCAGGACGAGGCCGAGGTGGTCCTCTCCATCCGTCTCCCCCGGGTCGAGCTCGCCTGGGAGGACAAGGGTCCGGCTCCGGCCGGACTCGGGCGCCTCCTCCGCCTGGTCAATCGCGGCGACCCTCTCACCGACCTGGCGGTCACCGCGCCGCCCGGGATGACGATCGATCCTTCCATGGCCCACGGGCTGCTCCCGGCCGGCGCCGTGCTCGATACGGTGCTGCGCCCCGATCTCCAGGAGGACTTCCAGCGGGTCTCCGGTGCGCCCACCGCCGCGGCGGTGGACGCCGCCGTGACCACGGCCCCGATCACCCTGGCCCTCGGGCCGGGCGAGAAGGTCTTCGGCGTGAACCTGGCGGCCGGCGGGGAGGACGACACCATGACCGCCCGCGCCATGGCAGGAGCCTTCCTCGACCCGGCCTTCCCCGACTGGAGCCGACGCCAGGAACCCGAGGACCGCGACCAGGACGGACGCCCCGATCGCTGGGTGGTACGGGGTCAGCCGGAGGGCATCCTGTGGGTCGGGGACGACACCGACCGCGACGGCACCGTCGACTTCGTCCACGCCGACATCGGGGAGGACGGACAGTTCGACTACTCGGCGCTCCGGGGCCCCGGAGGCTGGGAGCCCACCAATCTGGTGGAGGCCTGGCTCGAGACGAGCTTCCAGCTCCCCTGGGCGCGGACCGCCTACGAGAAGCACGACGTCGACGTGGTCGTGAACGGGGTGGTGATCGCCGAACTTAGGGACCGCATCCCCGAGGGCAACTTCCGCTTCCCGCTCCCGCCCGCGGCCATGGCCTGGGCACCCGACGGGACCCCGGCCGAGAGCCAGGTCGAGATCGTCTCCAAGCACCTGCGGGGCGGACACTACGTGGTGAACACCGACTTCCGGATCACCGCCCGCCTGACCGGCACCCGTGCCCTCACCGTGGCCAAGACCCAGGAGGAAGCCGAGAAGGCGGTCCGCGGGACCGAGGGCCTGGAGGTGGGGAGGACCGACTACTCGGTCTCCTCGGAAGAGGTCTCCACCCGCGGCACGCTCCAGAAGGGGAACCGGATCCGGATCGAGGCCCCGGTCCGGAACCTCGGTGCGGTCCGGAGCCGGGACGTGGCGGTGGCCTTGATCCACGGGTCCGCGACCGGGACCGAGACGGAACTCGCCCGCGTCTACCTCCCCGAGCCTCCGCTCTCCGGCGCCGTCACCGCCGAACTCGAGTGGCTGGCAGCCGCAGGGACCCATCGGCTGGCGGTCGTGGTGGATCCCGACCGGGAGCTGGACGAAGCGGACCGGAGCAACGACCGGGCCGAGCTCACGCTGGTCGTTCCCGGCGAGGACGCGCCTCCGGAGCTCTCGGTGCTGGAGCCCGCCGAGGCCGCGGTGCTGACGGATCCGAGGGTTCCGGTCTCGGTGCGTGCGAGCGACGACGCCGGGGTGGGCCGGGTCGAAGTGGCCATCGACGGAGGCCTGCCGGCTCCGCTGGCTCCGGCCGGGGACGGGACCTTCGCGGCCAACCTGGTCCTGCAACCCGGCGAGCACCGCCTGGCCTTCACGGCCATCGACGGTGCCGGGTCCCGGGCCGGCAAGGCCGTGACGGTCCGGGTCGAGGCGCCCCGACCCGAACTCGCGATCCTGGCCCCCGAGGACGGCGCCCGTCTGGAGGCCCGCAGGGCCACGATGGAACTCCGGGTGGGAGCCGGTGCCAGGCTGGTGGCGATCCGCGCCGCGGGTGGCCCTTGGCAACGCCTCGCGGTCACCGGCGACCGGGCCGAGGGCGGCGTCGAACTCCGCTTCGGCGCGAACGTCCTCGAGGCCATGGCAGTGGACGGGCGAGGCGTCCGCACCGTGGTCGAACGTCGCGTCGAGTGCAGTGCCCAGCCCGAGGAGGGTGACGAGGACGCTCCGGGAGCGGAGCCCCAGGAGGAACAGGGAGGAACGGGCCCGGCGGAAGGCAAGGGCGCCGACCCGGACCGGCCGGGAGACGACGGCACGATGGAGATCCCCGGGGCCGGGCCGATCGACGCCTTCGGTCCTCCCAACACGGTGGCCGGAGCCGGCCGCCGGTCGGGCACCGGTCCCGCGACCAGGAGCGATCCGCCCTCATCCCCGGCCGCCCCCGGCAAGGCCGGCGCCCCGATTGCCACCGGCGGCGCCGACGACGCCGGCGCTTCCGGGGATCCAGGCTCGGGAGGATCTCCACCCGCCACCGACTCGGGAGGCGAGGCGATCGTTCCGCCTCCCGGCTCGGCCCCCGCCACCGAGCACACTCCCGATTCGCTGCCGCCCGGCGGCGAGATCCAGGGTCCTCCGGTCCGACCGCTGGCGCCGATCGACGGCTTGGCCGCCCCTCCGGCGGGAGCGCCGGCGGCCGCCGGTCCGGGTCCGCGCCCGGCTGCGACCCGTCCCCCGGGAGGCTTCGTCTCGCTGCGCACCCGGGTCCGGGACTGGTACTGCACCAACCGTCCCCAGGTGAGGAGCCGCTGGAAGATGCCCGACAAGCTGCGCAAGAACCGGATCGTCCCGGCCAACTCGGAGGAGTTCCGCCGCCTCAGGGTCCGGTTCCTGACCGAGATGCAGATGCGCGGCATGAAGACCAAGGATCTCGAGCGCATGATCGACATCCTCCTGAAGCGCGCCGCGCGCGGCGACCAGCACGACGGGGACCTTCCCTCCTGGATGCGCTCGATCGGGGCCGAGCCCCCGCCCGGCAGCGACCCGGCCGCCCTGGAGGCCTGGCGCAAGGCCCAGGTCGCCAAGACCGAGGCCTACATCGCCACCCTGCTCTCGAGCCGCGACCCTGAGCTGATCGCCCAGGGCCTGAAGGCGCGAGCCGAATCCCTGGGGCAGTTCGACACCGCCGGCAAGGAGGCGGCGGACGCCGCCTCGGACAGCATCGACGCCCACCAGAAGGTCATCAATGACGTGGCGGAATCCCTGCCGGTCCTCGGCGATGCCATGGACCTCTACGCGGTGGTGACCGGGGAGACGGCTCTCTCCGGGGAGCAACTCTCCGCTTGGGATCGACTCTTCAGGGTCGCGGCCCTGGGCGGACCCCTGGCACTGGAGGAGCTGGTCAAGCGCTCCAAGTCGGCCCAGGACATCCTAGAGGGCGTGGCCGAGATGGGGGCCTCGGCCGGGAAGTGGGGCACCGACCGGCTCGCCAAGGCCGTGGGCATGGATCCTGCCGACCTGAAGAAGAGCCTGGAGGCGATCGGGGACTGGGCCACCAAGGAGCGGAGCCTGCTCGGGAAGCAAGCCGATGACGCCGCGGCCCAGGCGGGTCGTGCCTTCGAGGCCTCCGCCGAAGGCGTACGCGACTTCAAGATGGCGGTCCGGGACCGGGAGCGCGCCATGGATCTCCTGGATCGCATCTCCAAGGCCGACCGCAACAGCCCCGAGTTCAACCAGCTGGTCCGCGAGCTCCAGCAGGACAAGACCGCCCAGCTGCTCCTGAACCGAAAGCCAGGGTCGCCGGACCTGACCGGCAAGGCCGCCGAGTTCGCCGGCAAGAAGGCCGACGAGCTCGAGGCCATGCGCAAGGAGCTCTCGGGGCACATCAAGAAGAACTGGTACGACACCGCCGACGCCGGGGTGAAGACCGACATGGAGAGGTTCTTCAAGGGCAACCCTTCCGACGACCAGATCCGGACCATGGCGAAGAGCATGGGCGTACCCGAGGAGAAGGCGCTGGCGCTCAATCGCCAGGCCAAGGAGCTGGCCGCCAAGTCCGGGCAGAAGGTCGACGACCTCGAGGTCGGGAGCATGCTGGTCACCAACCAGCGACCGCCCAAGCCCGGCGAGGTCCCCACCACCTCGTTCGGCCGGGATCGGGACGTGACCTTCCAGTTGAAGACCAAGGACAAGCCGGTGCTCGACGCCAAGGGCAAGCCCGTGCTCGGGCCCGACGGCAAGCCCAAGGTCACCCCGGGCAAGGCGCTCGGGGACGTCGACCACGAGCTCGCCAAGGGATCCTACGACCGGCGCTTCGCGGATGCCGCGGGCGCCCCGCCCGGGACCGACCCCGGCAAGTTCGCCGACGCCATGGACCAGACCGTGACCTCGAAGAAGCACCTCGAGGCCTACAACACCGGCGAGGCCCAGCTCGGGGACTTCCTCGACAAGGGCAAGCAGCCCACCATCACCCGGGTCCAGGACGTGCGGGACACCATGCAGCACAAGGCCGAGCACTGGTTCCACAAGGCCGAGGAGGCGGCCCACGGCGGCGACCCGATCATGGCTGCCCGCAACACCGCCGAGGGGATGCGTCAGACCTCCAAGCAGTATGGCGACCTGGTGGTCTCCCGCATGAAGCAATACGGACTCACCCCGCCCTCCCGCTACGTCCCGCCCCGTCTCGAGAAGGCCATGGACATCTTCGACAAGGTCGGCAAGGGAACCCTGACCCCCGCCAAGGCCGAAGCCATGCTGAAGGGGCTGGGGCTGACCAAGGGACAAGCCGTGAAGGACCTCGGCTCCTTCTTCGAGGGTCTGGAGAAGACGGCCGGCGCCGGCTTCCGCAAGGTGAAGGCGGGCGAGCTGGTGGGGGCCCTCCACAAGGTCCCCGGCAGCGGCACCAAGGAGTGGACCGAGAAGTCCCTCTCGATGATCAACGAGGCCCTGGGCCGGGGCCACATCTCGGGCCCCCAGTTCCTGAAGCTCCGGGGCGAGGTGCTCTCGGGAGCGCTGAAGTCGGTGCCGCCGAACCAGCGGGCCAAGGCGCTCGCGGACCTGGCCGGTGCCCTCTACACCCGGCGGCTCATCAGCGCGGCCGAGAAGGAGAACCTGGAGTCGGGCGCCGGGGACCGGTGAGCAAGGGCTCGAGCCGAACCCAGCGCTCGGCCTCCCAGGCGGCCAGCGGCCGGGTGGCAGCTGCCCGCATCAGGCGGACCGCGGCCACCAGCCCATAGCGCCCGAGGACCTCGTCGCCCGGAGGGTCCCAGCCCAGGAGCGGTGCAAGTCGCGCCCGCTCCTCCGCCGACACCGCCTCGTCGACGCGGGGCAGGAAACTCCCCACCGGGTCGGCCGGCTCCGGGAACTCCTCGAAGGGCGTGACCCGACGGGATCCGGCATGGCAGGCCAGGCAACTCGTCGGGACCCGGAACCGCTGGGGATGGTGGGGGCTCTTCTCGACCCGCCTGCCCTGCCCGTCGTAGATCGCGAAGTCCCAGAGCCGGTCGACCCGCTTCCGCATCCCATGGGTCTCCAGGACCTCGCCTCCGGGAGCGACTTCCTCGGAGAAGAAGGCCGTCCCAGGGGGATAGCTGCCGGCAGGCCCGGCCAGCCAGGCATCGAGAGCCAGGTCGGGCCGATATCGGATCCGGCGGGCCCCGCGCACGATCGCGCTCTCGACCGTGACCGAGTCCCAGGGCACGCCTCCCGGGACCATCCCCAGCTCCCGCTCCAGGTCGGCCCGCCGCCCCGGCCAACGATCGAGCTCGTGGTACGCCGTCGAGGCGACCTCCCGATAGACGACCTCGGCGATCCGCGGAGGGGTCCCGGTGGCTGCCGCCTCGAAGCGTGTCGCGACGCCCGGCGGCAGGCCGGAAGGGTCGAGCGCCACCCGATCGCCGTCCCGGACGAAGGGAGGACCGCCGACCAGCTCCTCGAGCATGGGCCGCGACTCGCGGGCCAGAGGCGCCCGGAGCGACGTGCCCATCCATGCATGGATCCAGGCCCGCGCCGGGAAGGGCGGCCACTCCAGCAGGATCGGGTCACCGGGGCCGGCGGCGGAGCCTCCGGTCGCCAGAGCGAGGCCGAAGCCGAACGCCAAGCAGAAGCGACGGATCGGGAGTCCCATTCCCGTCATCCTACCGTGTCGGCCTCATGGCCCCCGACCTCCGTGCCCGGGCCCCGGCCAGGCCGAGCTTCTTCATCCGCGACGCCAGCGTGCTCCCCGGCAGGCCGAGCAGCCGCGCCGCCCCGTCGGCGCCGTAGATCCGGCCTCCGGTCGCGGTCAGGGCAGCCTCGATGTGGCGCCGCTCCATCTCCTCCATGGTGACGATCGCGGCCCCGGCCGGATGGGCGGCTTCCCCGGCATCCTGCGGCCCCGACGAGGGAACCGGAGCCGACGCCGGGGACCCTGAGCCCCCGACGTCACCGACCGACAGCTGCGAGGTCCGAGCCAGGATGGTCGCCCGCTCCAGGGCATTGACCAGCTCCCGGACGTTCCCCGGCCAGGGTTGGGATTCGAGCCAGGCGAGCGCCGGGTCCGAGAGGCTCCAAGCCGCGGCCCCCGGTCGGGCGGGCAGGCGTGCCAGGATCCCTTGGGCCAGGGGCGCGACGTCCTCCGGCCTGGCCCGGAGCGGCGGGATGGTGAGCGGGAAGACCGCCAGCCGGTAGAAGAGGTCCTCCCGGAACTGCCGGTCGCGCACCGCGGCCGGGAGATCCCGGTTGGTGGCCGCCAGGATCCGCACGTCGACCCGGACGGTGCGGTCGGAACCCAGCGGTTCGAAGGCTCCCTCCTGGAGCACCCGGAGCAGCTTGGCCTGGAGCCCGAGCGGGAGCTCGCCGACCTCGTCCAGGAACAAGGTCCCTCCGTCGGCCGCCTGGAACCTCCCGAGCCGGCTGGTGGTGGCCCCCGTGAAGGCTCCCTTCACGTGGCCGAAGAGTTCGCTCTCGATCAGGTTCTCGGGCAGCGCCGCGCAATTCAGGGTGACCAGGGGGCGCCCGGCCCTGGGGCTCCAGGCGTGGATGGCCCGAGCCAGCAGTTCCTTGCCGGTACCGGTCTCGCCCTGGATCAGGACCGGCGCCTCCGAGGCCGCCACCTGGCGCGCCAGGCGCGCAAGCTCCCGCATCGCCAAACTGCGACAGGACTCGAG